>JBDRJV010000047.1:0-76723 GCA_043814605.1 Candidatus Omnitrophota bacterium | reverse complement strand
CTGGTTTTGCACTTCAATTTTCGTTTGCTCTGCATTGGACAGGCCTTCACGCAATTTATCAATTTCTTTAGTTAAAGATTCTTTTTCTTTGCTCAAGTTATTTAAATCAGCTTGGAACTGCTTTTGTAATGTTTCTTTTGCCAGCTTGTCCCGCTCAAGCTCATCTATTTTCTTTTGTAGCTCTTGAGTTGAGACTCCTTTGGATTGCTGCGCCTTGTTTTCTTTGAGCAAATCATCTTTTTCTTTAATTAATAATTCAAGCTGTGCCTGAATATTTAGTGATTTATCTTTTTCCTGCCCTATTAATTTATTTTTTTGTTCAATTTCTTTTTCTAATTTATTCACAGAAACTGTTTTATTTATTAACTCTTCATTTTGTTTTTTTAGTGCGTTATTTATTTTTTCAAGCAAGATTTTATCCTCGAGAAATTTAGATTTTTCATTTTCATTTTTAGAGATTAGATTCTCCTTAGCATTAATCTTTTCTCCTAATTCCTTGATAACATTAGTTTTTAGTTCAAGCTCACTGCTTGTATCTGCTAACTTTTTTTGCAACGATTCTTTTTCTGCCAAAAGAATTTCATAATGCTCTAGCTTTTCCTTTAAGGTTAAAACCTCTTTTTTCTCAATTGACTCTTCTTTTGTCCCCAGCATTTTACCTATATTTGAAAATTTTTTCTCTAAATACCCTTTTTCCTGTGGTTTAATTTCAACTTCTTTACGCTGGTATAAATCTATTAGTTCTTTTTTTAAAACAGCTAACTCATTTTCTAGCCCTTCCTTTTCTTTCTTTATTTGCTCAGTTTCTGTTTGAGAATTATTCATTGCTTCTTCTTTTTTTAGCACTACCAATTCAAGCTGCTGAATCTTTTTCTTAAAATCAGCAATTGGCGCTTCTTTTGTCTTGAGCTTTTTTAAACTCTTTTCCAGTTTTATTTCTAACTGTTCATTTTCTTTTTCTAGATTTTTTGTTTCCTTATCTAAAGCATTTAATTGTTCTTGAAGTTTTTTGTTTTCTATAGTTAATTTATCTGGCTGAGCACTTACCCCCGGAGAAAAAAACCTTTGTCCTGCATCTGTTTCCGATAAAACAGAAAAAACCTCTGCTTTTTGTAGTATTTTTCTCGCTTTTTCAAATTCAATTTGAGCTTCTGTATACTTACCCTGGTCAAAAAGAATCTGCCCTTTTTGATAATAGTCCTCATACTCTCCCGCATAAATATTTTGCATAGAACAAAAACTAAAAATTATTAAAACCGCAATACAAAAACTAACCGGGATATATTGTTTCTTCTTTTTCATTATTACCCCCCTGATAAAAGAACTATTTGCCTAAAAGTAATTCTACTTCTTTTTTTAACTCATCTGCCTTTCGTTTTTCTTCTGATTCATACAATATGCTGTTTTGGTTGAAGTTTTTATCTTGAAAATTGAAATCTAACTCTGAGGAACGAGTTAAATTATCTATTGTCTTTTTATGCTGAAGATTAGTATCATTTAACTCCTGCTCTTTAAAATTGTATTTTACCCGTAAAATTTTCAGTTCGTTCCTTAGGCTTAAAATCTCTTTATTTTTTTCAATCAAATCTAATTCCCGGCGCGCTAAAAGTTCTGCTGTTTGCAGCATTTGCCCTTTTAGCTTATCATAAAGAGTGTTTGCATCCCCATATTCTTTCTGCTGGTAAGCAATCTTTTCTTCCAGAGTTATTTTTTGAACATTTAATGCAGCTATTTCTGCATCTTTATTTTCTATTTGTTTGTTTTTAATTAACAACGCTTGGTTCAGCTTTTGCACCCCCTCTTCTTGAGAATAATCACTTCCAGGCAATATCTTAGCTTGTGTTTTTAATAAAGCAAGTTCATTTTCTAATTCTGTAATTTTATTTTTTGCGGTTTCTAATTCAATTTCCTTTTTCATTAAAAGCTCAGAGAATTTTACCATTTGCGCCTTAGCTGTATCATATAAAAAATAGGCTTTATTTAAATCATCCTGGTATTGGCCTTCAACCCCGGTCCGGCCCACTGAAATATCTTTTAATTGAAATTCTTTGCTGTTTATTAAATTACTACTTTTTTCTAAAGAAGAAATAACGCTTTCCTGATTTTTAACTTTTTCCTGGGCCCGGGTTAATTCTTCTTCTAATTGTTGTTTTTCTTTTTCCATCTTTTGGATATCGCGGGTTTTATCCCTGATATTAAATAACTCGTCTTCTAACTTTGTAATTTTTTCCTCATATGAATCTATTCGATGTTCTAATCTCGCTTTTGATTTACGCAAACGCACCATTTCTGCATTCAACAGCTCTTTTTCTTTATCTTTTTCTCTCAGTTGTTTTTTTAAATCTCTTAATTGGCTGTCAGATCGATAGTTTTTATTATAATCTGATTTTGTCTGCTCTAGATTATTTTTTAATTTTTCATTTTCTTTTTCTAATGAACTTATTTCTTTTTCCAAAAATTTTTTCTCTTTTTCAAATTCAAGGTCACTTTTTGATAAATTTTTAATTTTTTCATTTAACTCTTTAATTAATATATCTTTCGCTACCAAATTTTTCTCTGTACTTTCAAGCCTGGCAATATAAGATTTTATCGTTGCGTCACTTTTGACATCCAGCAAGTCTTTCTTGACGCTTTTTAAATCTTCCAAGGTTTTCTTGAATTCACCTGTAATACTATTTAACCGGCTATTTAAAGTTAAGTTTTCTTGAAGCAGGTTTTTGTTGTGGACTTCTATCTTACTGTATTTTGAACTTAGTTCCTCAACCTTTTTTTCATTTACAGCCGAAACCTCTTTTATCTTTTCAAAATCCTCAAAGCCGACTAATTTATGTTCTAAATCAGCTATTTCCTCTTTTTTAGCAATCAGTTCATTTTCCTTAGTTAAGTACGCTTTAATTTGGGTATCAAGTTCATTTTTTAATCTAATTTTTTCTTCCGTTAGTTTTAAATATTTATTTTCAATAATCTCATTTTGTTTCTGGGTAAAAACAACCTTATAAATCATATATGAGAACAGTCCTGCCAATAAAATTATAAATAAAATTGAAATAATTCTACCTATAACTTTATTCGTTAAATTTTTTTTTAATATTTGCTTTTTCAATTTTAACATTTTAGCAATTACTGTAAATTAGTTTCGGTAAAACACCCTTTAATATAAACGGAAAAATTGGTGGATAAATCAATTTCCTTACTTTTTTCTAATTCCTGGCCTTGGACATTATGAGTTATATTCACAACCGGCCGCATCGGCATGTTGAGATTTTGCCGAATTACTGACCCTATCTCTTTGGTATTCAGTGTTACTTTTGTTGTGATCGGAAAAACTCCAAATGTATTCAAGAATACTTTCAGAAATTTATGTTCATAGGCCGCTTTATGATTGATAATTTCTTTGATTGCTTCCTGAGGAGTTTTTTTATTGCGATAAGGACGATTGTGCATCAACGCTTCATATGTATCCGCCAAACCTATTAATTTTGCATATTCTAGAATCTCTTTATCTTTTAATCCCTTGGGATAACCCGTACCATCAACGCGTTCATGTTCTTGTACAATAACATCGCCTATTTCAAAATCAAAACCATGCATAATATTTTCAAAAAACTTCTTACCCACAACAGGGTGAGTTTTTATTTTTTGCTGTTCATATTCGTTAAAAATACGCGGCTGGGTAATTAATTTTTCAAATTTTGTTAAACCAATATCATGAAAAAATGCAGCTATTCCTATCTGCTTAAGCTTTCTTCCGCTACAAGACAATCCCAGCCCCAAACGTAAACATAAAATGCTAACATTGACAGAATGCTGATAAAGGTAATTTTCCGGATCAAAATAATCGCCCCAAATTAATGTTATCAGCGCTTCTTCATCTGTACTCAAGCAATCAATAAGTTTATCGATAATAATTTCTAATTTTTGAAAAACACCCCTATCTTCAAAAATTACAGGAACTATAATTTCTTTTGCTAAAATTAATGCTTCTTTGTAAATATTTGAATAGGCTTCTTGTAAAGCACTTTTCTCCTCTTTAGATTCAACTGTAGTGTTTTTATTTTGACGTTTATTTGTTTTCGCTATAACCTTCTTGACTGGCTGATCCAGGCGATCAAGATTAATTTCCGGTTTGACCGCCTCTAATTCCTTTTTTTCTGAAAGATTAGCTGTTCGCTTTGATGTTCTAAAAACTACTTTTTTATCTGTTTGTTTATTTTTTTTTACTTTTTTTAAAATATCAGAAATTTTTAGCATTTTTTATTTAATTTTATTGAAGGATTTTTAAATTTATCAGTTTTTCAAATTTGTTAATTTGCTAATTTTTTATTGGGGCTTTTTCCAAACTAATAAAAGAAAAGTCTTCGCTTTTACCAGGTGCCGGCTGCGTACTTAAAACTCCGCGCATTTCTCTCATGCTTTCGTCAACTTCGCCTCTCCAAAAAATTATTTTCCCTTCTGCAGTCGTTTGCATGGTCTCCCATACAGTAACGCCATTGCTTTTAATCGTAATTGTATAGTTTGATGCGGCAAAGCCTTGTGCCTCATATTTTTCAGAATATACGCGGTTTTCCTTAAAATTCAAAACATCCTTTTGTTTTTTACCGCCGCCAGCTATGGGGAAGATTTCGATTTGCCAACTTGAATTATTTAATTTTTCGCGTTTTTTATCACGCATTTTCTTTTCTTCGCTTACACTTGCAGTTTTTTGCGGCAGAATAGGTTTTTCTTCGGCTGAGACTTTTTCTTTTTTTGCTTCTGTCTTAACTTCTGCTTTAATTTCTGCTTTAACTTCTGGTTCAACTTCTGGTTTAACTACACTTTCTTTTTCTACTATTGGCTCTTGTCCGCTGGTTTGCGCTGCATCTTTCTTTTTCCCCCAAAAAGCATAACTGTTCTCCAGCCCTACAACTGTAACCATTACTAACATTAAACATACACAAAATAACCTTTTCTGCATGATTCCCTCCTTATTTTTTAATTATTTAATCTTATTTTTACCTTCCCAAGTTTGCCACGTAAGAATATACTTCTTCACCCAATCAATATCTTTATCCCCCTTTTTTGCTAGTTGTAAATATTTTTCAAAATTTTTAATCGCCTTTGGCCGATCTTCAAAATATTCCGCATAGATATAACCCAAATTAAAATAGGACTGCGAATCTTCCGGATTTAATTCAATTGATTTTTCAAATTCCGCAATAGCCCGGTCATATTCTTTGCTTTTTGCATAAAAAACACCTAAATTATAGTGCATCAGCGCAGTACGTTTAAGTAGAATTTTATTTTCCCGGGCAACTTCAGCATATTCTTTGGGTGCATGTTTTAGTTTTTTTTCCAGAGTTTTATTTTGGGTTAAGGATTTATTATACTTATTTTTTAATTCTTTTATTTGATCTTCTAAAATATTACTGAGTGTCTCACCCTTAGCTACTTTATCTATATGTTTTTCTATTTCTCTTTTTTGATCTTCTATTTTTTTCTCTAAGTAGGAAATCTCATTTTTATTCTCCTTTACCTGCCTTTTTAAATCATCAACAATCAGATATCCGGTTTTTGATTTAGCCATTGCCTCTTTTAAAGAATCCCTTTCTTCTTGGATTAAAAATTGGTCTGTTTGAAGGTTTTCAATTTTAGTCAGAAGTAAATCGTTTTCTGATTTCATTTTTTTAATCTGATTAAGTAATGACTCTTTTTCCATTTTCCATTGACTGCGTTCATCTTCAATCACTCTTAACTGTTGCTGGGCGGTATTTATCTCCCCCTTATATTTAAGTAAAATTTCTGTTTGCGCTCTTAAATTATCTCTGTCTTTTAATAATTCTTCATATTGATTTTGCAATTTATTATAATTATCCTCTGATTGAGCAAAAATCCCCGAAGTTAAAAATAAAATATTTATTAAAATAAAAAATCCTGTTATTATTTGTTTCATTTTACTGATCCTTTAATGGCTTGATTGTCGGATAATACTCATCCCCGGTTTTTAAATCTTCAAAATTACGATAATCCTGATAAGGCTTTACTTCTATTGTCGGAATCTCTGGGGTACCGCCAGTCAAGTCAGATTCATCTGTAATTTTATTATAATCTTTATAATCTTTAACTATGGCTTTATCTAATTCTTTGATCTCTCCGGTTTTTAACTCATCCCCCTCGATAATATGGGCGGTAACCATGATTAATAATTCACTTCGTGACATACTTTTAGCTTCAGACTTAAACAATATGCCTAAGACCGGTATTTTACCCAGCAAAGGAATATGCTCTGATCCCAGATTTTTTTCCTGCCGGCTCAACCCCCCAATGGCTATTGTTGAACCATCTTTAACCATTACTGTTGTTTCCGCGGTGGAAGTATCCAAAATCGGAATTTTATTCTCTTGAGCAGTAACCAACGTCCCGACAACACTGCTTAAGTCAGGCTTAATATTTAATGTTACATAACCCTCATCATTAATTGTCGGGGTAATGAATAACTGCAGCCCTATATCTAAAAAAGTGACTTCTTCACTAACTGTAGTTGTTGTTTGCCCGGCTGTGGTGCTGGTTGTAATATATGCCTGTCTTTCCCCGACATGAATCCTAGCCTCTTGATTATTAATTACCGAAAGCTTGGGATTTGATAATATTTTTACTTCTCCTAAAGTTTTTAAATAGTTGATCAGAACATCGTAGTCATGCTTTCCCACAACACCAATATGCATTTTCTCCGTGCCCATAACTTTTGCTCCGGATGAATAATTAGTTGTATCTCCGCTAAATGGATATGAACCAACATAACCTGTATCTGTCAAAACTTTCTGCCGGGAACGCCAAGATTCGTTTGTTTTATTTACCGAACTTACTGGATAAGACCCTAAATAGGCAGTCTCTCCGTTTTTATTTGATAATTCAAACAGCCCTTCCCATTCAACTCCCTCACTTAAACTATCATCAAGCTTAATTTGAATTATCCGTGCATCTATTAAAACCTGCTTAGTTTTTTTATCTAAACTTTTTACGATTGCTTCAATATCTTTCATTCTTTCCGGCAAAGTCTGGACAATAATCTGGTTCGTGCGATTATCGGCTTTAACCATTCCGATTTTTTTCATATCTAATTGAAATTTTAACTTTTTAGCAATATCATCAGCTTTGGCATAATGCAGGTCAAAAACCTTAATTGTATTTTGGCGCTCAAGTGCCTGTAATGTTTTCTCTATCTCATCAATTTTTTCCGGAGTATCCATAACCAGTATTGTCCCGAGGTCTGTCTCCAGCAATACTTTTCCAATACTGCTTTTAATCGAATCTATAATCATAAATGCCTGATCCGGGATAACATACTCCAGATGAAAAACTTTAACCTCCCGTACATCATCAAATCCTTTACCGTAACGAGCTTTATATTCCCGCTCGGTCATTACATTATAAATAGACCCGACTTTTTCATAAGCTAATCCGTTAGAACGAATTATTATTTCTAAAACATCTTTTACCGGTGCATTCTTAATCATCAGTGTAATCCGTCCGGATACCCCGGGGGTCGAAACGATATTTAGATTTGTTTTTGAAGCTAAAAATTTTAACGCATCTTTTACTTCAATATCTCTTAAGTCTAATGAAATCAAGTCTCTGTACACTGCTAAATTGGACACAACCGCTTCCCCGCCCGCCGGCGGCGCTAAAGACGCAAATTCCTGATTTGCACAAGCCTTATACCCAATATGTAACATTGTAACTAGCAAAATTAAAATAGTCAAAACTATAATAAAAAAAAGATTTTTCATTATGGTTCTTTGTCTTTTTGTGTAGCCCAAATAAGCAGATATTCCTTGGCTCGGTTTGCATCTTTATCGTTTGGAGAAAGAGATAGATAATGTTTAAAATGCAAAACTGCTTTCTGCTCATCAATAAGATACCGGGAATAAATAATGCCCAAATTATAATGCGCACTCGCATCGTTCGTATTATATTTTAAACACTTATTAAATTCAACAATCGCCTGAGTATATTCCTGTCGCTGAGTATGAAAAACGCCCGTATTATAATGCAGCATTGAATTTTCAATTCTTATATCACTAATTTCTTTCTCAAGTTCAGCCATTTTCTTCGGCATAGTTTTAAGCAATAACTCTAAGCGCTTATTCTCAACTTTCCAATAGTCAACATCACCCTTTAAGTCACTAATCTGTTCGGAATATTTTGCAATAAGCTGTTCCTGGACAAGCTCTTTTTTCTGCCACCGGCGTTCTGCATAAGAGAGTTTTTTAAATTGCGCCGTAAGATCCTTGTTTTCTTTTTTTAAACTTTCCTGTTCTTGCTTTAATGCAGAAACTTTTGCTTGTTCCTCGGAAACCTGGTTTAAATAATTCTGCTTCTCTTTATTGATAAGTTTATTCTGTTTTTCCAGTTCAGTTACAAGCTTAGTGAATTTTTTAAATTCTTTATCTGAATCATCTTTATTTTTCTCAAGTTTTTCCGCATAATTTTGTTCTTTTTCTAAAAGTTCTTTTTCTATGTTTTCCAATTCTCCTCTTAAATCCCTTTCTTTCTTTTTGGAATCTATAACCTGCGTCCTTAAACCGATATTATCCTGCGTCACATCGCTGTTATTTTGCTTTAAAATACTAATTTCCTCATTCGCTCTTTTTAACACATTATTAAGATGTTTAAATTCTGTTCTGAGAAATTCCATCTCATCATTAGCAATTTGCAAACTTTCCTGATTTACGCCTTCGGCTGTTCCAGCAGCCTGGTTTTCCCCGGGTATAACTTTCCCTTTCATTTTTTCTTCCAGACTAATCATTCTCAATAAAACCTGCTTTTTATCGGAATTTAATTGGTCTTTTTCTTGCATCAACAGTTTTTGTTTTTCCTGCATTTTTGTAATTTCTGCTTCAAATTCTCTTTTATGCTCTGCTTGTGTCAGTTCATAATCTAAAAACTGTTTTTTGGCTTCGTTTTCTTTATCTTTAAGCAATTGCTCAAGCTCAGCAATTTCTTTTTCTTTTTTTTCATACTCTCTTTTTGATCTTAAGATATCGTTTTCATATCTCTCTTTAAATAAGTTAAAATCTTTTGATTTTTTATCAAGTTCGGCATAATGCCGCCTCAATCCTTCTAATTCCTCCTTGATAAAATCTAATTCTTTTTGTTTGTCGGCAAGCTTAAGTTCTGCGGCTTTTTTATCCTCCTGCTTTTCTACATCAAGCTGCATATTTCTATATTCAAGCGTTTGAATTTCTTTTCTGGCAATAACTATTTGTTCACTTAAAAGTTTTTCTTTCTCTAGCATCTCTTCTATCTGACTAATATTATCCTGTTTCATCTTCATCAGTTTGTTGTTAAATTCCTGCTCTTTATCCTGAAGCAGGGCTTGCAAATTTTTAACATCTGCTGCTAATTCCTCTACCTGTTTTATATATTTTTCCTTTTCATTTAATAATTGGCGGCTCGCCTGCCTTAACTCGACAACAATCACCTCCAGATCATTCATCTGGTTAGTTTTATCCAGCATATTTTGCAGATAATTTTCGTCACTTTTTTTTAATTCTGATTTTACCTGCAGAAGCTGCTGCGTCATTTCCTCATTTTTTAATTTAAACTGGTCAAGCTGTTCCTGAGTTTTTTCCAAAAGTTTGCTGATATTACTAAGCTGTTCTTTTAATGAAATAACCTCATTTTCTTTAAGCCTTAAAGATTGCTCTTTAAGTGAAAATTGTTCCGCCATGAATTCATGTTTTGATTTTAATTGATCATATTGTTTTTTTAATTCTTCATACGCTTTTTTCTCTTTTTTTAAATCCTGGTTGAGAATATCCATATCCTTAACAATATTCTGCATCTTATTTGTCACATCGGTTGATGTATTTTCCTTATCTTCTGCTTGCGCCCAAGCTAAAAAAACAGCAAAAGTAAAGACTAAAATCATTACATAAATTGATCCTGCTTTTTTCATAAGCTAACCTCAATTTTTAATTGTCCATTTTATATTTTATTTTTTATTTTGAGAATCTTCGAATCCTTCGTAATTTTTGTAAGCCTTTGCCCCTTTAAGCTGCATGCCTCCGAAATTACTTTCCGGCGGCGGAGGCATAAAAGTTTCTTGCTCTTTTTTAATCCGCTCAACATCCTCATATTGCTGTGCCGGTTTAATATTCGGCAGGCCAACCTCTTTAGATTCAGAAGCAATTAATGTTTCTCCTGTAATAATCGTCGGAGTAATCATGATCAGCAATTCTGTAATAGTTTTGCCGTCAGTTTTATTTTGAAATAATAACCCGAACAAAGGGATCTTACTTAATATTGGCACTCTCTGGACATATTTTGTTTTTTCTTCCTTACGCAACCCGCCAATAACAATTGTCGCTCCTTCTTTTACTAACACCGTTGTTTCTGCCAAGGAGGTATCGATTATCGGGATTTGATTTTCTGTCGGCGTAATTAAAACACTGATCACACTACTAACTTCAGACTTGAGTTTAATACTTATAAACCCGTCCTCATTGATTGTCGGGACAACATCCATTTGAATACCGATATCAATAAAATTTACTTCTTCCGAAATCGTACTTGTTGATTGGCCGCTGGTAGTCGTTGTCGTAACATAGGCCTGGCGTTCTCCGACATGAATCCGGGCTTCCTGGTTATTAACCACAGCAATTTTCGGGTTAGAGAGGATTTTTGCCTCAGTAACTGTTTTCAAATATTGTAATGTAACATCAAAATCATGTGCACCAATCATGCCAATATGCATTTTATCAATACCAATTGAAGATTGGCCGCTGGAATAATTTGATGTTGTCCCGCTAAAAGGATAGGAGCCAACATTACCCACATCATTTAAAACTTGCTGCCTTGAACGCCAATCATCCGTTGTTGCCTGCACAGAAGTAAACGGTGTAGACCCGATATAGGTTAAACCTTTTTTTTCCGAAACGTCGAATAATCCTTCCCATTTAATTCCGGTTGTTACACTATCATCCAAATTTATTTTCAAAATTTTGGCATCAATTAAAACTTCTTTTGTTTTTACATCTAAAGCTTCAATTAATCTTCTTACTTCTTTCATTCTTTCCGGAAAAGCCTGTACAATAACTTGGTTAGATCTTTCATCTGCCCGGATTGAACCAACATTTTTATTATTAAGCTGCGTTCTTAAATGGCCTTCGACTTCGAGTGCTTTCGCGTAATTTAGCTGAAAAATCCGGGTAATATTTTCTTTTTCAAACTCTTTCATTACCGCTTCCATCTGCTCTAATTTTTCCGGAGAATCCATGCAAAGCACAGTGCCTGTTTCCTGGTCAACCAGGATTCTTCCAATATCACTTTTCATTGTATCCAGCATGCTAAAAGCCTGTTCTGGCATTGCATAATTTAAGCGAAAAACTTTTACTTCCCGGATATCCGAAAACCTTTTACCATAAATAACCTTATATTCATCCTGGCTCATAACATTATAAATATCTCCGATTTTGTCATAAGCCAACCCATTTGAACGCAGCATAATATCAAAAACATCCTGTACCGGAACATCCTTAACCACAAGCGTTACCCGTCCGGTAACTGATTTTGTCGTGACAATGTTCAATCCGCTTTTAAGGGAAAAATACTTTAACGCATCATCGATATTAATCTTGCGTAAATCCAGGGAAATAGTACCTTGTATTCCTTCGACTAAAGGCGAAACTTTCGGCTGCGGTTCTGTCGTTAAAACCGGCGGCGAGACTGGTTCAGCAAAGCATAAAATAACCAGCACAATATTAAATAAAACAATAAATAACCCTTTAAAAAATATTTTCATTTTAGTTCTATTTTGTCTCCCCTTGCACGAAGAACTACCCGGTCCTCAAGCACTTCGTAAACTTCGATTTCATCAATCATATAACCTTTTTTCACAAAATAAGTCTGCTCAAATTTTTTATCTTCAATAATTGCATCCGGATCTTGTGACCAGGAAATCCCGACTAAATTTAAATCTTTCACACGCTCAGCTAACCAGGAACCTGGTTCTTCCGCATCTTTAAACCTGCCTTTTTTCACTTCTGCAGCAGTCTCCAGGCTAAACAAATCGCGTTTTTTTATTTTTTCCAAATAATATTCTACCGGTTTAAGCAAAGATACAATTTCACTCAAGTTTATCTCTGCATTTGCCTCTAATTCATTATCCTTAATTATAATGCCTTTATTCAGCTTATTAAAACTAAGCGTTACACTTATCCCTAATATAATTACACCAGCAACAATCAATACCTGCAGTACATTATTTATTGTTTCTAACTCGAGCTTTAATTTTGTACTTTTCCCCGGAATATTTTTTAGCCGGCTAAGCAAAAAAGAAAATTTTGCTTTTAAAAAACTGGGTGAAACAATTTTTTTTGCTTCATTTATCGGTGAAAGATTAGAATCATCTGTTTTTTCTTGAGACTCAATAATCTGCAATAAACGTTTTTCCGGTGAAAAATTTTTATTTGCCATGATTTTCTAAAAATTTTAATTTACAATTGTCGGCTGCCTGACCCAAACCAACCCTTGCGCAACTTCCTCAACAATAAGTTCTCTAACCAACACCTCATCTACAATAAATTTATTTCTCATCACCAAACGTTTAAGCGCTTTATGGCAAAGCATATTTACCCGTCTTGGATACCCCCGGGTATGATCATAGATTGCTTTTAATGCTTTATCTAAAAACAACTGCATGTTTGAACTATATCCGGCCTGTTTAATGCGAAAATCAATCATTTGGCGCATTTCGGTTTCGTCCAAAGGATTTAATGTATATTTAAAACTGATTCGATCAATAAAATTCGGGATTGATATTATTTTTGAATGTAATTCCATTTGTCCCAGTAAAATAAGCTGCAACAGCTTATATTCATTCGTCTCATAATTCAATAAAACTCTTAAACACTCTAACGTCAATTCATTCAGCTTTTGCGCCTCATCAATAATCAAAACAATGGTCTTTTTTTCCTCAACCCCTTTTTGGAACAAGAACCGTTCCAAAGCCTCTTTTAAATTCAAGCTTTTCGGCCCCTCATTACTTGTCCCCACATCAAAGTTTCTGGTTAAAGATGTTAGAAAAACTTCCTCGTCATTGTATACGGGATCTAACATCATATGACAAATAAACCCTTCTTGTGATTTTACCTGCTGATAGAGTTTTCGGCTTAATGTGGTTTTACCTGTTCCCACATCCCCGAGAATCACACTCAACCCTCTTTTTAATCTTAAATCAATTAATAAATTAGTTAAAGCTGCTTCATGTTCGCGTGATTCATAAAAAAACAAAGGGTCAGGACTAGTTGAAAACGGTTCTTTTTTAAATCCTAAAATTTTATAATAACTCATAATTGGCCTCACTAAAAAGAAAAAGCTGTACCTTTGCCTGTTTGCAAAAAGCCCAGCTTTTTAATGTTCTTAGTAACTGATCAACATTTATTAAAAAATCCATTTTCCCCTTCTTCCTTGAAAGCTTATTTATTACTAATTATTATCCAGCATCTTAGCAATAATTTTCAATGGATATCCTTTTCCTTTCAAATCATCAATTTTATCCAGGTTTCTTTTAACTTCAGATGTTTTATAAAACCGTTTATTCCCTAACCCTCTTTTCCTGATTGCGTTAAGCAGCCCAAAATTAGTATAGTGATTTAATGTCTGATAAGAAATATTAAATTTTTTCACTACTTCCATCGCCGTAATAATATCATTCATTTTTACCTCATGCAGTTACAAAAGACAATAATTCCTTTTAAAATAATTCACCCTATCCTTAGGTATGGGGTGGAAAATATCTTTTTCAAGAAGTTTTTTATGTATATAATATATAGTTTTTAACAAAATTGATAATAGCATATATAGTAGTTGATGTCAAGTAATATAAAGGGAGCAGGACATTAAAACATCCTGCTCCCTTTTGTCTATAACTTTATGATTTTAAAGCTCTTAACATGACCTATGATTAAAGTCCCCGGGTAACCATTAAACTGATTAAATCCACAACACGGCTAGAATAACCCCATTCATTATCATACCAAGAAAGAACTTTTACCATTCCTGCGCCAATTTTCATTGTGCTCAGGGCATCAAAAACTGAGGAATGAGAATCACCAATAACATCCGCTGAGACAATCGGATCTTCACAGTAAGCTAAAATTCCTTTCATCGGACCTTCGGCAGCTTTTTTCACTGCAGCATTAATTTCCTCAACTGAAGCATCTTTCTCCAGTTTTACCACTAAATCAACCAAAGAACCGGTTGGAGTCGGGACTCGAATTGCCATTCCGTTTAATTTTCCGTTAAGCTCCGGAATTACCAGTCCCACAGCTTTTGCTGCTCCCGTAGTCGTCGGAATCATAGAAAGGGCTGCGGCCCGTGCCCGTCTTAAATCACTATGCGGAAAATCAAGAAGTTGCTGATCATTTGTATAAGAATGAATTGTTGTCATTAATCCTTCAATTACACCAAAGTTATCATGTAATACCTTGGCCACAGGCGCCAAACAGTTAGTTGTACAAGACGCATTAGATACAACAACATCTTTTGCTTTTAGCATTCCTTCATTAACTCCCAGCACAATTGTATTATCAACCTTATCTTTAGATGGCACCGTAAGAATAACTTTTTTTGCTCCTGCTTCTACATGCCACATCACTTGCTCTCTTTTCCTAAACACTCCGGTTGATTCAATTACGATATCTACGCTTAACTCTTTCCAGGGTAATTGTTTAGGATCTTTGATTGCGCTAATGCCAATTTTTTTCCCATTAACCACAATTGCATTACCGTCAACAGTTACTTTTTTACTATATCTGCCGTAAATAGAATCATATTTTAACAAATGTGCTAAAGTTGCCGCACTTGTTAAATCATTGATTGCCACCACCTCAATATCTTTATTCTCCATAGCAATCTTAAAAACATGACGGCCAATTCGGCCAAACCCATTAATACCTATACGCACTCCCATTTGTACTTCCTCCTTTCAAACACTAAATTATTTGTTTTTATTTTTTTAATTTAACTTTTCTCAATTCTTTTGCAGCTTGTTCCGGCGGGCTGGGATTAATATAAAAACCTGTTCCCCATTCAAAACCAGCAGACCTGGTAAGCTTAGGTAAGATTTCTATATGCCAGTGATAAAATTCGAGCTCTTGGTCATGCTGGATAGGAGCAGTGTTAATGATAAAATTAAACGGCGGATCTGTCAAGACCTTTTTCAAGCGTATCAAAGTACGGCCTAACATCTGAGAAAAATCATCAATTACCTCTTCCTGAATACGGTAAAAAGCGCTTCTGTGTTTTTTCGGAGAGATCCAAATTTCATAAGGTGAACAGGAGGCAAAAGGGCAAAAAGCAATAAAGTTTTCATTTTCATCTACTAACCTTTCTTTTTGCTCAAGTTCCTGGGAAATTATATCACAATACACACATCTTTCTTTATAGCTGTAATACATTTGTGCCCCGCGCAAAGCTTCTTTTACTTTTTTCGGTACAATCGGCAGAGCAATCAATTGAGAGTGCGAATGTTCCAGTGAAGCACCGGCACTTTGGCCATGATTTTTAAAAATTAAAACATATTTAAAGCGCTTATCTTTTTTTAAATCAATACAGCGCTGTTTATAAGCAATAACTATTTTTTTAATTTCTTCTGTATTTAAATCCGCGATATCTTTTTTGTGGTCATTTGTTTCAATAATCACTTCATGCGCTCCCACTCCGTTCATCTGATCATAAAGACCAATACCTTGTCTGTCTATATCTCCTTCTACTTTTAATGCCGGAAATTTATTAGCAATCACCCTTAAATTCCAGCCAGCCTGATTGGGAAAACTGTCCGGAGCACGATCAACATAGATTTCCGGCGGCGTAATATCTTCCTGGCCCAGGCAAAAAGGGCAAACCTTATCCGCGTTTTTCTCACCGGCAGAATATATTTTATAATCATGAGGCTCTTTGACTTGATCATAATGGATAATTATCCATCTACCTAAAATGGGATCTCTTCTTAACTGCTGCATTTTTTTCCTTTTTTTTCCTTATTCTTTATTTTCTACATTTTCTTCATTTAAAAACTTAGCCGCATTTTCCGGCGGTGTGGGGTTAATATAAAACCCGCTGCCTAATTCAAATCCGGCCACTTTAGTTAACCGCGGCATAATCTCAATATGCCAGTGATAATCATAATCAACTGTTTTCCAATACCCGGCGGAAGTCATCCTCCGGAACGGGGCTGTATGCACGATATAATTATACGGCGGATCTTCTAAAGAAAGCGAAAGTTTCTGCATTACTTGTTTCATCACGCGAGCTAATCCTTTGGTATTTTTTAAATCATAAAAATTACAAGAATGTTCTTCAGGTAAAACCCAGACCTCAAACGGAAACCTTGATGCGTACGGACAAAAAGCAATAAACCCATCCAGCCGGGTAATAATCCGCACATTAGTTTCAATTTCCTGCTGGATCATATCACAAAAAATACAGCGTTCTCTATACTCATAATAACGCCTGGCTCCGAACAATTCTTCTTTTACTCTTTTCGGATTTACTGGTAAAGCTATTAACTGTGTAATTGAATGTTTCCTGGGACTGCCTCCGGCGACAATGCCGTAATTTTTACAGATCAGTGCATATTTAAGCCTTACATCTTTTTCTAAATCCTTCATCCTCTGCTGATAAACAAAGAAAACATCGGATAGCTGATCAATATTTAGTTCGGTTATATTCGCTTTATGTTCCGGAGTTTCGATTATAATTTCATGCGCCCCGATTCCGTTTAAAAGGTCATACATCCCCTTGCCGCGGCGTTCGATATTTCCTTCCATTTGCAGAAGTAAATTTTCACTCTGAATAACTCTTACCTTCCAGCCCGGGGTATTTGGTTCTGAATTTTCCGGCCGAAGCGCATAGATTTCCGGGGGTGTTTTATTTTCTTTACCCTGGCAAAAATTACATTTATGTTCTTGCGGCTCATGCTTCTTTTTTGACACAAAATCATGCGGACGCTTTCCGCGTTCTGTGGAAATAATCACCCACCGGCCAATAATTGGATCTTTTCTTAATTCAGGCACAATAATCCCTTCGGGATAATGACAAATGATAAATGACAAATGATAAATGACAAATAAATTGCTAATTTTAAATTAACCATTAATACAGAATCCTTTTACAACTCCCAAATAATTAAATTTTCTGATTTTGTTTTTAGTTCAGGATAACACAACTACTCTCTACTTACTACTTACTACTTATGTAAATTTATCTCCTACCTGCACTTTATGCCCTAAAACAAAATCATATGCAGGCATAACTTTTTTTCCTTCCGGCTGCAGCAATTCTATTAACAGATTATTTTCACCGGTCTTTATGATTATACCTTTTCCTTTTTCAATTGCAACAATATCTGCCGCAGAATATTTTTCTTCGCCTGGAATATTCGGGATATTCGAGATATTGTCCTGACAAACTTTTACCTTGAGAACTTTTAAGTTTTTCCCCTGATAATGCGTAAACGCGCAGGGCCAGGGCAACAAACCTCTGACCTGATTAAAAATTGTTTCAGCGCTTTGCTGCCAATTGATCAGGCCTTCGGCTTTTTTTAATTTGGGAGCCAGCGTGGCTTTTGATTCATCCTGTTTTTTAAATTCAAAATTGCCTTCCTCTATATTATCCAAGACGCAAATCAAAGCTTCTGCCCCTAAATTGGCTAATTTTTCCTGCAGAGAAATCGCATCATCATCCGGGCTGATTTCAATTTCCTGCGTTAAAAGAATATCCCCGCAATCCATTTTTTCACTCATGCGCATAATTGTTACTCCGGTAGTTTTATCTCCGCTGGTTATGGCCCGGTTAATCGGCGAGGCTCCCCGCCAGCGCGGCAACACCGATGCATGCACATTCAGGCAAAATTTTTCAGGAATATCCAAAACTTCCCGGGATAATTTTTGGCCAAAACTAACCACTACAAAAATATCCGCCTGAAAACTTTTTAACTTTTCTAAATTCTCCGGGCTGGAGATATTTTCCGGCTGGAAAATATTTATATTTTTTTTCTGCGCAAAAGTTTTTACCGGAGTCTGGGATAAATGCAAATGCCGGCCGCTTTTTCTGTCCGGCTGGGTTACTACCGCTAAAACCGGGTGCTTACCCAAAATCATTTTTAAACTTTCTACGGCAAAATCTGATGAGCCAAAAAAAACAATACGCATGTATCTAGTCCTTTACAGGTTACAGGCTTCAGGCTGCAAGCTAAAATCAAAAAATTTTCCGTTTGATCTCCTTCTGCTTTTAGCCTGTGACTTGATACTTGCTGCCTGAAACTCTTTTTTTATAAATTAATTTATCTAAATTGACAGTGCTGACATTTTCCCTTACAATAATAACATTATGAACGAAAACATAAATCTTCACGATAATGAGCTTTTTCAAAAAGGCCAAAGTGCAATTAAAAAAAGAAACTTTGCCTATGCTATTGAAATTTTTCAGAACCTTCTGCTTTCCTACCCAAATTCACTGCAGTGCCAGCATTATTTGTGGCAGGCAATCAGAGAAAATAAAAAAATAAATCCGCCGTCTTTATTAAACTTGATTTTTAAGAAAACTTCTTACCTTTTTCTTGTAACTAAATCGGAAATTTCTTCTTTATCAAATAATTTCAACCAGGCCAAAACATACCTTGAGCAAATTATTCTTATTAATCCTGATGATACACGAATTTTATACAAATTAGCAACAATTTTTATTAAGCAGCAACAGATAGATAAAGCGATTTTTATACTTGAAGAACTATTAATTGTTAACCGGTATCATCCTGCTGCTTTAAAATCTCTGATGCAATTATATTTTGAAACCGAAAACTTTCCTAAAGCAAAACTTATGGCCAAACTTGTTTTGGAACTCAACCCGCATCAATTAGACGCAGAAAATATTTTAAAAGATATTTCCGCACTCGGCACAATTGAAAAAGGCTTTGACGATATCAAACCCGCCACATAAAATAAATCCTGAACTCTAAATTATAAACTCTAAAAAAATCTCAAATCCAAAACTCAAAAATCAATTTTAAAACCTTTCTGTCCTGGGTTTTCTCTTTCTAGTTTATTTAGGATTTAATATTTAAGGTTTAATATTTTACACCACCTTGCACTTAAATTATTGTAAGCGGGTCAACATCCACGGCGATTTTGACTCCGGCTGCCGGCCGCCAGTTTGCAAATGCTTCTTTTATTAACGCATTCATTTTTAAAACATCATTGCTTTTTAAAACCAGTCCCCAGCGGTAAAATCCGCGCAGTTTTGATACAGGCAAAGGCGCCGGCTCAGAGATGTGGACTTGGGTATTTTTATTTTTTAATTTCAAAACATTGAATAAAGCCTCGCTGGTTTTTTCCAGATTTTTTTCCTGTTTACAGCGTAAGACCAGGCTGATCATATGCGCAAAAGGCGGCAGCTCCAATTGTTTGCGGAAAACAATTTCTTCGTCATAAAATCGATTATAATCATGCGCAATTGCACATTGAATCGCATAATGCTCAGGGGTATAAGTCTGAATAATCACCTTGCCTCCGGCCGGCCCGCGTCCGGCACGGCCCGCGACTTGAGTTAATAAAGAAAAAGTTTTTTCTGATGCACGGAAATCAGGCAAATTCAAAATAACATCCGCAGAAATAACTCCGACTAAAGTCACGTTCGGAAAATCCAGCCCTTTAGCCAACATCTGGGTGCCGATTAAAATATCAATTTTTCGATTTGTAAATTTTTTAAAAATATCAAAATAAGCATTTTTTTTCTGCATAGAATCTGAATCCATTCTTTCGATCACCGCTTTAGGAAACAATCTGCACAATTCACTTTCTACTTTTTGTGTTCCGGTGCCAAAAAAACGGATATAATCCTGATTACACTCAGGACATATCTCCGGTGCATTACCTTGATAATTACAATGATGGCAGATCAGCTTATTTTTATCAAAATGATGCACAAGCGCCACATTACATCTGGGACATTGCACAATATAACCGCATTTTTCACAATGGATAAAGGTTGAAAATCCTCTACGGTTCAAAAATAAAATCACCTGTTCTTTCTTTTTTAAGCAATTATTAATATGATCTTCGAGAATTTTAGAAATAATCGGTTTTCTTTTAGAGGTCCGCATATGAATACGCATATCGGCAATCTGCACTCGGGGCAGTTCTATGCCTTTAATCCGTTCCGGCAATTCAATAAATTTGAACTTTTTTTGTTTAGACTGATAGACTGATTCTAAAGACGGCGTAGCACTGCCTAAAATAACCACACTTTGGGAGATTTCCGCACGTTTAATTGCGGTATCCACCAAATGATACCTAGGCACATCTTCTTGTTTATAAGTATGTTCATGTTCTTCATCGACAACAATCAATCCTAGATTCGGCAAAGGGCTAAATATTGCAGAACGCGGCCCAATAACAATTTTTATCTGTCCTGTTTTTATTTTTTGCCACTGCACAAATTTTTCACTTTTACTTAACCGGCTGTGTATAACTGCGATTTGTTCTTTGCCGAATTTTTCCACAAATCTTTGTAAGGTCTGGGGTGTTAGAGCGATTTCCGGCACAAAAACCAAGGTTTGTTTATTTAGTTTTAAAGCTGCCTCGATTGCTCTAAAATACACTTCGGTTTTTCCGCTGGCGGTAATTCCATGCAATAAAAAAACTCCGAATTTTTTTTCATTTATATAAGGAGTGATTTCCGCTAATGCTTTATCCTGATAAGCGGTGAGAATATTTTTTTTCGGGGTTAAATCTAAATCCACTGATTTTAAAGAATCTATATCTTTCCCAATTCTAACCTCAGTTTTGCCTTTTTTAAAAGGTGCAGCTATCGCGGATTCGATTGCTTCTCCCCAGGAGCAAAAATAATAATCCGCAATCCAACGTGTTAGTTTTAGCATTTCTTCATCTAATATCGGATTCTGGTCAATTATTTCTTTAATATCGCGGGTTTTAGAAATCTCTGTTTGAGCGCTTATGCCTACGATTGTTCCCACAATTGTCCGCTGTCCAAACGGGACCCAAACCCGCTTTCCCAGAGCAACTGCAGACTGGAGATTTTCCGGCACAGAATAATCAAACACATCTTTTAAAGGCAGGTTTAGAGAAACTTGAACAAATTTATTATTACTCATATTCATTGTGTATAAAATTACTGTGTAATGTTAATTGTGTCCCGAATGAGGTTCATCTTTCAAAAAATCTCTTCGGGATCCCGAAGAATTACTTAATAAAGCTACTTCATTCGGGATAAAGTGTAATGAAAAATGTAAAAATTTAATATAATTTACACGGTTCCCAGTTATCCTGTATGCCCGAGTTAAATGCTCTTTTAAAAACCGGCCTACTGGCTCACTAGTAACTGGTTAACTAAAATTTGCTTTTTCTCTTCGCTACTTTTAAGTCTTTCATTCATAATTCATAACTTATAATTCACAAACTACTTCATTCCTGCTTTAGCACCGAGCGTTACACTCATCACAATCATTGCCGCGATTAACACTCCGGCGAATACTGCAAAAAAAGAACGTTTTTTATTTAATTTAAATAAGGAAGCGGCAATACATCCGGTCCAAGCCCCGGTCATGGGAAGAGGAACTGCCACAAATAAAGCCAGCCCTAAAAGTTCATATTTTTCAATTAGATCTGCTCTTTTTTTTGTACGTGCAAAAAGCCAATCAAAAAATTTACGGGCGATGCCAAACTTTCTCAACCTTTCTGATACCGGCTCAAGCAGATAAAGCAGCGGCAGAACTGGTGTCATATTCCCTAATATTGACAGTAAAAATACTTTTATCGGAGTAAGATTTAATACAATTCCCAAAGGTATCGCCCCTCTGAGTTCTGAAACCGGCATGGCCGATAAAATAATCACCAACCATTCATTAGATAAGCCGCTAAAAAAATTTATGATTTGTTCATTCATTATTCATTCTCCAGCCTTGTTCGCCAAGCAGCGGCACAAACACACAACCGCAAATTTCATGTGTTTTAATTTCACCCGGCTCTTTCTCAATTAATAATAATTCCTGGGAAAACCTTCCTCCTACAGGGATAACCAGCCTTCCGTTATCCTTTAATTGCTCAATTAAAATCTTTGGTGTTTCCGGAGCACTAGCTGTAACGATAATTGCATCATAAGGTGCAAATTCCGCCCAGCCCAAGGACCCATCACCCACTTCTAATTTTACATTAGAATAATTAAATCTTTGCAACTGTTCCCAGGCTGCTTTAGATAATTTTTTAATGCGTTCAATAGAATAAACTTCTTTCGCCAATTCAGCTAAAACTGCTGTTTGATATCCGCTGCCCGTACCCAGTTCTAAGACCTTCTCCCTGCCTGTTAACCCCAGCAATTCCGTCATTAACGCAACCATGTAAGGCTGTGATATTGTTTGTCCGTTACCGATCGGTAGGGGGCAGTCTTCATAAGCTGATTTTATTAATTCTTCAGGAACAAATTCATGCCGGGGTATTTTTAAAAACACATCTAAGACTCGTGTATCTTTTATTCCCCGCGCCATTAATTGAAACTCTACCATTTTTTTTCTAAGACTTTGAAACTCCATTTTTTTATACTTGTATTATTTATTTTAATAAAAAATTTAAACACAATAATCAAAACACAAAAAACAATCATCAATATTTCATAAAAAAATTATTTACTAAGGTATTTATATTTTTAATTTTGTTATTAGTGTTTTTTGGTTATTGTTTCTTGGTTATTAATAATTTTAAAATGTAGTTTATTTTTTTTAAAAACACTTTTAATAATTAATCTCCAAAACCGGATTGTATCACGTACGGGATGGATTTTACTGGTTTGGTCCGTATAAATAGTTTTTATGGGTACTGATTCTATTTTAAATCCTTTTCTGGCTGCTTCGATCAGAATTTCCGATTCTGTATCATACTTGCCTTTTCCGGTAGAAAGATCGATAACTTTTAATATATCTGTTTTTATCATGCGAAATCCGCATTGGCTGTCCGGAACATTATACCCGATCAGTTTAGAAATAAAAAAACTCATAAACATATTGGTTAATTTTCTCACCCACGGCATTCCCTGAGGATTATGCATGCGGTTACCAACAATAATTCCGGCATCATTATTTTTTATGGCATTTTTAAAACTATTAATTTCCTCCGGCGCATGCTGGCCGTCTGAATCCATAATAATCACGGCATCAAAATTATTTTTTATAGCATAATCAAACCCGGTTCGCATAGCCTGGCCCTTGCCTTTATTCTCAGGGTGTTTTAATACTATTGCTCCTGCTTCTTCGGCATAAGCCGCGGTTTTATCTAGGGAACCGTCATCGACAACAACCGCATCCAAACCCAGTTGTTTTACTTCTTTAATCAGGTAAGTAATTGTTTTTGCTTCATTATATGCGGGCAATAGGACGAATGTTTTCATATATTTATTTTTGAATAGCTGCAAGCCCCAAGTTTCCCCGTCTCAGCGGGATTTCGCTAAAAATTAAATTAATGTTCTCAACAAGTCACAAGTTAAAAACAAAAAACTATTATTTATAATCTTAATTATCGGGGAATCAAATAAAAAAAGCAATTATGGAAAAATTATGTGTAATTTTCTTTAATTTATGTATGAAGATGAAGACAGGACGTCGAAACGCCGTAAACCAGGGATGGTTTTTTGGCGGCGAAGTCTTCAGGCATAAATTATTAGAAAATAAACATAATTTTACAAAGTGCGTTTTTATTCGATTCCCAATAATCAGCTAATCACTTTATTCCGTTAACACCAATTTACAATCGTACAAGAATAAAAGTTTTTCAAAATTTTGGTCTTTGGTCTATAGTCTGTTGTCTTTAGTCTAAAATGTTCTCTGAACATTTTAGACTATTTCACTTTTTGTCGCTTTCCAGAATTCATGAAACACAAACCACTGCGTGGGATATTTTTTTACATATTTGGCAATAACATCCACATATTTTTGGGTCAAGGTTCTTACTTCTTGTTTTTCATTACCGGTTTTCTCAGGATAGATTGGTTTTTCAAATATATAATCAAAATAGCGGTCATCTTTTTCATCCCGGATGACAAAAGCCGGCACAATTGCCGCCCCGGTTCTTAAACTCAACACCGCTGCTCCTAAGGGTGCAAATAATTCTTTGCCCAAAAAATTAACAAATATGCCGTTTTCACCAGAAAAATCCCGGTCTCCTAAAATCCCGACAATTTCATTATTTTTTAAAGCAGAAAAACATTTTCTTACGCTAATCCCCACAGGAATAACATTAATCCCTTTTCTTTGCCTTTGCTGCACAAAAAAATCATCGATTTTTTTATTATTATGGCTAAGCGCCACAGCATTCATTTTATATCCGAGAATTCCCATAACCTGCGCACAAAGTTCCCAATTGCCAATATGCGCAGTCAGTCCGATAGCTCCTTTGCCTTTACTCAGAGCTTCTTCCATATTTTGCTTATTTTTAATCCGGATATATTTTTCAATAAATTGTTTATCAACTTCTTCTGTACGGAAAAAATTCACCAAATACTTGCCAAAATTTGCATAGATTTGTTTGGGGTATTTTTTAACTCCCGGATGATTTTCCCCTAAGATAACTTTTAGATTATTGCGCATCGCCCGGCGTTCCCCGGGGGAAAATACATATTTAAAAAAAGTGAACCATGCCCCGACACGATAGGCTAAGGAAAGCGGTAATGATAAAGCCAGCCACTGACCGATTGAATACAAGAAAAACATTACCATTGATTTTACTCTTGTTTAATTAATTTAAGCACAAGCTCAGCGATGTTCTTAGCTGAATTCGGCTGTGCATGTTTTTTTGCCGCAGCTTTCATCCTTTTTAACTGTTCAGGATTACCCAGTAATTCTTCGATCTGTACTGCAGCATCTAAAGGATTTTTTGCTTTTACCGCCACCCCTTCTTTTAATAAAAATTCTGTATTCTTTGCTTCCTGCCCGGGGATAGGATTAACAATTACAATCGGTAAATTTTTGGTTAGTGCTTCGGCTGTGGTTAACCCGCCGGGTTTTGTCACGATTAAATCCGCAACATCCATAAGCATTTCTACCTCTTTAGTATAGCCCAGAATAGCCATTTTCTTTCTGAAAAGCAACCTTCTTTTTTCCAGCCATTTTTTCAATTTCTTGTTAGTACCGCAAACAATAATCACCTGAAATTGTTTTTCGATTGTATTGATTGCATACACCAAATCTTCGATCGGCCCGAGGCCCTGGCCTCCACCCATGATTAAGATTGTAGGAATTCCTTCATCTAATTTTAAAATCTCTAATGCTTCTTTATAGTTTGATTTTTGGGAAAATTTCTGGCTGATCGGTATACCAAAAGGAAAAAGTTTCTTTTTATCTATTCCGTTATTAACAAATCTGGTTTTTGTCTGTTGGCTAGGCACAATATACGCATCTACATTATCGTACATCCAGTAAGAATGCGGCGCATAATCCGTAAGCACGCCGATTAAGCTGTATTTCTGGTCATAAGTTTTTTTAAAATCAGCCACCATGCCGCAGGGAAAAGCCTGTGAACAGACCACCGCATCCGGCTGGAAGTTAAAAATCAATTTTTTTAATTTTTTAGAATTAAGTTTATGGATAAGTTTACGCAGTTTTTGAGTTCGGCGCACAACTTTGGGATTATCGTAAAGGTATTCCCATACTTCCGGTTTTACTTTAATTACCTTGTTATATATACTATTAATCACTTTTTCCAATACAGGATTAGTATAATTAAAGCAATTCAAGTTTATCACTTTAACCTCATTCGAAGCCAAATACAGAGCTTCTTCTATGGCTTTGGTTGCCCGGTGATGGCCTGAATTATTAGATATATATAACAACAATATTTTTTTCATATAAGAGAATATCTCCAGAGCTGATATAGTAGCATAAAAACGCTGATTTTACAATATAGAATTGAGTTAAAAGTGGCAAGTTTTGGGTTGCAGGTTATAAGCTACAATCTCCAAGCCGCAAGTTACAAGCTCAAGACTTAAAAAATTAAACCTTGGTTTTTGTTCTTATTAGCTTTTTTACTTGTTACTTGTTGCTTGCGACTTGAGGCCTGAATTAGAACATCAGGATAATATTTCCGGAAAACGCAGTTTCTGAACTGAATCTTCCTTCAACATTAAATTTAACATTTTCACTGATTTTCAAATCCGAACCCAGGATAAAACCTAAATTCTTTTCCTCATCCAAATCCATAGGTGATAAGGTATACCCGTTTCCGCTGACTGAATAATTTATCGTATCTGTTCTTAAATTAAATTTATCATAAGAAAGCCCTAAGTATGGCAGTAAATTTAAATCCGGACTTAATTCAAAATTTTTACCAAAAATAAATGCTGCTTTAAACTCATAATATTTTATATCCCCGGCACTTGTAATTGCAGATGCGGTTATTCCATTTTCCCTGACTGTATCTACAGACTTATCCGGATGCTGTATGTATTGGGCATCTATGGCCACCAAATAATCCTGGTCAAACCAATAGGCATACTTGCCTCCTATCCCGAAAAAAGTCCCATTATTAACTTCCAAATCTGTTTTACTTGCGTCTGCCCAAGTTGTTTTTATTTCTTTTTCTGAAAACCCGCCTTTTAAATAGATGTTCAAATTTTCTAGAACGCCGTAGCTTAATTTTACTCCAAAGTCACGGCAATTTTTAAATTTTAGTTCGGTTAATGCAGTGCCCGGGCCGGAATAGCTGGGTACATCAAATTCCTTTTCTGAAATATAATCACCAACCATGCTTATGCCAAATTTCCCTTGTTCAACAATATCCCACGACCCGCCGATACTTGCGGCGTAAACATTAGCTGTTATTAAAACAAAGCCTACTGCTATAACTGAACACACGATTTTTTTCATAAAAACCTTTCTGTATTTTATTGTGTAATGAAAAAAAATATAAACTGCAAGTTAAAAAAACTGAAGCTTACCGCCTGTATATATAATTAGGGACGTAGTTAGATAATTAGATATTCATTATCTTCGACAATCTTTTTCCCCCTTTGTATCGAGGCGCTTATCGAAGCTCGCGTTATTTCAAAATACTCAGCAAGCTCAGATCCTCTTATCCCCAATTCCTTATTTGCTAAATATACGGCCACACTCTTTGCCTGCGCCACCCTGCTCCTGCGGCTCTCACGTTTTATTTCCCCTGAAGAAACATCCATCAATTTGCATACCTTTTGAATTACCCTTTCAATATCCCAACCATCTTGTTTAAGTTTTTCCCGGCGTTCCATTTTTTCTTCGGCTTCTTGCAATGTTTGGCTAACAAAATCTCCATCTCCTAATATCCGCTCATCTGCTTCCTGCAGCCATTTTTCCCTTCGGAATTTTTCTGCCTCTTTCCAGCCTCCAATACTCCGGATTAAACCCCCTCCGGAAAATTCTCCCTTTCTTACGTTTCCTACCCCTTCTATAATAAATTCCTCATAGCTCTTTATTGCTTTATTTTTTCTTTTTCCAAATAAACCCCAGATATCTTCTGTAGATTGCCACTCCCATTTATTTGATCCTACCAATTCTACATGCCCGCTCCATTTATATCCCCTTAACCCACTTACTTCTTTTACCATCCCTGCTCGCAGCGGATTTAAATGCACATATCTTATTAACTCCAACAAATATGCGTCTTCTTGACATAAGATCGATTTATACCTTCCCTGATACAAATATCCGCTTCGCTTATGCCTTTTATTGAAATATAGCGCATATCCGGTAAGTAATCTTCTCATCAAATCACTCAATGGCATCAAACTTGTTCTGATCACTAAATGAAAATGGTTGGGCATCAACACCCAACCATAACATTTATCTCTTGTATATCTTAATCCTTCTTCAAGCCGCTTTAAAAATTCCTCCCGGTCTTCATCATCTTTAAATATCTCTCGCCGCTCTATCCCCCGCTGAATAACGTGGTATATACCGCCTTCTATATGTATTCTTCCTTGCCTTGGCATATACTCATTCTATCATTACTTTTTATTCCTGTCAATATCTAATTATCTAACTACGTCCCCTATTACTATTACTGTCTTTTTTTATCTACTTTTTTTTGCAACAGTTTTAATTTGTTAGCAAACTCTTCTTCTATATAATAAAACGTTTCCGAATTATCTTTATAAAGCTGATTTCTAATTTTTGTTTCATTTACAGATTGTTTCTTGATTTCTTTTAACCGAAGATACTCATTATAGATTTCTTTATATTCTGAATCCTTCCTAATTAACTCTTCTTGTTCTTCTTTTGATACTGTCCAAAAAGCCCATTCCCAATAATCTGACCAGTCAATTTTGACAGAAGAATCATTTATCTTTAATACAAATGCTCTACGATTTAGCTTGCTTACAACCGCATTAAAAGAAGCATCTATTTCTATAAAATCTTTCGTTTTAGGATCAAGTTTTAATAGTTGCTCGTATTCTTTTTCATGAAATTCTTGAATTAATTTTTGCGCTTCATCATAAAAATTAATACTCCAATCATTGCCAGCCAGCCCTGAAGATGCAATAATGAAGATACCGATTATACCTCCAATTATTTTTAACATGTTATATTCCCCTAAACTCAAAACCCCTTTAAAATTTACCGTACTCATCTGCAACTCCAGCTCTTTTATGTTCATTAAAACTAAATTTAGGGTGTCCTCTTCCTACAAACGGAATTCTAGGAACACTTAAAAACATATCATTTACCATATGCTGACAATTATTTGCTCCAACATTATATTCAGTCCCTTTATATCCTCGAGCTGCTGCTCGTGCTGCGGCATCTTCACTGCTTGATGTATCATATCTAGCAAATTCTTCATAACCTTGTTCTAATGCATATGCTTTTGCGTCTTCCCAAGAATTAAAAGATTTTTCAGTATACTCGCCCGGTCCTAGTGGTCTCGGTTTTCCGTCTGGACCAAAAGAATGGTATGTATATTTACCATCTTTTCCAACAATAGCACCTGCATGAGGCGTACCACCGTTATTGGATTTAAACAAATGATAAACATCATTACAAGCATAGGCGATAGCACTAGTCAAGAACCCATTTTTAGCTCCATCCCAGAAATCTCCACCCATTGTTTTGCTAACTACACCTCCAGTTAATGAACCTAAAGCAGTTCTTCTTATGCCATTTTTCACAATTTGTCCTTCGATCGGACTAAATAATTCTCCAAAAGATTCACCTGCCCACGAAGCAACACCTGCGCTTAGTCCACCAGAAATAATTCCCATTCCAATATCACCACCGCTAATTGCAGAATTAACACCACCCGAAATCATTCCTCCAGCAGTATGTGCAACAATTTTATCTAAGCCAGCAAGTCCCATATTTCCAATACCACAGAATATAGCACCACCAATAAATCCACCTAACATCCCTTGCCAAACATTTCCACCAGTTGCAGCTGCTGTAATTCCTCCTATAGCTGCCCCAATCAATGCAGCAGCCCAGAAAAAATGCCCGCTCGGATCTACATAATTCACAGGATTGTTGTCACAATAAGAATACCGATTAAAACTTTGCGGATCATCTGGATATGGAACCATACTATCCGGCGTAATAAATTTACAAAGATCAGGGTCAAAGTAGCGGGCACTGTAGAAATACAATTCAGCAGATGCGTCCCACTCCTTACCAGTAAACTTATAATTAGTATATAATTCCTCGTCTTTTTCTTCAAGAATTACTTTACCAAACGGTTCGTATTCAACATGCTGTACTACTTGACCATTAGAATCAGTAATTACATTACTGCTACCAAGATGATCTTCATGGAAATACAAAGTTTTAACCGTAGTTCCATTATCCTGTTTTGTTGTTAATTTTTTCCTTCTAAAGTAAATATGATTCTTAGTTGTAGTATTTCCATCAACAGTTTCTTCTTCGTATAGTGATCCAATATAAACGGTTGAACTATTTCTTAATCCTCCAGTAACTACCTTCTTTGTTCTACCGCCATCACCATCATAGGTATAAGTTGTTGTACCAAGTTTCTTATTTATTACCCAGGTAACATCGTTTTTAATATTTATAAATAAACTCTCACCAACATTTACATTAGTTGTCTTTGGATCTACAGACTCTAATACATCTGTAGTTGTGTTGTATTTGTAAACAGTGTCATAATGCACTTGATCTTTTAAATCTGCTAATGCATCTTCTATTGTTGCTGTAGCTAATTTGGGATTAACAATTAAGTTTAACCCAGCATTTAAAACTTCTTCATGGTTAGTGGGAACTGTTCCGCTAACTGCAAGGTTTACACCAGCGGCATTAGTAATATGAATCTGATACCCCCGTCCATATTCAAATTCGCTAAAATCATTGTAGTCCGGATTTTTCACGAAATGCTCAAACTCACCTGTTGCATTGTTATATCTTGATACCTGATCGTAATCACTTGCTATTGATGAAAGTACAGTTGTAATGGTTGAATCTGCAAACTCCACCGGAAAACTAATGAAATTCCACCCCTCTTGAAGGCTGATTGTTTTTTCCGCGGTTACCGGATACGGATCATCAATGGTAACTTGGGTTAATCTATTCTCATCATCATAATCAAAATTCAAATCACCTTTGGAAAGCATATTTCCATTAGCATCATAAGTGATTGTCTTATCTCCAAACTGCGTTACTGCATGCGGACGGGAACTTCCGTAAGTATAATTTGTGGTAGTTGCATTCTCTACCTTATAATCTATATTTCCAATGGAATCATAATAATATTGATAAGTGCCGTAGGTTGACGGGCTATTTGCTTCGGTCAGCCGGCTTAAACCGTCGTATGTAAACGCCTGATTAACTGTTTTATTATTGGCAACGCCTGTAATATTAGTAACATTACCTAAATGATCAAATTGATAATTTAAATCCTGGATTGCCCCGGAATTGGTTAACAGATTACTTAAACGCAAAGTATTACTATCATAAGTATAATTTGTATACACATTATTGCCAAAAGTAACATCAGTCATTTGGCCGTTAACATTATAATCCACATCAACTAAATATGTGCCTTGGGCTGTAAAGGTAGTGTCTCCGTCCCGGTCATATTCAATAGATTCAATTGCCCCAGAAAGATTATAATTGTATTTTACTTTTTCTCCGTCCGGATAAGTCAGAATATCTAAGCGGTTTAAAGCATCATAAGTGCGTTCTACGGTATAGGTAGTCCCGGAAACAGTTTTCTCGGATTTTATTTCCCGCCCTAAGTTATCATAATAAAATTCTGTTGAACCTGATGGATAGTTAACTGATGAAAGCCTGCCAATGCAATAATCTTTACTGGTACTGTCATATTCGTAGGTTATCGTCTGCCCGGCTGAAACATAATTTTTTAAATACAAACGGTTTAATTCATCATAAGTAAATGTTATCTGCTGATTTTTGGCATCGGTTTGGGAAATTAAATTACCTAAAATATCGTAACTGTAACTCCATGTTCCCATATCCGGATCATTCATGGAAACCTTCCGGCCTAAAGTATCATAGTTAATTGTGGTAACATTGCCCTGGCTGTCTGTAAGAGTTTTTAAATTACCTGATGTATCATAAGCATAAGTTGTGGTATAAATTTCACCCTGATTATGTTCTTCTTTAGAAGTCAACTGGCCGTAAGCATCAAAATAGGAAACTGATTTTTGTAATTCTACTCCTTGATACTCAATAGTTGCCGTAATCTTGCTAATGTCATATTCTTTACAATAAATTGTACCATCCGGAGCTTGAGTTTGAATCACTCTACCCATTGCATCATAGCTAAATGTGGTTTTTGGCTGATTTAAATCCGGCGTGGAATAATTCGCAGAAGCTGCTGCAAAATGCGGAAAATATGTTTCGCTAACTAACCCTCTGGTGTCATAGACAACCGCGCCGCTGACAACCTGCTGATTAGAATTTTCCGCCGGTGATTTGGATTGAATGCATCTACCCATACCGTCATAAAAAGAATAACTGGTTAAATAATTGCTGTCTGTGATTTTGGTATTGGATGTAACTTTTATGGGATTTGCATTCAAATCATAACTGTAACTGGCACTGGGATAAGCTGCAGTGTCATTGGGCCCAATAACTTTTATTAAGCGGCCGAACACATCATACTGATTAGTTGTAGTTTGATTATTAGCATCAGTTATTGTTAATACCTGCTGGGTTTTAGGATTATAAGTAGAAGTTATTTCCTGTGCCTTAGCATTGGTAATTTTTATAGGGAATAAATGCTGTGCGCTATCATATTCTGTTGTCGTTGTCCGAGACAGGGCATCTTTTACTTCAATCACCTGGCCGTAATCATCATAGGTGTATTCAACATCAGGATTAGTCCCTCCCTCTAACCAGGAAGTCTGCTTTGTCAGCAATCCGTGAGAAAGACTTGTCCCTCCGTCATATTCAAACCACTGCTCAGAAGTTTTGTAACCGCTGCTATTTTGTGTCCAGGTATGGCTAGGCAAACATGTAATATTCGCAGCCGGAGCATAATATTGTGTATGTACTGTTTTTTCATCACCGCTAATATCTAAATATCCCTCACAACCCACATAAGTACAATTGCCATAGCTATCATAATCATAATTCATCCGGGTGTGCTTGGGAGTGGCTTGAGTTTCATAGGAATAATTATTTTGCTGGGTGACAAAAATATTATAAACCCCGGTAAATGGCTGTGTGCTTGCCCAAATATTTTCTGATTTTGCGTAAAGGTTACCCGCAGCATCACGAGTTTCTGATAAATAAGTTTTACCTTTTAAGATATCGTCCTGATGAAAATAATTCAAAGAATAATTTCCATCCGCATCCAGAACTTTCACGCAATTAAACCCGCGGAATTCCCGGTCCTGGCGGTCATATTGCGCGCCGCTGTATTCATACCTGGATGTATAACTATTTCCCCTGCCGTCATTTTGAGTAATGGATTCGACCACATAATGAATAAACGGCAATGTATCTTCTTGATATTGTGTATAATTTATGTCTAAGCTTCCGCTAACACCATTATCCACGCTTAATAAATAATCTGCACGTGCATTAGCTGAAGTTGCTTGAGCAATCTGCCATTCTGCTGTGCCATTATGAGTATTATTATAAAAAGTCCCGGGAACTGTTACGCTAGAAGTACCAAAATTACCTGCAATTGGACATCTTGTCCCACCAAATGAAGAGCACCAGGTTTGATAATTTGATTCAAAATTAGCTCCATTAGAAAGAAAACAATCCCAATTCCCTTGAGGTGAGTAAAATCTTAAAAAATCACTTTTACCATCATAGTTTACATCTGTGGTTATTATATTGCTATCAATTAAATGTCCGGACAACCAAACATAAGGAGATATAATATTTCCTGAAATATAATCTGGATACAAAGCAACTTTTACAAGATTTGCTCCATGACAACCAAACACCATATCTAACTCTCCATCTCCGTTTACATCTCCTATAGTGGTCATAAAATTACCATATTCTCCCACAAAAAGATTACTTTCCAGATCACTGATATTAAAGCCATTTGCATTGTCATTAGCAACATAGAATTTTCCTTTTATATCCGGCACATTACTTTGAGGCGGATTATATATTCCACTATACTTATCTAAAACTAGTATATCGGTTTTACCGTCTTTGTTTACATCAGTAGAAAAAACAAGCGGTTGCCTTTGTGTAGAAAATGACCTTGTGTCTCTATACCAATAAGCTTCATTTTTAAATCCTGTTCCATTATCAGATAAGTACACAATTAATCCATAGTTTTCCCAACCATTTCCCCATGCTAATAAATTAAAAATATCTGTATAACCATCACCGTTAAAATCTCCTGTTGAAAAAAAAGAAGCTCCTGCATCTGATCCTGGATAATGTCCCCAAATAGATCTAGATTGAAAAGTTCCATCAGCATTACCTAAATAAACTCCGAAATCTTCATATAAAGCAACACAAATATCATTAATTCCATCACCGTTAAAATCACCCATTAATGGGCTACCTTGTACTGTATTTAAATTAACTCCGGTTGAAGCATTAATCGAGGGAACAGTTTCATCATAAGTAAAAGTTATGGGATTTAAAGCAGTTATCCCATCCTCGCCATATAATGTAATACTCTCAAGCATTGATCGCTTAGTAACAGCACTATCATGATAATTTAATATGTACTTTCTGATCAATGACCCGCTGTATTTAACTTCAATAGTTTTTAGTCTTTTAGCAGTAACAGTTTTAAAAATAGTTGCCGGGCCGGATGTATTGGCAATGGGCATGATTAAATTCTGCGTGATTGTATCAGTTCTATTTTCTAAAACAAAATCAACTGTATAATAAGGCACAGCACTGGTATTATCATTGCCTGTATATTGAATTTGCTGCGGATAAACCTGATTTTGATCCGTAATATAAGTCACACTCATATAATTCCCACTTAGATCAGTCACCCGGGTTAAAGACCATTGATAAATTCCCAATGGCGTTGTAATTGTACTTGTAAAATTATATTTTGTTCCCTTAGTATCCAGTACTTCCCAAGTTGAACCGTTATTAAAAAACCGCATAAACGCATTATCTGTTTTTAAACGATATTCATTACCAGTTGTATTTACTAATTCTGCGCCGTTATAGGAAAAAATATCTGTACTGTCATATTTGGGATACCCATTTTTCATACTGCGGGTGATTGCACCCAGCTCCAAACTCCAGCCTACACCGCACCAGGAATTTGCCGGCTGACTGGAATAACTTAAACCTAGTTGAGGAGATATTCCTTTGCGGCCACCAGGCACTGCAATAGGCACAGAATAAGAGGCATTACCGCGGAAAAGATCGGTTTGAAATGAATTCATGGAAAAGTTTATACTGGTTGCTCCGCCCGGTGTAATCGCACCACTCGCGGCAATACTAGCTGAGCTTTCGCCAGCCTTAGCAATGGTTAATCCATTAAATGTAAAACTTAAAAAACAGGTTACAGCCAGAACCGCAGACATGGATTTAAATAATATTTTTTTCATAATCATCTCCTCAATGAGCACATCACTTATGGAGCACTAACGACATAAGTGATCTATGCGAATTGCCCTGTGAAATGCCAAGCATTTCCAGGATTTAGTCCCGGAGATTCCCCTGAATTTCTCGGGAATACTCTCTACTTGTTGAGAACAGTAATATATTTTAAGCGAAATCCCGCTAAGGCGGGGCTACTTGCTACTCTATTGAAATTGGTTTGTGATAAATAAATAATTCGCGCACAGCAGACTCTTCCTGCGCGCCGATATCATCCCGAGTTTGCACTTTAAAAGAATGCTTGCCAAAATCACTCTCCTGCGTATCCCAATTATAAGTATTTGTACTTGTCCAGGATTGCACAATATTATCATCAATTACAAATTGATATTCAATCGGATCAAAATGATAATCACTGGCAGTAACTTCAAAAGTCAAGGTATCTGTTTCTTCTTGAGTTGCTGTATTTGCCGGAATAAGTTCAGTAATATGCGGCGGCTGGTTTTGCACATAATTTATATATAAGGAAGCGATTACAGTGGAATCACCACTTGCGGGAAAATTAGCCGGCATTGTACCACCTAAAGAATCCCAATTATCACCGCAAGCATAAGCTGACGGTTCGCCTGTTGTATAGCGAATCCCGGGATTAACCGAATAAAGCCAAGCTATCCAAATTGTTTCTGCATTTTCCGCATGCACAGGATTAAGTAACGTTATGGTTTGCCAGCCTGTTGTATTTTCAATCGCTGTGGTTTGAGTTGTAGCTAGTAAAGTTTGGGGAGAATTTGCTCCGCTATAAATTCCTAACACCATAGAGCCTGTGCCAGCTTTATGGAACATACTAATACTGGTAATCGTCCCATCTTCACTCATAATAATCGGCATGGCGGCAAAAAGCCCATTTGTTGAAACATTACTAAATACTGTTTCATAGCCGGCAATTGCTTCCCGCGGCTGGGGCATCGCACTTAATTCATTAGAATTATCACTTACGCCGCTCGCATTATACGCGCTCACCACAAAATAATATTGCGTATTATTCGTTAAATTTGTGACCACATGGCTTGTACCAGCTTCAATGTATTCAGTATAAGTATAAGTTCCGCTGGTTGTACTGTATTTGACAATATATCCATCCGCATTATTCACACTGCTCCAATTTAAGTAAACTTTTGTGTCCAAATATCTGACTTCCACTAAAGTCGGCGTATCCGGAACAGTTTGCGTGTCCGTAAAAGAAACTGATAAATTATCCAAAATTGCTGTACCGCTGTTTAAAGCAACTCCGCCGATTAAAACTGTTACTGCATCTGTTTTTTGCGAAAAATCACTGTTATAGCCGCCGCAAATCGTAACCGCAATATCACGGTTAAGAGTAACTGATTCATTTAAAGTTACAGCGCGGCATTGAATTGTCTGGCCAGATTGCGCCTGGTTATAGGCAGATTGCAAAGTAGAAAAAGTTAATGATGGATTTTCTAAAATTCTAATAGGAAAAAGCGTCTGCGCCAATACTGGCAAACCCTGAGAAAAAATTACAAGTAAGAGAAAAAGTAATATTAAAGATTTATAGAATTTCATTTTTTTTCCCCTTTGGTTAAGAGGTTGCCTGTTCATTAAAATATTTTTTCGTTTTTCTGGTTTTCTTATTCTTTCCCCTCTAAATAATTTACTCTTTGCTGTAAATCCTGAATTTGCGCCTGCTGTTCTTTGACTGCTTCCACGAGAATTCCGACCATGCTCGCATAACAAATCGAATAATGCTCTCCGTCGGTGGAAACAACTTCCGGAATTACTTCGGCAACTTCTTGGGCAATAAGCCCCATTTGCACTCCTTCTGTAAAATATTTTGTTTTATTTTGCTTATCTTTTGCTTCTTTCTTACATTTGTATTTTTCTTCGATAACTGCCTCATCCCATTCAAAATTCACACCCCGCAATTGCATAACTTTATCTAGAGCGCTATCAATTGTACTAATGTTTTTCTTTAAACGCTCATCTGATGCACTATACCAAGGTGTTAATCCACCCGCATCACCGTTTACAAATAATTTGCGGCTCGGAGCTATTGTCCCAACTCCTAAATATCCGTTATCTGCAATTTGCAAACGGATATTTGCCCCATCAAATATTTGTAATCCTGCAGTACTACGCACCGAATCATCGTTTACAGCTATTCTCCAATTTCGATAAGGACTGCTTAATTTCACACCCACTGCTTCTGATCCTCCGCCAGGATTGCCACCCGTGATTTTCATAAATGTCGAAACTCCCGGGATACTAATTTTTAATTTCTCAGATGGAGTTACTGTGCCAATACCAACATATCCGTTATCTGTAAACTGTAATCTAACATTAGTTCCATCCCAAAGTTGTAGCCCTGTAGTACTGGTTACTGGATTATCATTGACAACCATTTTCCAATTACGGTAATAACTTTTTAATTTTAAACCAACTGCTTCTGAACCTCCGGGATGTCCTCCGGAGATTTTTATAAATGCAGGAACACCTAAAACCCCCAACTCTAATTTCTCAGATGGAGTTGCTGTGCCAATACCAAGATTCCCCCCCACAATCAAATCTCCATCTCCAGCAAATATATTTGCACAATCAACAATAATTCCTAATCCAATCACCAAAACTACAACTGCTAACTTTTTCATATTCCCCTCCTAAATGAGCGCACAACTTATGGAGCTTATCAAGCGACATAAGCTGTCTGCGCGAATTTATCCCGAAACTTATGCAGAAAATTTTTTCAAAATTTTCAAATGTTTAAGTATCGGGGAAAATGAGCTTATACTTAAGCTCTTCATTAAATCTACAGTTGCTTTATTTGCGACCTATACGCCACGCTTTTTGGCGAGTCAATTCAAATTTTTAAATTTTTTTCTTAATGAGCAAACTTTTGTTCCACTTATGATAATACCATATTTTTCATTTTTGTCAACAATATTTTTTGCTAATATGGAATATTTAAACGTGTAAAAATTTTAACCTATTGCAATTAAAATAGTTATAGATTTATGATTATTTTAAATTTTTTAGAATTTTTGTTGCTATTTTGATAAGCTGATGTTACAAAACAAAATCAGCATCAACATATTTATCGTCCCTAATCCCCCCTTAACTTACTATCAGCATAAGCCCCCTCGGAAATTTACTTTTAAGTAAATATCCGAGCTGGAGTCCTTGCAAAGGATATCAGCTATAAATTTTCTCCCCGGAACCTACTCCTTTTAATTCCATTTATGAAAATAGTATATTTAAATAATCTGTCAATAATATTCCTTGTGGTAAAAATAATAATTGTTTAAAAAATTTTAACGTATTTGTTTACAACATATTGCATGTTCACATTAATTTTCACAAAAGTTCTTGCTTTCCTGTTCCATTTGTGGTAAATTTTTATTTAGGGACAGTCTGGATACTGGATACTAGATCCTGGATTCTGGATACTAGCTAAAAACACAAGCTTTGCTTAGCTCTTGATAAAACAGAGCAATTGTTTTTGCGGATTAGACTAGCTGATTTTACATGGATGTAATAAATCTGCGGTCTCCCTCGGAGTCCCGCAGGAAGCGGGACGAGAATGAGCAAAAATAATTGAACTGGGTTATCCTTTTTTAAAACAGCTAAAGCAGAAAAATTTGAAGAGAAAGGTACTATGAAACTGGGGAAAAAACTAAAACTTTTACGTAAAGGCAAGCATCTTACGCTTGACGCCTTATCGCAAATGTCCGGTGTGGGCAAGGCCACGCTCTGCCGCATTGAAAACGGCATTACTACCGGCAATCTGAACACGCATTTAAGGATCTGCCATGCCCTAAACCTGAACATTGGAGAATTCTATAAAGATCTGGATAAAAAAGATGAAAAAATTTCTTTTTTAGATAATGTAAATATGGAAGAAGAAGTATTTACTTTTGATGAGAGCGTTACATCGGTAATTCTTTCTAAGCCCATAAAAAACAAAAAAATGCTGCCACAGCTTTTAACGATTGCCGCAGGTAAAAGCACTTCCCGGGAAGAAAACAAGCCCGGCACAGATAAGTTTATTTACTGTTTAGAAGGAAACGCAGAGTTATCAATCTCTGATAAAATTTATGATTTAAAGAAAAATTCAACCATATATTTTGACGCGTCCATGCCGCATGCGATTAAAAACATCGGAGAGCAGGAAGCGAAATTACTGGTCGTGGTAAGTCCAATAGCCTTGTAGTCGTAGGCTACAAGAATGACAAATGTCAAATGAACAAATGACAAATGAAAAACAAAACATTAAATGATTTGGAATTTAATTAATTTAATAAAATCAAATAAAATTAATTATGGAGGTAAATTATGCGCGATAAAAAAAGAATTTTAATTTGTGATGATGAAGAAGGAATACGCGAATCATTAAAGCTGATCCTGGAAAAAGATTATGACCTGGTCTTTGCCAAAAACGGCAATGAATGCCTGTCTGCTTTAAAAAATAAATCTTCCATTAGCCTCGTGCTTTTAGACATCAAAATGCCTGTGCAGAACGGGTTAGAAGTTACTCAATGCATTAAAGAAAAATTCCCGGATAAAAAAGTAATCATTGTTACTGGTTATAAAAGCGCGGAAATCGCGCAGGAAGCTGCGGAAAAAGGCGCGATTGACTATATTGTCAAACCTTTTGATTCTAAAGATATTTTAGAAAAAGTTAAAAATAATATTTAAAAATGCTTATATTTAGTGCATATTCCATCCCGCCATTTATCAGCGCCATATTAATTATTTTATTAGGAATATATGTATGGAATAAAAATATTAAATCAGGTATTAATTTTGGTTGGTTTTTATTCTGTCTATCTTTATTTATTTGGCAATTCTCAGATGCTATTCTTTTCTCAACCACAAATAAAATTCTTGCTAACTTTTTATCTAGATCTGTTTACCTTGGAGTTGGAGGATTACCATTTTCTTGTTTATATTTTACTGCTAAAATAACCGGAATAAAATTAAAAAAAATTGTAACAATAAGTTTACTAGTAGGTTATTTAACTCTCGTTTACTTCTTATTTAAAACTAATACTATACTCGCAGGTTTCTATACTCACTTTTGGGGATTTTATCCTAAAGCTGGTAATTACCACTACATGTTTCAATTCATATGGTCTGTTTTAGTAATTTTAGTCATTTATATTATTTACAAAAAAATTAATCAGCCTAATATTACATCCTCAGAAAAACAACAACTTTATTTTGCTCTGTATCCTTTTGTTTTAGGAACTATTATTGGACCAATTGATTTTTTAGGTAAATACGGGTTAGAAATATACCCACTAGGATATTTTTGTATTCCACTTATGATAATATGCATGTGTATAGGAATATTTAAACATCAAATTATGGGAATTAGAGTAGCTTTACAAAAAAGTTTGATCTATTCAATTCTTATAGCTATATTAACTGGAATATACCTATTACTAATTGTAGGTATTGAGTGGCTATTTAAAAATATCATTGGATACACATCTCTGCCTGTAAGTTTAGTCGCTACTTTTATTATTGCTATATTGTTTAATCCTCTCCGTAACAAAATCCAAAAAATTATCGACCGTTTATTTCTGGGTAAAACCACTGAAGAATTTGCTACAGAAAACAAACTCCTACATCATGAACTAGAAAAATCCCAACGTTTAAAGGTTGCTACAACTATGGCTCTAGGCTTAGCACATGAAGTAAAAAATCCTTTGACTACGATTAAAACATTTTCAGAATACATTAAGGATAAATATAAAGACAAAGATGATGAGTTTTTTGATAAATTCAATAAGCTTATCCCTTCAGAAGTTGAACGGATAAATAATATTATTCACAGATTACTGGATTTTTCCAAACCTGCAGAACCCAATTTAAAACCCACAAATATTGCTAATCTGATTAAAGATATATTAGAATTCTTGAATAATGAATTCTTAAAAAATAAAATTAAAGTTCATGAAGAATATGAAAATCCAGAATTATTGATTCACATTGATTCCAATCAAATTAAGCAGGTTTTATTAAACTTAATCTTAAATTCCATAGAAGCAATGCCTAAGGGCGGTGAGATTTTTATATCTGTTGCATCGGATAAAAATACATCAACTATTGAAATCAAAGATACTGGCTGCGGCATCAGCAAAAAAGCATTAGATAATATTTTTAATCCATTTTTTACAACTAAACACACAGGTTCAGGATTAGGACTATCCATATGTAGGCAGATCATTCAAAATCATAATGGAACGATTGAAGTTGAAAGTGAAGTAGATAAAGGAAGCATCTTTAGGATAAAGATTCCGCAAAAATAAAACCTTAGATAACACAGATGAACACTGATATCTTCTGGTAAACACAAATACTATATACCCTAAAGGGTGTAAAATGCAATATTGATAGGCAATTTTATGCTTTTTTGAGCATAATTTTATTCAATTTAATAAATATAATCCTTAAAGGGTATAATTTTTTTTAAAAATCATTGACATTATACCTCTTAGGGTGTATAATTTAAACATAAAATGGAGATATATGTACAACCAAAAAATTCAAAAAAGCATCAAACAATTAAGAAAAGCCGCAAAATTAACTCAGGTTGAATTAGCTAAAAGAGCCGGGGTTGGCTTACGTTTTTTAAGAGAGCTCGAACAAGGCAAGCAAACTCTCAGAATAGATAAAATAAATCAGGTGCTTGAATTTTTTGGTTACCATATTGAAGCCATAAAAAATGAAAAACAACCCTAAGGCGATTGTAAAATTTAATAATATTTTAGCCGGAATCCTGGAAAAAACCCAAACCGGTTATAAATTTACTTATGATGATGAATTTATCAAAAATTCTTTAGGGATTTCCCTTTCCCTGCCGATTAATCAGAAAACATATACCAGCGAAAAAATGTTCCCGTTTTTTAAAGGCTTAATCCCTGAAGGCTGGTATTTAGATATTGTATCCAAAAAGTTAAAAATTGACAAAAGTGATTCTTTCAAAATATTACTGAGTACCTGTAAAGATACTATCGGCGCGGTGTCTATCGAGGAAATGATTGTTCATGAATAAGTATTGTGATTTTTGCGGAATAAAAACTAAAAATGATTCTGAATATCATTCCCGCTGTTTAAAAAAGCTTTTTAACACGGATTATTTTCCCAAAATTGATATTGATTTAAAAAATATATCACTCAAAGCTCAGGATATGGCGGGAAAAATGTCTATCTCCGGAGTACAAGTAAAACTATCCCTAAAACTCAACCGAAAAAATAAAAAATTAGAAGTTGCCCAGGAAAACGGTGAATATATTTTAAAACCTCAGTTAGAAACTTTTCCGAATATCCCGCAGAATGAAAACCTCTGCATGAACATTGCCTATAATCTGGGAATAGCAGTGCCCTCGCATACTTTAATCCAGTTGGCTGATAATAGCACGGCTTACATCGTAAAACGTTTTGACCGGGATAAAAAAGAAAAACTGCACATGGAAGATTTTATGCAGATCTTAACCGAAGAAGGTAAATATAAATGTTCCTTAGAAAAAATCGGCCAAAAAATAAAAACTTCGTCTGAATTCCCGGGACTGGATGTGCAGTTATTTTTCGAAAGAGTCCTGCTTTTTTTCATAATCGGCAACGGGGACGCTCATCTAAAAAACTTTTCCCTGATTTACACCCCGCAAGGCCGCATCCGCTTAAGCCCGGCTTATGACATCGTTTGTACAAAACTGGTAATTCCTGATGAAGATGATCTGGCTTTGACTTTAAACGGTAAAAAAAATAAAATCACTTACGCTGACTTTAAATATTTTGCGGATTATCTAGGCATTAAAACTGAAACCTGCTTTAAAAATATTTTAACTAAAATCAGCAACATCAAAGAGCTTGTTAATAATTCCCGGCTTACGGATCAAGAAAAAAAAGATTTTTTGCGTATTATCGAATCCCGTTTATCGCAACTAGACTATAGAAGTTAAAAACGAAGCAGATAAAAATTCCAATAATTGCATAATGAATTTTTATGCATCAAGTTCCAGGCTGCAAGCCTCAGGGTTTTTTAGACTTGTGACTTGTTGAGACCATTAATTTAATTTTTAGCGAAATCCCGCTGAGACGGGGTGAATTGAAACCTGCAGCCTATAAATTATTTCACATATTTTTTAATCAGCAAACCTAATTTTTCTTTTGTCTTTTTTGGCATGGCGTCAGGAGCTGTGACAATGGCTGTGGATAATGCGCTTTGGCAGGAGCATTTCAATTCCCGCACCAGTTTTGGTAATACGGTTTTAATAAACTTTTTAGCGTTTTCTGTATTTGCGGATAGATTTGCCAGAACTTTTTCTAAAGTCACTTCTTCATCTTCTTTCCACACATCATAATCCGTAACCAATGCAATGGTTGTATAGCATATTTCTGCTTCCCGGGCGAGCTTTGCTTCGGGCATAGCAGTCATACCAATAATCGAAAAACCTATCTTGCGATAAGCATTTGACTCGGCTTTGGTAGAAAATTGCGGCCCTTCGATACAAATATAAGTCCCGCCCTTATGCACAGCAATGCCCAAGTTTTTAATCGTTTCATAAGCAATGCGGCTTAAGTCCGGACAAAACGGGTCAGCTATACCGACATGCGCCACAATCCCTTCGCCAAAAAATGTACTTGGCCGGCCTTTTGTATGGTCAAAAAGCTGATCCGGCACAACAAAATCACGCGGTTTTAACTCTTCTTTTAAACTGCCCACTGCAGATATCGAAAGAATTTGCTCAACCCCGATTGATTTTAAAGCGTAAATATTAGCTCTAAAATTTAACTCTGACGGAGATATTCTGTGTCCTCGTCCATGCCGCGGTAAAAACGCAAATCTTACGCCTTCTAAAGTTCCCACAATAATTTTGTCCGAAGGTTTTCCAAACGGAGTATCGATATCCAAGGTAGTGACGTCTTTTACCCCTTCAATATCATAAATCCCGCTGCCGCCGATAATCGCAATTTTAATTTTTTCCATAATCGCTCCTAGTTATTGATTAGTAGCGAGGAGCCCCGCCTTAGCGGGATTTCGCTGAAAATATATTAATGTTCTCAAAGAGTAGAAAGTAGCAAGAAAAAAGCTTTTCCTCCCCCTTCCACCATCACCCTTCACCCTAATTGGGAATTTTACCTTTTTTATAAGCGCTGATAAACGCGTCTACAGCTTCAGCGTCAAACTGTGTGCCTTTATTTTTCTCAAGTTCAGATAATGCAGTTTCAATCGGCATTGATTTTCGATAAGGCCGGTCTGATGTCATGGCATCATATGAATCTGCCACTGCAATAATTCTTGAGCGTACCGGCATCTGTTCCCGGGTAAATCCGCTGGGATAACCTCTTCCGTCAACGCGTTCGTGATGGTGCCGGATTACTTCACTGCTTTCTTTTAAATCTTCTAACGGCTCTAAAATATGCGCACTGTATACAGGATGAGATTTAATCTGGTTAAACTCCTCATCATCTAATTTTCCCGGTTTATTTAGAACCATATCCGGGATAGCGATCTTCCCGATATCATGCAATCTTGATTCAATATGCAGTTTTTCCATAAACTCATCATCTATTTTCCAGCTAAATCCTTCTTTTAATTCTTCGGCAATAAGCTTGCTGTACAGATCCACGCGTTCAGAGTGGCCGTGGGTGTAGCGGTCGCGGGCTTCTAATGCGGTAGCTAAAGAAAGTATTGTTTGGTAAAAATTTCGTTTTAATTTTTTATTTAAAGTGCTTACTTTTTCTACTTCCTGCGCCAAGCGTTCAACCAGTTTGCTTTTTTCGTCTAATTCCTGCCGTAAATCCCCAAATAGCTGGGCATTAACTTTTTCAATAACATCTTTTTCCAGATATTCCAGCTTAAACGGTTTATGGATATAATCGACAATCCCTAATGATTTTGCTTCTTTAACTGTTTCTTCATCCTCATAGGCTGTCACCATAATTACTTTAATACTATTATCAATCATGCGGATATTACGCAATACTGTTAAGCCGTCCATAACCGGCATTTTAACGTCCAGAAACACTAGATGCGGCCTTTGTTCTTTGATAATATCTAAGGCAATCTGTCCGTTATTGGCAACATATACTTCGTATTTTTTCTTTTTAAAGAAATTTTCCAGAATATCGGTTATTGCCGGTTCATCGTCTACAACCAGAATTTTCAGCATGCACATTCCTCCGCATATAAGGGGCAATTCATGAATTGCCCGCGTTAAATCAATATTATTATTTGAATTATTTGTTTCTCTTTTGTTTTTATTTTAAATTTTTGTAATAATCTATCGCTTGTTTATAAGGTAAAACTTTCACATTCCCCACAAGTTTAGCTTTGGGTTCTTGTAACGAAGCAATTATAATCGGAACTTTAGGAAACTTTTTTTTAAAACTATTTACAGCATTTGGGCACTTATTAACTTTCCCGGATTTACATTCAATCGCTAAAATTACCCCCCGGCCCCCTGAAATTAAAATATCAATTTCCTGGTCTCTCTCCCGCCAAAAAGAAAACTGATGTTCTTTGCCCAGATAATCTCTTAAGCGCAATATTTCATTAACAAACCATGTTTCAAAAAGACACCCTAATTCAATAGCTGTAGGAGGATCATTAAGCCTGTTTTGTATTGATCTTAAGACACCGCAATCAAAAAAATAAAATTTAGGCCTTGCTTTTTTTCTCTCACTGCGATCATCTGGCCACAAAAAAAATCCGATTAAAGTATCTTCAAGAATTTGATAATATTCCTTCACCGTGCTTGCCGGCACAGAGCATTCCCGGGAAATATTAGAAAATTCAATAAACTGGCCATTACTTTGTGCGGCAATATTCAAAAACCGGTTAAAAGCGCCCACATTCCGAGTCAATGCTTCCGCTTGAATTTCTTCTTTAAGATAGGTTGAAATATAACTTTTTAAATGCTGCTTAGCTAAGTCTAAATTATTTTCACTGATTAAATCAGAAATTCGCGGTAATGTTCCATACTGCATACTAAAATCACAGGAAAAATTATCTCCTAATTCTTCGGATGTTAAAGGATGCAGTCTTAAATCTAACGCCCGCCCACCTAAAAGATTTGCTCCGCCGCGTTTTAATTTTCTGGCGCTTGATCCTGAGAGAATAAATTTATGCCCTAGCTGATCTATTGCTTTTTGCACATAATTTAAAAGTATCGGCACTTTTTGAATCTCATCGACAATGATGCGGGATCCTTTTTTCATCGCGGATATTTGCTGCCAAAATTGCTTAGGATTTGTTCGATACTCCAGTTCTAATTCCGGATCTAGCAAATCAAAATATTCATCAAAGGAAAGTAATTTTAATAATGTAGTTTTTCCTGTTAAACGAGGGCCAAAAAGAAATAAGCTTGTATTGAATTTTTTAAGGTTTAAGCTGCGTTTAAAATGCATTTATCATGCCTATACTTTTAGGTTCTACGTGTACATGTTATTTTAACTGTAAAAATAACATATTTATGTTATTTTGTCAACATATATTTACTTTTCCCTCTAAGGAATCCCCTTCGAAAAAAGCTCAGGGTAAATCAGAGAACACTGATAAATCCTGATAAACACTGCGTCCTATTACTCGCTTTTTATCTCGCCACTGTTCTCTTCTTTGAAAACACTTGGCGGATTTAGCTTCCTTATACGAAGTAGTTTCAAAGTAGTTTTTAAATTTTTAAAGCTATTGTTTCTTTTTTATTATATGCAGAGACAAAAGCATGAACAACTTCTGCATCAAACTGAATTTCTTTGTTTTTTTCAAGTTCGGTAAATGCATATTTTCCAGACATTGCTTTTCGGTACGGACGGTCTGACGTCATCGCATCAAAAGCATCAGCTACAGCAATAATCTTGGCTCTTAATGGGATTTTTTTATCAGTCTTATTATCCGGATAACCTTTTCCGTCAATGCGTTCATGATGAGAATAAATAACTTCTATATTTTCTTTAATATTATCTAATGGCGCCAGAATTCTCGCGCTTTCACCCGGATGCCTTTTTATTTCATTGTATTCAGCATGAGTCAATCTTCCGGGTTTATTCAGGACTGTATCTGAAACCGCGATCTTACCAATATCATGCAATCTTGATTCAATATGCAAATCATCCATAAATTTCTTATTAATATCTAAACCCAGCGTTGTTTTTAATTCTTTGGCAATAAGTTTACTGTACATTTCCACGCGTTCAGAATGGCCATGGGTATAATAATCCCGTGATTCTAATGCGGCAGCCAGAGAAAGCACGGTCTGATAAAAATTTCTTGCTGCTCTCTGGTTTAAATTCTCAAGCTGATCAATTAATTTATTTTTCTCATCTACTTCCTGGCGAAGATCTTCAAAAAGCTGGATGCTAACCTTAGCCATAACTTCCTGCTCCAGATATGTACGGGTAAAAGGTTTGCGGATAAAATCCACTGCGCCCAGGCGCATAGCTTCATTAACAATTTCTTTTGTACCAAAAGCTGTAACCATGATTACTTTTATTGTCGTGTCATAATTACGGATATTCCGTAACACACTTAACCCATCCATCAGCGGCATACGAATATCTAAGAACACAAGGTGAGGCCGGTGCTGCCTAACCAGCTCAACAGCAGTTTTCCCGTCATGGGCAATATGGACAGAATATCCTTTTTGATCAAAAAATCTCTTTAGTGCCTTAGCAATTTCTTGCTCATCATCAACAACCAAAATCTCCAGCATCTTTTAACCTCCGTGTATAAATCAATATAATATCCGTAAATTTTTGTGTAATGTGTAAAGTTTATTGTTTAATGAAAAAATATAAGCCACAAGCCTCAAGCTTCAAGTCGCAAGCTAAAACCCCTGAAGCTTGCAGCCTGGAGCTTGCTGCATAAAAATTCATGACACATAACACATTAAACACTACACAATATTAAATTTTAACTCTTCTCCGTTCCCTTGGGCCCTTCATCGCCTAAAGCAAATTTTAGCACAAAACTGGTGCCTTCGCCATACTTACTTTTAACTTTTATTAAACCATTATGCAGGCTCATGATCTGGTTGGCCACAAACAAGCCTAGCCCTGTACCGTTTTCCTTACCCTTGGTAAAGAACGGATCAAAGATATTTTTCAACTCATCCTCAGGAATCCCTTTGCCTGTATCACTAATTTCTATTTTTATAGCGTTATCTAACATTTCTGAGCTTATACTAATATTGCCTCCTTCGGGCATAGCATCTATCGCGTTTAATATCAGGTTCAACAATACTTGTCTTATCTGGTGCTGATCAATTTTTAGCATTAGGGAATCTTTCGAATAATTTTCTATTACTTTTATTTTATTTTTTAAAAACTTCTCACTCAAAAACTCTACCACCTCTTTTATCAACGCTTTTAAATCTGTTTTTTGAAAATTAGGAAGATTTGGCTTAGAAAAATCTAATAATTTCTGAACTATTGAATTTATCCTTTCAATCTCAGGAGGAACCAATCTGCGATACTTTTCAATAAATTCTTCATCTTTTTCTTGCATCTTTTGTGGTAAATATTCAGAGAAAGTTTTTAGAGTTGTTAGCGGATTTTTTACTTCATGAGCTAAACAAGAAGCTATTTCTCCCACAACCTTTAGTTTCTCTGACTGCACTAAATGTGCTTGTGTTTTTGTCAAATCTTCAATAATTTCCTGTGATTTTAAAGCTATTGTCATATCATTTGATAGGATTAACAAAGTATCAATATCATTTAAAGAATACGGATCCGGAGTTTTCTCGCCTAAAATCAAAAACCCTAACAATTCTTTTTGGTAGACAGAGGGTAAAATCACACTGGCTTTTAATCCCCTCATTTCTTTTTTTAGATTTAATAATACTTTATTCAAGCCTTTATAAGGCACACTTAAAATACTAGCCTTATTCATCCAAAAATCAATATCCTCATAAACCAATACTTCCACTTCCTTGGCTCTTAATACTCCGTTTTCTACTAAAACTTCTCTGACCTTGGTAAACCATTTCACAAGGTAGCTATCGGAATTAATCAAAATATCTGATTGCAATTTTTGGTTTCCTACAGATGAACGCAAATTATACTCTTCTTTTTTCTTATCTTTAAGGAATAATGTAATGTGGCTGATCTTATTGTCCAATCGGCTGTAAAGCCTAATTAGGTACCTAGGAATGATTTTAGCCAGCTTATCAATGCTTTGCACTTCAATGGTAGTTTTAGACGCGGCTTTTAAAGATTGATGCAAATGGATTTGCTGACGTATTCTTTTTTGCTCAGCTTTTGTTTGCAATGTTAGATAAATATACGGCGCAAATAAAGCTAACAGAGTATACAAAGCCAATGGCGGATAAAACCATTTATCTGCAAAATTATTTTGCAAATAATCTTTTGCTATTAAAATTGTTAATAATGGCAATCCTACGATAAATCCGTAAACTATTAAAAGAATTGCTCCGCGCGTAATTGCAACTTTAATATCCATTAAACGATGTTTTATAATAGCATAGGCCCAAATTGCTGGGTATATTGCTATTAAGAAATTTGCATAAGGATATATGTCTATTCTAAATTCTATCAGCCACATAAACGTCGGGCCTAACCATCCAAATACTGAACCCAAAATAAAATACTTCAATGTATTTCTTAGCTTAGGGGTAGCTTTTACATATGCCGTCAGCAATAAAAGAAAAGCATATCCTAATAATAACAAATAAAATGTTCCATAAAAAAATAAATACAAAAAACTCTTATATTGAAACCAATCTGGATAGTAGAACTGGCTAAAAACGATTCTTAAACCACCAACAAAAAACTTAGGCGGTAAAAAGAAATTCGAAAAAACAAAAAATATGCTAAAAAGAAAAGATACAAAAAGAAGCATTTTATGCTTTTTGTTCTTTAACTCTAAATATTCACATATAAAATAATAGTAACAAACAGGGCTAAAAATAACTGCCACATTAGCTATCTTTCTCCAAAATAAAGCTTCTTCAATCAAGTTGGTAGAAGAAAATTTATACGCGCCTAATCCCCAAACAGTAGCAAGCAAGCTAAAAATACTCAAAATATAACTAACTTTTTGCTTCCTTCCTTGAATCAATAAAAAAATAGTCAAAATCAAATTTGATACAAAAACTATTAATGACGAAAAAGAAAAAAGGTTCATTATTTATTCCAATCTTAATAAGTTAAAATATTTTTCTTAAATTTCCATTTCATTTTTGCTTGCTTAGTTATTAAATATGCAGCTTTTCTCCCCGAAAACAATACTTTTGGAACCCCGCCTTGCCCGCTACCTATGGTACACCAATGCCCAACTAAATATAAATTATTTATTGACGTTTTTTGAGGAAAAACTGAATTGCTTAATTGGTCCAATGTTGACGCCCACCCGTAAGGAGAACCTGATCTATTTAAGGTATACCGATTAAACGTTAAAGGTGTCGCACTAACTTTAACTTTTATATTTTTTTTAAACCCTTTAAAAATTGCAGACGCTTCATTTATTAATTTATCTTCAACTCTTATCCTATGTTTACCCCAAAAATCCTCATTTTCATATGGAGCATACATAAAAAATTGCATAGTGTTTTTTATGTTAGCATCAACATTATTTGTATGTGCCGCAGGAAAACTGGTCATAAAAAAATTATTACTGTCGCTTAAAATATTATTTTTTAAATCAGAATAGTAGCTATCCAAATCATTCGTTTTAACCCACCACATATTACATGTTTCATTTGTAAAATCACTATACTTACAATCTAATCCTAAATACAAAGCAAATAATGGTGGGGAAATTTTAAATTGCTCAACCAGTTTTTTTTCTTTTGTATCTATATCTGCTAACAAATCTTTAAATGTTTGAGTAGCATCAGAATTAGAAACAACTAATTTACTATCAATAAACTTTCCATCGCTTAATACTACCCCTTTAATTGTATTTTTATACAAACAAATTTTATTAACTCTATTATTTAAAATTAATTCTCCTCCTAACTCAACAAATCTGTTTGATAAAATTTTAGCAAACTCATCCATTCCCCCCATAGGATAGTAACCACCATCTAAAATATAATCTCTGTAAAAAATCAACGCTGATAATGCTGCCACTTTTTTAGCGCTTATTCCAATATTGCATAATAAAACTTCAAAAGTTAATTTTAATTCACTATTTTCAAAGAACTCATTCAACAATTCTGCGAATAAAGCGTAATGGGGTCAGGTCTTGAATTTTAGCATTTTATACATCCGCGGCCTAAAACCGCGCCCATTTATGGCGCGGATAAAAGGATGCCGCTTGAGTATTCCACCCCAGGAACCATGTTTAGCCCGTGGGAGTTCCATTTCCTAAGGCATGGATTCAGGTCTTGCCTGTCCCGCATTTGCGGTGAATTTTAGCTTTTTATTCCCTGCTTAGTATTTTACTTACGCTGGTATAATGCATCCCCAACCACTGCGCTATCTCTTTTTGCTGATACCCGTAATCTGTTATTGCTTTTCTAATTAAAGCATTTCTTTCTGCTTTGACTTTTTGCGCTCCCTTAAAAATATCTTCTAATTGAGGACGTCCCACATAACGTTGGCACCTTGAAATTTCTTTTATTTCTTTTTTCCCTTGCACATACTTAGAGATTTTTTGCTTAAAACTTTCACTGCCAAGAATACTCTGCTGACTAATCTTTTTCTTTACTATTTCTTTTTCAATTCCCTCATCTACATATTCTCGGTATTTTTTTTGAGCAATATTTTTTGTGCCTCCAAAATATTCCAACACCCAATCTGTATCCAGAAATCTCTCTTTTTTGCTCATCCCCACAGTTCCACAATAACTACTCCATTGCCATTTTTCCGCACTTTTAACTAATCCAGCTCGTACGGGATTTAAAACCACATATCTAATTACTTCCAATAGATATTCATCCCTATCTACCAACATCGCTTTATATCTACCTTGAAACACATGACCTACTCTTTTATGCTTGCGGTTAAAACTTTGCGTATAAACTCCATTTATATGCCTCATTGCCCTACTCAAATTTCCCTCAGGAGTTTCCACAACTAAATGATAATGATTATCCATTAAACAATACGCATGACATATAATATTATGCTTTTTCTTTGCTTCTGCTAGTACTTCAAAAAAATTAAACCTATCTTCAGCATTCTTAAAGATAGGTTCTTTCGCATTACCTCGCGATGTTACGTGATATACTGCTCCGTCATATTCTATTCTTAATGGTCTTGCCATATTACAATATTATTATTCAAATCACTTTTTGTCAAGTTTCAAGACCTGACCCCACTTTCCGTGCCTTTCGGCCCTTCATCGCCTAAAGCAAATTTTAACACAAAACTAGTGCCTTCGCCAACCTTACTTTTAACTTTTATTAATCCGTTATGCAGGCTCATGATCTGGCTGGCCACAAACAATCCCAACCCTGTACCGTTTTCCTTGCCCTTGGTAAAGAACGGATCAAATATATCCTTTACTTCTTCCGGCGGGATGCCTTTTCCTGTATCCTTAACTTCTATCTGCACCATATCGCCCGCGCGGCTGGTATTGATCATCAGTTTCCCGCCCTGGGGCATAGCTTGGATAGCATTAACACACAGGTTTAAGATAACTTCCTGGATTTGCGTGGGATTACCGCGGATTATATCTGTTGCTTTAAAATCCTTTTGCAGTTCAATATTACCGTGCACGATCTTATGATTGATCAATTCCAGTGTTTCATCTACCAGACGATTAATATCAATTTCTTTAATGTCTTCTTTAGGAAGCTTGGAAAAATTTAGCAAGCGGTGGATAATTTTATAACCGCGTTCAGTCTGGTCATTGATTTTAGTTAATAATTTCATCTTGCTCTCATCCGATTCATCCATAAGCAATAACTGCACATTGCCGGAAATAATTGCCAGAGGATTATTAATTTCATGCGCCATGGATGAGGCCAGCTGGCCCAGAAGGTTTAGTTTTTCTGATTGGATCAAGCGTGCCTGCGCAATCTTTAAATCCTCAAATAATTGCGCAGCCTTAAACGCCATAGCACTGTCATTAGCCAGAATAGAAAAAGTATCAATATCATTTAATGAATACGGATCCGGAGTTTTCTCGCCTAAAATCAAAAATCCTAACAATTCTTTTTGGTAGACAGAGGGCAAAATCACACTGGCTTTTAATTCTTTCATTTCTTTTTTTAAATTGTTCAGTACTTTATTTAATCCTTTGTAAGGCACACTCAAAATACTGGCTTTATTCATCCAAAAATCAATATCCTCATACACTAAAACTTCCACTTCTTTGGCTTTTACGGCTCCATTTTCCACTAAAACTTCTCTGACCTTGGTAAACCATTTCGCAAGGTAGCTGTCGGAATTAATCAAGATATCTGATTGCAATTTTTGGTTTCCTACAGATGAACGCAAATGATATTCTTCTTTTTTCTTATCCTTAAGAAACAAAGTAATATGGCTAATTTTATTATCTAACCGGCTGTAAAGCCGGATTAAATATCTGGGAATAATTTTAGCTAGTTTATCAATACTTTGCACCTCAATTGTTGTTTTAGAAGCTGCTTTTAAAGATTGATGCAGATGTATTTGCTGTCTGATTCTTTTTTGCTCAGCTCTTGTTTGTAAAGTTAAATAAATATACGGAGCAAACAAAGCTAATAATGTATATAATGCTAAAGGAGGGTAAAACCATTTATTTCCAAAACTATTCTGCAAGTATTCTTTACCTACTCCTATTACTAATAGAGGGAATCCAACTATACAAATATACACTATAAGTAAAATTGCACTACGTGTAATTGCAACCTTGACATCCATAAGTCTATGTTTTGCAATTGCGTATGCAATAATAAATGGATATATACCTATACAAAGATTTGAAATTGGATATAATTTTTTAATTCCTAAAATTAATACATACATACCATGTGGACCTAACCAACCAATTACAGAAGCTAAAATTATATATTTGACTCGAATACGCATAATACCTATTATTTTTGTATAAAACTGCAACAATAGTAAAAATGCATATCCTAATAAAATATGATAAAACAGAATATAATATAATAAGTAACCTATATTTTTCTGTTTATACCAAGCTAAAAAATAAAAACTATTAAAAACAAAATCTATATCCCCTAAAAATAATTTAGTATCTAAAAAACAAAGTAACAAAAATAACAAGCCCGACAAATAACTAATAAAAAGCAACCTTTTTTTGTTTAAATTAGCTAATCTACAAACAAAATGGAAAAAAAGTGGCGGTGTAAATATTATACCTATATGTGCTATTCTCCACCCAAATAACGCTGTTTCTTTGTTAGAAGTAGTCGAAAATAAAAAAGCTCCTATTCCCCAGATACCTGCTGCAATAGCTAACGCTCCATAAGAACTAGCAACTTTATTATTTTTATTTGTTATAAAAATAAAAAATCCAAGCCCCAAAGTAGAAAGAATTACAACTATACTAGTTAAAGAAAATAAATTCATTATTTAATCCCTTTTTTCTCATAAAAATTTTTTCTTCTAATCAGTAATTTAGCTATACTTCTACCAGAATAAGCTACAGTTGAAACCCCTCCCTGGCCACTTCCCTGAGTAGTCCAATGTCCAGTTAAGTATAAATTTTTTATGTTTGTTTCTCTAGGCATAATTTCTTTATCAATTTGAGTTACAGTAGAAGCCCATCCATAAGCAGCCCCATCTTTATTAAGAGTATATCGCTGCATAGTATGTGGAGTTGCTATTTCTTTTACAATAATATGTTTTGATAGCTCTGGAATAAATTTTTCTGCTCTTTTAATTAAATCATCTGCAAATTTTTCCTTATTTTTTTTCCAAAAATCTAGATCCTTAACTGTCGCTAGACTAACTAAAGAGATTGTCTCTCCTCTTTCAGGAGCGAGAGATCTATCATGTGAGGATGTAAATATACAAAACACAAAATTATCAGAATATGGTTTATTTTTTCTTTTAATATCTGAAAATACCTTTTCCACATCATATTTATCACTTAAATAACACCACCAACTACATCTGTTTTTTAAAATTGAATTATAACTCTTATTTAAACCTAAATATACAACAAAAGCAGATGCTGAAGTTTCAAGATTATCAATTTTTTTAACAAACTTATCAGACAAAAATTTTTTCCCTATAAGATCTAAAAAAGTATGCGTAGCATCACAATTCGAAATAACATTATCAGAAAATATTTTTTCTTCTTTACCAATAATTATTCCTACCGCTTTATTTTTTTTTATAATTATTTTTTCAACTTTATTTTTTAATCTTAATTCTCCTCCTAATTTTTTAAATTTTCTTGCTAAACCATTTGAAAATGATTGCATGCCTCCTTTAGGATAATACCCCCCATCCAAAATAAATTCTTTATAAAGAACAATGGCTGGTAATGCAGCGACTCTGCTCGCAGGCAATCCAATATTGCCTAATATAATACTGATTATAGATTTCAATTTTTCATCTTGAAAATAAATATTTAAAACATCTTTGAATGTTTTAGTTTTTAAATTTGAATAGTTTTTTATAAAATCAAAATTGTAAATAAAATAAAAAAAGTCTTTAATTTTTTCAAATTCATGTGGAAATGATTCCTGAAAACTAGCTATAGTATCATTTAACTTGTTTCTTATAAAAATCGTATGACCCGGAAAAATTAAAATATCGGTAGGGTCTGACCTGGTTAATTCTATTTCATCTTCTAGTCCAAGTTCATTAAATATTTTTCTTACTTTACCTCCTTCTCTTAAACTTCCTATTGAATGAATTGAAGTATCAAAAGTAAAACCTTTTCTTTTAAATGAACTACAATACCCACCTGCTTGGAAATGTTGTTCAACAATCAAAACTTTTCTTCCTTGTTTCGCTAAGTAACATCCACAAACTAATCCCCCAATACCAGCTCCGATTATTATGTCATCATATTTATTATTCATGTTATAAATTCCACTGCTTCCTCATATGGTTTCCTTGGTGATCGTTTCCCTTTTTCTGCAGGATAACCAAGAGTTAATACAGCAATTAATTTATTATTGTTATTTAGCACCTTGTTAATGTTTTGTTCGCAAAACAAGGGGATATCTAACCAGCAAGACCCTACCCCTAATTTTTCAGCAGTTAAAATCATATTTTGGATTGCTGCTGAAATTGCAGATATTTGAGCAGTTTTAACCACTTTTTTAAGACTTAAATATACCTCTTTAAACTTATGCTGCGAATTCTCTAGATCTTTTGTTTTGTAAACAAAAACTACCACCGGAACAGCATTAATAATATTGCTTGCTCCTTTCAGTAAAATTTTAGCTGCTACAGAAACTTTTAACGATTTCTTTTCTAATAGCGAAGAAATTTTTGCGATTATTTCTTTTTTAGTTACAACAACAAATTTAAACGGTTGGATTTTTAAAAAACTTGGGACAGACGGCCCCCAAATACCTGCTTCAATTATTTTATTAATTATTTCTTTTGGAATAGGCTTATCCTGATATTTTCTAATACTCTTTCTTTCCTTTATAATTTTTAAAATATCCATTTTCTCGCCTTTTGTTAATTTTTTATAAAATCAGCCTTATTGCAAAAATTAAATATTTTAATTAAACTCTCTTTTTTTATTTCTGGAAGTTTAAGTTTAACTTTATTAAAAATTTCACCTGTTTTTTTAGACAAAAATTTTGTATTAAAATTAAAATATGGGATAAATGGTTCTGCTAAAAGTTTTTGTGATGCTGTCCATTGATTAAAATTAAACTTTTCAATAGGGATAAGCTTTGGCAATTTGTATCCAAAATGTTCTGCTGCAGTCTGCATAAAAAACTGCATTGTAATATGATTTGGAGAAACAATATGATATACTGCAATATTTTCTATTTCTCCTAATGCAAAAATCGCTTTTCCCACAACATCATTATTAATCAAGTTTTGCGTATAATTAGGATTTACCGGGAAAGCTTCGTAAATTTCTTTAGAAAAGAAATGCAGCGGCTCATAAAATAATCTAAAATTATTGGTTTTTCCTTCTATTGAATCACCCATTACCATGCTTGGACGAAAAATAGAGATATTTAATCCTTTGTTATCTATATATTCATGACATAAAACTTCTGCTTCAAACTTAGTTTGCTCGTATGTATTATGAAATCCCTGGCCGACGTCAAGCATATCTTCGCTAAATTCTATGCCGTTTTTATCTCCTACAACATATGCTGTACTGATATGATTTACTTTTTTTAATTTTTTGCATTTTAGGGCAAAATCCAGAACATTTCTGGTGCCGTCAACATTTATCTTTTTTATCTTTTCATACAAAACTTTTAATTCTGCTAATGCTGCGCTGTGAAAAATTATTTCAATTTCATTATAAAGCTTATTTAAAATATCTTTTGCATCCAGCTTAACTAAATCTGAATAAGTAATATCTCCTTCAACAACAGTTAAATTTTTAAATAAATCCGGCGAGATATCCGCCTGCCAGAATTTCAACATGTCAATTACTCGATCTTTAGCAGACTGATCTTTTTTACCTCTAGCTAGAGCATAAACTTTATTGCCGTTTTCTAAAAGTAATTTCAATAAATAGGAAGCGATTAATCCCGTCGCACCGGTTAAAAATATTGTCCGTTTTTTGTTCATGAAGCCTCTTTTAAAAGTAGCGAGTAGCCCCGCCTTAGCGGGATTTCGCTAAAAATATATTAATGTTCTCAACAAGTCGCAAGCTAAAACCCCTGAAGCTTGCAGCCTGGAGCTTGATGCATAAAAAATTCATTACACATAACACATTAAACATTACACAACATTATTTATATTTCCCAAACGCGACACAGCAATTATTTCTTTTTTAAACAAAAAATAACGGCAGAAAAAAAACCTGCTCTTTTTTATTAAAACTATAATAATTTTCAGAAACAATAGTTATTCTAAAATCAGGATATTTTTCTTTAAAAGCGATTAATGCTCTACCGATTTTATCCGAAGACAATCTGGATTTTACTTCAATCGCGCTGTGTTTGCCCTGTTTTTCCAAGATAAAATCAACTTCCGCGTTAGATTTTGTTCTCCAGTAATTTATGGCAAATTCCTGCTTTAATAATTCTCCGGCAATAAAATTCTCATTAATACTGCCTCTATCAACTCGTTCTCCCATGTCCTGAAAATTACCTACCGACATATTTCTCAAACCATTATCCACAAAATAAATTTTCGGAGCTTTGGCGATTTCTGTTCTTTTATTACGAAAAAACGGCAGAAGTTTTTTTATCACAAAAGTATTCTCAAGGATATTTAAATGTTTTAACAGGTTATTATAATTTAAACTTGTTGTTTGGCTTAATTCTTTATATGAGACTATACTGCCTGTCTGAAGCGCTAGGCATTTGATCAGCTTTTGTAATTCCACTTCTGTACTCAGCTGTAGGATATCCCTTATTTCTCTTAAAAAGTAAGTGTTGTAAATATTTTTCAGAACGGTTATTTTTTCTTCAATACCTTTAGCCAGAACTACACGGGGGTATCCGCCAAAAATCGCATATTCATGATAATATTTATTAATTTTTTTTATCATTTCTGGAGAAATAAGCGGAATAGATTTTTTCTTGTATAAAAAATATTCTTTGACAGTTTCATGGATATCTAAATAAATATTCTCATAACATGACTTATCGCGAAAATCCAGATATTCCTTGAAACTAAAAGGATAAAGGTAAAAAACAAAAACTCTCCCCACTAAATATTTTATCGCCTGCTTTGTAAGATCAAGGCTGGAAGAGCCGGAAATAATAATTTTTAGTTTAAAAGTATCATATAAATACTTTAACTTTTTGCCGCCTTCTTTCGCGTATTGAAATTCGTCAACAAATAAATATTTAGAATCTTTAACATATAACTTATAAAAAGACTTTATATCACTATTAAATAATTCCAGAACTTCTCTGTCTTCAAAATCTATGTATACAGCGTTTTTAAGAGTTTTTAGAACATTTTTAATTAGCGTAGTCTTCCCGCTCTGCCGAGGGCCAATGATCGCCAAAATTTCCGGACTATCTAAGTATTTAATAATTTTTTTTTCGAGATCTCTATGTATATACATTTTTTTCTAAATTTTAGCAGGGTTATTATTAATTTTATATAAATTATAGCAGGCATAATATATTGCTGTCAAGTCATGTTTTTCCTTACAATATATTATTATCCTTATTACGCATCCAAACTTATACAAATCAGTACTGTCAATACTAATTTGTATAAATTATTGATAATTTTAAAGTATCACTTTAAATTTGTCATTTTTTGTTTTTGAAAAATTATCTTTTTTAATAATGCAACTAACTGCAGATATTAATGTTATTGCTTTTTAATGGAACCCCCACGGGCTAAAGCCCGTGGTTCCTGAGGTGGAATACTCAAGCGGCCTCCTTTTATCCGCGCCATAAATGGGCGCGGTTTTAGGCCGCGGATGTATAAAACTGCCTATACTGATTCTATCTCCATATTTTTAAATAAATTCTAAAATATTCAATCTTATACAAATCAGTACTGTCAACCCTGTTTTGTATAAATCATTTACTGTTTTTTATCAAGTTATTAAAATTTTAGCAGAGTTATTGTTCCCCTGACATAAATTTTAGCAGGTATAAATATTTCCTTCATTAACCCGGTTGTCCTGTGTACCCTTTACCAGTTAAATAAATTACTAGCTATCAGCCATCAGCTTTCAGAATTCAGCTTTTCACTCGTAACTCATAATTTATAATTTGTAACTTTTTTCTATCCGCTATATTTCCCAAACGCCACGCAGCAATTATTTCCGCCAAAAGCAAAGCCGTTATTTAAAACAACATTCAGATCTTTTTTACGCGCTTTATTCGGCACGCAGTCTATATCACATTCCGGATCCGGAGTTTCAAAGTTTATGGTCGGCGGCACAATTCCTTCTTTTATCCCTAAGCAACAAGCTGCTCCTGCAATCGCTGAAGACGCACCCATTGTATGCCCGAGCATTGATTTTATTGAACTAACTAATACTTCTTTATGCCTCTCTTTGAAAACTTCCTTGACTGCCGCGCTTTCGGCTTTATCATTAGCCGGAGTACCTGTACCGTGCGCGCAAACATAATCAACCTCTTTATAACTAATATTCGCTTGATCTAACGCCTTTTGCATAACTCGAGCAATGCCTTTGGGGTCAGGCGCTGTAGCATGATAAGCATCGCAGGATAAGCCGTAACCTAAAATTTCCGCGTAAATCTTTACTTTGCGTTTTAAAGCTGATTCTAAAGATTCTAAAAATAATATTCCAGAACCTTCTCCCAGCATCATGCCTTTTCTATTTTTATCAAAAGGACTGCATTTATCCGGAGACATAGCATAAAGCCTTTGAAACCCGGCATAGGCTAAAGGTGAAAACGATTCACTTCCACCGACTAAAGCAAAATTTAAATCTTTATTCCTTATTAAATCATATCCATAACCAATTGCATAATTACCCGCAGCACAGGCATTGGGGATTAAACAATTTAATCCCATGGCTTTAAACTGTATAGCTACATTAGCCGGAATATTATTGGCAGCAGCCTGGAAAAGTTTTTTTCTGTCTATTTCTTTTAATCCGCCTTTGGCCCATTGTGCAGCTAACTCTTCTATAGCTTTCTCCCCAATAGTTGTTCCCATGATCACACCCATTGATTCTTTGGGGATTCGCTTTAAAGGAATACCGGAATCTTGTAAAGCTAAATAAGCCGCGGCAATTGCCAACTGTGATGTTTTGCCTAAAAACTTTATTCTTCTTTTCGGGATAAAATCTTCAGGATTAAAATCTTTTACTTCTCCGCCATAATGGCATTTATAAGCAGATGTATCTATTGAGGTAATCTTAGATATCCCTGACTTACCTTTTTTAATATTATCCCAAAACTTATCCCGGCCAATGCCTAATGCCGAAACAATCCCAATTCCTGTAACTACGACTCTTCTGTTGTTGCGCACGTTTTTAGCTCCTTCTTTTTTTAAGTAGAGAGTAGTACCCTTACGGGCACAAGCGAGTAGCAAGTAGAGAGAAAAATACTCAATTCCTCTAAAATACGCTTATATATACAGTTCACTTGCAAAACTCACCATTCATATTTTATTCATTACAAAATAATTAAACTTATTTTTTTAAGTAAATAGTAGCGAGTAGCCCCGCCTTAGCGGGATTTCACTGAAAATATATTAATGTTTTCAACTAGTAGAGAGAAAAAACCAAAAATTCTCTATAACATACTTATCTCTACAATCTATTTCAAAACTACATAATTCATATTTTGTTAAAACTAAAAAGCAATAGAGAAAACTATTCCCATTTCTTAGTCAAAGATTCAAGCATGGCTCTAATCTCATTTAAAGCTGCTACTCTAATTTCTATAACTTTTTCCGGTAATACTCTCTTCAACCGTTTATATCTTCCTCTTGCTTCGCCAGCTGAGCCTTTGGACATTCTAAAAAAATTCTTGATCTCTTTCCCATGCTTGCGTTCATAGCCTTCTTCCATATTAGCGCAAATAGAATCTAAACATCTTAACTGGTTTCTGGCTAATGTACTCCCAGCAAAATCTGCTTTTAAAACCGGTAAATCTTTTTCCAAAAAATCATCAAATAATTTTGTTGATTTTTGATAAACAAGAAAATCTTCTACATTTTTTATCTTCTGCTTTTCCACTCTCTCTACTAGCTACTCGCTACTTATCCAGGTATTTCGTGATTATTGCGAAAGATCTCAAAAAGAAAGAATATTCTTCCAATTATAATTTACCACTCCTTTACTGAGCAAATAATTATCTTTGGACCGGGAAATTATCGCCGCAGTTTTAATTGCTAATTTTTTATCTGCTTTTAGTCTTATCAACGCGCTTGCATGTTTTTGAGTAATATTCATCGCGCTCTTTATTTCAAATAAATGCAATTGCTGATTAACCTCTATCACCAAATCTATTTCTAATCCATCCCGGCTGCGCAAGTAATACATTGAAGGCATCTGCCCAAAATGCAAAAAACGTTTAACAAAATCATTTATAATCATAGTTTCAAAAATATTTCCAAAATTTGGGCTATTTAAGATCACTTCACGATCATTGATTCCCAACAAATATGCTGCCAAAGCGGTATCACAAAAATACAGCTTTGGGCTTTTTATTAAACGTTTACCGATGTTTTTATAATATGGATACAGCAAATATATTTGATATCCTGTTTCGAGGATTGAAATCCACCTTTTTGCCGTAGGAACACTCACCCCGATTTCTTTTGCCATTTCGGAAAGATTTAAAATTTGTCCGGTTCTTGTCGCGCATAGTTTTAAGAATCTTTCAAACTGGCTTAAATCCCCAATGGCCGACAAATTTCTCACATCTCTTTCTAAGTAAGTAGAGATATACGAACCGCACCACAATTGCCGGTCAACTGTTTTTTTACTGGCAATCTCCGGATAATTCCCCCTTAAAATAAGTTCACTCAAAGATTCTTTTTTTGAACAAATTTGCTCAACATTCAGCATCTTCACCCAGTTATTAATATCCTGCGCTTTGCCCGCCTGGTTTATCCGCTCCGCATAAGAAAATGGTAAAAGAGAAACAACCGCAGCTCTTCCCGCCAGAGACTGGCTCACTCCCTGCATTAAAACAAAATTCTGAGACCCCGTAAACAACCATTGTCCGGGTTTTCTTTTTTGATCAATTTTTGTTTTTATATATGAAAGCAGCTCCGGAATATATTGTATTTCATCAATAATTACCGGCGCATTATTTTGCGCTAAAAAACTCACCGGGTCCTCTTTTGCCCGCATTCTCACATCCGGATCTTCCAAAGAAACATAACGATGTGTTTTTGAATACAATGTTTTCAATAAAGTTGTTTTTCCGGATTGCCGAGGCCCGGTAACAACAACCGCCGGGAAACTTTTGATTGCTCTTTTAAGCACATTAGCTAATATTCGCGGCTTTATCATGATCTTATTATACCCTGCATATTTAATGTTTCAAGTTAAATATGAAGCATTACTATTTATTATGATTATTTTATCTTTCCTCTAAGGAGCCCAGGAAATCTCCTATGCCTGACTCAGGTTGCACAGGAAAAATACAACACCTTCATAGCCCACAGATAAACACTGCTTTACTCAGATTTAAACTGTTATTACGCAATCAAACAACAATGTTTATTGTGGTTTAATGATATTAACTTAGTTCTATAATATTAATCTAGTTCCGCATTTTGCGGAATATAATTCTGAGAGATCGTTAACAAAACAAAAATTATTTTTTGTTTTTTATCAATTCTTCAGAATTAGTGTTATCTATTACAAATAGATAACTAGATTATCATAATCCTTTTTTATTAATCCTGTTAATCTGCGAAAATCTGTGTCCTATTATTTACTTCCAACCTTGCCACTGTTCTCTTCTTTGAATGCACTTGGCGGATTAAATCTCGCCACTGTAAACTTCGAAGAACATGCTTGGCGGATCTGGCTTCTTGCCTTCCTGTCACCATGAACGTATTTTAAAGTTCATGGTTTCCTTATAAAAGCTTTTTTTATTTGCTAATAATCACGATACTTCGTGATTATCGCGGTTGTATTATTTCCTCCCGGCCCGAAATTATTGATCATGACATTGTTCACATCCTGCTTGCGGGATTTGTTGGCTACATAATCAAGATTACATTCCGGATCCGGCTCTTTATAATTTATAGTTGGCGGAATAAATTTGTTCTGCATCGCGCCGATTGCCGCGGCTATTTGCAATCCTCCGGCAGCGCTGCAGCTTTCACCCAGCATCGATTTTATCCCGCTTACCGCTAGATTATCAGCGTAAATATTAAACACTTCTTTTATGGCCTGAGTTTCAATAACATCCTGCATGGGAACGGAATTTGCGCAGGAACAGATAAAATCAATCTCTGCTTCGCTAGTATTGGATTCATCCAAAGCTTTACGCATGCTTTGCCTTAAGCCGCGGGCTTTTGGGTCGTATTCAGTAATGCGAAAAGCATCAAAAAATGTTTTTACTGCCAGAACCTTTGCATAAATATTAGCTTTTCTTTGCTTGGCGTGCTCTTCATCTTCAACAACAATCACAGTTGAGCCTTCACCTAAAATAATCCCGTTATGCCTTTTATCAAACGGGCAGGATATTTCTTCACCTTTACGTCCAGCTAAAAAACCCGCTTTATAAAACCCGACAAAATTAGAAAATGACGCGCTTTCTACCCCGCTAACTAAAACCACCTTGGCCCGGCCAAGCTTGATAAAATCAATCGCGTATTTCAAAGCATCCAGGCCAGCGGAAAATCCTGTGGAAATAGTTGTGTTAAACCCTTTTATCTTATAACGGATCGCAATGTGACTTGAGGGGAAATTCATGGTTGTGGGCGGAAACAAAGCCGGGTTAGCCATATTTGGCCCGTCCTGTACAACTTCTTTGGTAAACTCTGCAATATCAAAAGCAACCGATAACGTTGTGGCTGTTACCACACCAATATCATCAGTATTTTCTTCTGTGATTTCAAGCTTGGCGTCATCAAGCGCCAGCTTTGCCGCGGAAGCAATCATTTTGGTAGCGCGATCCAGAGTACGGTGGCCTTTAGGGCCTAAAAATTCCACCGGGTCAAAATCCGTACACTCTCCCACCAGTTTACTTTTAAAATAAGTGGTATCAAAAAGCGTAGCTGGTCTTATCCCGCTAACTCCATTTTCCAACGCTTTCCAATATTTTTCCTTGCCAATCCCATTAGGAGCAATTACTCCCACTCCGGTGATTACGGCGTTTCTATTGTCGCGCACTTCTTCTGCTCCTTCTTTTTTTAAGTAGAGAGTAGCTACTGTGCTTAAGCAGAACCAATATTGTCTTCGACTGCCTCAACCAGCTCCTCTGTATCAAACGGTTTGTAAATATAATGTGCAACTTTTAAGTCAACGGCGTCTTTATACTTTTGCTCATCTGCATATCCGGTTATCAGAATTTCCTTTATGGGTTTTTTACCCTGTTCTTTAACATAATCACGGATTGCTTTTATTGTTTCCACCCCGTCAAGTTCCGGCATCCGGACATCAGAAATTATCAAATTAAATTCTTTCTCCTGCACAAGTTTTAATGCTTCCTTGCCGCTTTGGGCAATAGTTACATTATAACCCTTTTTCTCAAGTAGTTTGCGTAAAGATTTGGTTACTAATGCCTCATCATCAATAATTAAAATATTTTTTGCCATAACTAACCTCCTGGTATAATCTTGCGTTATAAACCAGATTATACCTAATTACAACGATTAACAATAGATTGCGAAGATTAAACCATTAATCTTCTAACTTGATAACTTTTATTTATGCAATCGGCAGTTGAACCGTAAAAACAGCCCCTTTGTTTATTTCTGACTCAACCTCTATTTTGCCATTATGTCTTTCGATAATTGCCTGGCAAATAGAAAGGCCAAGCCCTAAGCCCTTACCTACATCTTTAGTGGTAAAAAACGGGTCAAATATTTTTGGCCTGACTTCGCTGGACATTCCCACACCTTCGTCTTTTATCTGAATTTTTATAAATTCTTCACTTTTAGTTAAAGATATTTCTATAATACCACTTTTTTTTATTTTTTTAATCGCATCTTTTGCGTTTAAAACAATATTAGTAATTACATGTTCAAGTTCATTTTTATTCCCTGTAACAAAATAATTATTTTTTTGGAGATTAGTAACTATTTTAATATCTTCCTGCCCTAGCTGATATTTAATAAAAGATAATACATTACCAATAACTTCATTTAAATCTACTTTGCTTATTTCTTCTCGGGCTAATGGCTTACGTGCATACACCATAAGTTTTTTTACAATTTCGCGGCAGCGCTTAGTTGCTTCTTCAATTAATTCCAGAGATTCTTTATCATCTTTATTTTTTATATCATCTGAATCCAATAATAGCTGCACATTAGTGAGTATTGCTGCAAGAGGATTATTAATTTCATGTGCTACTCCTCCAGCTAGTGTACCTACAGTTGCCAATTTTTCTGCCTGTACCAATTGCTTTTGTACTTTAATTAATTCTTCAGAACGCTGTTTAACCTGCTCTTCCGTATATTCATAAAGAAGTGAATTAGATATTGCAATAACTGATTCATTTCTTAACACGTTCAAGAAATCAAAATCAGCTGATTTATAGCGCATTAAATTTTGTTTTTTCCCTAAATTAATAATTCCTAATAAATTATTATTTAATATCAAGGGGATTACTACAACAGCACTGTTATAATTAAAATAATTTTTAGCATCTTCTTTAATCCATACAAATTGTGGATCCATATCTATAAACTCTTTATACACAATTTTATTATTCTTTCTTAACCAAGTTAAAAAATTGTTATCTTCATCTATTAATTCTCTATTATTTTTTTGAGTATTGTTATTTAAAGCTATATACCTTTCATCTAATTCGCTATAAATAAAAATATCAACCGTCTGAGGATACAAAGTATCTCTGATTGTATTTTCTATTTGAGAAATAAGGTTATCTAGTCCTTTTAGATAAACCAATTCTTCAACAAATTTATTTAGTGTTTCTCGTAAATTATACTCGCGCCTTTGAAAAAAATGATCAATTTTCGGCTGTATAACTCTTAGGTAAAATGAGAACATTACGAAAGAAGCAGTCCAAAAGATGAATTGTAGCATGATAGATTTTTCTAAATAAAAATAGATCCCTCGATATATTAGAAAAACAGGAATCACAATAAAAGAGAAAGATAATAACCATAATGCTGTTTTATGCAGTACAGTTTCAATATCCATTAATTTGTAATAAATAATCGAATGAGCAACAATGACAATAAATAAAGTCATCGTAATAAAACTAATTGGATAAATTTCTAGGCCAAAAGTTACCCAAAAATCTACAGCACCAATAAACGCAATAACAAAAGCAATTAAAACGCTTTTGATTTGAATTTTTTTTATTGCAGTTTTTTCTTTCTTATAACCTTTAAATAAATTCCAGAAAAATGCTCCGGAAATTAAAAAAAAGCAAATTAAATATATTATACTGAATTTACTTAATCTAGAAAAATACCCAAAGAAATAATAATAAACTCCGGTTATAAATAAGTCTGTAAATAAAAACAGTAGTATTAAGCATGACCCCAAAATATAATTTAAAATTACTATTTTCTTTTTTTCTTTATATAAATCCAACCAAGCTGTTGAGAAAAAATACATACTCGGAGGGATTAAAGTTATTCCAAAATAAGCAAATCTAGCCCAAAAAAATGCACTGTTCTCATTTGTGCTGGAAATAATTAAGTAATTACCTAAAAGCCATAAAAAACTACTTATACAAACAAAAAGGTAAGAAAGATTTGTCAGAGATTTTTTGTTATGCAAAAAAACAAAAACCCCAAGAAATAAAAATAAAATTGCTACAAGTAAATAAGGAAGCGCATAAATGCTTAAAAAATTATTACTCATATTTTATTTTATAACTCCAAACTTTTTCCCTACTGTTTTAAAAACATCTAAGGTTTGATTTAAGTCTTCCTGAGTATGGATTGCCATCACTGTAAGTCTAAACCGAGCCTCTCCTTTTGGTACAGCCGGGTAAGGGATTGCTCCTAAATAAATATTTGCTTTTTGAAAATCCACACTCATATCTCGTAATTTTTGATCATCTCCAATAATTACCGGAATAATAGCTGATTGAGTATTCCCAGTATTATATCCCATTGATTTTAAGTTTTCTAACATGTAATTAATATTACTCCATAATTTTTTTATCCGTTCCGGTTCTTTTTCTAAAATATCTATAGCCGCTATAGCCCCTGCTGCTAACGCCGGAGGAAAACTTGTGGAAAAAAAATTACTTCTTGAAAAAAATCTTAAAAATTCAGCAACTTTTTCATCATTACAACATACAGCTCCGCCAAAACATCCTAAAGCTTTGCTCAGTGTAATAACAATTAAATCTATCTTTCCTCTTACATTATAATGTTCTAAAGAACCTTTTCCTTGGGAACCAACAACTCCGGTTGCATGGGCTTCATCAACCATAGTATAAGCATTATATTTTTGCGCTAGCTCAACAATTTTAGGAAGATTTGCCATATCTCCATCCATACTAAAAACTCCATCAACCACAATAAGTTTACCCTTATTACCTACATTTGTATTTTTTAAAATTGATTCTAACTGTTTCATGTTGTTATGGTTAAAAATTTCGATATTTGCACCACTCAATCTGCATCCATCAATAATGCTAGCATGATTTAACTCATCACTAATAACAATATCTCCATCACCCAGAATAGCAGTCAATGTTCCTAAATTTGCTGCATACCCAGATCCAAATAAAACCGCATCCTTGCATCCTTTTAGTTTTGCTAATCGAGCTTCAAGTTCCTGATGCACATCAAATGTCCCATTAAGCAGTGAAGCACCAGTACTACCTAATCCATATTTTCTTAATGCTTTTTCTGTTGCTTCAATAACTTTAGGATGACTGGCAAGGCCTAAATAATTATTTGAACCCATCATGATCATTTCTTTTTCTTCACCTGTAATCGGATCGCGCACGAGAGAACGATTACTTGAGGCACTAGCTAAAGGACGTCTATAGGTATAATAGCCTCTTTTCTTGAATCCCTCACTAAATTGAAAAAACATCTTAGCTTTTTTAAAAAGATCTTTATCTTTTATTCCCATAAAATTTGCTAAGGATAAGTCGTTTATATCTATCTCTTTATCAAAATCATTATTTTGCATATTCTCCCCTTTTATTTTAATATATTTTGTATATCTTTAAAGGTAAATAAAGATTTTTTTCTTTTTAAAAAATCCCGGATCTTTTGTTTTGCAGGAAATGATTCATATTTATATTTAGTTAATCGATAATTTTGTTTTTTTGCGTTTACTTTGCCTTCGCTGATTTGTTTTATTACATAAGATAATATTTTTGCTCCATGCATCCAAAGTCTAATATTAAGAGAAAATAAAGAATCTTCCATCCTTATACGTGATTTATCTTGAGCAATAATTGGGCCGCTATCAATTTTACCATCTATATAATGTATCGTAACACCTGTTTCTTTGACATTAGAATAGAGCGCGGCAAAAACAGGGTCAGCTCCACGAAAATCTGGTAGAAAAGCTGGATGGATACCAACACATCCAAATTCAGGAAATTTTATTAAATTTTTCTTAATAATCTGGTTGTTATATCCAGAAACAATTAACGTAGCATTCACATTCTTTAAAAAATTCAGAGTCTGTTCATCTCCGAAATCTTTACTTCTAAAAATAGGGATACTATGTTTTTTAGAAAGTTGTTCGAAGGTAAATATTTTTCTTTCTTTACCAATAACTACTCTAAAAAAATTCCACAAATTAATAAGAATCCCTGATAAATATGTGACAAAAAATTCATATAAAGCGTATTGCCATCCTGATTGTTTAATAACACGAGCCACTACAGCTAAAAATGGCAATTCTTTCCCTTTTACTTTGAAGTCAAAATCAGAAAGCAAAATAGCTACAACAGGGTATGTTTTTGGCTTCCTCAACCAATAATTTAACATTATTAAAGAATACAATGAAGGATAAGTAATAAATGCTACTCTTACTTTTTGTTTAGCCATAAACAATCCTTAAAAGTAAAGAAACATTAATTATTAAGAAATAATTACGTGTTTAACTTTCAAAATCGCCTGATCATCAATTTTTTTATTACACCAGTAAAAATCAGCTACGCTAAATCCATGTTTTTCGCCTAAAACCCTGATCTCCTCAACTTTTTCTGGGATTATGTATCCGGCACGCGTGCTAAAGTTTTCATAACGCTTCTCAAGCGCTAAGATTATTGCCTCGGCAAAACATCCGTACAATACTTCTTTTGCCGGCAATCCCATATCAAAAGGAAAAGTAACGGGTGTGGGAGATTTGGCAAGACCTCCGTTAAAAATAAAAACATCTTCCCGGGTTTGCTCAGCCGGTTCAACATTCCTCGGATACCCCACATCACAAACAATAGCGCCGGGTTTAAACCATTCCATTTTTACAAACGAAGTGATCGTATTAGCCGCACAAATTACAATATCCGCATCGCGAACGGATAATTCACTATTATGAGAAATGGAAACACTTTTTTTATATTTTTTAAAAATTCTCTGCTGTAAATCTTTTAGAGAATCTTTGGCTCTGCCAGTCAAAATAAGTTCTTTTACTTTATCCGCAAAGATCCTGGCGCATCCGCTGCCAATATTTCCCGCAGCGCCGATAATTGTTAAATTAGCTTTACTTAAATCTAAATCTAAAAATTGTACAGCTTTAAAAATACTCTCCTTAATCATCGCTACTGTATAAGTGTTACCTGTAGTTACCGGCACATCTACTTCTGTGCTGATTGCCTGACCGATTTTTTCCTCAACAATCGAGGAAAACCCGGCTAAACTCACAATCCCCACACCCTGCTTTTCTGCAATACGGCAGGATTTAACCACCTTAGAAAATACGCCCCAAACATCTTTTTCCATCATCTCCGGAATAAATGTGGACATAATAAAACAACCGTTAACTATATGACCAGTTACAGATTTAAATTCCGGGATATCAAAAAGTTTAAAAGAAGGCGTAATCCGGAAAATACGGCTTAAAAATTCCATAGAAGGCATTTTTACATCCGGATCAAGCACTTTAATATACTGTTCCAAATGATAAAAATTATAAAGATGGCCCACAATACCAAAGCCGGCAACACTCTGTGTTTCCCCTTTTTTAAACCGTGCATAACGCGTAGAAACAAGCCGGTTATCAATAGCCCTTAATATTGCGGTAAAATTTTCCGTGAGAATTTTTTCGATGTGAGATTCAACCTTAATTCTTATTGCCGGAATACCTACTTTGGCATAAACATTAACCGAAACTTTTGTCCCTTGATGATGGTCCTGAAATTTCCATTCCCCCCTGAATTCTTCTAAATCTCCTGTTTCTGCCTGGAATTCAATTGTATTATTTCTTAAATCAAGATTATCGTTTTCTATCCAATTAATCGGGATTTTATTTATTTCAATCCGCCATTTAGTTTTCATTTTATGGCGGGATTTTTCAATTAAGCTGGCTTCTTTTACGCAGGGGATATAACCGGGGAATTCATGGATTTTAGTTAAAAGGCGAATAACTCTCCATTTTTGGGCGTGAATAATTTTAGATATGTTTATATGAATCAGCTCTTTATCCTGCATTGAGCATAGCCTTTATTGAATTTCTCACTTTTAAAATTCCTTCCTGTAAATCAATATCTTCAATAATCTCATCAAATTCTTTTAAAAGATAAATTGGTTTGCCTATTTTTATTATAATTGGTAAGAATAATTTGGGAAAGCTTGCATCTACGGGTAATGATTCATAAGTTCCTACAATTGCGCAGGGTACAATGGGCCTCCCTGTCCGCATAGCTAAAAGAGCTGCTCCATTTTTGAAAGCTTTTAGTTTTCCATCATAACTACAACCACCTTCAGGAAATAACCCCACATTTTTATTGCTATTTAATAAAGAAATCATTTTTTCTGATGAATCACCACTAGGAATAGCCCCGATACGTTCACAAAACCATCGAACCCATTCTTCTTTATAAAGATAACGTGCAGCTATACCATAAAACCTATATGGCATAATTGCCACAAAACATACTGGATCTAACCAACTTACATGATTAGAAACAATAATAAAATTAGTTTTTGAAGGTAAATTTTCTATTCCCTCAATTTTTAATTTAAAAAATAACCCTAAGAAAAATTTTAAAAAGCTTTTCAATATCCAATACCACATAGGTCAATTCTTAAACTAATTTCTTTTGTAATAAATCATAAATTTTATTAAGCGATCCTAAATTCGGAATTTCTTCTTCCGGAATAGATATTTTATATTTTTTTTCAATACTGGCGACAATTTCCAATGCCATCATGCTATCCACATCCAAATCCTCAATAAACTGCGCATTTTCTTTTAAATCTTCTTCCGGCAATTCCGTGATTTCAGAAACTAAGGTTTTTACTTCTTTTTTTATTGTTTCGAAATTTGCCATGCAACCATCCCCTTTCTTAAAACAAAACCTTAAATAGCTAATCCCCCATCAATTTTTATTACCTCACCAAAAATATATTTTGCATCATCACTGGCTAAAAACACACAAGTTTTTGCCACATCTTCCGGAGTGCCGATTTGTTTGGCCGGAATGATTTTCTTTATTTCGTCTTTAACACTTTCTTTTAACGCACTGACCATATCTGTATTTATATATCCCGGCGCAACTACATTTACCCGGACATTGTAAGGAGCAACTTCTTTTGCCAAAGCTTTGGAAAATCCAATAATCCCTGCCTTTGATGCGCTGTAATTTGTTTGCCGGGGAAGTCCGGTTATTCCGCTAATCGAACTCATGTTAATAATACAACCTTGTTTTTGTTTGAGTAATGTTACCGCCGCTGCTTTACTCATGTTAAATACACCGCCAAGATTTGTATCAATAACATCTTTCCAATCATCTAAGGTCATCATGATCAATGCCTTATCGCGGGTTATTCCCGCATTGTTTAAGACAATATCTAATTGCCCGAATTTTTCTATTGTTTTTTCAACCACACCCCGGCATTGATCATAGTCTTTTACATCTGCCTGGATACTTAATACTCCAAAACCCAATTTTTTAAGCTCTTTTTCTGTTTTTTCTGCAGCTGTTTTATTACTATTGTAAGTAAAAACAACATTAGCCCCGGCCTGGGCAAAAGCAATACAACATGCCCGGCCAATACCCCGGGAACCACCGGTAATAATTGCAGTTTTATTACTTAACTTTGACATTTTTTATTTATTTTATATATTAATTAAAAAAATTTGAAAAAAACCCCTTTTTTTAAAGAAAATAATATGTTTACTTAATATAAATTACTATTTGGTAATATTATAGTTACAAAAGTTATTAAAGTCAAGTAAATCTGCAAAATCTATTAAGATAAGCATTAAAAAATTGAATTTTTCCTGGTTTAAAAAAATAACCGGCTTTAAATCTTCCGGCTTAAAGAAGTATGTCCTGCCCTATGCCGGCATTGCGTAAGTGCAGTTATGGTATGTTTATTATTGAGAGAGTTCTTGGAAAAGCTTTTCTTCGGCGATTATCTTCTGTGCTATATTAGAAAGAAGCATATAATGGCTATATGCCTGCCTGCGGGATGTATTCACCAAAAAACATACACCCGGATGGCCGAATTTATCTAAAATTTTATCATAAAGCCGGACAATTAAAATCTGATCGTATGCATCTGCGTTTAATGCTTTATAAGCTGTTTTTATCTTCTCGAAATTAAGACGTTTCTTTTCCGGCACTCCGCTGATTTCTATGATTAAATCATATATTTTCCTAATTGTATTCTGTTTTTCCAACACTATTTCATCATACGGCATGCTGATATTAAAAGAATCACTGTGATATTCACATTGCTGCATTGATTTTATTTCGTAAATAAAAACCCTATTTAAAGCATCTATTAATTCCGGATTTACTTCTGCATAAACATGTTTTGTAATTAAAACAGCCGATACAATAAAGAATAAGAAAATATTTATTCTTATTATTTTGTTAATTTTTTTAAATTTTCCCGGTTTCTCAGCGAACATGCTTCTCCTCTTTAATAAATTGTTATCATATTGTACCAAATAATCAACTTAAGGTGAAGTTTAAACTCAAAAATAAGATAATTTCCAATATGAGCAATTCTTGTTCAGTTTAAAAACAGTGTATTTATCAAATTTACCTCTAAGGAATCCCCTTCGACAAAAGCTCAGGGTAAACAGGAAATCTCCTGTACTTGATTTAGGCTGCCAGAAAAAATACAAAAGCTTCATAGCACGCAGATGAACACTGATAACTCCCGATAAAAACTGATGTTAACTATAAATTATATGCTTGCTGGCGGCATCTTTAACCGCCGCCATAGCTATATTAAATGCAAAGATAAAAAGAAAAATTCATTTTTCTTTTTTAGCTTTTATTTAATATATTACAGCTGTATATACAGCACAAGCATATAATTTTCTACGAAAACTTTTTTTAATCCTTTTTTTAATCCTGCTAATCTGCGTAAATCTGCGTCCTATTACTCGCTTTTGATCTCGCCGCTGTTCTCTTCTTTGAAAGCACTTGGCGGATTTATCTCGCCACTGTAAACTTGAAAAATGCGCTTGGCGGACTCCTGGCTTCCTGGTTTCCTTATACGAAGTATAGCTACTAAACCTAACTTTGACAACCTAGTTTCATTCGTGTTATACTATGCCAAAACAAAAAACAAGCAATAAGTTACAAGCAGCAAGTTTCAGGCCAAAAAATCGCCTGTAACCTGAGACTTGGAACTTGCAGCCAACAAGGACATTCCTGTGTCAATAAGTAAAGAAGATGTTAAATATGTGGCTAAATTATCCAGAATTAAGCTGAAAGATCAGGCAATTGACGGGTTTACCTCTCAGCTGGATAAAATATTAAAATATATTGAAAAACTTAATCACCTGGATACAGAAAACACACCGGCCACTAGCCATGCTCTGGATTTAAAAAATGTTGTGCGAAAAGATGAGAATAAAACATCATTAAGCAATAAAGAAGTTTTACAAAATGCCCCGGCACAGGAAAACGGACAGTTTAAAGTGCCGAAAATAATTTAATACAGCGTATAGCGCCCTTTCGGGCACAGGCAAATAGCGTTTAGAAGATAGAAAAAATAGAAAACAAAGCTAGAATAATTGTTGGGCTTTAAAAAAACATCTTCTCTCTACTCTCTACTCGCTTGTGCCCGTAAGGGTACTACTCGCTACTTTACAAAGAAATAGAATATTATGGAAATTACAGAATTAACCGCAATAGAACTTATTGAACTTTTAAATAAAGGCAAAATTAGCCCCAAAGAAGTGGCTTCTGCTTATTTAAAAAGAATTGATGCTTTAGATAAAAAAGTAAAATCTTTCGTGCATATTAATCCGGATAAAGTTTTAAAAAAAGCTCAAAATTTAAAAGACGGAAAATTAAAAGGTTTACCCATTGCCATAAAAGATAATTTTTGCGTTAAAGACCAGCTAACCACCTGCGCCTCAAATATTCTGACTGGCTTTAAACCTCCTTATAGTGCAACTGTAATCGAAAAATTAGAACAGGAAGGCGCACTTGTTTTAGGAAAAGTAAATATGGATGAATTTGCGTTTGGCTCATCCTGTGAAACATCATGTTACGGGCCAACCCATAACCCCTGGAATTTGGATTGCGCACCTGGGGGTTCAAGCGGCGGCTCAGCAGCTTGTGTAGCAGCGCGTTTTGCCCCCTGGGCACTAGGTTCAGATACCGGCGGTTCAATCCGGCAGCCAGCATCACTTTGCGGTATTGTCGGCTTAAAACCAACTTACGGACGGGTATCACGGTATGGATTAATTGCCTTTGCGTCAAGTTTAGATCAAATCGGGCCTCTTACCCAGGATGTAAAAGATACCGCACTCTTAATGAACATCATTAGCGGACATGATCATAAAGATTCAACCAGCGTAAAACAACCTGTACCGGATTATGTTAAATCTTTAAACGAAAATATTAAAGGTATGAAAATTGGCATCCCCAAAGAATATTTTATCCCGGAAATGGATACAGAAGTTAAAAATATTGTTTATCAAGCAATCGAAGTATTAAAAAAACTCGGCGCGGAATTCGCGGAAATCAGCCTGCCGCACACTGAATACGCTGTTGCTACATATTATATTGTCGCACCCAGTGAAGCCAGTTCAAATCTAGCCCGCTTTGACGGAGTGCAATACGGATTACGTGAAACTGGCGGTGAAAAAATTGATGAGAGTGCTTTAATTGATATGTATATGAAAACCCGCGGCAAAGGATTTGGCCCGGAAGCAATCCGCAGAATTATTTTAGGTACCTATGCCCTTTCCAGCGGATATTATGATGCTTATTATTTAAAAGCGCTAAAGGTGCGGACAAAAATTGCCGATGATTTTAAACAAGCATTTAAAAAATTTGATTTAGTCATCACCCCCACATCACCCACCGGAGCATTTAAACTGGGGGAGAAAACAAACGATCCATTGTCAATGTATTTATCAGATATTTTTACAATTTCCGCAAACTTAGCCGGGATACCCGCATTATCTGTGCCTTGCGGATTTACAAAAGAAAAACTTCCGGTAGGTTTGCAGTTTATCGGAAAACCTTTTGCTGAGCAAACGTTATTTAATGCCGGGTTTGCCTATCAGCAAAATACTGATTGGCACAAGAAAATACCGGCAATGGACCATAGAAAATAAATAATAAAGAAAGAAAAAATAAAAGATAAAATAATAAAGCAAGATTTTTAAACTAAAAACAATAGGTCATAAAATATTACTAAAGTTTATCATTTAGAATTTAAATCTTAAATTAATAAAACAAGATGTATAAAATTTTTTTATTACACAATTTACATTACACAAAATAAGTAATTAGCTACAGTGCAGTTAAGCGCCAGAGCTGCGCGCATGCCATATTGTAAAAACTTTTCATTAAGAACCGGCAGCACTCCGGGCAGTCCCTGGCATACAGGGCAAGTTTGTGTATTTGCCGGTGCGCCGAATTC
>JBDRJV010000046.1:0-46354 GCA_043814605.1 Candidatus Omnitrophota bacterium | reverse complement strand
GATGAAAAATATGTTAATAGAATGTGGGCCACAAAATCTAAAAGAAATACAGCACAATATAGAGCCGATTCAGTTATCGTTCAAAAAGATGCAGAAAAGATTTATAGAAACGCAATAGATTTTGTTGATACAATAGAAAGTTTAATTAGAGGAATAAAGTAAGACAGGGTTACTAAAATGAGTTCAAACCTAAACATTGCAATTTATACACGGGTATCAACGGAAGACCAAGCATATGTCTAAAAAATTAGAGGAAATATTAAAAAAGAATAAAGAATTTGAACAGCAATCGCCATACAATTTTTGTGACCGGTGGTGTGAGCGATGTTTTTATGAAAAGCAAATCCGCTGTAAATTATACCAGGATGAATTAGAACAGAAAATGATATGTATTGCTCATGGTAAAAAATCTGATGACCCGGAAATTACTGAAGCAGTAATGAAACGGCAGTTGGAAGAAATTGAAGAAAAACTGGGCAAGGCTATGGATAAATACGGAATAGATCTGGATAATCCGGATATGGATGAAGACTGGCTTAGTGAAGAAGATGCGGTTGAGCTTGAGGACTTACCACCTGAGATTCAAGAACATATTTTATTTGTTGAAAATAATAATTTGCAGAAAACAGCGGAGCAATACCGCAAAAAAACCCATGAATTCCTGGAAAGGAATTTCTACGGAAATAACTCAGTAAATTCTAAGTTTAAAGAAAATTTTCAGACAATCGCCTGGTACCATTCTCTTGTGTCGGTAAAGATCAACCGGGCTTTAGCGGGTTTACATGAGCCGATGACAAAAGGGGATTTGGCTCTTTATGATGCAGTGGCCCAACTGCAAATCTGTAAAAAAGCGATTGGGGAATCAATAAAGGCTTTTAATAATATAAAACCGCATTATCCTAAATACAAAAGATTCTTTCTTGAAGCATTTGCCTTACTTAATAATATATCCAGCCAGATTACATTGATAGAGAATTGGATATAAAATGTATTATCACGTTTGGTTTATAACTAAGTACAGAAGGCCTGTTCTTTTAGAAAAAGTAGATAAAAAGATTAAAGCTATATTTGCAGAATGTATACAAAGGCATGGCTATAATGTTTTAGAGATAGAAACAAATATAGACCATGTGCACATGCTGGTAAAGGCAAAGAGCAAACAGGATCTCTCAGGGTTAGTTAGAACCATAAAAGCAGTATCTGCTCGGGAATTACTCAGGAACACCCCACTCTTCCGAGGGGGGAATGGGAAGGTTGGAGGAAAAGGGCATTTTTGGGCAAGAAGATATGGGTATCGCGAAATAAGAAGGAACGAAATAGAAGGGGTTAGAAAATATGTCCGGAACCAAAAAAAATACCCCACACTTCCGAATGGAAAAAGATATCCCCACTCTTCCGAATGGGGAATGCAAGAAACCACACGCGGAAGCGTGTGGAGAGCATAAGAGAGCAAAAACTTTTTTTATAAAAGTTTTTGGCTGTCAGATGTCTTTCCGGGATAGCGAGCTAGTAGCTGGATTGCTAATTAAGGAAGGTTTTCAAATAGCGAAAACTCTGGAAGAAGCAGATATTATTCTCTTAAATACCTGCAGTGTACGGCAGAAAGCCGAAGATAAAGTCTGGTCTGAAATTGGCAAACTGAAATTATTGAAGGACGATCACTCACTTCGTTCGTTAGGACGAAGGAGGAAGGACGTAAAAGATAAAAACGTCCCTCGTCCCAGTGAGGAGCAAAGCGACGAACAGTCGTCTTTCGTATCTCGGAAAATTGTTGGGCTACTCGGCTGTATGGCTGAGAACTACCAGCAAGCTGCATTTACAAAATCATCTTATATTGATTTAGTTGTCGGGCCGAATAATATTGCCTCAATTCCCGGGCTGTTAAAAGATCTGCAGACAGGTTTTGGCAAAGCCCTGGCTGTAGGAAAAACCGAACGGGACACTTTTGTCTATAATACCAAATATATTGCCGAAAAATCACATTGTAATGTGAATATTACTGAAGGCTGTAATAATTTCTGCACTTACTGTATTGTCCCCTATGTCCGGGGCAGAGAACGTTCTCGGGATGCAGAGCAAATAATAAAAGAAATAAAATCTTTAGTTAAAAAAGGAGTAACAGAAATTACGCTCCTGGGGCAGAACGTCAACTCATACAAGTCGCAAGTCACAGGTCACATGTCACAGGCAAAAAAAATTAAAAATAAAAGCATTAATCCTGCAGCTTGCAGCCTGCAGCTTGTATCTTTTATAGATTTGCTACACATGGTCAACGAAATCAAAGGATTAAAGAGCTTTGATTTTGTAACCAGTCATCCTAAAGATGCAAATCTAGCATTGTTTAAAACTATGGCGAAACTAGAAAAATGTAAGAAATTTTTGCATTTGCCGGTTCAGTCAGGTTCTGATAGAATATTAAAGCAAATGAACCGTGGTTATCCGCGGACACAGTTTATTAAATTAGCTCAAGCGGCCAAGAAAATTATTCCTGGACTACGTCTAACAACCGATGTGATGGTGGGATTTCCTACAGAAACAGAAAAAGATTTTCAGGACACATTTGATTTAATGAAACAAGTAGAGTTTGATGCGGCTTATATTTTTAAATATTCACCCCGGCCGCAGACAAAAGCTGCAGAACTTGAAGATGATGTTCCGGTTGAAGTAAAAAAGAAACGCAATCAAATACTTCTTGATTTTCAGAAGAAGTTACATCAGGTTAGAAAAAAGAGTAGCAAGTAGCCCTCCTACGCTAAAGCTTCGGAGGGTAAAAGAGTAGAAAGTAGAAAGTAGAAAGTAGAGAGAAAAAAATAGAGCGATAATTTGGGATTCAAAGGAGTTAAAGGAGTTAAATGAAAAAAATATTTAAAGTCTGTGGTCTATGGTCTGTGGTCTGCGGACTATTATTCTCAGTAGATGCTTTTGCCTATTCTCCAAAATTAGACCAGGCTGTAAAATTTATGTTAGAAGGCAAGTATTACGAGGCTTTAGATGAATGTTATGCACAGGAAAGAACAGGCAACAACGGATTGAAAGCTGAGTCTTTAGCTATCCAGGGCGAATGTTTTACTAAGCTGGGTGAATATGCTCAGGCACGGGATGCGTACAAAAAAGGTATTAATTATACATCCGGTGATTTGCAGACACAATTGTATATGGGAATCGCCGATAGTTATTTAATGGAATATGCATTTGATAATGCAATCAGTGTTTACGAGCAATTATTAAAAAATAAAAATAGCAGTGATCATGAATGTGCGCTTTATTTTAAATTAGGGAAAGCTTATCAGAAGAAAAGTGAATGGGCTCAATCAAAATTCTATTTTGATAAACTAAAAAGAAAATACCCGAATAGCTTTGAAGCCAGCTTAATCGATAAAGCATCTGTGGGCGGGAATTTTTTTACCATCCAGGTCGGTTGTTTTACCCGGGAAGCTAACGCTAAAAACCTTTATCAAGATTTGAAAAATAAAGGTTACGAAGTGTATATCACTTCTTTGCCGACAAACGGACAAAAACTCTACCGGGTTCGCGTGGGAGAATTCGTTTCCCGTATGGCTGCGGAATTCGAAGAAGAAAAACTGCGTACCCAGGAACATTTACCTACGCATATCTTTCCTTAAAACAGTGTTTTCCCCTGATGGGGGCTTCCCCTTCGAGTACACCAAAATTAAGTATTTACTTAAAGTAAATTCCCGAGGGAAACGAAGAGCAGTTAGCCCCGTGAGATTTTATTGGTTTTACTGCTGATAAAAAATTACAACTTATTTTATTAATTTGAGTTAAAGTTGTAAACAATAATCATTTATTTAACTCAATGTTAGTAAAAATAGTTGACAACTTGTAAAATTTGGTATATACTTAAGTTGTAAACAAATGGAGCGTTGGTTATGGAAATAAAAAAAATGATTTTAAATATTTTGAATAAAAAATCTCAAATAAAAGTAGCGGATATTACTGCGATAACCGGATTCTCTCGTGCTTACATAAATAGATTTTTCCAGGAATTGAGAGATCAAGGGAAAATTGTGCTTATGGGAAAGGCGAATAATGCACATTATATAAAATCTACAGAAAGTGCGATAAAGAAAGCTAAACAGTTACAGAAGAAGGTTGTCCGGGTTTTAAAGAATGAAAATTTATTTGAACATGAAGTGTTAAAATCTATAAAAAATACAAGTGAAATTCTTGAAAATTTAAAAAATAATATTTTAAGCATCGTAGATTATTCCTTTACCGAAATGCTTAATAATGCTATTGATCACTCTGAATCAGAACAAATCAAGGTGATCATGGAAAAAGATGCTGAAGGTATCTGTTTCTCTGTGATCGATAAAGGGATTGGAATTTTTGAGAATATTCAAAAAAAACACAATCTTAAAAATCATATGGAAGCCATTGAAAATTTACTCAAGGGTAAACAAACAACAGCCCCAAAGGCACACAGCGGGGAAGGGATATTTTTTACATCAAAAGCAGCAGATACTTTTTCTATAAAGAGTGCAGAGAAAAAGATTGTTTTTAATAATATTATTGATGATATTTTTATTAGAAACGTAAGAAAAACACAAGGTACACGCATTGATTTTTTTATTAGGAAAGAATCCTCAAGAAAGTTGGAGGAAATTTTTAGAAAGTTTACTGATGACTTGTTTAGTTTTTCTAAAACCAAGATCAATGTACGGCTTTATAAAATGGGAACAGATTATATTTCTCGTTCTCAAGCGAAAAGAATACTTGTGGGACTGAATAAGTTTCAAACAATTGTTCTTGATTTTAGGAATGTTCATAGCGTTGGGCAGGGATTTGCGGATGAAGTTTTTCGGGTATGGCAGCAGAAATACCCGAATATAAAAATTATTACGGATAATACTAATGAAAATATAAAGTTTATGATCAATAGAGCTAAAAATGGCGGTGGTTTGTGAACAATAAACCTTTGGTGATTTTTTTAGTGGGAGCAACAGCCAGCGGAAAATCAGAAATTGCCTTAAAACTGGCGCGAAAAATCAATGCAGAAATTATTTCTGCAGATTCTATGCAAGTATACAAGGGAATGAATATCCTTAGTGCTCAGCCAAGCCCCGGGCAAAGAAAACAAGTAAAACATTACCTGATTGATGTGTTAGCTTTAGGCCAGGAGTATAGCGCGGCAAAATTCCGGGAACAGGCGCTTGTGTGTATTGAAAAAATTATTCATAAGAAAAAAATTCCGCTGATTGTCGGCGGTACAGGATTGTATATAAAAGCTTTGACCCAAGGATTGTTTGCAGAAATCGGCAAGGATATTGCTTTAAGAGAAAAACTCTATGCTCAAGCTAAAGAAAAAGGAAATGAGTATTTATATAAAAAATTAAAAAAAATAGATCCTGGATCAGCAAAAAAAATTCATCTAAATGACCTGCGCAGAATTGTCCGGGCCATAGAAGCATATCGGGTAAATAAAATCCCCTTATCAAAATTAAAAACTCAAATCAAAGGTTTAGAGGAACAATATCAGGTTCTGATTTTTGGGATTAATCAGCCGCGCCAGGAATTGTATCGCCGGATTGAGCAAAGAATTGATCAAATGATTAAAAGAGGTTTAGTTAAAGAAGTAAAAAAAATAAAAAATAAACAATTAAGCCAAACTGCAGCCCAGGCCTTAGGGCTTAAACAAATATCTGCTTATCTTAATCGGGAAATTGACCTGAAAACTGCAGTTGACCGGCTTAAACGTGATACCCGGCGCTTTGCCAAGCGCCAGCTTACCTGGTTTAGGCAGGATAAAAGTATTATTTGGCTTGATTCTGGTCCGGGGATATCAAGCGTTCAAATCAGCCAAAAAATCATCTCTTTTTTACCCAAATCCTAGAATTTTTTAAAAAATTTAAACACCGAATTTGCCATCAACATAACTCCAGCTTTTTAAACGAGTTATAGCTTTTATCTAAACGTAAGAATAAAATACACTATTTTGTAATTATATTTATAATATGGTATACTTTATAACTTTTATAATAAGCTATAAAGTAAAAAAAATGATTAAACTGATGTTTGTATTAAAAATAATTTAATTCATAAATATGTTAAAAGGGAGCGGTTAATGCAGTTATTCAGGGTGAATATACATAACTTAATTGTGCTGATACTGATCCAGGCATTTTTTTGGGGAGAGAATGTGTATGCTTTGAATAATTTTGATAAACAAATAAGATCAGGCAGTAATACGGATACTTTATCCCCGGCTATTTTCTTAAGAGATATTTCTCCCGGCTTTAATATAATCGCTAAAGCAGTTAAGAGCGGATTAACAGAAGTTGAAGTATCCGAACGATGGATATCTTTAAAGCAAAAGAAAAACACCCCTGGGGTTTTAAAAGAAGAGGAGATTCAAGCTATATTTAAGAATAAGAAGAATGTTATTTATCGCTTAGCCAGGATGATTAAACAAGGGGAAAATTCCTATGAAGATATAGAATTGTTACTCTACGTAATCGAGGATAACCTGAAATCGGAAAAAAATTTAAATTACTTTATTGAAGACGAGACAAGACGTACGAGCCCGATTAAGCCGAGAAAAAAGGAAAATAAAACTTCCGGGCCTGATTTTGAATCGTTAAGGGTGTTATACGATTTTTTAGGATTTTGTGTGGGGTTTGAAGATTTTGATGAATTATTTGCAATCCGGCCGTTTATTATTGAGCAGATTAATGCAAATGTTAACTATAATTTTACCCGGGTAAGGCTTAAAACTCTTGATGACCTATTAAAGAAATTTGATGAATTTTATTTTGTTTGGCGGGATCAGAATCAGGCGATAGAGTTATTTAATAATAAATTGCTGGGGATGCTGAATTATTGGAGGAATTTTGTCGGCAAAGAAGAGCAGGTTTTTTATTCGGAAGAATCGCGCTATCATCTGGGCCGGGCAAGGCGAAATCACACTCAGATGAAAGCTCATGATGAGTCATTAAGAAAAACTTTAAAAGATATTTATTGTACTTTCCCGAGTAAATCTTTATTAAAAATTTATTTAGAAAGAATCCATGAGCAAAAAAATCCGGTAAAAGATATTACCCAGTGGCTTAACGGACTGCAATGGATGATGCTGGAGACAATGATAGATATTTTTTACCGGAGAGAGCTAGCTAATGATCAGCGCTGGATTAAATGGAGTGAAAATTTTAAAGAAGAATTATTTTTAGCCATGGAAGAAGATAAGGTTCGCGCAGGAATAGTATTATTAAAAATTGCGACAACCAGAAATGATCCGGGGCTCGAAGATAAAATTTTAGAAAAATGGCAGGATTATGACGATATCCTGAACATATTGCTTGTTTTAATGGAAAGGGCAAAAAATGAAATAAGAGGGCAGTATTTTAGCTTAACTTATGAAAGAATCATAGAAAAAATTAATCTAAGAATACAGCAGAGAGAATTATCCGAGCATCAAGTAAAATTTAAGCAGATGGAAAAATTATCCGCAGGCTCTACAGTAAAACTCAAAATAGAGGCACTAAAGAACAATACTGTTGATAAGGCAATATAAAGAAAAGTTATGAGTGACAAGTTGCAAGTGATGAATTACAGGTTATAAGTTATGAGTGATGAGTGATGAGTGATGAGTGATGAGTGATGAGTTATAAGTTACAAGAAAAGTTGTTATTAGAAATTTAATTCTAGGTTATAAATCATAGATTATTGATACAAAAAGAAATAGTCAGAGAAACTAAAGATTAATCCAATGAAGAAAATAATCATAAAATTATTTGCGATAATATTGATACAGATAATTTGGCTGGGAAATTTTGCCTGGGCTGGGAATGCTGATTTTTGCCGGCAAAATAAAGATACCTTATCTCCGCAAATATATATTGATCAGAGCAAAATACAACGGGTTGTCCTGCTTTATTTATTATACGCTAATGACTTAAATATGAGCAAGACAACAAAAGATACAGGTATGACTTTTCGAGAACTTGAGAAAATTATCGGTAAAAAAGAAATTCGTGATGCTCGAAAAATGAAATATTTAAAGCTAAAAAAGCAAATGATTATTGCTTTAATAAATAATGGAGGTAATGTTAAAAAAGCAACAGATGAATTAGGCATCGGAGATAAATTAATATACAAATATATAACAAAAAATACACTTGATTGGATTAGAAAAAGAATAAAAATAAAAAAATTGCAGAATTTTGCCAAGCAGAGTAAGCCGGATTTTATTGCAGAAGAATTTGATTTAGTTTTTAAAATCATTGAAATTGTTATTCAGCATCAAGCAGCTTATTTAACTGGCGGTTTAATCCGTGATTTAAAGCCGCTGAATTATCGGCAAATTTCAGATCAAATTACAGGGAGTTCTTTTGGCCAGATTTCGGTGGTCATGTCTAAATTAAAGGATTTGGGCATAACTTCTTTAGCTTATGAGGGTAAAGAATATGACCTGGATATTTTAATCCCGGGCCGGAATTATGGTTATGTTCAGGCAAGAGATATTTTTTATGATTATTTTGAAACTGAATTTAAAGTTCAGCTAAAAAAGAGATTTGAATTGTCAATCAATAAAGATGATATAAAAAAATATTTACTTAAAATTTTTAGAACTAAAAAAACTAAAAAAGGCAGGATAATATCAAAAGAAGAGCGTAGAATAAAAACTCAGTTACAAACTTTGCTAATAAAAGATCAAAAAAAATATTTAAAAAGTAGCAGGATTGAGGCTTTAGAACCGCTAACCACGCGATATATTATGAAAAAAATTGGCATATCCAGAAGTAATGCTGAATCAATATTAAGTTTATTTAGAAAAAATAAAACTCAGATAAATTATAAGGGAAAGCCGTATCCAATATCTGTTTTAATTCCTGGTAAAGACTACAGATCTATAGTTTCTCAGCTAATGATCAGTGAATATTTAAAAGGTGAATTTAGAGAACAATTAGAAACAAGGACGGGAAGATTAGTGCGCGAAAGTACTGTAACGAGATATTTTGATAGATTCATACAGGAAAAGATTATTAATCATAGTTATGAAGTTATTTTATTAAATAAAAAGTTTAAAAAGACAAGTTTAAGCGTCGAAAAATTAAAAATAAACTTGGTTGAAAGAGCAATATAAAAAAAGAATGCAAGTTACCGGTTATAAGTTATGAGTGATGAGTTATAAGTTATGAGTGATGAGTTATAAGTTATAAGTTATAAGTTATAAGTTATAAGAAAAGTTGTTATTAGAAACTGAATTCTAGATTATAAATCATAAATTATCGATACAAAATACAAAAAGAAATAATCATAAAAACTAAAAATTAATTCAATGAAAAAAATAATCCTAAAATTTATTGCGACAATCCTGATTCATATGCTAAGTGCAGGGAATTGCCTGGGGGGCAATTACAATCTTTTTTCTGACCGAGAAGGAAATAGCATTAGAATAGAATTTGCTACATTGGCTCCGGCAATCGGATTAAACAGCAATATTTTAATTAATGAATTTATTGCTGCAATGAATAAAACCAGCTTTGCTAATCTAGGGTATCAGGATGAGCTTAAACACAGGTTCATGAATTATCATTCCTGGTATATTGAAAATATTTTGAATTTAATCAGCGACAGATTTCCGGTGTACAATAAAAATGATTTAATCAAAATCAACACAACTATAATTTTATGCCTATTAAATTATGTAGAAGAAAGAATAGGGTTAAATTATCTGGATGAATTTTTAAAGTATTTTTCTCTGAATCAGCTAATGCCTAAGGAAAGTTTTATCGAATTTATCAAATTAAAGAATTTAGACAGCAGAATTGAAGCATTATTAGAATCAATGAATTTTAAGTCAGAGAAAAGCCCAGAACAATTATTGTCCATTCATAACCTTTTTTCCAAAGATGAATACAAAATATTTTTAAAAGAAATAAAGGATTTTTATTTAAAGCTTGATGCAGAATTAGGCATAAGTCGTAGCAGTAAAAAGGCAAAAATTAGAGCATCTAATCTTACGCATAAGAGAAAATTTGAATTAATCGGCGGAGAACTTGACCAGCAATGGCGGAATTTAGTGGATAAATTTGCAGATATTGTTAATTTAGATACAGATATAAAAAGTGATTCTTTTATATTTATGCCTACCTACAAATGCGGCGTAGGATGCCGGTTTTGTCAAATAGCCCAAAACATTACTGTTTCTCCAGAAAGAAAAAGTAAATTCAGAGAAAAAGTAAAAGAAGTATTAGATGAAACAGAAGATTTAGAAGGATTAAATAAAATAGTTATTACCGGAGGCGAATCTTTATCCCGGGCAACAGAGGAAACACTTTTTATTGTCCGAGAATCTAAGATTCCTGTACAGATAACCACTAATGCCCTGTTTGCAGATACAATAGAAAATACAGACAAAATGCTGAATATTTTATGGGAAGCAGTAAAAGAAAAAAATAATAAAGAATTAATACAAGGAAGAAATAAATTCAGGCTGGAATTATTAATAAGTATGGATCAATTCCACCAGGAAGTAATAAAATTAAAAAACGGTACTTTGCGGGAAAGAATACCTTTAAAAAATATTGCTAACCTTATTGAAGTTGCAAAAGAAAAATATCCGGACATTAAGTTGCAAATTAGCACTCAGGGAGAAAATTTTAGCAGGGCTTTAATCCAGTATTTAATTTTGGAACTTAAGCGCAGAGGGATTGATGCTAATTTTGGATATGCCCCGGATAAGAATAAAAAAGAGGATATGATTAAATTGTTGCAATTTGATACCAAGGGAAATTCTCAGCGGATAAATTTACGCAGAGCAGAATATTTAATTATTAACAGAGGGAAAAAACTTCCGGATTTGTATATTACGGTAGCCTTAAATCCTGTTTTGCCTTTGGGAAAAGCCAGTTTAATGAAAAAATTTGAATACTTTCATTTGATTCCGTTCAAAGGGTTTTTTATAGAAAACCCGGCTTTTTCTCGGGGAGATCTAGTAAATTTCGGGATACTGGATTTAAACGGGAATATTTTTCTGCATACAGTTTTTGCACAAAAATTTGCCGCAGGAAATATTTTTGAGCAAAGCTTAGGCAGGATTTATGAAAATGCTAAAAGCGATCCGCTATTAAAAGCGATGCAGGAGGATATGTATTTTTTAAGAGATTTAATTTTAGAAATCATCCCGGATTTAAAAGACAAAATTGGAGAAGACCCGGATGCATATACATTATTAGATTCAATATTTTATACTCCGGCAGAAAGAATTTATCTGACCAAACGCTTAATCCGGCGTTATTTGGAAATGCTGGAATTAAAGGATAAAAAAGTAGTTTTAGAGAAATTAGGATTGGATAATTTATCGATAAAAGAGTTAAAAATAGAATATATTAAAAATTTAAAAAAACTCGGGGTTCAGGATATTGATGAATCTGTAATTTTAAATAGCCATACTGATTTTGCGATCAGGCGTAATGTTAATATCCGGCAATTATATGCTTTGCTTTATTCTCGAATCCGCTACAATTTAAGGTTTGAAATTAAACCCTTGAGAAAAAATATTTCATTAGCAGAAGTAATGAAATATTTGGATAAAGATATTTTTCTTTTAAGTTATAAGGAGAAGGGAATAAGTTTTTCCCAGGCACAAGTCAAAGAAGCATTATTGGAAATGGCTGCATCCGGAGGAAGTTTTATAAATATATCCAAAAAAAAGCAAACAGAAGAAAACCCTGTATTTACGGTTATTAGACCGAATAATTTATATCAACCCGCAAGGGAAAATAACATTGAACTTAGCCTTAAAAATTCTCTAAAACAGGAAAATTTAATTCTGCAGGCAATATAAAATCAGGTTATGGCCCTTTGCTTAAACATTGAAAATTTTATTGTTGTTAATCAGATATTTTATCGCTAATCTTTCCGATCTCTGACAGAGAAAGTTTTTCTCCCCGGATTGAGGGAGAAATGTTTACAGAATCTAAAATATTTATCAGCTGGTCCTTATTTAATTGCAAACTTCCGGTAAGCAGGCTATTGAGCAGGGTTTTTCTCCGGTGAGAGAAAATAGCCTGAATAACTCTAAAAAACATTTCCTCATTTTTTACTTTTACAGAGGGGCTATCCAGTATTTTTAATTTAACTAATGCCGAATCAACTTTAGGTTTAGGGAAAAATAAGTGCTTTGGAAATATTTTTAAAATTTCCGGCTGAGTGTGATACTGCAGTAAACAGGAAAGCCGGCCATAATCTTTTTTCCCTGGGCTAGCGATAATTCTTTGAGCTACTTCTTTTTGCACAGTAATTAAAATCAGATTAATATATTGCTTTTGCTCGATTAAATTAATAATCACTGGCGTTGTAATATAATAGGGAAGATTACCGATAATTTTTAATTTTTTACCGGAATAAATATCCGGGAGTTTGAATTTTAGAATATCTTTAAAAATTATTTTAGTGTTAGTAAAACTTTTGAGTGCTGCAGACAAAGCCGGCTTAAGAGTCAAGTCTTTTTCTAAAGCAAAGAAAGAGCCTGTTTTTTCAGCCAGATAGATACTTAAGTTTCCAATACCAGCGCCGATTTCAAGCACAGGGTCTTGATGATTAATACCTGCTGAATCAGCAATAAATTGCAAGGCATGCGGGTCCTGCAGGAAATTTTGTCCCAGTCTTTTTTTAATGCGAAGCTTATGCTTACCGAGCACGTTCGTTATGTGGGACATAAACTTTTGTTTTCCTGCGTTTGCGCGGCATATTACTGGCCATTTCCACAGCCAGACGAATTGCTTCTTTCATTGCTTCCGGATTGGCTTTGTTTGTGCCGGCAATATCAAAAGCAGTACCGTGATCAGGACTGGTGCGGACAAAAGGCAGGCCTAAAGTTACATTAACTCCTTTATTAAAGTATAGTGTTTTAAACGGGGCACAGGCTTGATCATGATACATAGCAATAATTACATCATATTCTCCATTTTTTGCTTTCCAGAATAAACTGTCACTAGGAAATGGGCCTTCCACTTTTATTTTCTGTGAGACTGCTTTTTTAATTGCCGGAATAATATGCTCCTGCTCTTCTGTGCCAAAGATTCCGTTTTCTCCGGCATGGGGGTTTAAACCGCAAACTGCAATCCGGGGTTTTTTAATTTTAAAAAAGGTATCCATAGTCCGGTTAACGGCAAAAATTGTGTCTAAAATCTCTTTCTTGGTAATTAAAGCCGGAACATTTTTTAAGGGAATATGCACAGTTACGAGTACTACCTTTAAATTTTCGGCAGCAAACATCATGCGTACATAACGGGATTTAAAACGCTGGGCTAAAATCTGGGTATGGCCTTGGAAATGATGCCCGGCTAAATTCATGGATTCTTTATTTATCGGAGCGGTAACCAAACCGTCAAGGTTATTCTGAGAACGTAATAATAAACAAGCCATATTAATGTATTCATAAGCAGCTTTTCCGCACCGCGCATCAACTTTTCCGTAAGGAATATTATAAGTAATATTACCGAGGTTAATAAAATTAATCAGTTCCTCACTGAGGTGTAATTTTCCAATATCTGAGAGGATATGAAAATTAAATGCTTTCAAACCAAATTGCCTTTGGGCATGAATAGCTGCCCCATAATCTCCGATTAATAAGAAATTAGCACTATTGCGAATATTTTTGTCTTTTAATGCTTTTAAAGTAATTTCTGTGCCGATTCCTGCGGGGTCCCCTAAAGTTATGCCAATTTTGACTTTTTTACTTTTCATCAGTTTTTACCTCGATAAATGCATCTTTTTTTAGTTTTTCAATCCATTCGTTTAGTTTAATTTCTACTTCCTTATTATACAACAAATTCCGGATTTCGTCTTGAACATCTTCAAAAGCAGAAACAGTTTCTGTTTTTTTATCTTCCACTTTAAATAAATAGAATCCGGAAGCAGTTTTAATCGGGGGTGTAAATTCTCCGGATTTTATTTTAAATACAGCTTCCTCAATTTCACCCCGTAAAGAACCTTTTTTCATATAGCCCATATCCCCGGAATTAACAACATTAGGTGCTTCAGAATATTTTTCCACAAGTTCAATAAATTCAACACCTTTTTGCAGTTGTGCGTAAATCTCATTTGCTTTATTTATGACTTCTTCAACATTGTCATTAATATTTAAAAATATACTGCGCAATTTGACTTGTTCTGGAATTTTAAAATTCTGTTTATTGAGCTCATAATATTCAGAAATCTTAGCCGGAGAAATAGTTATTTTACTCAAAACTTTTCGGGCAATTATTTTTTTTATCAACAGTTGCTGTTCGTATCTGTTTCTTAAATCATTTAATGTTACATTTCTATTTTTGAGTATAGTTTCAAATTCATCGATAGTTTCAAAATTATTTTTTAATTCAGCAATTAACTTAACTACTTCCTTTTCGTCTACTTTTAACTGGGCGGCGCGGGCTTCCTGCAAGATTAATTTATCTTCGATTAATTGGCTAAGAATATCGTTTTTAGCAATTTTTAATTTTTCTTCCAGTTCTTCGCCTTTATAAGTGCTTTTGTATTGGATATAAATCGGAGCCAGCAGTTCATCTACATCAGTTTGGGTAATTACCTCACCGTTAACAACAGCGAGAATTTTTTGAGTAAACTCAGGTTGTGTAATTGCAAGCGGTTGCGAAAAAAATACCACTGCAATTATAAAATTTGAAATTAAAAAACGCATAAGGAAAGAAGATTTTAAAAACATTTTTATCCCTATAATATCTATTTTTGTATAATTTTTTATTATAACATAAAATATATTCAGACACAAGGGGAAGGTGAAAATTGTTACATCTTAATATCTAATTTTTTAACTTCGTCAATTGCCAGGGTTAGAAGTTGGCAATAAAGATCGAAGCCGACAGCCAGGATAAAACCGTGCTGCTGCTCACCCAGGAGATTGCCAGCTCCCCGGATTTCCAGGTCTTCCATAGCAATTTTAAAGCCAGAGCCAAGAGCAGTAAATTTTTGGATAGATTTAAGCCGTCTTTTTGCTTCAGGGTTAAATAGGGCGTTTTTAGGCGTGAGAAAATAAGCATAAGCTTTTTTATCCAGCCGGCCGACACGTCCTCTTAGCTGATAAAGATCAGCTAACCCAAAATTTTGGGCATTATTAACAATTAAAGTATTGGCATTGGGAATGTCCAGCCCGGATTCAACAATTGTTGTGGAAATCAAAATATCAATTTTATGGTTGATAAAATCAAGCATAACTTTTTCTAAATCTCTTTCGTGCATGCGGCCGTGGCCAATAGCAATATTAGCCAGTGGGTTAAGTTTTTTAATGCGTTCATACATTGATTCAATGCCTTTAATCCGGTTATGAATAAAATAAACCTGCCCGTTACGTTCTAACTCTGTATCAATGGCACTTTTTACTAATTCATCATCAAAAGTACAGACAAAAGTTTCAATAGGCAGGCGTTTTTCCGGCGGAGTATTTATTGTAGACATGTCTTTTACTCCGAGTAAAGACAGATAAAGAGTGCGGGGAATAGGCGTTGCGGTTAGAGTTAAAACATCAACTAATTCTCTCAAGGTTTTTAATTTTTCCTTGGCTTTTACGCCAAAACGCTGTTCTTCATCAATAATAATCAGTCCGAGATTTTTAAATTTAATATCGTCTGATAAAAGCCTGTGAGTGCCAATAACAATATCTACTTTGCCTTGTGTTAATTGCTGGGTAATTTCATTCTGCTGGGAATCTGTTTTAAACCGGCTTAACATTTGAATATTTATGGGAAAATCTTTTATTCTTTCGGATAAGTTATGGTAATGCTGTTCGGCTAGAATTGTTGTTGGTACAAGCATTGCTACTTGCTTATTATCCATGATTGCTTTAAACGCACAGCGAAAAGCAACTTCTGTTTTGCCGTAGCCGACATCGCCGCAAAGCAATCGATCCATGGGGCGTTGTGATTCCATATCCTTTTTTGCATCCCCTGATGCTTTTTCTTGATCCGGAGTTTCGGGGTAGGGAAAACTTTTTTCAAAATTTTTTTGCCAGGCATTATCTGGAGAGAAGCTAAATCCGCGTAAAGTAGATCTTTTTGCCTGGATTTTTAATAAGTCCAGGGCAAAACTAGTAATGCCTTTTTTTGTGTGAGATTTTGTTTTTTCCCAAAGCTTTCCGCCGAGTTTGTGCAGCTTTGGGGCATGCCCGGAGAAGCCAATATATTTTTGCAAAAGATATTTTTCTTTAAACGGAACATATAATTTATCAGAGTTAGCATATTCAATTTTGATGTGCTTTTCTTTTTTTATCGTTGTCAGGCCTAAGTATTTACCAATGCCATGGTCAAGATGAACCACAAAATCATTTTTTTCCAGCTCTTCAAATTTATTAATGGATAAACGTTCAATTTTTGCAGCGGAGTGAAGGCGATGAAAGGGGAGAATGATTAAAGGGTTTTGGTGGCTGATAATTTTTCCGTTAACCCGGGAAAAGGTAAATATTTTTTTAATTTTATCAAATTCGATTTCCAGGCGCGCCGGGCTCTCATAATTTATCGCATAAATATCAACGATATCGCCGCGATATGCAAATTCACCTTTTTCATTTAATTGCTCTACCCCGTAATAACCGAAATCAACAAATGAATGAAGTATTTTTTCTAAATCTGCTTTTTGCTCTGGATAGAATTTTAAAATTTTGAACATCTGTTAATGGTCTGTTATTTCCAGTTGTTATTTTAAAATAGTCCAATTGTATTTTCGTTCTCATCAATATCTACGCGTGTGCCGCAAGGTATGCTGGGGAGTCCGGGCATAGTGCGCATTTTACCGCATAAAGGATAAATAAACCCTGCACCTACGGATGCCCTAATGTCCCGGATGGGTAAAGTGAAGTTAGTGGGTATTCCTTTTAATGCCGGGTCATGCGAAAGGGAAAGATGAGTCTTGGCCATGCATATCGGCAGCTGGTCAATCCCGAGTTTTTCGTATTGTTTTATTTTCTTTTCCGCTAAAGGATGATAAGATACTGCATTTGCGCCATAAATTTTTATAGCAATGGTTTCGATTTTTTCTTTTATGGAAGATTCAAGAGGATAAAGGAAGTTAAAGTTATTTGAATTTTGCGATTGTTTATCTACAGCCTGAGCGAGTTCTTGAGTCCCTTCGCCGCCTTTTAAATAAGCGAGACTGACCACAGCATCATCGGCACCGTTTGCTTTGGCAATTTTTTTAACCAGTTCAATTTCCTGGTTTGTATCAGATTCAAAACGGTTAATTGCCACAACTACAGGCACACCAAAAATTTTAATATTTTCAATTTGCTTTTTTAAATTACAACTGCCGGCTTCAATTGCCTGCAGGTTTTCTGTGAATAAGTTTTTATCTAAAGGCCTTCCGGCAACAACTTCAAATTTACCACTGTGCATTTTTAACGCCCGAATGGAACAAACCAAAACTACACAATCAGGTTTTAAGCCGCTATAGCGGCATTTTATATTCATAAATTTTTCCGCACCTAAATCTGCGCCAAAACCGCTTTCAGTTACTACATAATCCGCAAGTTTAAGCGCGATTTTATCCGCTAAGATAGAACTGTTGCCATGGGCAATATTACCAAATGGCCCGGTATGCATAAAACAAGCAGTGCCTTCTGTGGTTTGAATCAGATTAGGCTTGATTGCTTCTTTTAAGATTACAGTCATAGCTCCGGCAACTTTAATATCATCCGGAGTTATGGGTTTGCCCTCATAAGTGGTGGCTAAAAACATTTTCCCCAGGCGAGTTCTCAAATCTTTTAAATTTGTCGTTAATGCTAAAACCGCCATTACTTCACTGGCTTCCGTAATATCAAAACTGGTTTGTCTTAAAAAGCCGTTTTCCGGGCCTCCCAGTCCAACAACAACATCCCGGAGAAAACGGTCATTTACATTAATTACTCTTGGCCAAACAATAGTTTGCGGATCGATATTAAGTAAATTATTCTTAAATATATGATTATCTAAAAATGCGGCACATAAATTATGAGCTAAAGAAACAGCGTGCACATCTCCGGTTAGGTGTAAATTAACATCTTCCATCGGTAATACTTGAGAATATCCTCCGCCGGCTGCGCCGCCTTTAATTCCGAATACCGGACCAACAGATGGTTCGCGGATACAGCTGATGGCTTTTTTGCCGATTTTGTTTAAACCTAAGGAAAGTCCGATTGTATTTAATGTTTTTCCTTCGCCCAAGGGAGTGGGAGTAATTGCAGAGATAACCACATATTTACCATTGGCTTTATCTTTTAAACGATCTAAAATTTTTAAGGAAATTTTAGCTTTATGTTTACCATAAGGTTCGAGTTCTTGACTATTGATTCCGATAGATTGAGCAATATCTTCAATTGGTTTTAATTTTATAGACTGAGCAATATCCAGATCTGTTTTCATAATAAATCCTTCCTTTAAATTCAAATAACTATTTTATTATAAGTTTGGCTTTCTCTTGTGTCAAGCATTTGTAAAAATGTGATATTAATGAAAAAAAATATATGCTTGACCTTTAAATATTTTTAAAGTTAAAATAAGCAATAATATTATGGAAAATATGTTATTAAAAAAAAGATATATTAAAGGAGGGAATATGGGTATTTTTTTTAGAAGTTTGTACTGCTTGCTGGTAGTGATGATTTCATTAGCAGTAACAGGAGGTGAAATTATGGCATTAGAGATTAAAAGTCCTGAGTTTAAGGAAGGAGAATATATTCCCATAGAATATACAGGAATGGGAGAGGATATTTCGCCGGCTCTTAATTGGGCTAATTTTCCTAAGGCAGCTAAAAGTTTTGCGTTGATTTGTGATGACCCGGATGCTCCGGGAGGAGATTGGGTGCATTGGGTAATCTACGATATTCCCGTGCAAACAAATTCCTTGGACGAAGGAGTATTAACAATGGGAGAGCTTGAGTTGGGGATAAAACAGGGTAAAAATGATTTTGGCCGTATTGGTTACGGCGGGCCCATGCCGCCGCCAGGGGCAGCACACCGGTATTTTTTTAAAATTTATGCTTTAGATAAAATGCTTAATTTAGAGCCGGGGTTAACAAAACCCGCGTTACTTAATGCGATAGAAGGCCATATATTAGAAAATGCACAGCTTATAGGTAGATTTAAAAGATAAACATATGTAACATTTTTTATTTTTTCCCCTTGACACACTTTTATTCTCATGGTATAGTTTTCACTTACGATTTTTTATATGTAATAACGTGAATTTTAAACTAAAAGAGTACATAAAAATGGATAGAAAAACATTTGTTCAAAAACCAAAAGATGTAAAAAGAAATTGGTACATTGTTGATGCCCAGGGGAAAATTCTAGGTAGATTAGCGACAAAAATTGCTTCAATGTTAAGGGGAAAAACAAAAGCAGAATTCACGCCGCATGTGGATATGGCGGATGAAATTATTGTGGTTAATGCTGCAAAAATTCGTGTAACCGGAAAAAAATTAACTGATAAAAAATATCAAACTTATTCCGGATATCCTGGCGGGCAAAAGAGTTATGACCTGGCAACTATGCTGAGTAAAAAGCCGGAAGAAGTGATTAGACATGCGGTTCGGGGAATGCTGCCGCATAATTCACTTGGCCGGCAGCTTTTGAAAAAACTTAAAGTTTACGGACAATCTGAGCATCCGCATCAAGCTCAGAATCCTCAGGAACTTAAAATTTAGAAAAAATTTCTATTTGATAAAAATATTTTTAAGGAGGTATTGTTTTGGTGAAAATAACTAAATATGCAGCTACTGGAAGAAGAAAAGAAGCAGTTGCCAGAGTAACATTAAAACCCGGTAAAGGCGAATTTATTGTTAATAAAAGGGTTTTAGATAGTTATTTTGGCCGTGAAGTATCCAGAATGCTGGTTAGACAGCCGTTAATCCTTACAAATATGCTAACTAAATTTAATGTAACCGTCAATGTTCGAGGGGGAGGGCTTTCTGGCCAGGCCGGAGCAATTTCCCACGGAATAGCCAGGGCGTTACTTAAATATGATGAAAGTTTTAAGGCAATATTGAGAAAGGCTCATTTCCTTACCCGCGATCCTCGCATGAAAGAACGTAAGAAATACGGGCAAAAAGGCGCTCGTGCTCGCTTCCAGTGGACAAAACGTTAAGTTTTGTGAAATAAATTATTCTAAAAATCTGTATAACTTAATTAATACCAAATACTTATTTCTTTTTATTTAGTGAATATTGTAACAAACTGTCATTAAATGTGTTATAAAATTTTAATTAATTTAAAATTATTTTGTAATTTTTTGTAACTTATTACTATTTAACTAATTATGAAAATTTTTGGTTTAAACTTTATGATAACTTATTAATTAGAGAGGGTAGCGTCGAAAAATCTATTGACGCTAAATAGTTTTTCATTTATAATAATTTTCTATTTAAATAATTATTTATTAAGAGAAAAATAAAAATTGAGGTTTAATATGCAGGATATTCAAAAAAACCAAAAAGTACAAAAAAAACTAAAAGCCGCAATTATTGGTGCAACCGGTTATGCCGGAGAAGAATTAATTCGGATACTTTTGGGACATCCGCAAATTGAGATTATTGAACTTGTGGCTAAACTTGAACAAACTTCTTTGATCAGTGAAATTTTCCCTTGGCTTAAAAATAAATTAGAGCTTGAATGTAAAAGTAAAATGGATATAGAGGAAATTGCCAAAGCCTGCGATGTAGTATTTTTAGCTCTACCGCATCGGGTTTCTATGGAAATTGCACCTAGCTTTTTGAACCGGGGAAAAAAAGTAATTGATTTTAGTGCAGATTACCGGCTGCAAGATGTAAATGAATATCAAAAATGGTACGGAGTTACACATAAAAGTGAACAATTTTTAAAGACAAGTGTTTATGGCCTTTGTGAATTAAATAGAAATAAAATAAAAAAAGCACAGCTGATTGCTAATCCGGGGTGCTATCCCACAGGGGCAATTTTAACTTGCGCACCTTTTTTAAGTGAAAAAATTATTGATCCGGATATAATTATTGATGCAAAGTCAGGTACCAGCGGCGCCGGCAGGACTCTGTCTGTAAAATTACTTTTTTCAGAAGTAACTGAAAATTTTAAGGCTTATAAAGTTTGCAGCCATCAGCATAGCCCGGAAATCGAACAAGAATTAAGTGCCCTTGCTGGGTTGAACGTACACATAAGTTTTGTTCCGCATCTTGTTCCGATAAACCGGGGGATTTTAAGTACGGTTTATATGAATTTGAAAAAAAATATTTCGGTTTTTGAAGCCGTCGATATAGTTAAAAAATTTTATAAAGATGAACCTTTTATCAGAGTTAAACCGGCAGATGAATTCCCGGAAATCAGAGATGTTATATACAGCAATTTTTGTGATATGGGAATAAAAATTGATCGAAAAAGGTTAATCGTGGTTAGTGCAATTGATAATTTAGTTAAAGGTGCGGCCGGACAGGCTGTGCAAAATTGTAATATTATGTTCGAACTTAATGAAACGGCAGGGCTTTTATAATGAAGGAATTAAAAAATTGTTCTATCTGTGCTCCTTTAGGCTTTAAAACGAATGCGCTTTGCTGTGGCATTAAAAAAACTAAACTTGATTTAGGTTTGATTTTTTCTATTGTTAGTGCAAAAGCTGCCGGAGTTTTTACAACAAATAAAATTAAAGCCGCTCCGGTTAGTATCGATGAACAGCAGCTGAAAAATTTTAAGGCTCAGGCAATTATAATTAATAGCGGTAATGCAAATTGCTGTACAGGAAAAAAAGGATACCAGGATGCATTAAAAACTATTGAGGCAACAGCAAGACATTTAAAAATAAATAAAGATGATTGTTTAGTTGCTTCCACCGGAGTGATTGGCAAATTTTTACCGGTAGCGAAAATATTAAAAGCATTGCCAGATTTAATTCAAGGCTTAGGCTTTAATCGAGCCGATGCGGTTGCGGCTTCGATAATGACGACAGATAAATTTGCTAAAAAAACAGCTGTACAAATAAAAATAAAAAATAAACCAGTGACAATTGGGGCGATTGCTAAAGGCGCGGGAATGATTTCTCCGGATATGGCCACGATGCTTTGTTTTATAACAACCGATGCCAATATTAGCGGAAAATTGTTAAAGAGATCTTTAAAAATTGCCGTGGATAATTCTTTTAACTGCATTAGCGTAGATGGGCAAATGAGTACAAATGATAGCGTCATAATTATGGCTAATGGTTTGGCTCAGAAAGAGACGATTAAAGATAAAACAAAAGAGTTTAAAATTTTTACCAAAGCAGTAGAGTATGTATGTCTTAAACTGGCAAAAATGATTGTGATTGACGGAGAAGGCGCTACTAAACTGATTAAGGTTTGTGTTAACAATGCGCAGACTCAAAAACAAGCAAAAATAGCGGCAGAATTTATTGCCAATTCTCCTCTGGTCAAGACAATGATTGCTGGCCATAACCCTAATTGGGGCAGAATACCTGCTTGTTTGGGCGCATCAAAAATAAATTTTAAAGAAAGCAAATTAGAATTATTTCTGCAAAACAAGAAAGTTTATAGCCAAGGTAAGCCGGGTAAAGTTAACAGAAATAATTTAATTGATGAATTGAAAAAGAAAGAAATTTTGATAAAAGTTAATTTAAATAATGGTAAATTTTCACATACGCTCTGGACAAGCGATTTAACCGCAGAGTATGTGAAGATTAATACAGCATATAACTAAAAAAATCAAAATATAAAAATTAAAAATTAGAATGAGAAAATAACGATTTGATGAAAAATAATTTAGATTTTTGAATTAAAAAAATAAATAGAGGAGAGCAGTGTATGATTGTCGAAGAAGCATTGAAAAAAGTAGATATTTTAATTGAGGCCCTGCCCTATATAAAAAAATTTAACAGTAAGGTTGTGGTCATTAAATATGGCGGCAGCACAATTGAACAATCAGAATTAAATCAATCAATACTTGAGGATATCACATTCATGAATCAAGTTGGCATTCATCCTGTAGTTGTGCATGGTGCAGGACCTTTTATCACCCGGGAAATGAAGAAAGCTGGGATTGATGTCAAGTTTGTGAAGGGGATTAGAGTAACGGATGAAAAAACATTAGATATTGTGAATATTGCTTTAAATGAGGTTAATAAAAATATTATTAAAGAACTAAAAAATTTAGGCAATGAAGCCAAAGGTTTTGTCGGTAAAAATGGCGAGCTTATTTTGGCGAAAAAGAAGAATCTTACTACAGATGTTGGTTTTGTCGGAGAAGTTACGGGATTTGACAGTAAATTAATGCATAGTTTATTGAATTCAAAAATGATTCCGGTGATTGCTCCTTTAGGGGTTGATGAAAATGGACAGCTTTATAATCTTAATGCGGATACTGTTGCCGCTGAAATCGCCCAAGCTATGGGAGCGGAAAAATTGGTTTTATTGACTAATGTCCGGGGAATTATGCGAGATATAAATAATCCGGATTCATTACTTTCAAGCATTACTATTAATCAATTAGATACTCTTATTGATAATAATGTGATTAAAGGGGGAATGATTCCTAAAGTGAATGCTTGCCGCAGGGCTGCAGAACAAGGCGTAAATAAAACACATATTATTGATGCAAAAATACCCCATGCATTATTATTGGAAATATATACAGATACCGGAATTGGAACAGAAATTATTAGAAACTAAAATTTTTAAAGGTGTTATAGGTGTGATCTATGAATAGTAAAGAAATAATTCAAATGTATGATGATAACGTGATGAATAATTATACGCGCAAGAATTTTGTCATAAAAAAAGGCCAAGGCAGCCGGGTTTGGTCAAATGAAGGAAAAGTATACCTGGATTTTTTCCCGGGCTGGGCGGTTAGCGGAATCGGTCATTGCCACAAAAGAGTGGTCAAGGCAATACAGGATCAAGCGAAACAATTATTACATGTTTCGAATAACTATTATTCTCAGCTGCAGGCAATGCTCGCGGCGCGGATTTCTTTGAATTCATTTGGCGGTAAAGTGTTTTTTTGTAACAGCGGTGCCGAAGCCAATGAAGCGGCATTTAAATTAGCCCGTATTTACGGAAACCCTAACCGTTATGAAATAATCACGATGACGCAATCATTTCATGGCCGGACACTAGCTTGCACTGCTGCGACTGGACAAAAGAAATGCCAAATTGGATTTGATCCTTTACCCGAAGGGTTCAAAAGTGTTGATTTCAACGATAAAAAAGTTTTACAAGAGGCAATTACTAAAAAAACTGTAGCCATAATGATGGAATTAATTCAAGGCGAAGGCGGAATTAATATTGCGGATACAGATTATGTGCGTTTTGTGAGAAATTTATGTAATGAACATGATTTACTTTTAATCCTGGATGAAGTGCAAACAGGTATGGGACGTACAGGTAAATTATTCGCTTATCAGCATTATGGTATTGAGCCGGATGTGATGACGTTAGCAAAAAGTCTGGGAGGAGGAATGCCGATTGGAGCAATGGTTGCACAAAAAAGAATTGCAGGTACATTACGGCCCGGCATGCATGCTTCAACCTTTGGCGGCAGTCCGATTGCTTGTGCGGCAGGCCTGGCAGTTTTTGAGGCAATTGAAAAAGAACAACTATTAACGAATACAATCCAGATGGGTAGTTATTTGCATGATGAATTAGTGAGATTAAAAAGCCGGTATCCGGTAATTAAAGAGGTGCGGGGATTAGGATTAATGTATGGGGTGGAAATGGTGCATGATGCGCAAAAAGTATATGACTATTGTTTTGCTAATGGATTATTGATTAATTGCACACAAGGCAATACACTAAGAATAATGCCTGCGTTAACAGTTAATCAAAAAGAAATAAATCAGGCAATATCAATCCTGGATGAGGCAGTTAGCAAATGTTGAGAGTTTTAAAAGAAAGAAAATGAAAATGAAAAAAATGAAAACTAAAAATTTAGTTTCGGGGTTTGATTTAAGTCCCCAAGAAATTAAGGATATTTTTAAGCTGACAAAAATGTTGAAAAAGAAAAAAACATTGACAGTTTTAAAGAACAAAATCATCGGGTTGGTTTTTCAAAAGCCGTCTATGAGAACGAGAGTTTCTTTTGAAGTAGGGATAAAACAATTAGGCGGTGAAAGTATCTATTTAGCACCGAATGATATAAAACTGGGACAAAGAGAACCCATAAAAGATATCGGACGGGTATTAAGCCGATATTTAGACGGCATTGTAGTACGGACTTTTTCACATGATCATGTGATTGAGTTAGCTGAATATGCAGGGATAAGTGTTATTAATGGATTGAGTGATTTGTATCATCCGGCGCAGGCGTTAGCGGATATTTATACGATTTTAGAGAAAAGAGGAAAATTAAAAGGAGTTACTCTTAGCTTTATCGGAGATGGGAATAATGTTGTGCATTCGCTTTTAGCGATCGGGACTCAGGTAGGTTTAAATATCACTATTGCTACGCCTCGAGGTTATGAACCAAATAAACAGATTTGGGAAAAGGCTTGTCTTCTGGCTAAAAGAAATAAATCAAAGTTAATACATACATACGATCCAAAAGCAGCAGTTAAAGATGCGGATTTTATTTATACTGATGTTTGGGCTTCTATGGGACAGGAAAAAGAACATAAAAAACGAGTTAAAGATTTCCAGAACTATCAGATTAATAATGCGTTATTAAAATATTCTGGAAAAACGGGAAAATATCAAATTATGCATTGCATGCCTGTACACCGGGGAGAAGAAATTACCGATAAAATAGCGGAATCAAAACAATCCATTATAATTGATCAAGCAGAAAACAGGCTTCATGTGCAAAAAGCGATTATGGCCCTATTAATAAAAAAGTAGCCCCGCCCTTGCGGGATTTCGCTAAAAATAATATTAATGTTCTCAACGAGTAGCAAGAAGAGAGTAGAGAGGAAAAAAATCTCGCTACTTGATACTCTCTTGTGCCCGCAAGGGTACTACTCGCTACTATTATATAAAAGGAGATTAAATATGAAGAAGGTGATGCTGGCTTATTCCGGAGGATTAGATACTTCTTGTTGCGTAAAATGGCTTCAGGATAAAGGGTTTGAAGTAATCTGTTTCAGCGCAAATTTAGGCAGCGAATTTTCTCCTGATCAAATAAAAAAGAAGGCCAGGCAGAGCGGCGTGGCAAAAGTATACGTAAAGGATTTAAGAAAAGAATTTGCTCAAGAATATATTTTGCCGGCTTTAAAAGCTAATGCTGTATATGAGTCAAAATATGTTTTATCCACAGCCCTGGGCCGGCCGCTGATTGCCAAGTATCTGGTGGATATTGCGCATCAGGAAAAAGCAGACTATGTTGCCCACGGCTGTACGGGTAAAGGGAATGATCAGGTGAGGATTGATACAACCGTGAAAATTTTAGACCCAAAATTGAAAATTATTGCTCCGGTAAGAGAGTGGGAATTAACATCACGGGAATCAGAAATTGCTTACGCGAAAAAACATAGGATTCAAATTTCTACGACTAAAGAAAAGATATACAGTATCGATCAGAATATATGGGGGATTAGCATTGAAGGCGGGATGATGGAAGATTTAGCTAATGCGCCGGATGAAAATGCATATATTTTAACAAAAAATATTGACAACACTCCGAATAAAGCTGAAATTATCGAAATTGAATTTAATCAAGGCATTCCGATAAAAATTAATGGTAATAAAAAAGATTTTTTAGGCATCATCAATGTGTTAAATAAAATCGGGGCAAAACATTGTATCGGCAGGACTGATTTAATAGAAGATAGAACAGTAGGGATTAAGTCCCGGGAAGTTTATGAGGCGCCGGCGGCTTGGCTATTACTTAAAGCGCATCAAGAGTTAGAAAGTGTTGTTTTAGATAAAGACACGATTAATTTTAAGAATATTGTTGCTTTAAAATATGCTCAATTAGTATATCAAGGGTTGTGGTTTGCCCGGCTGCGCAGAAGTTTAGATGCTTTTGTCTCTTTAACACAGGAAAAAGTAACCGGGATGATAAAATTAAAATTATATAAAGGCAATATTACGGTAACCGCGAGAAAGTCAAAACATTCTCTGTATAAAAAAGAATTAGCCACTTATTCCGAGGCAGATCAGTTTGCCCGAGAAGATGCAAAAGGATTTATTGAAATATTTTCTTTGCCTTATCGGGAAATCTGATATTAATTTTAAAAAATTGAGGTAAAAAATGGCGAAAAAATTATGGGGTGGAAGGTTTAAGAAAAAAATTGATTCTGATTTTGAAGAATTTTCTAAATCCATACATTATGATTATAAGTTGGCGAGGGTTGATGTTTTTCATTCAATAATTCATACCGGAGCATTAAGAGGCAGTAAGCTATTGACAAAACAAGAGTCAACAAAAATTGTTAATGCTTTAAATTCGATCATCCGGGAAATTGACAACGGGAAATTTAAACCAAATCCGAGGTCAGAAGATATTCATACAGATATTCATAATCGTTTAGAAAAAAAAATCGGTAAATTAGCGGCAAAAGTTCATACACTCAGGTCTCGGAATGATCAGATTGCTTTTAATGAAAAATTTTATTGTTTAAACGAAGCCTTAAATATTAGAGAATTACTAAAAAATGTCATAAACAGTTTTTTATTCCTGATAAAAAGATACGATAGACATCCTTTTATCGGATATACTCATACCCAGAGAGCACAAGTGATTCTTTTTAGTGATTATCTGTTTGCTTATGGGCAGATGTTAGTGCGGGATTCAAAAAGGGTAAAACAGTTTTATGATTCTCTGATTCCTTATATCGGAGCAGGAGCTTTAGCGGGTACAGCTTTACATAAAAAAGAATATTTTAAAGCAATTGATGAATTATTTGATTACGATCAAATAATTCCGGGGAAAGTTAAATCTGTGGAAAATTCTCTGGATAATGTTAGTGACCGGGATTTTCTCATTGAATTTTTAGGGATTATTTCTATAATTCAAATGCATCTTTCCCGGTTTGCTGAGGACATTATTCTTTATTCAACACAGGAATATAATTATTTGGATTTACCGGAAGAATTTTGCACCGGGAGCTCACTGATGCCGCATAAGAAAAACCCGGATTTTTTAGAACTGCTCCGGGGGTATACAGGAATGATTTATGGCAATCAGCTGGCTTTGATGACGATGATGAAAGGGCTGCCTTTAACTTATAACCGGGACATGCAATTAGATAAACAGCCTTTGTTTTCTTCCGTGGAAATTATAAAAAGTGAACTTAAAATAATGGCAAAATTTATTAAAGGGATTAAACTCAATCAGAAAATTATTGAAAACGCATTATTGGATGAAAGCCTTTATGCTACAGAATTGGCGGAATTTCTTGTTTTTGAGGGAGTTGCTTTTGGTGATGCCCATAATGTTGTGGGTAAACTAATCCGGTATTCAGAGGATAAAAACATACAAATTAAAAAAATATCGGATAAGATATTAAAAACATTTCACAAAAAATTAACACAAAAAGTGCTGAGAAAAGTGATGCGAGCAAGTTTTGCAGTAGCTTCAAAAAAATCTATAAATAAGAAAAACAGAAAGGTGTTGGCAATTAATGCATGATTTTAAATATAGAAATAACCGTTTATTTTGTGAAAAAGTTGATTTAGCCAAGGTGGTTAAAACAGTAAACACGCCGGTTTTTGTCTACAGCCAAAAAACATTAATTGATCATTTTCTTAAAATTAAAAAAGCTTTTTCTCGTATTGATCCTTTGATTTGTTATTCTATGAAAGCAAATTCAAATCTGGCGCTTTGCCGTTTATTAGTCAAGGCAGGGGCGGGAATTGATATTGTTTCCGGCGGTGAATTATACCGGGCTAAAAAGATCAAAACCCCTGGTAAAAAAATAGTTTATGCTTCTGTAGGTAAGACAAAGGCAGAGATAGAGCAAGCCATAAAAGCCGGGATTCTTTTTTTTAATGTAGAATCTGTGCCGGAATTAATATTAATTAATAAGATCGCAAAGCGTTTACATAAAAAACAATGTATTGCAATACGAATCAATCCGGATATTGCGGCGAATACGCACCAGTATATTACAACAGCTAAAAAGCAAAATAAGTTTGGCCTGGACATTAAAACCACTAAGAAAATATTTTCAAAGATGCGTCAGAAGTTAGAAAATGTTAATATTTGCGCCATCCATGTGCATATTGGTTCTCAGATTGAACAGGTTAAACCATTTATTCAGGCTTTAAAAAAGACAATTGATTTAATTGATGAATTAAATCATAAAGAAACTCTGATTACCCATTTAAATATTGGCGGCGGGTTAGGAATAGTTTATAAAAATGAAAAACCACAAACAGCCAGTCAATATGCGCAGGCAATTTTACCGATTATTGGAAAAAGAAAATTAAAACTGATTTTAGAACCCGGCAGATTTATTGCGGGAAATGCCGGAATAATTTTGACAAAAATTATTTATGTTAAAGATACGCCGGTTAAGCGGTTTTTTATTGTTGATGCAGCAATGAATGATTTACTCCGGCCGGCCTTTTATGATGCTCATCATGAGATTATACCCTTAAATAAGTCCAGGAATAAAAAGACAAAAAAAGCAGATATTGTGGGTCCGATTTGCGAAAGCGGTGATTTCTTAGCAAAACACCGTTATTTACCTTCGGATTTAAAATCAGGAGACGCGATTGCAATAATGAGCACAGGCGCTTACGGATTTAGTATGTCAAGTAACTATAATAGCCGAAGAAAAGCCGCCGAAGTTATGGTTAGCGGTAAGAATTTTCGGGTTATTAGGAAACGAGATAGTTACGAGGATTTGATCAGAAATGAAATAATCAACTAATCCACAAGGGGTGAGTATGAAAAAAAAGATCAGAAAGAAAAAAATGGCAAGCAGGGGAAAAAAGAAAAATGTTTTGAAAGAAAGGTTTAAAACTAAAACTAAAGCCAAAAAAATCTCCAAAATAAAAAAAGTCAAACCAGTAAAAAAAAGAAAGTTTGATTTTACTAAAATGGTTGCCTCAGGTAACGACTTTATTATTTATGATAATCGGCGGGTTAGTTTAAAAAATGCATCTGAATTAGCGGTTCTTTTGTGCGCGAGAACAACCGGCATTGGTGCAGACGGATTAATTTTGATTGAAAAATCTAAACGGGCTGATTTTAAAATGCGTATTTTTAATCCAGATGGTTCTGAAGCAGAAATGTGCGGGAATGGGATTCGCTGTGCGGCTCTTTATAAGAGTAAGAAAAATGTAGTTATTGAAACTCTCGCCGGGATTTTAAAAGCGGAATTAAAAGAAAATGCGATAAAAGTTAAAATGACAAATCCTTATGATCTGCAATTAAATCTTAATTTGAATATCGACGGAAAAATCCACCAGGTTAATTTTATCAATACCGGAGTGCCGCATGCAGTGAGTTTTGTCGAAAATTTAGAAGCAACGAGAGTGAAACTTATAGGAAGATTAATCCGTTACCACCGTGATTTTGAACCCGAAGGGACAAATGTTAATTTTGCTAAAATTATTGATCAAGGAGAAATTGCCCTGCGCACTTATGAACGGGGAGTAGAAGCAGAGACTTTAGCTTGCGGTACAGGATCTGTAGCGGCAGGATTAATTTATCATCACAAGTTTATTGCCACTAATGGTAGTTATTTGGTTAGCGTCCAGACAAAAGGTAATGAAAAATTAAAAGTTTATTTTGATTATAAAAATGGTAATTTTTTAAATGTTTGGTTAGAAGGAAAAGCGCAAATTGTTTACAAGGGGGAATGTTATGTTTAGTGGTTCAATGGTTGCGATTATTACGCCTTTTAAAAATGGCCGGCTGGATGAGGAGACTTTAAAAAATTTAGTTGAATTTCACATTAAAAATAAAACGACTGCGCTTGTCCCATGCGGAACTACGGGAGAGTCTGCAACACTGTCTTTGGCGGAACATGAGAGAGTTATCGAACTTGTAGTAGAAATAGCGAACAAAAAGCTGCCGGTTATTGCGGGAACTGGTTCGAATAACACAGTGGAAGCAATCAGACTGACTAAACATGCTAAGGAAGCTGGTGCGGATGCGGCATTATTAATCTGCCCATACTATAATAAACCGACACAGAAAGGGCTTTATCTGCATTTTAAGCAAATCGCGGAAAGTGTAGATATTCCGATGGTTCTTTATAATATTGCTTCGCGTACAGCGGTGAATATGGAGCCGGAAACAATCGCCCGCTTAGCGCATGAATTTAAAAATATTGTGGGGGTTAAAGAAGCTTCCGGCAATTTAGAACAAATGTCTCGGATTAAATTACTTTGTCCCGATAATTTTGCTTTAATCTCAGGCGATGATGCATTAACGCTTCCGGTATTATCTATAGGTGGTATTGGTGTAATTTCCGTTGTGGCTAATATTGTTCCGGCGGATGTGGCAAAATTAGTTGATGAGTTTGAAAAAGGTGATATTAAAAAAGCCCAGAGCATACATTATAAGTTATTACCTTTAATCAGGGCGATGTTTTTAGAAACAAATCCGGCTTGTATTAAGACAGCAATGGAAATGATGGGAATGTGTGAGCCAGGACTGCGGTTACCTTTAGCTCCGATGGATCAAGATAATATTAAAAAATTAGAAAAAGCATTGCGTGATTACGGATTATTAAAAAGGAAGAAAAAGAAAGATGATTAAATTAGCAGTTAATGGTGCTTACGGTAAAATGGGAAAGCGAATTATATTTTTTGCGCAAGCAGATAGTGAAACAAAAGTTATTCTTGGTTTAGAAAAAACAGGAATTGCCGAAATCGGTTCTTTTATTGATGGAATTAAGATTACGGATGATTTAAATCAAGTTAATAACGTGGATTTAATCATTGATTTTACGCAGCCTGCGGCAACGATTAATTTGCTGAAAACAGCTTTAAAATATAAAAAACCAGTTGTCATCGGGACAACAGGCTTAAATCCGGATGAGATTGCTCAAATCAAAACAGCTGCTGCCAAAATTCCCATAGTTTTTTCTCCAAATATGTCTAAAGGCGTGAATCTTTTATTTAGATTGGTAAAAGAGACAGCTGTAAAATTAACAGGCTATTCAATAAAAATAAAAGAAGCGCATCATATTCATAAAAAAGATTCACCCAGTGGAACAGCCAAAAAAATTGCGCAAATCATCTCTCAAAAAATAAAAACTGAAATTAAAGATTCTGATATTGAAGCAATTAGAAAAGGTGAAATAATTGGTGACCATGAAATTAAATTTGAAAGTGATTTAGATACCATTGTGTTAAGTCATAGTGCTAAAACCCGCGACATTTTTGCAAAAGGGGCAATTGATGCAGCAAAATGGTTAATTAAAAGGCCAGCTGGTCTGTATAACATGCAAGATGTTATTGGATAAAATGTAAAATAGCTGGTATAGAGTAATAAGGAAGAAGAAGAAATTTTCCAGCCACGATTATTCCATAGGGAAATGATTAGGAGGATTAATTTAAATGAAGATTGAGTCAGCTAAAGTATTATCGAAAATCCCCCCGTATTTATTTGTAGAAATTGATAAAGCCAAAAGAGCGGCGCGATTGCAAGGCAGAGATTTGATAGATTTAGGGATTGGAGACCCGGATATTCCTACTCCCAGGTATATAATTGAAGCATTATATAAAGCAGCCAAAGATCCTTCTAATCATCGCTATGCTTTGGATGCCGGGATGCCGCAATTAAAACAAGAAATTGCAAACTGGCATAAAAAACGTTTCAAAGTTAAATTAGATGCATCCAGTGAAATCCTCCCCCTTATTGGTTCCAAAGAAGGTCTGGCGCATACTCCATTTACTTTTTTAAACACGAATGATGTGGCTTTAGTTCCTGATCCGGCTTATCCGGCTTACCGCAATGCAACTATTTTAGCCGGGGGCAAACCGTATTTTATGCCTTTAATAGAAACGAATAATTTTTTGCCAGATTTAAAGAAAATACCTACATCAATTTTAAAACGCTCCAAGCTGATATTTGTTAATTATCCAAATAACCCTACAGCGGCAATAGTTCCGGTGAGATTTTTGAAAGAGTTAGTAGCTTTTGCGAGAAAGCATAATATCATAATTTGTTTTGATCTGGCATATTCAGAGATGTGTTTTGATAATTACCAGGCTCCGAGTATTTTACAGATTACCGGCGCACGTGATGTGGCAATCGAGTTTCATTCTCTTTCTAAAACTTATAATATGACCGGATGGAGATTAGGTTGGGTTTGTGGAAATAAGGAAATAATTGCCGCAATTGCCAAAATTAAATCTAATATTGATTCCGGAGTTTTTCAAGCAATACAGCTCGCGGGTATTGCGGCATTAAAATCTAAGGATTCATTTAAGAAAAAAATGGCGGGTATTTACCAACAAAGGCGGGATGTTTTAATCAACGGCTTAGAAAAACTGGGCTGGGTAATTGATAAGCCAAAAGCCACATTTTATATTTGGGCAAAAATTCCTAAAAAAGGGGTAAAATCAATTGATTTTTCTAATTTACTACTTAACCGTGCAGATATTGTGGTTACCCCCGGGGTAGGGTTTGGTAAATACGGGGAAGGATATATCCGTTTTGCTCTAACCCAAGATAAAAATAGGATTAAAGAAGCACTGCAACGCTTAGCTGTTTTATGAAAAATTTATGAAAAAAAAAGCCCGGGTTTATTTAGGCATTGGTTCAAATTTAAAGAATCGCAAGAAAAATATTGCCCAGGCATTAAAGCTGATCGAAGAAAATGCGGATACGCACATTATAAAAACTTCTCCGGTTTATGAAACCAATCCTGTGGGAAGAGTAAGTCAAGGTAAATTTCTAAATGTGGCTGTAAAAATTGAGACATTACTTACGCCTAATAAATTATTAAAACTGCTGAAGGCGATTGAAGCCAAACTGGGACGGAAAAAAAGTAAAATAAAATGGGGACCGCGGTTAATTGATTTAGATATTCTTTTATACAATAATTTAGTCTTAAATCGCAAAGAATTGAGTATTCCTCATAAGTTAATGCAGGAAAGATATTTTGTCCTGGGGCCTTTAAACGATATTGCTCCGAAAATAAAACATCCTTTACATAAGAAAACAATAAATAAACTGCTAAAAGAACTATCTGTATTACAAAAATAATGAAAATAGTAAGAAGTATTGGTTTAATGCAGAAAATCAGTAAAAGATTGAAAGAAAAAGGAAAAACTATTGGTTTTGTTCCGACAATGGGATATTTACATCAAGGCCATTTGTCTTTAATGCGTAAGTCTAGAAAAGATTGTGATATTACGGTAATCAGTATTTATGTTAATCCCTTACAATTTGGCCCAAAAGAAGATTTCCAGAAATACCCCAGAGATTTAGAAACAGATATAAAATTAGCAAAAAAAGAAGGCGTGGATTATATTTTTATCCCGGATGATCAGCAAATGTATGCGCAAGGATTTTTAACACATGTTGTTGTGGATCGGATTGCAGACATTCTTTGCGGAGCATCACGGCCAGGTCATTTTAAAGGAGTGACAACTGTTGTTACTAAGCTCTTTAATATTGTTTGTCCGAGTATTGCTTATTTTGGGCAAAAAGATGCGCAACAGGCAATCGTGATAAAAAAATTGGTAAATGATTTAAATATCCCACTGAAAATAAAGGTGTTACCAATAATCAGAGATCCAGAGGGTTTAGCTTTAAGTTCCCGGAATAGTTATTTGAATGCCAGAGAGCGCAAGCAAGCTCAATTGTTATATAAGGCATTAAAGTTAGCTGAAACAGAAATTCTCGCAGGACAAAGAAATTCTGGTCTGGTTATAAAAAAAATGAAAAGATTGCTAACTTGTACAAACTCTGTTAAAATAGACTACATTGCTATCGTCGACAGTAAGGATTTATCTAGTAAAAAAATAATCAAAGGAAAAATTTTAATTGCTTTGGCTGTTTTTATTGGCAAAATAAGATTGATTGATAATATAATACTAAATATAAATGATTGAGTTTCAGGCAACAAGTAACAATAAGAGGAACTGCTAAAAGCTTAGTAATTAATGTTATTACTTTATCCTAGTTTTTTAACCTGAATCTTGTAACCTGTATTGAGGTAAAAAAAGAATGTTAAGAATAGTAAGTAAGTCTAAAATACACAGAGCTACAGTTACGGATGCTAATTTACAATATATGGGAAGCATTACGATTGATAAAAAACTTTTAGCGGCAGCGGATATTTATCCTAACGAACGGGTTCAAGTTGTTAATTTGAATAATGGTTCGCGCGTAGAAACTTATGTTATTGAAGACAAAGCCGGCTCAGGAGTTATTTGCATGAACGGGCCTGCAGCCAGATGGGCGCAAGTCGGAGATATTGTGATCATAATTTCCTATTGTTTACTTGAATCCCATGAGGCAAAAACTTTCAAACAAAGAACAGTTTATGTAAATGCTAAAAATATGGTAACGGGAAAAACGAGAAAAAAGTAATGTTTGTTCAAAATAATCTTGAAGACGATAAAAAATACATAGATTCATTAAAGAAAAAAATTGCGCAGCTAAAGAAAAAAAGAAAAGCGGTAATCATCGCGCATAATTATCAAAGGCCCCAAGTACAGGAAGTGGCGGATATTTTTGGCGATTCTTTAGAATTAAGCCGGGCTGTAACCAAAGTAGATGCACCGGTTGTACTTTTTTGCGGGGTACATTTCATGGCGGAAACAGCATCTATCCTTAACCCGCATAAAAAAATTCTTTTACCGGTTAAAGAAGCGGGTTGTCCTATGGCCGATATGATTAATTTAAAGCAACTACGGGCTCTCAAAAAACAAAATCCGAATGTTCCAGTTGTTTGTTATGTAAATTCTTCTGCGGCAGTTAAAGCCGAAAGTGATATTTGTTCTACTTCCAGCAATGCATTAGAAATTATTGCGTCTTTACCGGATAAAAAAATTATTTTCATTCCGGATAAGAATCTCGGGCATTTTATCCAATCCCAGTTGCCACAAAAAAAGATTGTTCTTTGGGAAGGATTTTGCCCCACACATATGCGTATTTCTGAAGAAGAGATTATCCAAGCAAAAAAACTCCATAAAAAAGCAAAATTTATGGCACATCCAGAATGTCCGGAGCAATTATTAAAGCACGCGGATTATATTGGTTCAACGAGTGGGATGCTGCGCTATGCTAAACAATCCCCACATAAAGAATTTATTGTCGGAACAGAACTGGGAATGATTTATCGCCTGGCGCAGGAAAATCCTCAGAAAAAATTTTATTGCCCCAGCGAGCATTTTATTTGTGCGGATATGAAATTAACAACATTAGGCTGGATAGTGCACAGTCTAGAAAATATGGTTTATGAAGTTAAAGTTAGTGATAAAATTCGGAAAAAAGCCAAAAAATCATTAGATAAAATGATGGCGGTTTTACCAAAGAAAAAATAAAAAAATGATTAAAATTGGTATTGTTGGCTGTGGCACAATCGGCTCATATATAGCAAAAACGGTTTTAAACAAATATAAGAAACGTATTTATCTGGTCGGGGTTTGTGATCAGCAGAAGCAAAGTATTATTAATTTAAACCGTTCTTTGAAAAAAAATATCAAGAGTTACTCTTTGCACCAATTAATTAAAAAATGTGATTTAGTAATTGAAGCGGCTTGTGGGGAAGCAGCCAGAATAGTCACGGATCTTGCCGCAGATTATGGGAAAGATGTAATGATTATGAGTGTCGGAGGGCTGCTTTTAAATCCTCAAGTGTTAAAAAAGGTTGAACAGAAAAAAATTAAGCTTTATGTGCCTAGCGGTGCAATTGCCGGCCTAGATGCGCTGAAGGCGGCACGTATGGGAAAGATTACAGAAGTAAAACTTACAACAAAAAAACCCCTGGCCGGACTCAAAGGCGCGGATTACCTGCAAAAGCATAATATCGATTTAAAAAAGATAAAAAACGAGAGGATTATTTTTGCTGGTTCAGCCCAAGAAGCAGTTAAAGGATTTCCTAAAAACATAAATGTTGCAGCAATTTTAAGCCTGGTAGGATTAGGGGCTAAAAAAACTCAAGTATGTATTATCGCGAGTGCCAAAATTAAAAGAAATACACATACTATTGAAATTAAGGGAGATTTTGGTAAAATAATATGTTGTACCGAGAATGTGCCATCGAATGTAAATCCAAAGACAAGTATGTTAGCAATTCTTTCGGCGCAAGCGACGCTGGAAGGAATTTTAAATAATATAAAAATTGGAACATAATAAAATATATTATTATGAATTGTGCGAATTTCAAAGCGAATATGAAAAAATGTAATTGCACCTATGAGCCGTGTTCGCGCAAAGGAAAATGCTGTGAATGTTTGCACTACCATCGAGCAATGGACCAATTACCTGCTTGTTATTTTAATAAGGAGGATGAGCGATCATACGATCGGTCTTTTACGCGTTTTATACATCCGCGGCCTAAAACCGCGCCCATTTATGGCGCGGATAAAAGGAGGCCGCTTGAGTATTCCACCCCAGGAACCACGGGCTTTAGCCCGTGGGGGTTCCATAAGGTCGAACGAATAAAAACTAATTGTGTAAAAAATTAATATCAGAAGGGAGGTGAAACTATGGCAGAAAAAGTAACAAAAGCTGGGATTAAAAGAGAAAAGGGTTATCTATACTATCTGGACAAACAAGGCGATGTTTCTCGTGCTAAAATGGCTAGAGGTGGAAAAACAGGCGGTAAGCCGGCAAAGGTAACTAAATTAGGTATTACCAGAGAAGAGGGTTATCTCTATTTTATCGATAAACAAGGAGATGTTTCCCGCGCTAAAATGGCAAGACGTAAAAAGAAAAAATAATACGAAGAGTATGTAATAAATAATTATTGGCCCCTGTGAAGGAGACTTTATGGGGGCTCAATAGTCATTATCTAATTTTATATTTTATAAAAAAATTAAATAATCGCATTTATTAAAAATAACTGATAATAAATCGTTAATAATATTGAGAAAATACATTTGTCTGAAAGGAGTACAATAACCATGAATGAAGAACCAAAACAAGAAGAAATGAATGAACCGGTTGGCGAACCGGGGCAAGAGCTAAAAGAAGGAGCAGAACAAGAGTTGGGAACAGAAAAAAGTGCAGCAGAAACTAAAGACACATTCAAAACAGAAGAACCCAAAGATAAAACTTCGCTTAAAGTAGAAATTCCTAAAAATTGCGGCGCTTGCAAAAAACCCATACAAAAAATTCGCTACTATAAAAATATGCAGTTTTTCTGCAACAAACAATGTTGGAAGAAATTTAAAAAAACAGAAGATGAAAAGAAACAAAAAGAAGCAGAGCCAGTACAAGAGCCGGCAGCTTAACTACAGCACATAGTGGCAAGCGTTTAGCGAATAGATTTGAGAAAATAAAGATGATAAAAAATGATTTAAAAAAATGTAAGCTAATATCAGCAAGCTTAAACAAATAAGATAAAATATATGTTCAATATCGTTATTTTTAATTCACTACTAGTTATTTGTGTGGTTTTAACAGTTTTGCTTTTAAAATCACAGAAAACAAGCAATAAAGATCAAGCCTTAAATATTATGCAGCAGCAGGTTGATAATCTGCGTACACAGGTCAGTGATTCTTTTAACGATCTTAAAAATAGTGTTGATCAAAATCTGCAAGCGATTACAAAACAAATGCTTTCTTCTCAACAAACTGTAGGACAAAGGTTAGATTCTGCCGCAGCTGTTGTCGGCCAGGTACAGAAAAATTTAGGGTCTCTTTCCCAGGCAACAGAACGTGTTTTTGAAGTCGGTCGGGATATTGCCAGTTTGCAGGAAATACTTAAGGCTCCGAAAATGCGAGGAGAATTAGGGGAATTATTCCTGGGTGATCTCCTGCAGCAAGTTTTACCGGAGTCTTGTGTTAAACAGCAATATAAGTTTAAAAATGGAGATACGGTTGATGCGGTTATTTGTCTGGGGCAGGGGATGGTGAGTGTTGATTCTAAATTTCCCTTAGAAAATTTTCGCCGGATTATTGAAGGTACAGACGAGGAGCAAAAACGCCAAGCTCGCAAAATTTTTGTCAATGATGTAAAAAAACATATTGATGCAATAGCGGAAAAATATATTGTTCCGGATGAGGGGACTTTTGATTTTGCCCTGATGTATATTCCGGCGGAAAATGTATATTATGAAGTAATCATTAAGGACAATGCCCAGGAAAAGAATAGTTTGAGTACATATGCTTTAAAGAAAAAAGTTATCCCGGTTAGCCCCAATTCTTTTTATGCATATCTGCAGGCAATACTCTTAGGGCTCAAGGGTTTAAGAGTACAGGAAAATGTAAAAGAAATTTTGCGGCACTTAGAGCGGTTAAAAGGTGACATGCAGAGATTTAAAGAAGATTTTGATGTTTTAGGCCGGCATATTGTGAATTTAAAGAATAAATATGATGATGCAGATAAGCGAATCACAAATTTTGAGGGAAAACTGCTGACGATTTGCCAGGTAGAGGAAAATGAAAAGTTAATTGAGAAAAATGGATAAGTACAATAACTATAACTCCCATATGCCAACAGCAGAAAGAAGAAAACATCCGCGTTTTATAATTTCTCTGCCGCTGGAGATTAATTTTGCGGGTGAGTATTTTTCTACAGTAACAAAAAATGTAAGTTGCGCGGGCATTTTTTGTAATGTAAATAAATATATTCCGCAAGATTCTGATATCAGAGTAACGATGAAGCTTGTTTTTAAAGTTAAGAATCGCAAGATTCAAAAAACAATTACTTGCCCAGCGAGAATTATCCGAATTGAGCCGGACAAGCAGCAAGAAAACGAGGATTATAATATTGGGCTTAAGTTTTCTAAACTGCTCGATCAAGATAAAGAAACTCTTCTGCAATATATACGGCAGAAAAATTTAAAAGAAGCTAAAGAATTAAAAAAAATTTATTTAAAATTAAAAGATATGGCTGCGAGATTAGTAGAAGTTGAAGAATGCCATCCGACTGCGGAGCATTTTCGTAACGTTATTCACCGGGCGATTAGCGAGCTGGATGCCGCGGCACATATTTTAGATTATGAAATAAATGAACTAAAGGATTTGAGTTAGATGAAGCACTTATATAAAGGTAAAGAAAGAAGGGAATTTAGCCGTTATAAAGTTGATTTCCCGCTGTTAATCAGGGGTGCTGATTTTAAAATTCCGGCGCAGGTAAAAGATATTAGTTGTAAAGGGGTGTTTTGCCAGACCCAGGAATTTATTCCTTTAAAAACAAAATTAGAAGTTGTTATGGATTTATCGTTAGCAGAAAATAGAAAAAGAATCCAAAAATATTTAATCTGTCCGGCGGAAGTTGCACGGATAAAACCGGAAACAAAATACTCTGAATACACAAGCGGCGATTATGAGGTAGGAATCGCATTTTCTTTGCTTTCTAAAGAAGAAAAAGATTTAATTTTACGATTTGTCAGACAAAAAAATTTTAAAGATGCAAAAACTTTGAGTAAAATGTATTTGGAATTAAAAAATCTTGTGAGAAGATTGATGCAGCTAGAAGAATCGCATCCTACAGCTAAACATTTTAGCCGGGTTATCCACCGGGCAATTGAAGAGTTAGACAGTGTGTCTCAAATTTTAGATAGTGAAATAGATGAACTTAAAACTTTAAGTTAAAGTTAAAATTAAAATTAAAATTAAAATTAATGTAAAGATGGGACGAATAGATGAATCAAGAAAGAAGATCCTACCCGCGTGTTAGTATTAATTTAGCGGTAAATATTAAAGGCGAAAATTTTGATTTTGCCGTGGAAACTAAAAATATAAGTGCTTCCGGAATTTATTGTCAGGTTGGGTGTTTTGTGCCGTTAATGACAAAATTATCCCTGCGAATGTATGTGCCGTTAATTATTAATGAAAAAAAAGAGGATAAACAAATTAATTGTTCTGCAGTTGTAGTGAGAGTAGAACCGGGAATTAATGAAGAACTAAAAAAGTATTATAATCTGGCTTTGTTTTTTAATGATATTAGTGAAAACGATCAAATTCTAATCACAAAATATATTAACCAGGCATTTTTTGCCGGTAACAACTAAAACAGCGTTTAGCGCTTAGCGGTTAGAAAAACATTAGGAAAATTATTTTCTCGCTACTTGCTACTCTCTTGTGCCCGTAAGGGTGCTACTCGCTAAACAAAAAGGTGATAATATGATTAAGGCACTAGTGGGTTATTATTCCCGTACAGGGAATACGGAAAAAATGGCACAAATCATTTCTCAGTCTTTAAAAAAAACAGGGATAGAAGTAGATTTAAAGGAAATCACACAGATCAGTGCGGATATGCTCGTTGATTATGAAATTCTTATATTGGGCTCACCGACATACTATGGAAGCATGGCCTATCAGGTAAAAAAATTATTAGATGAAAGTGTTAAACATCACCGTAAATTAGAGGGAAAGATCGGTGGAGCTTTTTCTTCCGCTGCAAATATTGCCGGTGGCAATGAAACTACAATATTGGATATTATTAATGCTTTTTTAATTCATGGCATGATTGTTCAAGGCGATTCGAACGGAGATCATTATGGCCCGGTTTCTATTGGAGCGCCTGACGCCAGAGCTAAAGCAGAGTGTGAAAAATTTGGTAAAAGAATCGGGTTATTAGCGAAAAAGATCTTTTAAGTTTAAAATTTAAAACCTAACACCTAACACTTAATATGTAACGCAAGTCTTGCGCGCCTGTCCCGAAAGAAGTGCATCTGATGAGAATTTCTTCGGGATGCCGAAGATAATCTGATTAGGGAAACTTCATTCGGCATAGCTCAATGGAAAATTGAAAGCAGATTATATTTTATAATCAATTTTATGCGCCTGTAGCTCAATGGATAGAGCATTTGGCTTCGGACCAAAGGGTTGGGGGTTCGAGTCCTCCCGGGCGCGCCAAATAAATGAACATCTGGAGGGCGAGAAGTTTACCCTGTACCATCTGCAAGATTGGTGCAGGGCAAGTTGTCCGCCAAGTGGGCACTGAGAAATTAACAATGGCGAGACCTCGCCAAAGGCGGAAGTGCTGAATAAGTGCGAGGAAAAGCAAGCAGGATTGCGAGTGAAGCGAAACGGGTGGACCTGCGCAAAAAAAATCACGATGATTTTTTTATAGTAGGCGAGTCCTCTTCCGAATGAAGTGCATCTTATGAAAATTTCTTCGGAATGCCGAAGAAGTACTTCTTGGGATTTTTCATTCGGCACCAAGCGCGCCATTCGTCTTACCTGGGCAGAGAAGTAATTTAGTCAGGCTTTGCCGGATCTATTTGGAAAAAATAAGGTTCTGTTAATTAAGAGCTGTTTTAAATTGAAATATTGACCTGTATATATTTTTTTGTTATAATTATTTCTCAATTTATTATTATTATAAATATGTATGGGCCGTTAGCTCAATTGGCAGAGCATCTGACTCTTAATCAGGAGGTTGAAGGTTCGATTCCTTCACGGCTCACCATTAATGCAGTTATTAAGTTTTAAATTGTAAGTTTTTAAAAGAATATAAGTTAAGATTTATTTAAAACTTAATTGTGATGGCTTAGACTGTAGTTTTTATTTACTTAGTGCTTAAAATTTAAAACTGTATTTTCGGGCGGACGTGGCGGAATTGGCATACGCGTACGGCTTAGGACCGTATCCCTTTGGGATGAGAGTTCAAGTCTCTCCGTCCGCACCATAAACCATTCGCGGAATTTATCATGAACCGTGCATACTGGTTCTGTGGCTCAGGTTTATGGCATAGCTATAAAAGAATGGTTTATGCCCTGTATTGGATGAACAAAGTGACGACTGGTTCAGGGCAAGTAAATGAACTTTACTTAGTTGATGCTATTTACTTAAATAGTGATGGATATATAGTCCATTGGTCATAAATTATAAATATGCGGCGGTAATTCAGCTGGAAGAATGTCTCCTTGCCAAGGAGAATGTCGTGGGTTCGAATCCCATCCGCCGCTCCATCAGCTTTCGTTGCTTGAAAAAAACAAGGAAGATAAATTACACCTGATTCAAAAAAATGTCCACTGCTTACGAGAATAAAGAAAGAGGAAAATTATTTAATGAAAGTAAAAGTTAAAGATTCGGCAAAATGCCAAAAGATTTTAGAAATTGAGATCCCTCAAAAAGAAGTTTCTGAGGAATTTGAACTTTTTTATGAGGATGCGAGAAAAACAGCACAAATCCCGGGTTTTAGAAAAGGCAAAGCGCCGCGTCATTTGATTGAGCAGCATTATGCACCAAAAGCTTATGATAAAGTACTAACCAATTTAGTAAATACCAATTATTATAAAGCAATTGAAAAAGAAAAAATTCATCCGGTTACTTTACCGGATATTTCAAATGTTAATTTTAAAACAGGAGAAAACCTTACCTTTAGTGTGAAAGTTGATATTCGGCCTGAGTTTAAACTAAAGGAATATAAAAATATTGAACTTAAAAAAGAAAAGCTATTTATAAAAGATGAAGATGTAATCAAGGTCATTGATTATTTAAGAGAGCGTTATGCGCAATTTATGCCGGTTGAAAACAGGACAACAAAAATCGGAGACTATCTTATTTGTGATTATGGCTACTCAGTAGATGGCAAACAAATTGAGAAAAAAGAAAAATCCTGGCTTTGGATAGACAAAGAAATGTTTCTGCCCGGTCTTTCCCAAGAATTAACCGGAATTGGTGCAGGCCAAACTAAGGAATTTAAAATAGTTCTACCGGAAAAATTCAAACTTGCAGAGCTGGCTAAAAAAACCGCAGAATTTACAATACAAGTTAAAGAAATCAAAGAAAAAAAATTGCCGGAATTAAATGATGATTTTGCCAAAATAATCGGAAAAAATACATTAACGGAATTACAAGAACAGGTAAAACAGGATTTAATTCAGGAAAAAGAAGTTCAAATAAAACAGGATTTAAGGATACAGTTGATTAATAGTTTGGAAAAGTCAATGTTGATTGATGTGCCGCCGACAATGGTAGCCAAAAGAGAACAATTGTTAAAGGATACTGCAAGAGAGAGATTAAAACAGCAGGGTTTAAAAGACGAACAAATTGAAGCGGAGTTAAATAAAGTTACCGAAACTTTTAGTAAAGAGGCTTTAAAACAAATCAGAATATTTTTTATTTTAGAAAATATTGCTCGTACGGAAAATATTTCTGTTGATGATAAAGAGATAGATAAAAGAATAGAATTGATTTCCCAGTCTTATCATCAGCCAAAAGAAGATGTGCTGAAATATCTGCGCGAAAAAAATCTTTTAGAAAATTTACATTGGGAAATCTGGGAAGAGAAAATAATTTCTTTTTTAATTGATCAGGCCAAGATTGAAGAAGTTGCCGAAAAAAAACGGTAAATTAGTTTTAAAAATCTATTTGTCAAATTAAGGGGGCGGATATGGAACAAAAAAGTCAGATGTTAGTACCAATGGTTGTTGAACAGACAGAACGCGGAGAACGTGCTTTTGATATTTTTTCAAGATTATTAAAAGACCGGATTGTTTTTATCGGGACAGCGATTGATGATTCGGTAGCAAATTTAGTCATTGCCCAGATGTTATTTTTACAAATGGAAGATCCAGAGAAAGATATTAATATTTATATCAATTCTCCTGGAGGAATTGTTACCGCAGGATTAGCAATTTATGACACCATGCAATTTGTTAAGTGTAAAGTAAACACCTATTGTGTCGGGCAAGCAGCCAGTATGGGAGCGGTTCTTTTAGCGGCAGGCGCTAAAGGGAAAAGATTTGCTTTGCCTAATGCTCGAATCATGATTCATCAGCCTTGGGGAGGCACGCAGGGTACGGCATCAGATATTAGTATTCAAGCTACTGAAATTCTAAAAATGAAAGAAAAACTTAATCAGATTTTAAGCAAACATACAGGGCAATCGATAGATAAAGTAACCCAAGATACAGATCGGGATTATTTTATGAGTGCGCAAGAATGTGCTGCCTATGGCATTGTGGATAGTGTAGTTGCTCCAAATATCAGTTAATTCAGATTATAAAATAAATAAAAATTTAAGGAGAAAGGAAACATTAAAATGAAAAAGAAATATTTATTAACTCCCGGGCCAACCCCAGTCCCGACCGAAGTTTTATTGGCAATGTCTAAACCGACAATACATCATCGTACGCCTGAGTTTAAAGCAATTTTTAAAGAAGTAATTGAAAATTTAAAATATGTATTTCAGACTCAAAACGATGTATTTACTTTTGCGGCATCTGGAACAGGAGCCATGGAAGCGGCTGTGGTTAATTTGCTCTCCAGCGGTGATACGGCAATTTGTGTGCGAGGCGGTAAATTTGGCGAACGTTGGAGTGAAATTTGTCAGGCTTACGGGATAAAAACTGTGGATATTGATGTGGAATGGGGCAAGGCGGTTGAACCCAGCGTGATTGAAAAAGCACTAAAAGAAAATAAAAATGTGAAAGTTGTTTTCACAACTCTTTGTGAAACATCCACAGGAGTTTTAACGGATATTAAAGCAATCGCCCAAATGATGAAAAACAAAGATGCTATTTTAGTGACAGATGCAATCAGCGCTTTATGCGGAGTTGATTTGCAAACAGATAAATGGGGTGTAGATGTGGTTGTGGCTGGTTCGCAAAAAGGATTGATGATCCCTCCGGGACTGGCGTTCTGTTCGATAAGTCCTAAGGCCTGGAAATTAGTAGAAAAATCTAAATCACCCAGATATTATTTTGATTTTCGTTCTGCTAAAAAAGCTTTAGATAAATCAGATACAGCGTTTACTCCAGCGGTGACATTATGTATCGGTTTAAATGAAGCATTAAAGATGATTAAAAAAGAAACATTAGAAGTTACTTTTGCGCGTCACAGTAAATTAGCCCGTGCGGTTCGGGCAGCAATGCAAGCTTTAGGCTTAAAACTTTTTGCTAAGTCTCCGGCGGATGATATAACTTCTGTTTGTTTACCGGAACATATTAATGGAGAGGAGCTTGTAAAGACAATGCGAGATACCTATGGCGTAAGTGTTGCTGGTGGGCAAGCTCAATTAAAAGGGAAAATAATTAGAATCGCCCAAATGGGTTATATGAATGAATTTGATATTCTTACAGGAATTAGTTGTTTAGAAATTGTGCTGGCTAAAATGGGCTATGTTTTTGAACCAGGAGTTGGCGTTGGTGCAGCAGAAAAAGAATTTTGCAAGTGAAAAATGACACGGGGAGGATTAGAATATGAAAATATTAGTAAGTGATCCATTATCAGAAGAAGGTCTGAAAATATTAGAGGAAAGAAAAATTCCCGTAGATGTAAAAACAAAACTTACTCCGGAAGAGTTAAAGAAAATTATCGGTGATTATGATGCTTTAATTATCAGAAGCGGAACCAAAGCTACGGCTGATATTATCGGGGCTTGTAAAAATCTTAAAGTGATTGGCCGGGCTGGC
>JBDRJV010000045.1:0-36686 GCA_043814605.1 Candidatus Omnitrophota bacterium | reverse complement strand
GATGAGCAGGGCAATATCCGGAAATTCAGTGTAGATGATGTCAAAGCTGCGATTAAGAATGTAGATGAATTATTAAGCGATCCGGAGATCCTGCCGGCGATCCAGAGGATCTACGGATTAAGCGGTGTGAAATTTATCGGTACAACAGAAATGATCGGCACAGTAACTAAGAGCGTGTTACTGAGATCAATCATCTTTGGTCATGTAGCAGATGTGGGCCGGACCAAGATCAAGAAACTGGATATTGATACATTGGAAATAAAAGAAGAAGAAGTTCGTGATCCGGTTACTAATGAAATCCGGGAATTTAAAGTAACTGATGTAAAGAACGCGATTAAAAGTGTAGATATATTACAAAAACAAGGAAGTTTTGATGATATTCGTTTTATTTACACCTCTAAAAATATAGATTTAAGCAATGTAAATTTTATCGGCACAATAGAAATGATTGGCACAGTAACTAAGAGCGTATTGCTGAGATCAATCATCTTTGGTCATGTAGCAGACGTGGGTAAACCAAAATTAGAATCCGTGGATATAGATAAGAATGGATTAGTCTGGATTCCTTTAAAGCATAATCTAAGAGCAGAAGAAGTTGCAAAAACTTTAAGTGATGTAGCCCAGCTGAAAAGAGAAAAAGGTATCCTCTATGATAATTTATTTGATGATATCCGCTATTTATATTCAACTGCCGACAGCGACTTAATGGATGTAGAGTTTATTGGTAATTCTCAGAAGATCGGAGATATTACAATCAGTGCTTTATTCCGGGGAATTATTTTCTGGGAAGTAAGTAGTATCGGAAAAAAGGAATCTGATGTTTTGGATATTGATACTGCGGTTTTAAAATCGGAAACATTAGACAAAGAATTAACAATTCCGGATGTTGCCAAAAATTTAAGAAATGCAGCTTTGTTTAAACAAAAAGACGGATTTAAATTTATCTGGGTATTGTACGAAGATATGCAGAATGTCCAGTTCCGGGGCACCACAAAAGCTATCGGGGCAGAAAATGTCGAAATAAGTAAATTGTTCCGGGCAATAACATTTAGCCTGATTAAGGATATTGATAATCAAAAGGTTGTGGGTATTAATGTGGCTACAGGTAAAACTAAGGATATGTTATTACCCGAGCCGGTTACAATGGATACGCTTATGAACAATCTGCAGATTCAGGTTGAACTTAAGGAAAAAGTGTTTGATGAAATCAGAGAGCTTTATGGTTTAGAAAGAGTGCCTTATCGCGGTGATAAAAACTTAAGCCCTCGTTTGCGGCAGATAATGGCAGATATTGCGGATCATATCGGCATAGCAGAAGATGATTGGTTTGCTACTGTAGATGAATATATGATGGCATTGCTGTTAGTGGTTGAACTAAAATCCCGGTTAGAATTAGAACCAGGATTGATTAAATTCCTCAGAGGAAAAATTCATTTAGCCACAGATTATCGTCATTATGAAGATCAGGATAGTGATCTGGTCTGGTTATTTAATATGACGCAAACTCTAAAACTAGCTCAAGGCAGCCAGATTTCCATAGAAGAATCTATTGATACTTATATTGAAGTGTTAAGAAAAGCCAAACAGCTCTGGGAATCCGGGCAGATACGGGATTTATTAGGGCATGAAGTTTCCATAAACCATAAAAAAGGCATGTTTGCGTATGAGATTAATGCTGGAGTGGTGAGTTTGCAGTATTATGACGCAATGACCGAAGGTATTGTTCCCAGCGGAACATTTTTAAGGGAATTAGGCACAGCTAAATTAAGTATTACTTTAGTCGGCGAAACTCCGCTGGAACAAGCGCGGTATTATTCGGATTTAAATGTCTTAAAGTATTCAAATACAATTGTGAATGTTTCCGAACGCACAGGCTTTGATAGCCAAAAAGAAAAAGTTATTCGCAGAGTAGTATTTGCCGGAACTGATGCGAATGGTTTTAGAAAATTATGGGAAGAAACACAAGTATATGATATTACCAGCGGCAGATTAGAACAACAAACCCGAGGTAATTTAACTACAGTCTATGAATATGAAAATGAGGGTTATTATAATAATACCGGCCGTTTTGTTCCGGTTGCTTCCCGGGGAAAAACTTATATCCAGGGCACAGGGATTGTTGTTAGTGAATTCAAAAATAGAATTGATTATGATAATCTTCTGGTTGAGCAGTGGGTAGTACACAATAATGGGAATCAGCAGGCCAGAGTTGTGCATCAATCTTTGGATATGATTACCGGCGCGGTTATTGAAGCTTATGAAGGGGATTATAACGGGATTGCTAATTTAGAGCAGGATAGTTTTTATACTTTATCATCTAATTTCACTCCGCGTAAATATATTGTAAATGCTTACACCAATGCTCAGCATAAAATCTTGGGGCGGGCTTCTTTTTCCGAAACTTATGCTGTGACTGACGGAACTCTGGGCAGCCGGTTGAGTTATTCTGAATATGCGGGAATCTCGGCAGAGGGCGGGAGTATTTATAATGTTTTTGATGAGGTTGCGAATTTCGGGCATAAAGATGTTTTGGATTATATGGGCCGGCTGAGAGAAAGCTGGCAGGATACGGATAATGACGGTATATTTAATAAAGTTGTATTATCAAATTATGATAATAATTATTATCTTGCGTTTAATACCGCAACACGATTAGATGAGTATTTATGTGATCAAGCCGGGAATAAAACTTCAACCCGATTAAAACATGCGGGTTTTGTCGGGTACAATGAATATAGCGGTGCTAGTTATTACTGGAAAAATGATATTACAGGTTTTAGTAATTTAAAAATTAATGATGCTTACGGCCGTATTCAGCGCATTTACGATGGAGAAACTGTAGAAGTTACGGTTGCGGTGGGCGCAAGCACAGCCATTAATGCGGACGATATAGATTATTCTTTAATCAATGATCAGGTTATCCAGATCAAACACATTCAGGCAGAAGATGTAGCATATCTACATTATGAAAATGAATATTACAAAACACGCGGGATTGCTTCTAAAACACAGCGCTATATCTGGCATACTCAATTACAGGAAAGCCAACAGGATGAATTGATTGATGAAACCATAACCCAGGAACTTACTCCGAATGGAGAGCTGAGAACCTTGGTAACTAATCGTAATATTGGGGTGACGGAAGAAGTTCTTTATAATTTATCAGAAGACCAGATTAGTGAAATCATCACGCATACTAAGCAGGGATTGATTACCACCGCGATTACTTATAATCAGTTAGGCGTAGAAACCTCAACGCTTAAACATAACGCGGCCGGAAATATCTTAGCTCAGACCGCAACGCGTTTAAATATCCAGGGGTTACCGGTTGATGAACAGGGTGATCGTGTTTACAAAAAATTATACCGGAATAAAATTTATTTAGAAGGTGCCTTTAATATCAAAAATAGCCAGGGCCAGTTAGTTAAATATGAGATTGATGAAATTTTAGGCTACAGAGGCAGGGTTCACTGGACAAAAGACAGTTACAATATCGTAACCCAGGCCATACAGTTTGTGCCGGGTATGGCTTTAGCTATTAACTGGGTAGAATATTACGAAGATAGTACTATCGGCCGGGTTGATTTATATACAGGAGTTTTAGATACCCAGAAAAATAAATTACCTCTAATGAATAATGACGGGCACCTGCATATTCAGCGCACCAGCCAGTTCTTAAAAGTAAAAGATAAAAATACCCAGCAAATTAATCCTTATGTGATTGATGAGTACCGCGATGGATTAGGCGTGGTTTGGCAGACAGAAGATAGTTATCATATTGTGGCCCAGACAAAAGAATTTATTCCGGGTTTGAATATTGTTACAGCCTGGGATGAATATATCCAGGATGTAAATACCCAGTCAAAAGATAAAGTATTAGAATGTAATATCCAGGTTAATGCATTTTCCGGATTACCGGTTTTAACCTCAGAAGGATTACTCCAGGTGCATAAGAAAAATACAGTGCTTAATTTTAAAGATAACAGCGGAAATATTAAAGCTTATGAATTAGATGAACAGGTGGGTATCCGCGGTGATGTATGGCAAAGCCAGGATAGTTACGGAGTTTCTACTGCTACCCAGGCCATGATTCCGGGTTTACTGATTGTCGGTAATTGGCACGAATCTGTAGGCACCAAACGTATTAATGAAGGATGGATTGATACTGATTCCCGCGGTTTGCCGATATTAGATCAGGATGCGCGGCTTTCACGCCACAAAAAATCACAGGTATTAAAAGTAAAAGATAATCTCTCCGGACAAGTAATTCCTTACCAGATTGATGAGCAGGTTGGCATCCGGGGCGAAGTATGGTATAGCCAAGACAGTGCCCATAAGATTGTGGAAACAATTGATGTTACTCCTTTGCTTAATGTAGTTACTCAATGGACAGAATATTATGAAGATAACATAATCGGAAAAATTGCCACTATGCAGGGAAATATTGACCGCAAGGCTAATGGCGTGCCGATTATCGAACAAGGTGCATTGAATGTTCATCTTACGGATTTAATATTAAAGATTGAATCCAAAGATAAAAATAACAATTTATTGCCTTACCGTATGGACCAATTACAAGGCGCCGGAGGTACAGTATGGCAGAGTAAAGATAGTTATGGGATAGTTACACAAGGTTTAAGTTTTGCCCCGGGAATTGGCACTACCACAAAATGGAAAACATTTACCGATAACGGATATCCTTTAACTACCGGCCGCATGAAAACAGATCCCTGGGGCTTACCGATCGTGGACACCCAGGCTAATTTCCAATCTCAGATAACTGATCATGTTTTACCCGGGCACCAGTGGACAGAATGGATGAACATATTAGGGCAATTGATTAAAAAACAGGATGAAGGAATTGAAACTATTAACGAGAGTTTTGTGCCGGCAAAGAATTTGGCGGTACACAGTTATGTTTTAAAAGACGGGATTAATTTGTATAACCTTGAATTATCTGTTAATTCGCAGTATTTACCGGTTTATGACCCAGATGGTTTATTAAATATTAGCGGTGAGGATTTATCCTTCCCCGGACATGCCTGGAAGGGATTTTTAACCACCCAGGGCCGCCAGATGAAACGAATCGAAGAAGACGGATTATTAACGCTAAATACAGCGTTTGTGCCCGGAACTACCCGTGCGATTGCCACGGAGATTTGGGCAGAAGATACAAAATTAAGACAGATAAATATGCAGGTAAATCATGCCCAGCGTCCGGTTATAGAAGACAAAAAGCTCAGTGTTATTGTAGATGATTTACCGAATACGTTGAGCTGGCGTGAAAAATATAATTACCGCGGGGAAATGCAGAATAAACTTTTTGGTAATTTTGAAGATAAAATCAGCGAATATATCCCGGGTACTTATATCCGCAAAAAGAGTGAACTCTTTGACCAGTACCGCGGGCGTCTTGGTACTTATGAATTTGAAAAATCAGTCAACAATCGCCAGGCCCTGATTTATAAAGTAACTCCGGTAATTACCGATGATTCAGGCAGAGAAATTACGGGAAAAGAATACGAAATTGAATATTTAACCGATACTTCTTTAAACAGGTTATTGATGAAAGCAAAGGAAATTGGCTGGGATAATTATAAAATTCTTATTGATACTCATCAGGATTGGAGCGACCGCTGGTTAACCGGCCAATTGCAGTACAAAAATCCGGATACAGGTGTTTATGAGAAGAAAATGGATTATTATTATCCGTCTCAGGATGTTAATGATTTTAGCCCGATATTTATCGAAAACCTGGCGATTTTGCAATCAAGCATTGAACACATGAGAGAATCAATCGAAAAATCTCTTAAACGCCAGGAATTGCTTAAAAAACAAGACCAGATGTTAGCGGAGGGAATTATCGAGGTCAAAAAATTATTAGAAAGGTATCATAATCAACTTCTGCCTTTAGTGTTAAAAAGAGCTTTTGGTTTTGAACCGGATGACTTAAGGTTGTTAGAGCCGGAAATTGTGGATGATCCGTCTTTAGTCAGCCGGGCAATTAAAATCAAAGAATATTTACAAAAACGTTTAAATGAAATTATTGCTGAGGATAAGGCGCGTTTAGAATATATCCGGCCGCAGATACAGCAGCAGTCTGAGTATTTGTACGGATTACTTAGCGGCAAATTAATTGAACTTTTATTTGAAAAAGACGGTATCCTGGCGCAGGTAGAAATAGCCAGGCGCCAAATAAGTATGCAGGGTAAATCTCAATTAAGTCTTGAGGAATCAAAGCTTAAATATTTATCAGAATTAATAATTAAATTTAGCGAAATAACTCTGGTTAATTTTAAGACGGATAAAGAAGCACGATTAGAAGCCAGTTTAATGGCTCAAATTACGGAACTGGTAAAAGGTGATGTAGTGCTTAAGCGCTTGTGGGAAGAAATCATCAGCGTTAAAAGAGAAATCGATCAAAAGAAGCACGAGCTGCAGCGTATTGACGCTGAATTGCTAGGAATCCATAAACAAAAATTAAGCCAGGATCAAGGTTATCTTATTAACCAGGATCGGGAAAAGAGTTTAATGCGCCAAAGAGACAGATTACTGGATTCTTTAGGCGGGAATGTAAATAAATTTTTACAGGGAGAAATTGGTGATTTCTGGCTAAAGACTTATGAACAGGGCAAGGAATATTATGAATTGGCGCAGACAACAACCGTTGCCCGCCAGCCGCGGCATAGTTTCAAACGTTTATTCAAGCGAATGACTTTAGAAAAAGATGAATTTTTGCCGTTTATCGGAGAAAAGATCGGATTAATCAGTGAATGGCAAATGGTTTTAGCTTTAAAATATAAACAAGCGGGAGAGGTTGAGTACCGGCGTTTGATTGCAGAAAAAATTGCTGATGACCGCGCGCGTCAATTAGAAGAAAGGCGGCAGAAAGAAAAAATCGGCTTATACGGCCACAGTTTGGTTATTACCGCATTAGATATCCGTGCGGATATTTTTAATTCTGCTTATCTTGATTCTTCGACTCAGAATGCGGCCCAGTGGTTAAAAGTGCAAAAAAGTCTTTTAACTGATGTTGAGAATAACCAAAAAGAAATTGAAATACAAATTGAACAGCAGCTACGCACTAACCCTGAGCTTAAGCTAGTCTGGGATGCATTGAAAAATAAAGAAAAGCAAACTTACCAGGATGTAAAAAACTATTCCGCGCAGAAATCTGTGCTTGCTGTATATACTGAACGCTATATCAACAGCCAACAGATACAGGAAAGCGTGCAGGCAACAACAGACATGCTCAAGCATATTTACCAGGAACAGCTTAAGGGTAAACGCTACTTAAGGCAAACAATTTTTAATGGTCCCGGAGCCACAAAGGAAAATATTGAGTTATTTTTATTTGATCCGGAAGATTATTACGAATCCTCAGGCTTGTTTGGTGCTTACAGTGGAACGGCGCGTGCGTATACTTATCCTATGGCTTTAATCATTGATTATATGCTCAAACATCCGGGCCTCAATCCTGACTTCAAACCAAAAGATAAGATAAGAAAAGCATTTGATTTTTATGCAGATCAGATTGATTTGCAGGAAGTAACCATTGATAAATTTAGCGGGTTATATAATATGTACTGGGCTGCTTTTGGCGTTCTGGGTGATCCGACAATTAATGTTACTGCTAATGCCTATGTCTTATCAGACCTGGTAAAATTCCTGAACCAGGAATATGGTAAAGATAAGATTCAAACCGTAATAAATAAATCTCAGAGTAACCAGCCGCTTACGGATATAGATAAACAAATACTCTCTTATTTGAAATTAGCGCATTATCTGGCGGAATATATTATTTCTTTACAGGATGAAGACGGCGGCATTCACAATGTTCAGATTAAAAAAATTCCCGGCGGAATTTATAAAAATATATTAATGAAAGAAAAAATTACCACAGATAACTGTTATTCTTATAAAGCGATTAAAGATTACGGAGAGTTTTTAAAGGATCAAAATATTGCCTATCCTGAGCAAAAAGCCGCTTCAATTATTTGGCCGGCCAGGGATTATAACTTTTATCAAAACAGCGGGGCTAAGATTAAGCAATGGATTGATCAAAAAATGTTTAACGGAGAAAGGTTCTATGCCGGGATTCACGAAGATGGCACTATTGATTATGGAGTTTCAACTGAGGCGCAGTTAATGGGCTATCTGATTTTAAGAGAAGATGGTTTAGAGGATGAGAAAAAATATTTTTCCGCAATTAAATATGTCTTAAATAATCTTGTTTTAAAAGACTCGGTTACGCTTTTTGATGTGCCGGTAATTGATGACTGGGCCTGGAATGATATTATGCGCTGGTGGAATACCCTAGGCTTAGACGGAGTTGGTTTTGGCCGGAATTATTATTCTGAGCAGGATGTTAAAAAACTCACAAAATATCATCAGGCTTTAATCAAAAATGATGTGGCTGTGCTTAATGCCGAAGATTATAAGCTCAATGAAATGGAAAGAAAAATAAAAGCTCATCGCCTAAATGGAAAAATAAAGGCAATTATAAAAATGATTAAAGAAACCAATTTATTAAGGTCCTTGGAACAAGACAAAGTCCTGTACCAGGCATTACTGGATAATAATGAAAATATTCTTACAGCAGAAAAATTTAAACTCACTAAAGAAGAAAAAATAAAAGAAGCCGGTAAACTCGAGAAAGAGATAAAGGATAAAGAACGTAACATAAGAATGTACAAGTCATTAGTAAATGATAATGGCCAATTGAAAAAGTCAGATGAGTTAGGGTTATGGCCGCTAGAGACTCCGTCTTACCATTACTTGCTTTCCGAAACCATGGAAAAAGGCAAAAAGAAAAAGCCGCCGGTTTCTTACCGTCTTACTGCAGAGCTCTCCTATGCTTTAAGCTTGCATTCCAAAGTCCCGAAATTACCTGCAGAAGAAGCAGCTCAGGCAACAAAGGATTATAAATATTTTATGCACGAGCTGGAAAAAACAGTCTCGCCTTCTTTTAGTATTACGCAAGAAAAAGGCGCAGAGAAAAAAGCCCTTAAATACGGCCAGCCTAATTGTAACCGCTGGGGATGGGATTATTACGGAGTATTGCAGATAGAACATAATAAAGGTTTAAACCGTGATTCTACAATTTGGTGGCTTATGGCCAAGGAAGAGGGTAATTATATAGAAAAGAAAAAACACTGGACTACAAGTAAATTAGCCTGGCTGGGAATCAGCAGTTTTGCGGTTTCTATATTTGCTCTTACCGCAGTATTACACTATATTTTAAGACGTAATGATCAATCCCGGAATGAATTTGATCCCCGGTTCTCATCCGGCAGCGGCGAAAGCCCAGAAGAAAAAGTTTTTCCCGATGAATTCCAGACAACTGATGATTATCCCAGTCCGGATAAGCCAAGCAGCAAAATCTCTGCTTTAGGCTTATTTATTACTACAGTATTTACAAGCGGTTTAGGTGTGTTGGGAATATTATTAGCAGGGTCATCTCAAGAACCTGGCACAGCAGTTTTATTTATTTTAAGCGGAATAGTATTTTTATTTGGCCTGCCTTTTGCCTTTATTTTGTGGAGCACTCATTTGGTTGGGATAGGAGTAGATGATACCAATAATCCTGATCCTGAACTAAAAGCAATCGTTGATAATTCTCTGGCTGCGAAAAAAGCTGCAGAAATTAAATATGTAACAAGTAAATATTTAGGCAGGTTTATCCCGGCTCAGGTAGATCAAAACAAAAAAATACTTTATATTAATAAACTTTGGGTAGTGAGTTCAAGCGGCGGGTTTTTAACCTGGCTAAGAAAAATAATTCTGCCGATAATCTTAGCGCATGAATTAGAACATCTTAGCCAGTCTAAACCAGCTTCGAATTTCTTCCATAAATTAAAGTCAGAAATCCCGGCTTATTTAAAAATGCTGTTTGCCGGTATATTTACCCGTCCGAAAAAATTATCACCCCCAGTTCCCGATCCCACAGGTGGGGTAACCCCGTCATTTGAAGTTAGTGAGGGTTATCATGAAGTTTTAACTCTGGCCCAAGCCCGGAAATTAGTTGAAAGAGAAGTCAAAACAGTGATTAACAGCTTGCCCGGAGAAAATTTTACTACAGTGAAAAAGGACGAACTTATTGATAATATTTTAAACGGCCCGATTATGCTCATCCTGGAAAAAGCATTAACTACCGGCATTTCAGAAAATGTTTTAGGCCTAAGTGATTCTGAACAAATCGTGATGCCGTTTACTCCGGAAGACATTAAAAAATTAGTGATTAAGACTGTTGATGATTACGGAGAATATCTATTTACTAAAGACGGAGCAAAGCTGCATGTAGATATTTTGGTTAAGAGTATTAAGCTGGATAAAAAAGATGCAGCAGAAAAAGGGTATTTACCCTATAACGAAAGAAGGGTATTAGTGGTTGAAGATGAAAAACCTGTGCGGTTGCCCTTACTGAGAGCTGTTTATTTTTACCTTGCGCAGGATTACGGCCAGGCTTATGTAGAATATAAACGCGCTTTAATCCGTAATCCTGATAGTAAAATCATTCAGGATTTAATGCGGGTATTCTTAAGAACAAATAGTAACCGTATGCGCTTAATTGAATATGAATTAATCGAAAAATTATCCGCACTTTATAATACCTGGATAGAAAATACACTTAAGAAAGAAGGCATGCCAAAATTTAATTGGCCAGTTGAAGTGATGGATAAAATTGATGCTGTGGGTAAAACTGATGATCCTAATACTAATCACGTCCGGCTGAATAATCATAAGATTATTCAAAAACGTATAAAAGAAAGTGTAAGATTTTGGGCAATCCGGAATTGGAATTTTAAACAAACAAAAGCATTTTTTGGCCTGAGAAAGTTAAAGAATGAGTTAGTTACGCTGAAACTCTTATTGCAAGATAAATTTTTCATTCAAATTACCGGAGCTTTTTCTTGCATAGTTGCGCTATCGTTTGGTTGGGGCATAGTTATTTATTTGGGCCTGGATCCGGTTGGTTTAGGAAACAGTGTAATGAATAGCCTGCTCGCGTTTGATTGGCAGAGTGGTTTTATTAAAATTACCCAGAATTGGTGGAGTATACCCTTGATTTTTACCACAATAATCGGGCTGATTAATTATAAGGCAGATTCAAGATTATCAAATGTTATTGATTTATTTACAGGTATGAGTTTGTGGTTATTGCCTTTGGTGGTAATATTCTTATTTGCGCCTTCTTTAAGCGTGCCGGTTATTGTCAAATTTTTTATTTCTCTGCCGCCAATAGTAAACTGGGGTTTAGTGATTATATCCGGAATTTTATTTTATAAACTGCCTAATATGATTAGTTTGCCGCGTTATGACCAGGCAACTGCAGGCATTGAGAAAGTTGCTGCTTCTTTTCTGCACGGAGTAGTTAACCGGGTACTAATGATTCTGGCAACTTTAGGCCCCATGGTCATATTTATTCATGCCGCAGCAACTTTAGATTTTAGCTCAATTCCTTTTTTAGAAAAAGTACCGGAGATTAATTCTTTTATTACTTCAAATATTATTTCAATTTCAGATACTTTAAAGATAATCTTTGGCACGGGGTTAATCGGATTTTTATGGACCATTAAACCGCGTATAATCAAGCCAAAAATAAAAGAAGTTGATTTATTTGAACTAGTAAGATATCAGACCTACTATTCTCTGGTTTCCAGCCGTATGGGAAATCTCCAGTCTACAAAAGAAATGGTTCTGTATCTTACTAATAAAATGATTGAAGATAAGGTCGCTTTAAAAGATGTTGAGGATTATGTATATAGATTTTGGATGCTTCCTGAACAATTTGGCGGTTTAGATGATCATGACCGGGGCATTGTCGGAGCATTGCGCATGCTTAAAAAGACTTTAGAATTAAATAATCCCCAAAAAACGCATAAGTCTGTAAAGGCATTTAAAAATTTAACTAAAGAAAAATTAGAAAAATGGTTGAAAGATGGAAGGCCAGCTAATGAAGATTATGCGGTTTTATGCGGCCATAATAACCCCAACCATAAGAATTACGGAGAGATTGATCTGACAAAAAATATTTATTCAGACGATGATATCCGTAATATTTATCAAATTGTTCATGATACAAAATTATTCTTAAACTTTTTTATTGACGAAAGCCGGAATGCTTTTTTTGAACAAGTAAACCTTGGCCGCATAAAATTAAAACCGTTTGGTACCGATATTGATGAAAAAGCAGATTCTGATATCAGCCAGTATTTAGCTTTTATCAGCCAGCAGGCATTTAGCAAAGCTAATTTCCTGCATAACCTGGTTTCTAAAATGTGGGCGCCGATAATGGGGGTAAGCGGTCTGGTCATTTCTGCGGTTATTTATGCCAGCCGGCATCCTGATTCAGAATTAGCCAATATCATTTTCCCGATTATTAATAATACCATTGGCTTAATTCCCTGGGTCGGAGATAAGATTATGGCTTTATTTTTATCTGCAGGAGCAAGTTGTCATCCTTCATTACCTTATTGGGTAGGCGGCATATTTATGGGTATTGTGGCAATGCTTATGGGGCCTCTCGGCATTTCACTGTACGATAAAATTCGGCATTATAAACCTATATCCGGGACTACGCTTGGCTCAAGAATATTCATCGGCTTCTTTGCTTTGTTTAATCAAATCCCTGTGTTAGGTCAAGTCTGGGCTGGTTTAGGCGCATTAATCTATACTCCTTTTGTTTTTTTATATGATCTTAGCCGGTTCTGGGTACGCGGTTATGATTCCCCTTATCATAAATTTGGTGAAGGAAAAATCCGCATGTTATCCGTATTAGTTTTGCATCAGTTTATTAACTTAGTGCTGGTTGTGGGAACATTGCCGTTTTTTGTTAATCTGGGGGATTATGCTACCGGAGAAACTTTAACAGCAATCCTCTTAGGCAGTTTTGGCTTGATTTTGTTCAGTATAAATTACATTAAAAATTTCAAACAAAAATGGATTAATTGGAGTTGGGTTAAGAAAAAAGAAACAGATGAAAAAACTCCGCTTCGTCAGTGGAATTGGAAAGCTGTTCTTGCCCTGGTTAGTCTGGGACTTCTTATTTGGAGTTTTTATGTAGATTCTGCTGCGTTTCGTTTATTATTGGGCACGCTTTATATAGCGATTAACTCCTTTTTATCTTTCTTTCCTGCTATGGAATATTTAGAATCTCTTAAGGGTTTGTTTAAGCGCCGGGAAACAATACCTTTAGTCAAGCGCGTAAAGTATTCTGAATTACCGAGTCTAGCCCAGATCTTTTTCACTATGAATGAACAGTATGGGTTTAGCTTAGGACATTTATTAAGGCAGTCGCCTTTGCCGGAAACCTTTGAAACCTTTACTATAAAAATTGAAGAAATAGCGGATGAACAGGACCAGGGTTTATTAGCCAAGCGTAAAAGCTTATTTAACCATCTTGTGGGTGTTGATTTTAGCCGCGACATCCAGGGTATTGTTGATGACCGGCCTTTGGATAAATTTGTGGATTTAGTCTGGGCTAATCCGGATATGATAGAATTATTTGGTTTAAAAGACCTGCGCAACGCTCCCTTGTCTAAAATTAGCAGATTTCAGTTTAAGCGTAAATTAAAACAAAAAATAGTAAACGGTGAAATCCAGGCAATTTTATGGAAAGTTTATTTGGCTTCAGAAGATGTTGATTTAGAAATTGCTAGATTGGACAAGATGTTGAGAGCTAATCAGGCCGAATTAAATGCAAATGGAATAGAATTAAATAATAAAGAGCAGGAATTAAATAATAATAAAAGGGAATTAGCTCAAAAAGAAACAGCATTAAAAAATGAAACTAACCCGCAGCAAAAGAAAAAAATAAAAGATGAAATAAAAATACTTAAAAATATTCGTAAAAATATGACAAAAGAAAAGGTTAAATTAAATAGAGAAGCAGAAAGTTTAAAAAGAATTGTAAAATTGGTAAGTAAGGAAATAAATATGTTAAAAACAGAAAAAACTGCTGGTCAAGGGATTAGTTTAACTAATACTGAAGAAGTAGTTGCCTCTAAAATCCTGGATTGGGCTAATGATAAATTACAGACTATTCTTTCTTTTGAGCTGAGCACCGAAAATGTGTTTAAAGGGTTTAAGAATTTTGTTACAGAAGAATTTGCTTTAAATTTTGGTACATTTGAAGAAATAAATGAAGACGCTATTCCAAATGATATCCAGGGAGGCCAAGATGCAAATAAAGATTTAAAAGAAAAGATATGGCAGGAAAAAGAACGTATGCAAAAAGAATTTACTGAATTAGGGCTCACGGTTGCTCAAAAAGAGGGAATTAAGGAAGAAAGAAAATTAGCAGAGGAATTAACTTTAGATAGGTTGCAGAATATCCGGGGTGTAGGATTAGCTCATTCTTTAGCTGAGAAAAATAAGTCAGATAAAATAATTCAATTAACACCTGAAGCTCCGATCGGTAGTTGGGTTGCAAAAGCCGGGAATGCGGGTTATCAAAACTCAATGATGTGGACCCTTGCCCATAGTTATAATGACCTTGATGAATGGATTTATTTGGAGGAAGCTAATAAAATACCGCAAGTAATCGGGTTATTCTTAAGTCCATACACTGATGTGATTCAGCCATCACATCAGATTAAAACTGCATCTTATAATGACTTTAATTATGCTTCTGCTGAGGCTTTTAATCCTTGGGACGGACTGCGGTTAAATACTAAAATTAGAAGCAAGCATTATGGCCATAACATAATACAGTTAAACGAAGCTGTAGAGCCTTGGGGTATTCCTTTGTTTGACCCTGTAGGAAATATTGTCGGTAGTGTGCCGATTTTAAATCCATTTGGTATTGTGGCGCAGGATTTAGCTAGTGAAGATCATCCCACAGCTTTGCACAGTATGGCCAGGCGTATTGCTATGGGTATGGGCTGGGCAATTTACTATGCAAAATTACTACTTAGAGAAGGCCAGGAAGTTAAAAATGAGATGGTAAAACAGGCCTGGATCAGATGGCCGAATGTTGAACGCTGGAGATCCGCAATTGTTGGTATATATACCAGTAGTAAACTGTTGCCTTGGTATGAGAAAGTCGAAGAACTACAGGGTGAACAATTCTATATCCGTTATTTGCCGGCATTAGCTAATATTATGCTTCTGCCGATTTTGATGATATTTAGTGATATCGCTTATATGGCTTTACCGTTTATGGGTTTCTTTGCTTTTCTTAATTCTTTCTTTACTCAATCAATATCCAGTTTACTGTTTGTCCATTACATTAAAAGAGAAACCAGCCGCAGATTTAAACAATGGAAATTTGATTATCCGATTATTACGTTTATGGGGCCTAGATTTGGAGGCTGGGGAGAAATGATTGCGATTGCTTTATTCCCGATTGATCTTATGCTCAATGCAATTTTAAAAGTTTTTAAGATTGCTTATGTTTACATTGGCGGCAGTTTCCGGGGTATGGCTCATTTCTTGGGTATTCGGGTATTAAGCCTCAAAGGATTATTAATTAGTATAGAAGAAGTTTTATTTATTGAAATGCCGAAAAATACTCCTGTATATTTATGGCCATCTTATTTGGCTTTAGGTATCCTTGTTGCGCTAATTCGCTTTGTTTGGCCGCGGGAATTTATTACTCGGACTTTGATTTTTGCCGGGTTCCAGTTCCAAGCGAATGTAAGCGGAATTATTCTTAGTAGTTTATATAATTCTTTCTTTGAGGTTAATCCTAAAGGCCCAGGGCAGGAACGCGTGAAAACTTTAGATGAAATATTAGCAGATTCATATGCAGAAAGTAAAGATTTAATGATATTCAGTAAAATTAAGTATATTCTGGCACAGGCACAAGATTCTACATTCTGGCAGGATTATGGAAAGATGCAAAGCTGGGGAACTATCTTCCTGATCACTTTAAATTTAGCAACCGGTGGTTTAATAGGCATGAAATTAAATATTGGTGAACCTTATCTGATTACAGGTTTTCTATTTTCCGCAGTATTTCAGGCAATTGTGGCATTTTGCTGGATATTTGAGCCAATATTACAGAATACATTACCTGGACAAAGCCCATCCCGCAATATGGTGAGTGTGTTAGGTATTTTAGGTGCAGTATTATTATCCATTGTTAGTGTAGGGATTGTGCTTATGCCGCAGTTGTTGCCTATTGGTTTTATTATTCTCGGTTCTATAGGAATGGGTGCTTACTGGCTTGTCAAAATAATAACTGATAGATCTAAAAATACTGTAGAATCAAGTACTTTACGCTCAAACTTTGGCCGGTCAGTTTTTGCCCTGGCATTAATTTACTTGTTTAGTCAGGTTGTTCTGGTTACCAGTGCTTCTTATTTTGGCAAAGAAGGGGTTATTATGTTTCGGCGTATGGCGATTCAAAAAGTTGAAGAATCCATGGCGAATAATGAAAAAGAAAAACGATTAATCTACGAAATTACTTCTCAAGGTGAATACATGGTTAAAGAATTAGGGAATATCCCGCAGACAGAGACTAATATGCGCAATTATGATGCCAAAGGATTTTATCCGATTGATGATAAAGAAAAGTTTATCCAAGGGTTGCCGAAAGATCAGGCGCCTGAGCCTGTAATTATACAGGATTTACCTGGTATTAATGAATTTGAAAATAAAATTGCTCCTGAACCATTACCAGGCAATGATGATTCAATAAAGATAATTTTAGAAAACACATCGCCTGAGATTAAACAACAGCCTATACTCCAGGATACAAGAAATTTAATTGATATCTCAGCCTAAGCTGGGAATAGAAGTCTATTAATCTGGTAAAAGAAAAGGAAGAATCCGATGAATAAACAGGAAAAAAGATTCAGTAAAAGAAGAAAAGCGCAAAACATTTATCTAGATTTGCATTCGCTTGACCCGCAGATTTGGTTTCGCTATTGGGGTGATCAGAATTGTTTATTACGTGATATCAGCTTGGTAGGGGTAGGGGTTTATTTACAAGAGAGATTTTCACTGGGCATGCCCTTAAGCATTGATATCCAACTGGGAAAATCTTCTGGCCAGAATATCCGTGTTTTTGGCCGGGTTTGCTGGGTCAGACAGGAAGATAAAAATTACAGGACTGGTATTAGCTTTTCCTGGTGGAAAAATGACCAGGACAAAAAAGAACTTAATTCATACTTAGAAAAATTAAGCTTAACTAACTAAAAATAAACTTTTTAAAAGATCACGTATTCCTATTCTGGGCTAACCTTAAAAAATAAAATTTTTATCATCTGTAACTCTTTTATCTGCAATATATTATAGATTTTTTTTTATTTGCAATATTTAAAGAGTAATGGTATACTTTACGAAATTTACAGAATCTTTTTAAAAGAACCGTTTTAAATAACCGTAGAATAAACAGCTTTACTGCTTATAATAGTTAAAAACAGGGTTAATTATAATGCAAAAAAAAATAATCGTTAATTTTATAGTTTTTGTTTTAATTCAAAGTTTTTCACTTCTGAATTTAGTTTGGGCTGATGCTGGTTATTTTAATCTAAAAAACCAAGACTGTCTTGCCCCGCGAATTCAAATCACCGGCAGTTTACTCAGCCATAATTACTGGCAGTTATCCGATAGATTATTACCCAGCGCTAAAATTTCTCAGGAAAAGCCAGTTATTCTTAATGAGAGTAATAATCGTATCTTGAAAATGGGGATTTTTTTCACAGACTTTTTCCTTCCCGGGTTAGCTTTAGCTGCAAGCAACTCAGATTTAGTATTACTGGAAATGTTGGAAGATGGCAAGGCAATTGTTCACAAGATAATGGTTGGAATACAGTATGGACTTACCGGAATACTTTTTATATTTATCGGCTGGTTTGTACTCAAATTTATTAAATATATAAATAAAACATTTATTCATCCGGAATACTTATTTAAGCTTAATGAACTGCCGGATTATTACTATTATAAACCCGAAACCGAAACAAGGCTTCCTTATGAAGTTTATCAAAAACAAAAGCAAGAAGCTTATATTGAAGAAAAAGTTCAATTTCTTTTAAAAACAAAGCCAGCGTGGCAGAAAAAAAATATTATTAACACTGCAATGAGTCAACTAGAGACAAAGTTTCGTATTAATTTTGTCATTGCTCTTCGTGTTTTAGGCGAATGGAAGATTAATAAGTCAAAGAATGAAATATTTAACTCAATCATTAAAGTTAATCGTAAATTTCGTGAAGAATCTGATTATAAGTTAATATTTAGTGTTTTGAATAAATTAGGCGTAACAAACCTTGAAATCATAGCTGGTTTACAAAAGTATGCTTATGACCACGCCATAACTGATTTACCAGCTTCTGAAGCAATTGCCTATTTTTTAATTAATAATTATGATCCGCAAATAAAAAAGCTTTCAGATTTTATTTATCGCTATCTGCAAGTTAATTTTCCCTTAAATAATAAAAATAAACACTTCTATGATGCTTTATCTAACGAACTGGGGGAAATTAAAATAAAAGCTTTTGAAAATTTTCTGCAATTTTATAAATATGATTTTGATTGGGAAAGTGATTTATTGGACCGGCTGGAAAGATTCGTTGGCAAGCTTAAAATTCTTAAGCTATCCGATTTCTTGAAAAAAATTAATAAACATGTTCAATTCGAAGGAGCTTGTGGTAATAAAGTAGATTTAATAAATAGAAGGCCGCAGGATTTTAAAATTCGCTGGGAAAGGGACAAGCTTTTTCAAACTATAATTGAAATGGAAGAGGAAACTGGTGTAGGTAATAATCAAATCTGGTTAGATTTAATTATTGATTATTATCGTTTAAGCCCGGAAAAAGCCTGGGAATTTGTCTTGTCCAGGTTAAATAGTTCTAATGTCTCGGTTGTGGTCTTAGCTGCAGAAAGTATGGAAAAAATATTAGAAAATAATGTTTTAAATGATATACAAAAGGAATTTTGCGTAAACAAACTGGCTGATTTAAAAAATATAATCCAAACCCGAACTCAGTGGTTGGGCGAAATAAAGGAAAAATTTGATGAATATGAATCAGAATTAACTGAATTAGAAAATTGCTATAACGTATGGCCGAAAAAAAAGGTTCCAATAATGGGACAAACAGATTATTATTCAGAAGAAAGAGTAATAAGGACTGATAATGTTCCTATTGATCAAGAAGCTTATGATATTTTAGGTAAAAGAATAAAAAGAATCCAAAAAACACAAAGAAAAAGAATGGGAAAAGTTACTGTTTTAACCAAGCGGATCCAAGTATTAAAAGCCATGGTTAAACTCTTAAATAAGCAGTTAGATCCAAAAAATCGTTTAATTTTAGAAAAGGAATTATCGCCTGAAGTTAAAGTATTACCGCCTTTATCCTCATCTCAATTAATCACCCAATCCATCTAACCAATTCTGACCCCCGCGGTCAGAATTAGGTTTAAATTGATTCTTCCCATTTAAAATCTGAATTTCTTTGAATTAATTTACTAAACAAAGTATTCAATATTGCGTAATAGTTTAACGGACATTTATTGATAACGTATTTCTATTCACAATATTGTGTCCTATTTTATTAATATCTACTTTTTCTTGACACTCCCCCTTAAATTCCTATAAAATAAAGCTGATAACCCAATTCTGACCCCCGCGGTCAGAATTGGGTTAAGTAAACAATTTTAGATTGGGAAAATTGATTAGTTTAAAGAATGGATTTTTTAATGCCAAGAAGAATAGAGTTAGTTAACGGAAAAACATACCATATTTTTACTAAGAGCATAGCGGGATTTATTATTTTTAATAATGATACTGAATATGAAAGAATGTTGAATTTATTGAAGTATTGTAAAGGTGAAGAGATTGGTTATTGTTATTCTGATTTTATTAAACATATAAATAACGAGCACCTACTTAAGAATAATGAACAGATTATCGAAATTATTGCATATTGTCTTATGCCGACACATATTCATTTTATTCTTAGACAAAATTTTGATAAAGGAATATCTCTCTTTATGAATAGAATTCTTAATAGTTATACTAAATATTTTAATAGTAAAATTAAAAGAAAAGGCCCCTTATGGGAAAGTAGATTTAAAAATGTTAACGTAGATACTGATGAACAATTATGGCATTTGACGCGATATGTACACTTAAATCCTGTTACCGCAGGTTTGTTAAAAAAACCTGAATCATGGAAATATTCTTCTTATAATGAATACTTACATAAGACAAAAGAAAAAATATGCAACTATTCGGATGTTTTAAATATTACTCCGGTAAGATATAAGAAATTTGTTGAATTTCAAGTCGATTACCAAAAAGAATTAGCGCATATTAAGCATTTATTGCTGGATAAACCCAATTCTGACCCCCGCGGTCAGAATTGGGTTTAATCTCTTTTCTTGACACCCAAATCCAATTTCAATTAAAATAATAAAATAATAACTTGTGCATTGTTGATGATTATTTATAACAGGATTTAGATAATTAAAAATGTATACGCAAAAAATATTTGATAGGAAACAAATCCGATTAAAAAATTATGATTATTCCGATAATGGATGGTATTTTATTACCATTTGTTCAAGAAACAGAAAAAATATATTTTGGCAATGTAACAAATCTGTAGGGGCCGGCCTTGCGTCGGCCCAAAATAATATTAAATTATCAATAATCGGAAAAATTATAGATAAAAATTTGGTTAAAATTTGTGATAGGTGCAAAAATATTAAATTGGACAAATATGTTATTATGCCAAATCATGTTCATTGTATAATAAAAATAAATAAAAGGGAGGAGGCAAGCCCCTCCCCTACGATTTCAGAATTAATTTGTTCATTTAAATCAAAATGTTCGATTGAATATCTAAATTTTATTAAACAAAATAATTTAAACGAATCTGGTAGAATGTGGCAGCGATCGTTTTATGATTATATTATTCGCAACGAAAATTCATTAAGGGCAATCAAACAATATATTAAAACAAATCCTGTAAATTGGGAGAGAGATATTAATAATTTATTAGAATTATAAAAAAAGGGGCATTGTAATGAGAATTAAATTATTAGTTATGGTTATGGTGATTTTGGGTGCAGCTTTGTCTGCTAACGTTTTTGCCGACGTGATCATCAATGAGGCAATGATTGACCCAAATGCAGTATCAGATACATATGGGGAGTGGATAGAATTATTTAATACAGGAGTTGAAGATATAGATATAAACAGCTGGGTTTTAAAAGATGCGGATAGTAATTATCATCAAATTAACAATAATGGACCCTTAATAATTTTAGCTAATGATTTTTTAGTTTTAGGGAGAAACATAGATACTAATTTAAACGGTAACTATATTGCAGATTATGAATATGATAGCTTTACTCTGGCTAATACAGAAGATGAAATAATTTTAGAAAATAATAGCACCGAAATAGATAGCATTTTTTATAATAGTAACTGGCCTTTGTCCAGCGGCAAATCATTGGCTTATTCGGGAATAGGCAATAATAATAACTATATTAACTGGTTTGCCACACCCTCAGATGCAAATTATGTTTACGGCATAGGTGATTACGGCACACCCGGAGCAGCTAATACTATTCCAGAACCATCCACATTAATTTTATGCTTAGCCGGATTATTTTTCTGGCCGTATTTTAAAAAAAATTACTAAATAACTCAAAACCTTAACTTTATTCTTGCCCCCCCCAAAAAAACGAAATAAATAATTTTAAAAAAAAGTAGAGAACAGACTAATTTATAACCATAACTGATTTGTTAATAATAAGTTATGCGTTTGTAAATCATTAGGTTTTATGGTAGACTTTACCACGTTGTATATTTACTAAATAATCTATATATTACAAAGAAAGTGAAATTATGAATATCTGGCGTTTTTTTAAAATAAAAAATATTAAATTAATTGCTTTAATTCTGATTAATTTTTTTTTATATCTGGATAGTACATTTGCAATGAGTCCGGATTTTTTTATGCAAGAAAATGCGGATTGCTTGGCGCCGGTTATACAGTTGAAGAATCAAAACTTAATTAATGTATTTGGAAATTTTTTACCAGGAAATCCGCAATTTTTAAATCAAGAAATTTTTCTAAAACCCGTGATGATGGATAAAAGCAGGACATTTACGATTCTGAAGCCGGATGCAGTGCTTGAAGAGAAAGAAATAGAAATAATAGAAAAATTTAATGAAAATAATTTTGTAGTAATCAGGCGCAGGGTAATATGGTGGACTAAAGCAGAGGCTGAGGAGTTTTATGCTGTACATAAAGAACGTCCTTTTTTTAAAGGGTTAGTAGAATATATGATTTCAGGACCAATAGTCGCATTGATATTAGAATATGAAGGGGAAGAGGAAGCCTGGGGAAAATTTCGGGAAAAATTAGGTAAAGATGATGGCTCAACAGTTGGCTCCTGGCGTGATGATTTAGGGGTTTCGGATTCATTTGAGAATATTTTTAAGGAGGCAAAACAAACTGGAATGCAAATTTCTACAAAACAATATATCTCCTGGAAAGTTAAAAAAAATGAAATTAGATATGATTATAGTAATGAAAGAGTGCGAATGTATGAAAAAAAATTAAAACTTGATTTAAAAAACAATTGGTTTGATAAGCAATTTGCAAGTTTTATTAGGGATAGTAAAAAAGGAAAATTTGTCTGGTCAAGACAGAAATTGATTAATGAAATTCTTAGACCAAATCTGTATAGTTCTTTACCAGACACGAGAAAAAGAGCACATAATTTGTTTTTTCGGTGTTTTTTAGCCGGGATTGTAACCCGCGAAGAATTAATGCAAGAATATATTCCTAATTTGCATAGTAAATTTTTTGATGTTAGGCAAATTGCAGTAAACACTTGTTTAAAAGCCGGGATTTTAACAAAAAAACAAATTCTGGAAATTCAGGCTTTAGTTGGAACAATTGCAGGGAATAATAAAATTAAGCTTGTTGAAAAAAATGCTTTGATTAATACATATACACAAAAAGCAAAAAACGGGATACTGTTAATTAGAAAAAGATTATTTAATAATAAAAAAATTGAAATAAGACAGCAATTTATAGAACAAGCGATATAAAAACAGGGGGTATGGGTTAGGTTGAAGGAAAAGATGACATAAATAGTTTTCTATTTTGTGTTTTCCTGTACATATTAAAAATTACACAATAAAATAGACCAATAGACAAAATACATTAGAGAAAATAGTTAAGTAGCTCTGGTTTCTGTATAATAAGGAAGCAGGGTATTTTTTTAAATATTTATAAAATAGTTATTTTTAAAACTTCAGGTTCAGCGATTGCGCTTGACATTAAACTTATTTTATGTTATAAAATTATCTTCCGTATAAAAATATTGATACTAGGGGTTTTATCTAATTTTTTTAATTTTAGGAAAGAATAAAATGAATAAATTATGTGTCCTAATCTGGCACTTAATGCATAGTTTAAGAAAAACTCCCACAAAACCCATAAATAGAATTATGGGTTTTTTTATTTCAAAATAGATTTATTAAATGTAACTTCAATTATTAAAATTAGTTATGTGAATTAAAGTATTAATTACGGTTAAAGACAATCAATATATAGATAAAATGTTGTAAATTATATAAAGGAAAGAGAGGTTTAAATGAGTCAGGAAACACATTACACCACAGCTCCTGAAGATCGTATTAGTCTTATGCAGAAGTTTTTCTATGGCATTGGGGGGCTTGTTAATAACTTACTTGGTGCTGCCGTTGGATGTATGGCAATTGTGCTTAATCTGGGCCTGGGCATGAATCCGGCAGTAGTAGGTACACTTATGGCTCTGCCTCGACTTACGGATGCTTTAACCGATCCGATTATGGGCTATATTTCTGATAATACAAGATCCCGTTTCGGACGCAGAAAACCGTATATATTTTTTGGAGCGATTTTTTCAGGGATTATTTTTGCTTTGATGTGGCAGCTGCGAATCGGCTACAGTGAAAGTTTTTATTTTTGGTATTTTCTTACAGTGTCGATTATCTTTTATCTTGCCTATACTGTTTATGCAACACCTTGGGTAGCACTGGGATATGAGATGACGCCGGATTATCATGAGCGCACACGCCTTATGGGTTTTAGTAATTGGATCGGTCAATTCGCCTGGGTTATTGCCCCCTGGTTTTATAAAATAATGGAAAATGATAAATGGTTTAGCAGTAATGTCGAAGGAGCGCGGAAGCTGGCAATAATAGTAGGCGCATTTGTAATTGTAGCGGGAATATTACCAGCTATTTTTTGCCGGGAAAGATTTGGTAAGACACAGATTAATAGTAAAAAAAATGTAGAAATATCCGGCATTTGGCATAAAATGCTAAGGTTCTTTAAAGATTTTGGAGTTACTCTTAAATCTAAACCGTTTCTCAAACTTTGTGCATCAACTTTTCTTGTGTTTAATGGGTTTATGGCTGTATCTGCTTTTTCTTCATACGTGATTATTTATTATATTTTTAACGGCAATAAAGATGCCGGAGCAACATATATAGGCTTGTTCGGTACGTTTTCTTCTATTGCTACTTTTTGTGTTATTCCTTTGATTACTTGGGTTTCTACAAAAGTTGGGAAAAGGAAAGCTTTTATTTTTTCAACGTCTGTATCTATTTTAGGATATTCAATTAAATGGTTCTGCTATAACCCTAACTCTCCAAAGATGCTGCTTATTCCTGCTCCTTTAATAGCTTTTGGACTAGGCGGTCTTTTCACTTTAATGGGAGCGATGATGGCTGATGTTTGTGATATTGACGAAATGGAAACAGGAAAGCGCCGAGAAGGAATGTTTGGCGCTATATATTGGTGGATGGTAAAACTGGGGATGGCGCTGGCTTTTGCTTTATCCGGTCATCTTTTGAATGCAACAGGTTTTAATGTTGAATTAGGGGGAGCGCAAACAGTTAAAACATTATTTTTGTTAAGAGTATTTGATATAAGTGTGCCGGTTATAACTTCTATAATTGCTGTAGTTATAATTTTAACTTTCGGAATAACAGAAGAAAAAGCATATCTGGTTCGTTTAGAACTTGAGAAACGGCGGGGAAAAGTTGCGTAAGTTTATCGTGTAAAATCAAAACTGATGTTTTGAAAGGAAATATTGAGTGATTAATAAAAAATTCTATTTATTTTTTTTAATTATTTTAAATAGTATTTTTTTTGATTTTAAAGCCTTGGCTTTGCCGGAAGCTTCCTTTAAACTTTATGACCCCGGAACAGAAATAATCGTTGATTACGAAAAATACGGACAGTTTAAGGATATCGGCAAAGAAGGCTACAAATATAAAATAAAAGACCCTAAAGCATTATCTGATGCTGTAGGAGAAGGAATCTTTCCCAATAATAAGAGCTTACCAAAAGATCCGGAATTTAATAAATATAAAAAAAATAAAAAATTAAATGGCAGTCATTGGGCTTATGTTAACAGCCCGGATAATCAGGCAAATTTTTACCGTTGGGCAATTGCCGCTGAAGACCCCGGCGTAAAACTTTTTTACACAGCACAGGCATTAGAAAAAGCCGGCCAAATTAAACAGGCAATAAAAGCATATTATGCGGTAATTGTGCATTTTCCTAAAAGTGTAGGGCTGACTTATTGGGGAACTCCTTGGTATGTAGGGCCTGCGGTTTTAGATCAAGTGCTTTATTTAACCCGTAAATATCCGGAATTAGGTATTAAACTAATTGATGCAAAAATTACAATTAAAAATTGCTTTGACGATGATCTGCGTAATGATCTATTTTTTGTCAACCCCGGAAAATTAATTAAATGCAATTCTAATGAAGTTATTGATGCGCCGGTTGATTTAACTAAATTGGAAATAACCCAAAAAAAAGATTTTGGCGTGGTTAGCTTAATGCGTTATGAAAACGGGCATTGGCAAATGCAGGTCGAAGGTAAACCGTTTATGATTAAAGCTGTGGCTTATCAGCCTTCAAAAATCGGACAAAGCCCGGATATCGGTACTTTACAGGATTGGTCTTTGTCTGATGAAAATAATAACGGAAAAATTGATAGCCCTTACGATTCCTGGGTAGATAAAAATAGAAATAATATCCAGGAAGGAGATGAGCCGGCAGTAGGTGATTTTCAGATCATGAAAGATTTAGGAGTGAATGTGGTAAGAGTTTATCACCATGCTTTTGTGCAAAATAAAAAAATATTCCAGGAATTATATGAAAATTACGGGATTAGAATTATTATCGGAGATTTTTTAGGCATGTATGCTGTGGGTTCAAAAGCGGCTTGGAATCCAGGAACTAATTATTCTGATCCGCTGCAACAAAGCAATATGATTGATTCGGTAATGCAGATGATTAATAACTATAAAGATGAACCTTGTGTGTTGATGTGGGTTTTAGGGAATGAGAATAATTATGGTACGGCTAATAATTCTGATGAAGACCCGACAAGCTATTACCATTTTGTTAATGAAGTGGCTAAGAAAATAAAAGAAGTTGATCCTCATCACCCTGTGGCATTATCGAACGGAGATATTCATTTTCTCGATATTTTTGCTAAGGAATGTCCGGATATTGATATTTTAGGGGTAAATTCTTATCGAGGCAAACAGGGATTTGGTTATTATAATTTTTGGTTGTCAATTGCCAAAGTTGCCGATAAACCGGCAATGATTACCGAATACGGCTGTCCTTCTTATGGGCACGGTTATAGCCGGGAATATTCTGAAAATTTTCAGGCAGAATATCTAGTCGGTAATTGGCAGGATATGGTTATAAATAGCGCAGGTTTTGGAGCCGGGGTGGCTATTGGCGGTGCGTTATTTGAATTCTTAGATGAATGGTGGAAAACCGGTGCGCCTCCGGGATATCCGGATATTATTCAGGATGTAACCGCTAATTGTGGCGGGCCTTTTATTGACGGATGGTATTATGAGGAATGGTTTGGGATTGTCAGCCAGGGTGATGGGACAGATTCGCCGTTTATGCGTCAGCTAAAAAAAGCTTATTATCAACTACAGAAAGCTTGGCAGCAAACCCCTTAGTTTAAAGGTAAAAAAAATGAAAATGATTATATTTAAAATATTATTAATATTTTTTATTTTTCTCGGAATATGTTTTCATTATTCTCTAGCTCAAGAAGAATTACCTCTTCTTGAGAAAAAAAGTCCGGCAGAAGAAAAACAAACATTAGTAGTTTATAATGATCAGGCGGCTATTGAAAACCATTATTATCCATCAGAAAGAATTGGAGATGGAGAGGCTTTAGAATTTGAAGACGGGTTTAAAGAAAATCCGCAGTCTGGAAAAACTTGTATAAGAATTAAATATAATGCTACGGGTTCTTATGGCTGGGCCGGGATATATTGGGTTAATCCAAAAGGTAATTGGGGTGATTTAAAAGGCGGTTTTGACCTGAGATTTGCAAAAAAATTAACCTTTTGGGCAAAAGGTGAAAAAGGCGGAGAACATATTGCGGTATTTCGTTTTGGCGGTTTAAAGGGTGTGTTTCCTGATTCGGATAACCACGGAATCGGTCCGATAGTTTTAACGCCGCAATGGCAAGAATATATTGTGGATGTTTCGCAGAGAAATATGCGTTATATTAGTGCAGGATTTAGTTTCGCGATGACTAAGGCACATAATCGAAAAGGTTGTACTTTTTATTTAGATAATATAAAATATGAGTAAGAGTTAGTTGGCAATTTTTTTGGACAAACTTCTTAATTTAAAAGAAAGGGGAGAAAAATGCAAAAAAGAATTTTGTTAGTTTGTTTAATGGTATTAAGTTTGGTTTTTATTGGTGCAGTGCAGGCACAGGAAGATGAGTATATGGAAGAAGAGTTAATAGGTAAAACAGCTGATTTTAAAGACGGAATTTTCCATGTGTATATCGATAAAGCTAATCGAGATAATCACTTTGTTCCTTCCGGTTGGATGGGTGATTATGGCGATGTAAAAATGGAAGAAAGTTGTAAGGATAATCCCCATAGCGGTAAGACATGTATTAAGTTTAGTTATACAGCAAAAGGGAAACAAGGGGCAAACTGGTGCGGAATCTTTTGGCAAAATCCGGCCAATAACTGGGGTGAGAAAAAAGGTGGTTTTGACTTAAGAGAAGCGGGAAAGCTTACCTTTTGGGCCAGAGGCGAAAAAGGTAACGAACGGATTATGGAATTTAAACTTGGTGGCTTAGGCGGGACATATCCAGACTCAGATTCTGTGGGTATCGGGCCGATTGATTTAACCACACAATGGGAACAATATACGATTGATCTTGAGGATATTGACTTGTCTTACATCATTGGCGGTTTCTGTTGGTCAACGAATGTTGATTCTAATCCAGAAGGAGCTGTTTTTTATCTGGATGATATCCAATATGAAATGTAACTTCAAAAAAATAAGAATTAAAAAGGGTAGGGGTTAAATTAAAGCTGCTTCTACCCTTTTATTTTTAAAATCAAATGGGAATTTTTAAAAGGTTCAAGATGAAAATCAGAAAATTGGCTTTAATTTTAGTTTTATTATTGATCATAGGGTGCGGCCGAGCTCCGAAAATTGTTGAAGAACCAGGAAAAGAGACAATTACAATCGCAAAATTAAAAAATGGACACTATCAATTATTAATTGCGAAAAATCCTTTTATTATCAAAGGAGTCTGTTATGCTCCGATTCCGATAGGGAAAAGTCATCTTTTTAATTTTATGTGTGATTTGCAAAAGCCTTGGGTTATAGACGGTGAGCTGATGAAAGATATGGGTGTAAATACAATAAGAATATATCAGCCAGGAGATGAACTTTCCGGATGTAAAGATCTGATTTCAGATCTTTATAATATGTACGGAATCAGAACTATTTTAGGGCATAGTCTGGGGTTTTGGGATTATCCGCCGGCAAACTATGCAGATAAGGATTTCAGGAAACAAATAGAAGAAAATGTAATCGAAGTAGTTAATTATTTTAAAGATGTCCCGGGATTATTGATGTGGAATTTAGGTAATGAAAATAATTATAGCTTTGACGGCCGATTAAATCCGTGGAGTTCGCCGGAACTAGACGCCATGGATAGTTTTGGAAAAAGGCGTGATGCCCGGGCTAGAATTTATTATTCTTTTGTTAATGACCTGGCAAAAAAAATCAAGGCAATTGATCCTAAACATCTGGTTGCTTTAGGCAATGGAGAACATGTTGGTTTAAAAATTGCTGCAGAATATTGTCCGGACATAGATGCTTTAGGCTGTATTGTTTATCGCGGTAAAGTATTCGGAAATTTTTTCAAAGAAGTTAAAAGAAAATTTGATTTGCCGGTTATTTTGACAGAATTTGGTTGTGATGCCTATAATATGGTTAAGGCCGAAGAAGACCAATCCAATCAGGCAAAGTTCTTGAAAAGTCAGTGGCTGGATTTAGAAAAAAACTTAGCGGGAACAGATAAAGGTATGGGAAATTGCCTGGGAGGAGTAATTTTTGAATGGACAGATGAGTGGTGGAAAACCTCTGATTGCGACCGCAACAGCTGGTTTATACACGATACTGCTGCGGGATGGGGAATGGGATCATACGATTTTGATGCCAAAGCTGGTAAGAATATGAATGAAGAATGGTTTGGGATTGTGGCTCTATCAGAAGAATTAGAAGCAGGAATTAATAAAAGAAAACCGCGGAAAGCATTTTATGTTTTAAGACAATTGTGGAATGAAAAATATCAAAGCAAAAAACAAACTGAGCAAAATTCAGAAAAATAAATCTCAAGGGGAAATTTTTATGAAAATATTTTCCAAAGAAAAAGTAATAATTTTGGCAGGTATTTTTATATTGAATGTATCCATGGTTACAAATGTCTGTTTTGCAAAAATTAATAATTCTTTCATTGATCAGCTTAAAAATAAGTCAGAACAATATTTAGCTGAGAAAAATTTTACAAAATTTTTAGATTATCTTAGTATTGCCCGAGTTGATAAAACTGATCCGGAAGAACTTTTTTTTATCGATTATTATTTAGTAGTGACAAAATCAGCGTACCTTGATTTTTTAGACCAGAATGAAAACTGGGACGGATATTATGAACAGCTTTATGATTTTGATGCGGAGATTATAGAGAGTGCAAAAAAATATGTTAATCAGCATAATTTAAACGGAGAAATTGTAGATATGCAGTATTTAGCCTGGAATGCTTATCTGCGTGAAGATGATCGAGATGGGGCACAGGAGGCTTTTGATAAACTGATTAATATTATTATCACACTTGCTGAACAGGATAAAAATATTGTTAAATTTTTAGATGTTGCACAAAAGATTTCTGATAAAGGCAGTACAAGGCAACTCAATAAACTTTTTAGTTCTTATCGGGATTACTTATTTGAAAATAATTCTGATACCGCAAGCATTGAACGATTAGTAAAAATTGCAGATCAATATTTAGAAAAAGACAAGGCAGAGACTGCTAAAATTATTTATCATCAATATTTAAAATTAATCTTAGCCAAGTATTCCCCAGCAGAAAGCCAATTAGCGCTAATTAATATTTGTGAAAAGTTTAGGCATCACGGATTCTATAAAGGCCGGGATGCGGATTTTGCCGAGGAGATATATGCCTTGCTTGAGGAAAAACAGGGCAGTGATGTTTTTGGTGAAGTTGATTCTTTTGCGCGGGCTTATAATTTAAATATTATGGCCAGTTATGAAAGAGCCAATGAAGAGTACCGCCGATTTATTAAAACATTTAAGAAAAGTAAGCTTTTACCAGAGGTTTATACGCGACTAGCAATAATTAATTTGTATATGCTTGAGCAAATTGACGCAGCGGGTTTATTTTTCGATAAAGTAATCAATGAATTTAAAAGTTCTGATTATGCAGAATTTTGTACTTATGAACGAGCAATGCTCTGGCATTGGCAAAAAGAATTCGATCAGGCAAAGAAATTATATTCTGATTTAGTAAAAAAGGAAACTGAATATACTGATCTGGCCGCTGAGCGCTTAAAAGAAATCGAAGCCGGGATTAATAATGTTGATAGAAGATATGCTTTTAATCCCCAGGTTAATAACGCAGAAATATCCCAAATTGAAATGACGTTGGATAGTTTTCCAGATCGAGTTTTCACAGGTACAAATTCCCAATACAAAGCTACGGCGCAGGATTTTGCATCCGGGACAGTGCAGCCATTGTTTAACTATGAATGGTCCGGAGACTTAGGCCAAAATAAAAAACCAGATAACTCTACAGAATTTTTTACACAGTTTAGTCATAGTTCTCCTAACATTGTCAGCTTTAAAGCTTTAGTTGCAGATAGTGAAAATACAATTTATCGTGATGTTTGGGTGCATAAAGTTATTGTTGGTTCCCCATCAGAAAGTTCGGTTTTTAAAACTGGCGATAATGTTAAATTTGATGCAGCGATTAAACCATCATCAGTCGAAGATAAATACTTTAATTGGGTTTGGAGTATTTGGGGGGAAGAAGAATTGCAGAAAAATGAGAAAAATTTTAGTTATCGATTTGAAAAACCCGGAGTTTATCAAGTGACCGTCACGGCAACACAAAATGAGATAAAAGCTATTAAACAATTTAACTTTGAAGTTATAGAGTAATTGATTAAAAAATATTAAGGGGTGAGATTATGAAAAAAGATAGAAGAAAGTATGTACGCCTAAATAAAATTTTTCCTGTTGAGCTAAAAATCGTTGATTCAGAGAATAAGACTGTGGCAGATTTATTGCAGGGTTTTACGAGAGATGTAAGTTTTGAGGGGCTTTGTGTAGAAATGAATAATTTAGAGGATAATTCAGTTGAATTATTGCAGGCAAACAAAGCTAAAGCACATCTATTTTTAAATATTCCTTTTAAAAAAAATCCGATCAAAGCTACGGCTAATGTTGCTTGGGCAAGAAAAATAGCAATGCCGCATCCTAAAAGTTATCTTTTAGGCATGAAATATGAATCTATCGATAAAAAAGATCAAAAAATGATTATTCGCTATGCTCAAATTTCCTGGTTAATTCCGCGAGCGATCGCACTAACTTGTCTGGTATTAATATTATTTTGTTTTTATTTATTTGGAAAAAATACTAACCTTATGAAAGAGAATAAAATGCTAGTGCAGGATTTATCAATATTATCGGAAACCCAATCTAAAATAAATCAGCAGTTAGATAGAATTGAAGCGGAAAAAAAAGTCGTGGCGAACATGTTAACTGCGGAAGTGAAAGAGCAGGAAAAATTAAAGCAGGAATTAATTAAACTTGAAGAACAAAAGATAAAAGAGGAAAAAAATAAAAATATAGAAGTTTTAGAAAAATTAACAAAAGAGAAAGATGCGTTAAATGAACGTTTGTTATTATTAACAAAAGCAAAAGGGGATATTGAAAAAAAATTGAACAATTATACAAAAACGCAAAGTGATTTAAAAACACAACTAAAAAAAGTAAAACGAAAAAAAATTGTTTTAGAGGATAAAAGTTTAGATTTAATGAAAGAATGGCTAAACAGTGCGCAAAGTTCAAAAACCGGACTGGTGCTTAGTTATGACCAGGATATGGCTTTAATGGATGTCGGATTTACTTATGATCAGGCTTTAAGTGCGTTTAATTTTATTAATCTCAGAGAATATGAACGGGTAAAAAATATTTTTAATTTTTATAAAACCCGAGCCGAAAAAGTAGATGGTATTTTTGCTAATGCTTATGATATTATCACAGGAAAAGTGAGCGAATATATAACCCACAGCGGGCCTCCGATATATTTAGGATTAGCGATGCTTAAATATGAAGAACAAGCAAGTGATAACCAGTACCGGGATGTAGTTTATGAAATTGCCGATTGGTTGTTAGAGTTACAAAATAAAAACAAAATAGGCGCTATCCCCGGGGGACCAAAGCTGGATTGGCAGGGGACAGAACAGAATATTGCTGCTTACGTATTTTTTGATAATCTTTTTAAAGTTACTAAAGATCAACGCTACGATATTGCTAAGAAAAAGATTTTAACCTGGATAAAGGATTATGGTTATAATAAAAAATTAAAATGTTTTAATCGCGGCCAATCTGACCAGATAATTGCGACGGATACAGTGGCTTTAAGTATCATGGCTTTTGGCGTTAGCGGCCTTGAACAGATGGGGATTGATGTTGAAGAATTAATTGAATGTATTGAGGAAAATTGTAAAACAAAAATTTGGATTCAAGATCCTTGGGATAAAAAAATTAGTGTTACCGGTTATGATTTTGGCTCACCTTTTAGTATGGGCCGAGAGGGAACGATTGCGGTTGAATGGACAGCACAAATGGTTATTGCTTATTGTGAATTAAGTAACCATTACGAAGCACAGTCAGATATCTTAAAAGCAAAAAAATATAAACGCAATGCCGATTATTATTTGAGTGAGCTGGACAAATTATTGCTTGTGCGTTCAAGCCTGGGCAAGAGTAAAAGTAAAGCGGGATTACCTTATTCGCCAAAATCAGGGACGGATACTGGTCATGGATGGTTAACGCCAAGCAATCAATCTGTATCTGCTGCGGGTACTAACTTTGCAATTTTTGCCAAAGAAGAGTATAATATTTTTAGGTTTTGATAAAAATTTAAAGTTTTAGCTTAATAACCAAGGATGGGAATTATTAAAAAACTCACCAATTCCTGCAGTATTGTTTTAACATCGCAAATTTTTTCCATGAAAAGTTTCCGGTCATTTTTTTCTCTCACCGTTATTTTAGGATTAATTATTATTTCTGGTGGGGATATTCAGGCTCAAATTATTTCTGATTCAACGCCAGACGATGAATTTAATATTGAATTTTTAAATAAGTCTATTTATGAGGATGCGGATAAAGATGAAACAGGTGAACAAGAGAATTTGGATGAGGCTGCAGTAAAAGGGAGTTTTCGTTTGAATTTTGGGGTAGAAGGAGATGATTTTATCTGGAAGGAATCCAGTTATCTTTGGCAAGAAGGTTCTTGGAGGTATCTTTACGGAGAAAAACGGTATAATACTTATGATCCCGCTGTTTACAACCAATTTAAAATGACAATTGACTCTCCGATTGATGGAAAACTTTCTTTTTATACAAAAATTGTTGTCGACCCCTGGTCATTTACCGGGAAAAGTCAAAAAATTACTTTGCCGAGCTGGTATGCTGGTACGGACGGGAACGATCCTGTGGAAATACAATTAAAGTATTGGTCAAACACCGGGAGAACTTATCCGGAGATAGTCAGATCAGAAAAAGGTGATTCCTTGGCTTTACCGGAGATAAAAGTTGTTGACGGAGAAACTCAGGTTGCTGAAGCAAAAGGGGAGTGGAATAAAGATTTGCCCTCGTATCATCATATTGATATTCCAGAGTTAAAGATAGATACTGAGTTTAAACCAATCAAAGCGTTTTGGTTTGATTATAAGGAAGATCTTTATCGTATGGTAGTTTTTTTATATGCTGAGGAAAATATTACTATGTATTCAGATGATCCGCTTTGTCTAGTTAATAACCACATAATGTGGCAGCCCAGTCCTTGGCTGGATAAATGGAAACCCGGCAGATTGTATACAGTAGAAGGCTGGGAAAACGGTAGTTGGAATCAGGATTTATTTTTAAAGGACAGTGCAAGTAATCGGTTGACTTTACTTAAAGCATTAAGGCTAGAAGGAGAATTTTTTGATATATATTCTAATTTTATGATTGCTTCTCCTTTTGACCCCTGGGATGATTATGATACGATAAATAATATTCCTTTGGCATGGCGTTTAAAAAAAGATTTTACAGATCAGTTTATGATTGGCGGAGTTTACAGTTCGCGTACTGGTTTTAATCAAGATAGTTTAGATGCTTTAGATCAAACTGTGGCGATTGATTCTGTATATGAATTTAATGAATACCATACATTAAAAACAGAAACAGCGTATTCTAAAATAGGACATAATTTAAACAATCAAGATTATAAATTGTATAATGATGATTTTGCCTATAAAATTCTTTTAGAAAGCGATGTGGATCCTTTTGAAATGCCGATTATTTCAAACCTTTCTTTTACTTATATGGGAGAGGATTTTGTTGCCCCATTATCCCGTTATAATTATACCCGGGATGACCAATTATGGGGAAGGCATTTATCATTCTACAGCCGTTCACCAGAAGAAGAAAATTATCGAATTGGCAATAGTATTGATGTAAATAGAGAAGTCAGTGCTTTAGATATAAATTTTGGTGAATTTGAGGGGTTTAATACAAATTTTAATTTTCGTAATGTTAACCGTGCGACAGATAATAAATTTATTGAAAATGTTTTGCGTAATGAAACAGATTATAGAGCCAATGAGCAATTTTTAACAAAATTTAAATATATATTTCATAATCGGGAAAAAACTGATGAGGGTAAAAATCAAGATACAGTAACTGTTGCTTTAGGAGCTAAATATGATTTTACAGATTGGGTTAGCCTGGAAGAGATATTTGAAAGAACGAATGAATATCCTGAATTTCCTAACAGGCTTTATGATTGGCTAACAATAAATCCGTCTGCACCCTATCCGTATTATTATCTCAATAAGGTCCGCTTAATTTTTAATCTAAATGATTGGATGGAAATTGCTTTTGAAAATACTTGCAATGAGTTTGAATATGCGGCAACGTTAGATGATTTTATGAATTATTCTGGAACAGATATCCGTTTTTGGTTTTCAGAGAGAATATATGCAAGAACGGTTTATCGTTACAGCCGGGTAGCTGATTTTAGCAGAAATAATAAAATGATCGGGCATCATAATTTTTATTTTGATCTGGCGTATGACTTGAAAGATGAGGCAAAATTAGTAATCCAATTTAGTGATTTAGGTGATTATGTTGATGGAATCGGCTGGCAGAGTGCAGTTTTAGACACACAACACATTGTAAGATTAGTTTATGAATGTAAATTTTAAAAAAAAAGTAAAAGCCATAAGTTTGATTGAATTATTAGTTACTTTAAGTATTATGGTTTTGATTATTTCAGTATTATATTCTGTTTTTAGTATTTCTTTGCGCGGTTGGAAGAAGTCCAATAATTTACTCGATGTTTCGACAACAGCACGGGTTGTATTAGAAAGAATGTCCCGAGAGATTTCCAGTGCAATAATTAAACCCGGTAATGAATTTTATTGTGCAGGTTATGATCAAACAGCCCCGAGTGGTTTTAGAACAGATAATCAGGCAGATGAGTTTTATTTTATTGCTGCAGTTAACCCTAATTATGCTACGGGTTCAGATCTTTGTGAGTTAGGATATTGGTTAGGATTGAGCGAGGAAGAGGAGCTGGTCTTAAAGCGTTTTTATGTAGCGGATGACCGTAAAGATGATCCAGCTGATCCTGAATTTGATTTTAATTATGCAACGGGCAGTAGTTTTGAATTTGCAGTTAATGTGCAGGGATTAAATTTTCAGTTTTATGATCAGGCCGGGGCAAATTATAATAGCTGGGATTCAAGAACGAGTGGTAATGCTCCCTCTAAAATTAAAATCACAATAACGGTATCTTATGGTAAAGGCGCAAAAGCCACAAATCCGGATTTTATAAGTAAGGATTTTTCCACAATTATCTCTTTTCCGCAATAAATTTCAGCGATTTTTTGCAAAAAACTTCTAAAAATATCATTAAAAACAAGCCTTTGGTAATGTCAAATAAATTGTGTAAATTGTTTTAAGAGCTTATCCTGATAGTTAGTGTTCAAACGGAAAAACACTGCATAAATAATGCGCTGAATACTGTCATTGTTGTTAAAACAAGACATAGGCCTAGTGCGGCGT
>JBDRJV010000044.1:0-48082 GCA_043814605.1 Candidatus Omnitrophota bacterium | reverse complement strand
ATTAACGAGTTAAAGGCAAAGATAGAACAAAAAGCTCAAGACGTAGCGATGCTTAAAAATGAGATTAGCAATATTGAGGATAAGGCAAATAAACAGAAAAATGTATATGAAGAAAAATTAATGCAAAAAGAAAAAGAATATGCAGTTCAAATAAAAGAATTAGAAACAAAATATAAAGCGACAAATGATCAATTAATGCAGAAACAGGAAATCGTGGTTAATTTGCAATCTCAATCAGAGCAAGATAATGCTCTGATCCGGGACTTAAAAGAACAGGTTCTGGCGCTTTATGATAAAGTTAGCAAAGAAAAATCTGCTTATGAAAAAATATTATTTCAGGAAAAAGAAAAATATTTAGCTGAAATTAGGAAAAACCAGACAAAAAAAGATGACGCGCTTACAAATTTAGAGAAAAAGATAGAGGATATTGATAATTTGCAATCTGAAATTAAAAAAAGTTCAAAAGTAATTAATGATTTAAAACAGCAGATCGCACAGCTAGTAAAAGATAGAGATACGCAAAAAAATGATTATGAACAAATTTTAGCTAAAAAAGATAAGGAATATAGTTTAAAACTTAAACAATTAGAGATAGACCTCCAAGAACAGTTCCTTTCTAAAGAGCGTGCATTATCACAACAAATAAAAACAAAAGATAAAGAAGTCCAGACAATTCAAGAACAAGTAAAGCAAAAGGAAAAAGAATCAATTGCTATATTAGCAGCACGCGATTCAGAACTTGAAAATAAATTACTAAAAGAGAAAGAATTATATGATAAAGAACTTAAAAAAATCGAAGCCTCATCAAAACAATTAGAGCTTGAGCTTGAAAAAATTAAGCAAATGCTAGAGTCTGAAAAAGCTAAATCCGAAGAAAAGGATGAAAAAATTGTATTTTTGAATGAAAAATTAGACAGCTATAAGAATATAAAAGAAATTGAAAAAACAGCAATTATTATTCAGAATGAAAATAAACGCTTACAGAATGAGCTAGATAGAATTGAGGGAGAGCTTCTTCAACAAAAAAATATGTATCAAGCAAAAATTGCCCAACAGGAAAAAGAAATGCAAAATATTCAAAAAGATACTCAAAATAAACTTGATAATAGCACAGCTAATTGGGATAAAAAAATCCTGGCTATAGAATCGCGATATCTAAATCAGATTGAAAAATTAGAAACAACAAATGCACAATTAAGAGAAGAGCATGAAACGCAATTAAATAATGTCACAAAAAAACTTAGAGCTCAAGTCAAACAAGACGAAGAGTTAAAAAGTAAAGTGGAAACGTTTAGCAGTACGCAAACAGCTTTAATGGAAGAGATGTTAGAGAGCAAAGCGACAATGTTGCTAAAATTAACCCAAGATTTTACCGGACCTCAAAAAGAAAAAGCGCAAAATTATTTTGATCGAGGGATGGAAGCAATTTTAATTGGGAAATATTCCCAGGCAAAGTATGAATTAGAACAGGTTTTAAAAATTAATCCTGACAATCAAGAAACGATCGATATTTTATCAAGCTTAGATTTTTTGTTGCAGAAAAAACAATAATTTAATTTGCGAGATCGTTAAAAAGAGAGGAGGTAGGGAAATATTATGAAAACATCAGTGGCGAATATTGATAGATCGATAGAACAAAAAAGAAAAAATTTATTTTTCCCCGAAGGAATAATCGGATTTGAGGAATACAAAGACTATTCCATTAAAAAGGACAAATCAAAAGAACCGTTTTATTGGTTAGAATCGGATAATAATCCCGAAGTTTCGTTTATCGTTATTGATCCTGAGGAATTTTATCCGAACTATAAAGTTATTCTCTCAGATGCAGATAAATTAGCACTGGAAACTGATGATATTGAACAATGCCAAGTTTTGAGTATTGTTTCTGTTCCGCAAGGGTCCGACAAAATAACAGCTAATTTGTTAGCACCTATTTTAATCAATAAAGAAACAAAAGCTGGCAAGCAAATAATCTTACAGGATGAGGATTATTCCGTGCAACATTTAATTTTAGAAGAAATGATCAAAAATACAGAGGAAAAAAATGTTAGTACTTTCACGCAAACCAAATGAAAGTATAATCATCGGCGATGATGTTGAAATTAAAATCGTTGAAGTTCGTGGTGAACAAGTAAAGTTAGGGATAACTGCCCCACGGAATATCCCTGTACACAGAAAAGAGATTTATAATTCAATACACGAACAGAACTTGAATGCTTCCAAGACTAAGCATGCAAATCTTGATAAACTTTCACGTTTATTTAAGAAAAAGAAGGAATCCTCAGAATAATTTTTTGATTCCGGTTTATAGTATATAATTGAAAAACTTCCTTTTGTCTCATTTTATTATCAATATAAGATATTAATCTCATTATGTTCTTTTAAATTGTGGAATTAAAATAATCAAATAAGTACAAGGATTATCGGAACAGTTTAAAAAATATTAGTTACCGTAACTTATTTTAGGAATGCGTCCTTGACAAATTTTTTTATTTTTAATTAAAAAATATTTGTGAAATCCTTGAGTTAATGATCTTTTTTTGGGTTTGCTCGAATAAAAGATGAGCCCGAGATATATCTTGATTAGTAACCTTTGAAGCAATTGAATTTTCAAAAGTAATCAATCTAATGATCTCTTGAATAAATTTCCTTCGCTTGGACAATTTATTTAGAGGGTTGCTATGTTTTTTGCTCTGATTATGAGGATTGGGATAGGAATTTTTGTCAGACATCCTTTTTTTTACCTCCTTGTAAATGTGAGCTGACTCCTTTCAACAAAACTAGTTTACCATATCAAAAATTTTTGTCAACTCTTTTATTTGTAGTGAGTAATGGTTTTTTATAAAATATTTTTTTTATAACTTTAGTGATTTTTAACTAAGATCTATTTTTATATTCAAAAACAGTTTGAAGATTATAAAGCCGGGGAAGAATAAAAACTGGCTTAATATTTATTTTATAATCATAACATAATATATATAAATATGTTGAGAAAAAATGACCAGACTTTATTTGGAGATTATTTAGAAGACAGTTCAGGCTTGGATGCTGGATTTGCAAAGGAAATAGTTTATCCTGAGACAGAAGATGAACTTGTGGATTTTATCAAAGAATTGGCAGTCACTAAACTCGCTTGTACAATTTCTGGAGCAGGAACCGGAGTTGTCGGCGGCCGTATTCCCCAGGGTGGCATAATTTTAGCTACGGATAAACTTAATAAAATTATTGATATTCAGAAAAATGATCAGACAGGATTAGCGGTTATTGAACCCGGGGTTAGTATTGATCAATTACGTAACATTACTGGCCATCAAGGGTTAACCTATTTACCCGATCCTACAGAAAAAAGTGCATTTATTGGCGGTACAATAGCTACGAATGCTTCTGGTGCCTGCGGATTTAAATATGGAGCTACCCGAAATTATGTCCGAGGATTACGTATTGTTTTAGCTAATGGTGAAATTTTGGATATAAACAGGGGAAAATATATTTTAGAGGATAGTGTTTATATCCCCGCTAATAATAAAAAAATTTATTCATGCCCTTTACCTACTTATCAGCTACCTTCAGTAAAAAACTCAGCCGGATATTTTGTTGGCAAAGGGGCTGACCTAATTGATCTTTTTATCGGGCAAGAAGGTACTTTAGGTGTTGTTAGTCAAGTAAGGGTTCTGCTAAGTAAAATCCCTGAAGAAAATTTTTCGGGTATTGTATTTTTAGATACAAACAAACAGGCATTAGAATTAGTTAATCAATTGAAAAAAACCTCTTTTTTAGCCCGCAGAGAAAGGCAGAACAATTCTATTAATGTTGACTGTATAGAATATTTTGATAAAAATTCACTATCAATGCTTGAGAATAAGTATCCGCAACTTCCTAAAAATAAGATTGCTGCAGTTTATTTTCAGCAAAATATTATAAAAGAGCATGAAATAAAGATTATGGAACAATATACTAGCTTTTTAGCTAAGATAAAAATAGATACAAACGAAGTTTGGTTTGCACAAACCCGTTTGGATAAAGAAATGATGACTTCTTTACGCCATGATTTACCGGAATTAATCAATGAAAAAATAAGGCATAATGGTTTTTCGAAAATAAGCACAGATATTGCCGTACCGGATACTAATTTTTTTAAGTTTTTTAATTTTTATCATACTAAGGCTTTAGCAAGTAAAATAGAATACTGCTTATTTGGACATATTGGAGAAAATCATTTACATTTAAATTTTCTGCCACGCAATGATTTTGAGTTTAATCAAGCAAAGCAAATTTATAGGGAATTTATCAATGAAGCAATCAGATTAAAAGGAACTGTTGCCGCTGAACATGGGATTGGAAAACTTAAAAGAGAATATTTAAAAGAAATGCTGGGAGAAAAAGGATTAAAGGAAATGGCAATAATAAAGCACTGTCTTGACCCGGATTTGCTTTTTTCCCCTGGGAATATCTTTGACCCGCTATTTTTATCGCGTTTATCAAATGTTTGAGAAAAAATGTTTTTCCGGTATAATATTATTTAAGAATTAAAATGTTTATCTTAAAAGTAAGGGGTTAAAATGAAAGAGATAATCCAAGACAAAGACAATATACTTTTCAGAGGGCTGTTCACGCTATTTATCGTAATATTTATTCGCATTATATATTTTGTACCAATACCCGGAGTTGATTTTAGGGCATTGATTGATTTTTATCAGCAGTATATACAAACCCAAGGAGCAGACTGGTTTGATTTTATGGCGCTTTTACATGTGGGTAAATTAAGAAGTATTTCGGTAATGTCTTTGGGGATCATGCCTTTTATGAATGCCTGCATTATTATCCAGATCATCGGGTTTTTAATCCCGGGGGTTAATAGATCATTTTTGAATCAAAAAATAGGACTAAAAAGAATTTTTTTCTTGACAATATTGGTGATGCTGGTTTTAAGTTTATTCCATTCTTTTTCCGTGATTAGAGAGGTTGAATTTCTAGATAAATTTCCGGAATTTAATATTTTGAATGTAAAAGGAGTAACGCTTAAGGTTGCGGTTTGCAGTTCAATAATTTGTGCAGTTATTGTTTTAATTTTATTAGCGGAATTAATAAACCGCAATGGTATTGGCAATGGGGTTGGGATTATTTTTGCTTCGGAGATAATAATCAGGATGTTTTTTGCAATTGATCAATCACTTCTTTTCTATGACCGGCGTTTAATTGACATTAGACAGTTAGTATTATTTTTTATAGTATTTTGCGCTTTTGTAATTTTAGCACATGGGGTTATGAGATTTAAACGAAAAATTAAGTTCTTATCCTATCGCGAGGAAAATTTTTCTATTGCAATCCGGCCTTTTTGGGTGGGAGTATGGCCTTTAATCATGGCGGAGGTAGTGCTTTCTTTTTTTGGCCTGGTTTTAAATTGGAATTCTTTTTTTATAATTTGTTTAACAATTATATGTTTTAATTTTCTTTATCTTAAAATTATTTATGATCCGCGTAGATTTTATGAACTAATTTTAGCCTATAAATGTAAACTCAAAAGTAGGGGGTTTAACACTATAGAAGATGCATTAAATAATGCTGTGTTAATTACTGCTTTCTTGAGTATTTTTTTGTTTATAGCAATGTACTTTCTTCCTATATTATTACCGCTAAAATTAAAAGTTTCTTTTATCAGTGCAGGGATTTTTAGTGCTTTTGGTATTATTATTCTGATTGGGGTCCAATATGATATAGAAGAACAAATAAGATTTTTTAGGAAAATCAAGAGCTTTCCAGTTAAAAAATGGGTTCTTCTGAGCCGGATGATTAGTGAAACAGAAGCAGAGATTAAAAAAGCCACACTGAATAATTGTCAAATTATCGCGGAAATCAAAAAATCACATTTTTACTGGGGTTTGCCGATAAATACGGTTGGTTCAGGGTATTATTTATTTGTTCCCGCTGATCAAAATGATCAGGCACAGGTCATTTTAGCGCAGCTGCATAAGGATTGGATACAAAAAGCTATATAAAATCATTCTGCTTTTTTTAATGCTGTAATAACTTTATTTAAATCTTCTTCTGTATCGACACTAATTGTGTCATATTTTGTTTCAATTACTTTTATTGCATAACCGTGTTCTAAAGCTCTTAATTGTTCTAAAGATTCTACTTCTTCTAGGCGGGATGTTTTTAGCCCTTTAAAGGTCAGCAAAAAATCCTTAGTATAAGCATAAATACCCAAGTGTTTATAATGCGTAAATTGAATACCTTCTTTTTTTCGTAAGGTATTAGGAATACATGAGCGAGAAAAATATAAAGCAAAATTATTTTTATCAGTAACTACTTTTACAACATTGGGATTATTAAGGTCGTCCGGATTAGTAATTCTATGTTTTAGCGTAGACATTACTAATTTTGGATTTTCTAATAATGAATAAGCAACATCATTAATCATTGCCGGATTTATCAGGGGCTCATCTCCCTGAATATTGACAACCACTTTTACATCCAAATCAAAAACAACTTCTGTTAATCGTTCTGTGCCGGATATGTGTTCTCGGGAAGTAAGAACAGCTTTGCCGCCAAATTCATCAACTGCATTTTTAATACGCTCGTCATCAGTAGCAATAATTATTTCATCTAAAACAGATGCTTCTTTTGCTCTTTCATAAATATGTTGTATCATTGGTTTACCTAAAATATCCGCTAACGCTTTAGCTGCTAATCGAGTGGATCCGTAACGTGCAGGAATAACTCCGATAACATCCATAATAACCTCTCAATTAAAAAAGTTTTCTTATGATTTTACTTAAAGTATAAGGTTTATAAATTAAAATCTTTAATCGTAAAAATTGATTCTAATCTGCATCTATGTTTTGCAATATTTTTCGCTGCCCCTTCGAGCCGGTCAACAATTGCGATAACCCGCACAATTTTACAACCAATTTTTTTAACAGCTTTTATGGCCTGAATTGTTGATGATCCGGTAGTTACAACATCATCAACAATTAAAACACGGCTAGACTTTTTTAAGGCAAATCCTTCAATGAGATTTTTCATCCCGTGTTTTTTTTCTTGTTTTCTGACAATAAAACCATTGAGCGGAATCTTGGTCTTCGCGCTTAATGCAACGACAGCACCAATTATAGGATCAGCACCGAGAGTTAATCCGCCGATTGCAGTAATCTTATCATATTTAATCATATTTAATATTATTGACGCAATACGATAAGCTCCTTGGTGATTTAAACTTGTAATTCTTCCGTCAAAATAATAGTTGCTTATTTTTCCGCTAGATAAAATAACATGTTTTCTTTTAAAAGAAAGTTTTTTAAGTATTGAAAGTAACTGTTTTTTTTGTATCTTAATTAATTCTTTTCCCATATGTTTCCTCGATTTCAATATGCAGTAATTATAGCTTGTGCGAGTCTATTCGTCAATATTAAAAAATTAGATATTATAGTTTAATTTATTTATCGGATATGTTATTATAATTAAAATAATTAGTTTAAATTTAACCTAAAAAATTTATTTATTCATGCAGATTTTTACAAAAAAATTAAATATTACAACAAAAGGATCAAATGACCTGATTAATATTACAGATCAGGTACAAAATATTTTAGGTCAACTAGATATTCAGCAAGGCTTGGTTAATATTTTTGTTATCGGGTCAACGGTAGCGATTACTTGTTTTGAATATGAGCCAGGCATGATTTCAGATATGCAGGATGTTTACGAAAGAATTGCCGCAGCCTCAAAACATTATTCACATGACGAAACATGGAATGACGCGAATGGTTTTAGCCATGTGCGGGCGGCAATTCAAGGATCTTCTACAGTTATTCCTTTTGAGAAAGCCAGGTTATTACTAGGAACATGGCAGCAAGTTGTTTTAGCAGAATTTGATACACGCTCAAGGAAAAGAGAAATAGTTCTGACTTTTATTGGTCAATAAATTAAACAAGGTAATTACATTAAATGAAATTGATGTTCACTAAAAAACAGTTTTTTTATAATTGCTTGGGATTTTTTGTACTTGTGAGTTTAGTTTTTTTAGTATGTTTAGCTCAAGGCGCAGGTCAATTAACAGCAGAATCAGCGATTATTATTGGCGCGGATAATCAAAAAATATATTACCGGAAAAATATAGAAAAACGTTTGCCTGTTGCGAGTACAGTTAAGGTTTTAACCGCTGTTATTATCCGGGAAAAATTAGAATTAGAAAAGAAAATTCCTATAACAAAAAGAGCTTCTGGAATTGCTCCGAGTAAGGCTTATTTAGCTTATGGGGTGGTGTATAAAGTGAAAGATTTGCTAAAATGTTTTTTAATGAGTTCTGCTAATGATGCGGGGGTTGCTTTAGCGGAAGCGATTGCTCCGACAGAGTTTGATTTTTCTCTTTTAATGAATAAAAAAGCACAAACCTGGGGTGCAAAAAACAGTTTTTTCCTTAATGCCACGGGATTACCGGAGCATAAAAAAAGACAGTACTCAACTGTTTACGATTTATCCATATTTATGCATAAGTTTTTGGAGTATCCCGAGTTAATCCAGATTATGGAAACAAAACAAGCATCAATTATTGGCTCAGATGCAAAAATTATAGAAATACGGAATCATAATAAATTTTTATGGAAGAAATCAAATGATTTAATTGGAAAAACCGGATATACAAATAAAGCTAAACATTGTTTTTTGGGCGTGTTTTCCCAAGGTAAAAAAAAATTGATCATCGCAATTTTAGGGAGTCGTAAGCCGTGGGATGACTTAGCGTATTTGATAAATAAAAAATATAATTAAATAAAGAGAGGGGAAATGCGGCTAGTTAATTAAAAATAAAAATTGAGGGTAGTTTAACCCTCAATTTTTATTGCTTCGACTGGACAGCTAGAAGCGGCTTCTTTTGCAGACTCAGCGATACTATCAGGAATTTCGTCAACAATAAGAATTGCTTTATCATCTTCCATCTGATAAACTTCGGCGCACATATTTGCACACAATCCGCATCCTACACAAGCTTCTTTATCAATCATCGCTTTCATAAAAGACCTCCTTATTTAATAAGAGGTATTATAGCGAAAAATAATTGTTAATGCAATTATTTTTTTGAAAAATTTATTAGATAATATTTTTTAATAGGTAGCTATTTTTGAAAAAAGCTTAAAATAATGAGATTTCAATTAAAAATAATATTTATAATTATCTGGGTAATTTTTATCTTTTTGATGCTTGAGTGGACTTCGTACATTATATTACCTGTTGCTAAGTTTAATTTGCTTGAGGCAATTCAGACGATTTGTTACGAAGATCAGGTTTTATTTTGGAAACAAAGAAAAAATTTAAATACTATTTTTCAAGGGAAAAAGCTTAAAACTAATTCCTTGGGGCTAAGAAACGCAGAGATAATAGACCCAAAACCTCAAGAAACATTAAGGATAATTTGTCTCGGGGCTTCTTCTACTTTTGGCTGGGGAGTAGGCCAAGAAAGTATGTATTCGAAAAAGCTAGAGGAGCTGCTAAACGCTAAAGGAATAAATGCAGAAGTGATTAATGCGGGAGTTATTGGTTATACAACTTTTCAAGGCAAAGAAATGTTCAAAAAAGAATTATTTAAATATAAACCCGATCTTATTACAATTGCATATATTTTAAATGATGTTGATCGATATCGTTTTTTTAGAAATGAAGGATTATCTGACTCTGAACTAGAGCTTGCCCCAAGCAAATTTATTATTATAAAAAATATGTTTTACCGTAGCCGATCATGCTTTATTTTAAAGAGGTTAATATCTAAAGTATTGCAAAAAAATAAAAAAGCTATAACTGCTTTATATAAAAAGCGTTTTTACTTATCTAAAATAAGAGTATCTCCAGATGAATATCAAAATAATTTAGAGCAGTTGATTTTTTTAGCCAAAGAAAAAGAGATTAAAGTTTTGTTAGTTAAAATGCCGGTGAATTTAGATACGCCCGTATTAACTGCAAGGGAAAGGAAAATAATTAAATCCGGAAAAAATCTTAGTAAATATTGTTTTCATTTAGCTGTCCAAAATGAAAATCAACAAAGGTTGGATAAGGCATTATTATTATATAAAAAAGCACTTGATTATCAAGTTTTTGATTGTCTAAATGATGCTGCAAAGTATCATAATATTTTGGAAAAGCTAGCATTGCAACATAATGTTAGTTTGGTTGATGTTGTTCAAGCATTCACTGAACAAGTAGATAATACGAGCTTATTTAATTATCCGAATGATGTAATTCATTTGAGCGCTAAAGGGCACGAGGTTATTGCTGGGGAAATATTTAGAATTATTGAAAAAGATAAACTTTTAATGCATTTAATGTAGTATTAGAATTGGATGTATAGGTATTAGTCTAAAAAGGCGATTATAATGTTATTTAATTCCTGGGAATTTACTATTTTTTTCATTATTGTTTATATCGCATACCTAGGATTAAATCATCCCCGGCAAAACAAATTATTGCTTATTGCCAGCTATGTTTTTTACGCTGGCTGGGATTGGCGCTTTCTTTCGCTGTTACTATTTTCTACTTTAATTGACTATTTTTGTGGGATTAAAATTCAATCATTAGATTCAGAAAAAAAGAGAAAATTATTTTTATTTTTAAGTGTGTTCGGGAATCTTTTAATTTTAGGATTTTTCAAATATTTTAATTTTTTTACAGAAAATTTACAAAATTTACTGCAATTGTTCAATATCCGGATAACTCCTAATTTTTTAAAAATTATTCTTCCGGTAGGTATATCTTTTTATACTTTTCAAACAATGAGTTATACAATTGATATTTACCGAAGAAAAATGCTGCCGACAAAAAATTTTGTTGATTTTGCTCTTTTTGTAGCTTTTTTTCCCCAACTTGTCGCGGGCCCGATCGAAAGAGCCAAGCATTTATTGCCACAAATTAGCAACCCGCGAAAAATTAATTTACAAGATTTTTATCAAGGGAGTTATTTAATTTTTTGGGGGCTTTTCCAAAAAGTTTTTATTGCGGATAATTTAGCAGAAATTGTTGATCCAATTTTTAATTCGCATGGCCCTTATCAAGGGGGATTGGTTATTTTAGGTGTTTATGCTTTTGCTTTTCAGATATTTTGTGATTTTGCCGGTTACTCTAACATTGCGCGGGGCTTAGCAAAAATGCTCGGCTTTGATATAATGATAAATTTTAATACACCTTATTTTTCTACTAATCCTCAGGAATTTTGGCGAAGATGGCATATTAGTTTATCTTCCTGGCTGAAAGATTACTGCTATATCTCTTTAGGCGGAAATAGAAAAGGAAAATTAATAACCTACAGAAATTTGTTTATCACTATGCTATTGGGAGGGTTATGGCATGGAGCTTCCTGGACTTTTGTCTTGTGGGGTGTTTATCACGGAGTATTGCTTATAATTTACCGGATGATTAAACCTCTGCTGGTTAAATTCAAGGGGATTAAAAAAAAGCAGATTGCCAACTTATGGCATATTTTGAAAATTATTTTCTTTTTTCATTTAATCGCTTTGGGGTGGCTTATTTTTAGAGCGCAATCAATAGAACAATTTTGGAATATGTTTTGCAGTATTATCTTTAATGTTAATTTATTTTCTGATATTAACTTGCTTGGTTTGGGATTGAATATTATCTTTTTTACCTGGATTTTATTTCTTGTGCAAATAATGCAGATCCGAACAAATCAAATAATGATAATATATAAGCAAAACTTTATTTTTAAAGGAATATTTTATTATTTGTGTTTTTATTTAATGCTTTTATACGGAGTTTTTGAAAAAAAAGAGTTCATCTATTTTATATTTTAAAATGAAAAAAAAAGTGCTAGAAAAAATTCCCAGAGGTTTTCTACTATGCATTCTACTGGTTATTATTACAGAATTAGGCATGCCATTTAATTCCCAGTCAATTTTAGAAGAAGAAAATAAAGAAAAATTTCGTATCATTTGTTTGGGTGATTCATTTACTTATGAACATCCGGGAGTAGAAACTAAATCATGGCCAGGTTTTTTAGAAGAATTTTTAAATGAAAAAAGTAAGACTAAAAAGTTTAAGATTTATAATTTAGCCTATAATGGAATTGGCATTGATATAATGTTGTATAGACTAAAAAAAGAATATTCCTGGATTAAGCCGGACATAGTAATTTTAATGGGCCAGGATTTTTCTGGAGTTTGCCCCTATTTTTTATCAAATGAAATAAAAGCGAATAATATAGCGAGAAAGATAATCATCGAAGAAGCATTAAAGAAAATTGCTTTAAATATAAATAAAAGAATTTACGAAATAATTTTTGTTTTAAAAATAAATAATGCTGAGTCAGAAGCAAAAAAAGAAAATAAAGCAGTAAATAATATTGATGCCAAGAAAAAAATTTATGAATTTATAAAAAAGGGTAACCAATGCCGCGATGAGGGAGAATTTAAAAAAGCAGAAAATTATTACAGTCAAGCCTTGAAAATTGATCCGTTTAATATTTGTGCTATTTTAGAATTTAGCCGTTGTTATAAATGCAATGCAAATTATGAACCAGCATTAAATATGCTTAAGAAAGCGCTAGAGATTGATTCTAACAATGAAGATATTTTTATTGAACTGGATGATTTGTTTATCCGAAAAAAATCTCCGGAGGAAAGAATAGTTTTTTTTGAACAGCTAAATCAGACATATCCTTTGAATAAAAAAATATATGAAAGATTAGTGAGAGCAGTTAAAGTTTTGGCAGATGAGTTTTATCTAAAAGAAGAATTTAAAAAATCTTTTCATTATTACATAAAACTTTCAAATTTAGAGAATAAAGAAAAAAGAGATTTTTTTTCTTTAAAGTACCGTCTGGCAAAAAAAGATTCAGCACAATTAAAAGAATCTAATGCTTTATATAAATTTACTAAAAAATTATTTAATAAAATAAATTGTAAAAATAATAAGCGAAAAAAAATAAATGATCTGGAGGAAATATTAAAAATTTGCAAAAAAATAAAAGCATCATTTATTGTCTGCAGTTATCCGCGAAAAATGCCGATGGTAATCAGTGAATTTGCAAGCCAGCATGAAGTTGAGTTAATAAATCTGCGCCCTAATTTTGAAGAGAAATTAAAGACTGAACCAATAAGCAAATATTTTTTAGAAGATGCACAGCATTGTGCAGAAAATGGAAGCCGCTTAGTTGCGCAGATCCTGGGAGAAAAAATTATTGATATTATGAAAAAAGACAACGCGAATGATTAGCCTTTTAAAAATAAATAACTGTTAAGTTTAACTCCCAGGCTTTGTGCTACCGGAGGACACTTAGCCATCAGGAGATAGTAAATTTTACCGGAAAATTCAGCTAAATTAGACAGCCCGCTAAAAGTTTCGTAATATCCCATCCCTTTGGCAATGATTATATCACAATTCTTCATTTCCTGCTTTAGCTTTTTGGAGCTTGTTGACATTTCTATACCTACGGCATCATTTCCGGAGGTAATTACTTCCGGAATTATATTAATTAATAATGTTTTTTTTAAGTCAGCTAAAGTTAAATCATTTTGCACAGGTTTTGCTTTTACAACATAAATAGTTCTGGCTTTTTTTGAGAGTAATTTGACTAAAGGCACATCAAAAAATACCTCACCGGCATTATCCGCAAAAAAAATTATTTTTTTTGCTTTTTTTAACGCATATTTAAATTTTTTAAAATCAGCTTTAGTAAATTTAATTTTTTTACTCATTTCTTTATTAGAATTAACTATTGTTTTAAAAAAGTCTAAAGCATTACCCAAAACTGAAAGTAAAAGCAGTTCTTCTAGCGTGTTCAAATAATTTTTTTTAATATTTTTTATGATATTCCGGCAATTTTCTATTTCTTGAGCCTTTCTTTTTTTAAAAGGGTTATTTACCAGAGTTATCTTTTTAATCCGGCGGTTAATTTTGGTAAAAATCGCTGCTGGAACCTTATGCGTATTGAATTCCTGATCCAAGAAGGTTATTAATAATTTTTTTAGAACTGCTTCCTGCAGTTTAAGACTGGGTTTTTCTGAGATCGAGTTGTCAATTGTCTGTAATGTTAGGTTTCTTAAGCATTTTAAACAATCTTTTCTCGCTTTCATAAACTTTCCTTTTTTATAATTTAAAGGATGATTATATCAGTAATTTAAATTTTTGGCAAATTTTAAGCATATTTCATAACGTGTCAATAAGTAATAAGTTATATAATTAATTAAATATTAATAGCATTTAAAAAGTCCATTATTAAAAATTTAGTTAATATAGCCATATAAATTTAGGGAATTATGTTGCAGAAAATTATCCTATTTGATAAAATATTAGTCCTAAGCTAATGAATGTAAAAGTAGTTAGAAAAGGAGTGATTGTAAAATTTCATGTTGTTTTTTTCTTTAGAAACAATAACCTTATGGACGTATTTTAGTGTTTTTTTCTTCGGAATTATTATTTGTTTTACGCCTTGTGTGTATCCGGTTATTCCTGTAATTATCGGGTATCTTGGTGCTACAGAAACAAAAACTAAAAGACAAGGATTTTTAAAATCAATAAGTTATGTTCTGGGAATGGCTACAGTATATTCTGGATTGGGAGCAATTGCCGCTTTAACCGGAGGCATATTTGGCAGATTCCAAACTAATTTTTGGGTAGGACTTTTTGTGGCGAATATATTTATTATTATGGGATTATTTATGCTGGAAGTATTTACTATGCCCCAAATCGGATTTCTACAGCAAAAAAAATCAGCAAAAAAAAATAGCATAATCGGAGCTTTTTTTACCGGTGCTATTTCCGGATTAGTTGTGGGGCCATGCACAACTCCAGTTTTAGGCAGTTTACTGGCATTTGTGGCAACAAAGCAGAATTTATTTTATGGGGTAACTCTTTTATTTACTTACGCTTTAGGATTAGGGTTTCCCCTGGTAATTCTAGGAACTTTTGTCAGCTTATTAAAAAAAATACCTAAATCAGGATATTGGATGTTACGGATTAAAAAGATTTTTGGGATTATCTTAATTGCTTGCGGTGAATATTTTTTGTTAAATTTAAAGTAACTTTCGGCGTTTAAAAGAATTAGGAAAATTAAAGTTATTATGGGGCAATCAGCGCTTTTGCTTGATTTTTATGCATTAACAATGAGTAATGCATATTTTAACTTTAAACCTGAGGCAAAAGCTACTTTTGATTTAGTAATTCGTGAGCTGCCCCAGAATAGATCTTTTTTTATTGCTTGCGGAGTGGATGAAGCAATATCATCTTTAAAAAATTTTTCATTTTCAAAAGATGATATAACTTATTTAAAAAAATTCAATTTTAATAATAAATTTTTAAATTATTTAAAAAAATTTAAATTTTCCGGTGATATCTGGGCGGTAAAAGAAGGTACTTTTATTTTTCCGCAAGAGCCGATTTTGCGGATAACCGCATCATTAATCGAAGCACAATTAGTTGAAGCATATTTGCTAAACGCAATAAATGTACAAAGTGTGATTGCTTCTAAAGCGATTCGAATTATTATGGCTGCTTGCAAAAAACCGGTTTTCGATTTTTCCTTAAGAAGAACACAAGGAGTTGATGCCGGACTAAAAAGCGCTCGGGCTAGTTATATTGCGGGAGCTTATGGGACTTCAAATGCTTTAGCGGGAAAGTTGTACGGGATAAAAGTTGCCGGGACAATGGCACATTCTTATGTAATGGCCTTTGATAATGAGCTAGAAAGTTTCCGGGCTTATACGGATACTTTTCCCCATCAGTCAATTTTATTAATCGATACTTACAATTACAAACAAGGAGTAAAAAATGCAATCAGTGTGGCTAAACAGCTAAAAAAAAATGGGGTTAAATTAGTCGGAGTTCGTTTAGATAGCGGAAACTTAATCAAAGAAAGTAAAAAAATCAGGAGGATTTTTGATAAAAGCGGATTATCTTTTGTGAAAATTTTTGCCAGCGGTAATCTTGACGAATATAAAATTGATAAAATTGTAAAAGCGCAAGCTCCTGTGGATTTTTTTGGGGTAGGAACAAACATGGGAGTTTCCGCGGATGCTCCTTATTCGGAAGTGATTTATAAAATTTGTGAAGTTGCCGGCCAGGGCAGCGATTTTTCTCCAACGATGAAGTTAAGTCAAAATAAAATTACCTGTCCGGGGAGAAAACAAGTTTTCCGGATAAAAAACAAAAAGGGTCAGTTTGTACAAGATCTCCTGGCTTTAGAGGGGGAAAAGATAAAAGCTGCTCCGATATTATTTAAAGCAATGCAAAAAGGAAAATTTTTGCGCATAACGGAAAATATAGAAAGAGTTAGAATTTTTGTAAGACAGCAACTGAAAGAATTGCCGGATTGCTATAAAAGTTTAACAAAAAAAGTTAAGTATCCAGTGAAAGAAAGTAATCAACTTAATTTACTTAAACAAAAAATGCTAAAAAAATTAAATGAGGCAAATACTAATTAATCGGAGAGTTTTATGAAAAATAAAAAAGATATAATTAATTCGAAAAATTCAAAAATTCGTTTTGAAATCGAGTTTTATGAAAAACTTCTTCACAATAATCCAGATTTTTTGGATGTACTGGTTCCTTTAGCAGAAGCCTACACAAAAGCAGGAAATTATAAAAAAGGGGTAAAGTTAGATGAACATCTAGCTTGTTTAAAACCGGAAGATGCTATTGTCCATTATAATTTAGCTTGCAGTTATTCTTTATTGGGAAGATTGGAGGAGGCTTTTTCTGTTTTGAAGAAAGCTATTAATTTAGGTTATGATGATTTTAAATATATGGATCAAGACCCTGATCTTATAAATTTAAGAAATGATGAAAGATATTCCAAAATGATTTCGGATTTTGTTAAGAGAAAATGGCGTTGATATGGAGCGGATGGATCAATTTAATGAGTTAGAAATTTCCGCATTAAAAGAACTGGTTAATATTGGGATTAGTCATGTCGCTACAGCAATCGGAGAAATTTCTCGGGAAAAAGTTGATATTTCACTGCCAGAACTAAAGAATTTTTCTAAAAACGAGCTGCTTTCTCTCGGGGAAAATAACACAGGGATAGTTTATGCTTATTTAAGGGTGGAGGGGATTTCTGCCCTCACGGAAACATTAATAGTTCTCACAGAAAAACAGGCTTTTGAATTAATGGAAAAATTTGTCAATGTTGAAGGCTGTAGCCAAGTTAATACGAAAAAATTGTCAAAAGATGAGCAGAAAAGTATTTTCTCTGAAATTAGCGGAATTATTACAGCAACCTATTTTTCTGCGGTTGAAACCACTTTCAATATAAAAACACATCATGGAGTTCCTGAAGTTAGTTTCAATCATAACAAAACAAAAGATTTTATTCAGCAGATGCTACAGCAAGAAGAGGGAATGTTAATCCAGGTTTCGTTTTCAATAAAAGGTTCAAATTTAGAAGGTAAATTTTTATTAATTCCTGATTTAAAAACTATCAATATTTTTTTTGAAAAAATCGGGATTATTGCTTAGATTTTTAAAAATAAAAAATATGCAAAAAAAAATAAACCCGGTACCAACTATAGATGTCATAATTGAATATCAGGGAGGGATTGTGCTGATTCAGCGTAAATTTACTCCGCGAGGATGGGCTATCCCGGGAGGGTTTGTAGAATATAATGAAACCCTGGAAGCGGCGACAATACGAGAAGCAAAAGAAGAAACAAATTTAGATTTAAAAGGGTTAACGCAATTTCATGCTTATTCAGATCCCGGGCGTGATCCCCGACAACACACTATTTCGCTTGTTTTTATCGCTCAAGGTCAAGGGGAAATTGCTTGCGGTTCTGATGCACAAAAGGCCGAAGTTTTTAAAGAGAACACAATACCTGAGGGAATAGTTTTTGATCATCGTAAAATTTTACAGGATTATTTTTGTTTTAAAAAGGGAGAAGAACCAAAATGGTGAGAGTTGAACTTAGTAAAATTATCATGCATGAAAATAAGCATGATCAAATAATAATTTTAAAAGAGAAAAAAGGCCAAAGGCAAATTCCTATCGTCATTGGTATTGCGGAGGCAGCGGTAATAAAAATGAAAGTTAGTAATATAAAATCGCCCCGACCGCTGACCCACGATTTAATAAATAATATTTTAAATGTGCTAAATATAAAAATCGAAAAAATTATTATAAATAAACTCGAAGGCAATACATTTTACGCACGGTTGATTTTAAGTAAAAACCAAGTTGAATCTTTTGATATTGATGCCCGGCCCAGCGATTGCATTGCCTTGGCTTTAAAAGTAAATGCACCAATTTTTATCGAGGAAACAGTTTTTGAAAAACTTCAGTTTTTAAATGGTTAATCAGAAAAATATCCAGAGATTAGAGGAGTTTATAATTAATAAGATATTAAAAATAATAAAAGAACTCTCTCGTGAATTTAATATTAAAGTTTATCTTGTGGGAGGTGCAGTCCGTGATTTATTGTTAAAAAAGAAAACCCCGGTAGCGGTTGATTGGGATTTTACAGTTAGTTTAAAAGCAGTAGCCTTAAGTAAAAGGCTGGCGGCGAGATTAAATGCTAATCATATTATTTTAGATAGTAAACATAAAATCGCCAGAATTCTTTGGCAAAATAATGGACAAATACACAGGCTGGATTTTGCGCAATTCAGAGCCAAAACATTAAAAGCAGATTTACAAAAAAGAGACTTTATCATTAACACCCTTTGCATTGATGTCGCTAGTATTGTTCAGAAAAAAAATGAAAGCAATATAAAGAATGTTATTATTGATCACTTAGGTGCAATTGAGGATATAAAAAATAAAGTAGTGCGGATACCACACCAAAATAGTTTTAAAGATGATCCGCTGCGTATTTTAAGAGGGTTTGCTTTCTGTGCTAAATTAGGTTTACATTTTGATGAAAAAACTTTATTATTAGCGAAAAAAAGCGTAATTTTTTTAAAAAATGTTTCCGGGGAAAGAATTTCAGAAGAATTAGCTAAAATATCAACTGATAACTTCAGCTATAAACAATTTTTAAAAATGGATGAAATGGGAATTTTAGCTGTTATTTTCCCGGAAACTAAAATATTAAAAAGGCTAGATCAAGGTCTTTTCCATCACTTAGATGTTTGGCAGCATTCTTTAGAATCACTAAAACAGCTGGAAAGATTATTAAGTAGCTTAGATAAAAAAATTCCTTTAAAAGTTGTTAAATATATACACGACTATTTAAACGAGGAAATTGCTTGCGGGAGATCGCGTCTTTGGTTACTAAAGTTAGCTTGTATTTTACACGATTTAGGCAAGCCTCAAACAAAGTTTAAAGGTATTGATGGTAGGATTCATTTTTATAGCCATGAGCAGAAGGGAGCACAGATAATTGTGCCAATTGCGAAAAGATTGAAGCTTTCGCAAAAAGAAACAAAAATTCTAGAATCAGCTGTTTTATATCATTTACGAGCCGGGCAGCTGGTTAATCAATACCCTAGCTCTCGGGCAAAGTTTAGATTTTTTAGGGATACTGGTAAAGATGCAGTTTTAATTTTACTGTTAACGCTTGCGGACCGCTTTGCAATGCAGGGGATATTAAGCAGGAAAAAAAGTTTTGTTTTTAAAGAGAATGAAATATTCAAGATGATCAAAAGTTATTTTAAAGGACTAGAAAAAAAAGAAAATATAAAGAAAAAAAAGTTGCTTAATGGTAAAGAGCTGATGAGTCTTTTAAAATTAACTCCCGGACCGATAATCGGTAAGATTCTGAGCGCATTAGAAGAGGCGCAGGCACTTAAACAGATTAACACAAGAATTCAAGCAAAACAAATGGCAAAAAAGATAAAGGAAAATTTGACAGAATGCAGATAAAAGCGTGTTATCTGGATGTCCCGGATCGGGATTTCTTAGAAAAAATTATTAAAGCTAAAAGTATATTGACGAAGTGTTCCCTTTGTCCGCATAATTGCGGGGTTAATCGGTATAATACGGATGTGGGGATTTGTCAGGCAGGACCGGCAATCGAAGTAGCACATTGGCAGGTTCATAAGGGAGAGGAGACTCCTTTAGCTGATCAAGGCGGAGCAGGAGCAATATTTTTTAGCCATTGCAATTTACAGTGTGTTTTTTGCCAGAATTACCAAATTTCTCAGCAAAAAGGGATTAAATCACCCTTAACAAGTGAGGAATTAAGCCAAATCATGCTGGATTTGCAAGACCATAAAGCTCAAAATATTGATCTGGTTAGCCCGGGGCATTATGTTCCGTTAATCATCGAAGCACTTTATTTTGCCAGTAAAAAAGGATTAAACTTGCCGATTGTGTATAATACTAATGGATATGAAAGTCCGCAAACTTTAGATATTCTTTCGGGATTAATAGATATTTATTTACCGGATTTGAAATATAACTATGAAGAGACAGCTTTAAAATATTCAAAAGTTTTAGATTATGTGTATTGGGCACAAAAGGCAATTAAATTGATGTATCAACAAGTTGGAGATTTATTGCTGGATGAACAAGGACGTGCCCAGCGTGGTCTTTTTGTACGGCATTTAGTTTACCGAATGCAAAAGAAGAAAGTAAACAAATAATTGATTTTTTGAAAAACTCAGTAGGTTTGAATATTGGGCTAAGCCTTATGAGCCAGTATGCACCTTGTTACAAAACAAAAAATTTCGTAGAGATTAACCGTCCTCTTAATAAATCAGAATATGATGAAATTGTTGAGTATGTAAATGCTTGTGGTTTTAACCAATGCTGGATGCAAGAATTAGAGAGCAATAAAATATATTTTCCTAATTTTAAGAGTTCGCGGGTTTTTTGACAAAGTTAAAAAAATAACGATAGGAGTAAATCTGTGATAAAAATTAAAAGAGCTTTAATAAGTGTTGCGGATAAAAAAAACTTAGCTGATTTTGTGCAAGAATTACAGAAGTTTGGGGTGGAAATTGTTTCCACGGGAGGCACGGCTAAATTTATTCAAGCCTTGAAAATTCCGGTGAAAAAGGTTAGTGATTTTACCGGTTGCTCCGAAATGCTTGATGGCCGGGTTAAAACATTGCATCCGAAACTACACGGAGGAATATTGGCAATTCGGGATAATCAGAAACACAAAGAACAAATAAAAGCATTTAACATTGAATTGATCGATATGGTTGTTGTTAATCTCTATCCTTTTGAAAAGGTGGTATTGAAGGATAAAGTTAAAATTGAAGAGGCGATAGAAAATATTGATATTGGCGGCCCTGCAATGCTGAGGTCAGCAGCGAAAAACTACCAAAATGTTGCGGTAATTATTAAACCAGAAGATTACAAAAAGATAATAGATGAATTAAAAGTAAATGAAGGAAGAATCAGTAAAAGAACATGTTTTAAGTTAGCCTGCGAAGTATTTAAAAGAACGAGTGAATATGATCAAGCAATTGCCGTATATTTACAAACAAAATTAGATTTATCTCAAAAAAATCAGGAATTACCAGAAATTATTAATTTAAATTTAAAAAAAATCCAATCTTTACGCTACGGAGAAAATCCCCATCAAAAAGGAGCTTTTTATAAAGAGAATAATTCACAGGTTTTGGGGATAGCGGATGCAAAACAATTACACGGGAAAGAACTATCTTTCAATAACATTTTAGATTTAGATGCAGCTTTAAATATCGTAAAAAATTTTGATGTTCCTGCTGTAAGTATTATCAAGCATAATAATCCTTGTGGTGCGGCAACCGCAAAGAGTTTGTGCCTAGCTTATCAAGCGGCATTAGAGTGTGATCCTCTTTCAGCTTTTGGCAGTATTGTCGGGGCAAACAGAATAGTGGAACAAGATACTGCAGCTGTAATTATTAAAGCAGATTTTATTGAATGTTTAATTGCTCCGGGTTTTTCACAGGCAGCATTAAATTTACTGAAACAAAAAAAGAATTTACGTATTTTAGAAATTGATAATTTGACTAAATCTCAGATATCTAAATTTTTTGAATTTGAAGATTATGATTTTAAACGAATTACGGGCGGATTGTTGGTTCAAGATAAAGACGTTAAGTTATTAGATAACGATTTATTGAAATTTGTAACATCAAAAAAACCATCGGAGAATGAAATGAATTCTCTCATATTTGCCTGGAAAATTGTAAAAAATGTTAAATCAAATGCAATTGTTTTAGCGCAAGGCACAAAGACTGTGGGAATTGGGGCCGGACAAATGAGCCGGGTTGATAGTGTAATTATTGCGATACGAAAATCCCAAGAAAGAGCAAAGGGCGCTGTTTTAGCTTCCGATGCTTTTTTCCCTAAATCAGATGCGATAATTGAGGCAGCAAAAGCAGGTGTTACTGCGATAATTCAACCCGGAGGATCAAAGGAAGATCAAAAGGTAATAGCAGCAGCAGAAGAATCAGGCATAGCCATGGTTTTGACTGGATGCAGACATTTTAAACATTAAAGAGCAGAAGGCCAAGGAGTATGAATTATCAAGAAGCAATACAATATTTAAATTCCTTTATTGATCATGAAAAGGATAATAATTATGATTACTCTCAAGTAAAACTTGAACGTGTGGAAAGTTTACTCAAAAAAGTTGGTAATCCCCACGAAAAATTAAAGTGTCTGCATATTGCCGGGACAAAGGGTAAAGGCTCAACCTGTGCGTTTATCTTTTCAATTTTAAAAGAAGCTGGTTATAAAGTCGGGCTATATACTTCTCCGCATCTTATTGATGTAAAAGAAAGAATCAGAATTAGTTATCGGGATGAAATGAATGAAATAAAAGAAAGACTTATCCTGCAAAATGAAATAACTAAATTAACCGAAGAATTAAAACCTGAGGCTGATTTAATTAAAGGATTGACATTTTTTGAAGTGTATACAGTAATAGCATTTTTATTTTTTTCACAACAAAATGTAGATTTTGTTGTTTTAGAAACAGGTTTAGGCGGACGGCTCGATGCAACTAATGTAGTCCGTCCGTTAGTTTCCGGTTTATCCAGCATTAGTTTGGATCATACTCAAATACTAGGAAATAGCTTAGAAAAAATCAGCCGGGAAAAAGTTGGCATTATTAAAGAAAATGGTTTAGCTGTAAGTGTACCGCAGGCACCTCAAGTTTGGCGGGAAGTGGAGAAAATTTGTAAAGAGAAAAATGTTAAGCTGTATGAAATTGGCCATGATTTTATTTGTGATTCTATCGGACAGAATTTAAATGGCAGTACTTTTGATTTTCGCGGAATTTTTGGTACATATCAAAATTTGCATACACATTTAATCGGACAATTCCAATTGATTAACGCAGCTTTGGCATTGGCAATGATACAAATGTTAAAATTTCATGATATTGTAATTTCTTCTTTAGCGGTCAAAAAGGGTTGTGAAAAAGTGCATTGGCCAGGCCGGATGCATGTTGTTCACAAAAATCCTTATTTAGTTTTAGACGGGGCGCAAAATCCTGATTCAGCGCATGCTCTGCGTTCAGCAATCGGGATGTTATTTATTCCCAAAAAATCAATTTTGGTTTTTGGGGTTTCTCGTGATAAAAATGTAGAAGGAATGATTCCTTATCTGGCGCGTAGTCAAAATTCAATAATTCTAACCCAGGCTAACCATCCGCGGGCTATGGATGTGGATACTTTGGCAAAAAAAATGTCGCTTTTTCAAAGAATTATAAAAAAAACCAAAACAGTTCAGGAAGCTTTGCTCTTGGCGGTTAAAGAAACTACAAATAAAGATGATCTTATTTTAGTTACCGGCAGCTTGTATGTTGTGGGAGAAGCGTTTTTAGCGTTAAAAACAATTAGATTTCCGGATTATAAATGAAGATAATGGCTGAACATATATATGCTAAAGACACAATTGCGGCTGTGGCTACTGCCTGGGGAGAAGGCGGGATTGGAATTATTCGGTTAAGCGGGCCCAAAGCAATATCAATTGTTGATAAAATATTTATTGCTAAAAACAAGAAAAAACTAAATATTGCTCCCAGCTTTACTTTGCATTATGGTTTTATACAGGACAAACAAAAAAGTGCAGTTAAGAAAAATAAGTATAATAAAAAAACAGAGATTATCGATGAAGTAATTGTTAGTTTGATGCGGAGTCCGTATACATATACCCGGGAAGATGTTTTGGAAATTAATTCTCATGGCGGCATAGTTGCGGTAAAAAAAATTCTCAATCTTGTTTTAAAGCAAGGAGCCCGATTAGCTAATCCGGGGGAGTTTACACAACGGGCTTTTTTAAATGGCCGGATTGATCTTATTCAGGCAGAGGCGGTGTTAAATATAGTTAATGCTAAAACTGAAGCGGCATTAGCGCCGGCGATGGCTCAATTGCAGGGAGTGCTTTCAGCTAAAATTAATATATTGAAAAATTCTTTGATCGAAATTATTGCACCCCTTGAAGCTGAAATTGATTTTCCGGATGAATCAGTTGATCGTGTTTTCAGAAGAAGATTAGCAAAAAAACTTAAATTAACTTTATCCCAAATAAAAATAATACTCAATGATGCGGATAAAGGTATTATGCTACAGAATGGAATTAGTATGGTTTTAGCCGGGGCAGCTAATGTCGGAAAGTCTAGTTTAATGAATGCATTTGTTGATTACGAAAGAGTTATTGTTACGCACATTTCCGGGACAACACGGGATGTTGTGGAAGAACTAATAAATATTAAAGGGGTCCCCGTAAAAATTGCGGATACAGCAGGGATCATGAATAGTTCCTGTGTGATCACAAAAGAAAGCGTTAGCCGAAGTCTTATTTTTTTTTGAAAAATCAGACCTAGTGCTTTTTGTTTTAGATGCTTCGCGTTATACCAAAAAAGAGGATTTGGAAGTTGCCAAAAAATTAAAGCATAAAAAAGTGATTATTGTTGTTAATAAAAATGATTTAAAAAATAAAATTGATTTGACTAAAATTAAAGCATTATTGCCAAAAGCACCATCTGTTTATGTCTCCGCTCTCAAGAAAAAAGGATTAGAAAAATTAGAAAAAGAAATTCTAAAATTATTCTTTCAGGGTGATATTTTTCAAAAAGACGAAGTGATTATAAGTAATGTGCGTCAAAAAGAAGCAATCGCGCGTGCCGATAAATATCTGATTGATGCCCTAAAAATTTTAGAGAGCAATAAATATGAAGAGTGTGTTGTTTTTGAATTAAAACAGGCATTGATTGCATTAAATGAAGTAATCGGAGAAAATATCACGGAAGATATTTTAAATGCAATTTTTTCCCGTTTTTGTATTGGCAAGTAAAAAAATATAAAATTACATGCAGAAGGAGATTCTTTTGTGAAAAATATTGCAATTGTCGGGTTTATGGGTACAGGAAAGACAACAATTGCCCGGATTTTAGCAAAACGATTGAATGCTGAACTTGTTGATTTAGATGCGCTTATAGAAAATAAGGCAGGGATGAAAATTGTGGATATTTTTGCTAAAAAAGGGGAAGACTATTTCAGAAAGCTAGAGTCAAAAATGGTTGCGGATATCTGTGACCGGAAAAATCAAGTAATTGCTGGCGGCGGCGGCGTTGTAATTAATGCAGCGAACATAACGAATCTGAGAAAAAACGGAATCATTATTTGTCTGCGTGCCCGGCCGGATGTTATTTTAAGTCGAACAAAAAAATATTCGCAACGGCCGTTGCTTAATGTCCCCAATCCGGAAGAAAAAATTGCTCAGTTGCTTACGCAAAGGGAATCTTATTATGAAAAATCTGATTTTTTTATAGATACATCGGAATTAACAGTTAACCAGGTTGTGGATAAAATTATTGATTTAATAAATACTAAAACTAAAAATTAGGTATGGAAAAAAGAGAATATTTAATCGCTTTAAATATGGTTTCTGGTTTAGGAAGCCGGTCTATTCTAAAATTATTAAAAATTTTTAAAACTGTTGAAAATATTTTTACAACAAAAGAAAGTGATTTTTTACATATGAGCCAGATTAATGATAGAACTTTATTTACCCGGATAAAAACAATTTTGTGTTCGAGTAGATTTAAGCAGGAATTATCTGAAATCAAAAAATTAAAGATTAATATTCTTACTTTATTTGATCCTGAATACCCAGTTTTTTTAAAAGAAATATATGATCCGCCGGTTGTTTTATATGTAAAAGGGGATATAGATATTTTTAAAAAAAATTTAATTGCTGTTGTGGGTTGCCGCAGGGCTAGTTTTTATGGCCTAAAACAGGCCGAACGGATTGCGCGCGATTTATCAAGGCGTAATGTTTGCATTGTTTCTGGATTAGCTAGAGGCATTGATTCTGCAGCACATAAAGGGGCTTTATCCGCACAGGGTGGGACAATTGCTGTTTTGGGCAGCGGGTTTAAGCGGGTTTATCCGCGTGAAAATAAAGAATTATTTAAAAAAATTGTTGAAAGTTGTGCGGTTGTTACAGAATTTCCTTTAGATACTGAACCGTTAAAAGGAAATTTTCCGAGGCGGAACAGAATAATTAGCGGGTTGTCTTATGCTGTCATTGTGGTTGAGGCAGCAAAAAAAAGCGGGTCGTTAATTACGGCGGATTTAGCATTATCTCAAGGCCGGGAGGTTTTTGCTGTACCCGGGGCGGCAAATTCTCTTAATGCTCAAGGAACAAATAAACTCATAAAAGAAGGTGCTAAATTGGTAGAAACAGCAGAGGATATTATTGATGAACTTAATCTGCCTAAGGTTAATGAAATTAAGAGTTGCCGTGAGGATTTAGCAGTGCTTGATTCACAGCAACAATCAGAAAATGAAATTGCAAAACAATTACTGGTTATTTTAAACAGTGAACCTTTACATATTGATTCAATTGTTAAGAATACTAAATTTAGCGCTGCTTGTATTTATCGAAACTTGTTAAACTTACAATTGAAAGGTCTGATTAAAGAAGTTGAAGGCAAAAGATTTATCAGGGTAAATTAATTTGCAGATAGGAGGAGATTATGGAAATTAAAAATTATATGGAGCTTATTGTTGAGGAAGCTGTGGATCGGGAATTAGCTGAAATCAATGAGGCGTGGGCGAAAAATCCCAAAGCCAAACTTGATCTAATGGCATTAGTGCTTAATCGTTTACCGGCAAAATATGTTGTTACCGATAAAGGGAGAATTATGACTAAGATTACGGAGACAGAAGTACAGTTTCAAGCAGATATTATTCGGGAGCTGGTTAGGGCAATAGAAATTGTGAGGAATAATCCTCGGCCATAATTTATTTTTCATAACTTTGAGATTGGCGGAACAAATGTTTAAAGGATTAAATAATTTTATCAGTTTTGAAGATTTAAGCAAAGAAGAATTACAAGCTTTTAATTATATATTATATAATTTGTATTGTCGCCGGGGAGTTGACTTTACCCAATATCGCCCGAAATGTTTGCGCCGAAGGGTTATTGTGAGCATGCATGATGCTAATTGCAGTTCTTTTGTAGATTTTTTAAGCTATTTAAATTCTAACCCAGATTTTTATGATTATCTTTTAGATAGAATTACAATCAATGTTTCTGAATTTTTTAGAAATCCCGAGACTTTTGAATATGTACGCAAAAAAGTAATCCCGGACATTATCCTGCGAAAAAAAGAAATTGGAAGATTTAATATCCGAGCATGGAGCGCAGGGTGTGCAGCGGGAGAAGAGCCGTATTCTTTAGCGATTATTTTTAAAGAAATTTTAGATTTTATAAAAGATGATTTTACAATTGATATTTTTGCTACAGATATTGACCGAAAAGCTTTGGAAAAAGCAAAATTAGGAATTTATACTGATAATGCATTCAGAGAATTAAATCCTCAGCAAATCAAAAAATATTTTGATAAACTAGACGGGGCTTATATCATAAAACCTGCATATAAATCAATAGTTAAGTTTAGTAACCATGATATGATTAATCAGGAACCGCTTTCAATGATCGATTTAATTTTTTGCCGTAATGTAATAATTTATTTTAACCGAGAATTACAAAAGAAAGTATATGCAAATTTTCAGAAAGCTTTAGTTGATTATGGATATATTGTTGCGGGAAAAACAGAAGGCCTGATTGATGTTCACGAAGAGGCATTCGAAAGAGTTGATCTGGGCGAGAGAATTCTTAAGAAAAAACAAACGAAAAAAGACTAGATAATGAAATTAATCGTAAGTTTTTTAGGTTCTTTAAAAATAACTTTTTATTTATTTATTGCTTTAGTTCTAGAATTAATTTTAGGGACAATAGTTGTTTCTGGCCAAAACAATATTTTTTATTTAGAATATTATGGTAATTTTTGGGGATCAATAATACTGAGATCCGGATTTGATAATGTTTATAATAGTTATATTTGTTTAGGATTATTTTTTTTACTGGGTTTAAATTTATTGATTTGTGTCTTGAACACCAGTTTTTTCGGCCAATTATTAAAGCAAAAAAATAAGTGGATACTTTTTTGTATGCACACAAGCCTATTGATTATTTTAATTGGTTCATTAATAACTAAATTTCAAAAAGTTTCTCTGATTCAAGAAGTTTTTCCTCAGGGAAAATTTCTTTTAGGGGAAACCAATACTGAAATCAAATTAGATGATTTTCGTATTGAATATTATCCCGGAACTGATGTGCCGGCTAATTATATCAGCTCTGTTGTAGTTTTGGAACCGGATAAAACAAGCTTTAGAAAGGATATTAGAGTGAATCATCCTTTGAAAATTAAAGGATACACTATTTATCAGTCTAGTTTTAATGTTGTTGCTGATTTAGAATTAATAATTAGTCATAAAAATAAAGTAATTTACCAAGGGGCCTGGTGCAGTAATAAGCCGCTTGTTGTTTTCAATAAAAATAATTTTCAATTTAAAGTAAAGCATTTTTTGCCAGATGCAGAAATCGGCCCGCAGGGTAGTATTTGTTTAAAATCAAACAAAATTAAAAATTATGCTTTGCTAATTGAAATTTTTCAAACAGGACAAGGAACAAATGAGCAATGGATTTTTAAAGATACAGGTGAGAGAGTAATCGCAGAACAAATCTGTACAGATTTTAAATTTGAAATAAAAAAAATAAGTTGTTTTTATAGTACTATTTTAGAAATAGTTAAGGACCCGGGGTTTGTCTATGTTATGGTTGGTTTTGCGGTATTAACTTGCGCGATGCTTACTTATTTAATTAAAAAAAGCTTTAGATTCTAAAAAGATATTAAGCGAGGAGAATAATCATGTGGAAATTAAGCCGGGCATTATTAATAGTTGCTCTAGTTTGCGCATTAATTTTAGCGCTTATTTATAAAAAAACAGCACCGATAATAGAACAGCAAAAACAAATGCTTTTAGAGAGATCCTTGCAAAGTGTACTGGCGGCGGATAGTTATAATAAGCAAGAAAAAGAAATTGTTTATTATGAGGCGGTTAATAATGAAGGAAAAATTTTAGGCTGGTGTTTACCGCTGGAAGCAAAAGGATACGGGGGGCCGATTCAAATTTTAGTCGGTGTGGATATATCTGAAAAAATTACCGGGGTGCGCGTTCTGGATGACAAAGAAACTCCGGGGCTTGGTTCAAAAATTAGAGAAACAGAATACAAACAAGCAGAAGCTGAATTTTTAAAACAATTTAAACAAAAAAACGTGAAAGATGTTTTATTAGTAAAAAGAAAAACCCTGGATAATATTCAGGCGGTAACTGGAGCAACAATATCTTCAAAGGCAGTTACGGACTGCGTGCGGATTAATGTTGAAAAATTCTTAAAAAATAAATAAAAAAATGGAATTACACCCGATTCACTTAAAATTAGAAAATGCAAATTGTCTTGTTATCGGCGGAGGAGAAATTGCATTACGCAAAGTAAAGGAACTTATTAAATGCTGTGCCAGGATTAGAGTGATTAGCCCGAAACTTTGTGTAAAATTAGAGGGTTTAAAAAAGAAGAACAAGTTTAAATATATAAGAACAAAATATCGCAAAAATTTGTTAAAAACAAGTTTAGTTGTATTTGCAGCAACAGATGAAATAAAAGTTAATGAACGAATTGCTAAAGATGCGTTTGCCCGGAACTTACTGGTAAATGTTGTTGATAATCCACGCCTTTGTAATTTTTATTCTCCGGGGATAATTAGAGATAAGAATTTTCTTCTAAGCATATCCACGCAAGGAAAATTTCCCGGTATGACAAAATTGATTAAGAATGAATGCCAAAGAGTTTTAAAAAAATATTCAACTAATTTTAAATTTCTTGTAAAATTAAGATCTCAAATCAAACAAAAATATCAAGATAAAAAAACCAGAGAAAAAATTATGAGAGGTTTAGCTGCGTCTGAAATGTTGGCAGCAATCAATGATAAAAAAATCAAATCTTTAAAAGATTTAGAAATGTATTTAAATATTTTTTAAATTGTAGGATTAAAATAATAAATAATGCACATAATTTTATTTTCAGCAGTTTTAATCGCTTATTTTTTAAGCCTTATTGCTTTTGCGATTTTTTCTATCTGGCCAAACAGGTTTTTTTATCGATTAGCTTTAAGTAATGCTATTTTAGGATTTATTCTGCATAGCGGAGCAATTTTAAAGAGAGCATACATCTCAGGCTTTGCTCCGATGTCTAACCTTTATGAATCAATATTTATTTTTGCCTGGGCAATTGTTTTGGTTTTTTTAATCATTGAGTACCGTTTTCAAATAAAAATAACCGGAATTTTTATTATGCCAACTGTGATTATACTGATGGTATTGGCAGCTTTGTTGGATAGTTCAATAAAGCCATTAATACCGGCATTACAAAGTTATTGGTTATTTATCCATGTGATTATTTGTTTTTTAGCTTATGCTTGTTTTGCTTGTGCTTGCGGATTAGGATTAATGTATCTTTTACAGGAACGACAAGTTAAATTAAAGAAAATTGGTCATATTTTGCAGAGGTTACCGGCACTTGATGTAATTGACCGAATAAATTACAATTTAGTTTTCTTAGGTTTTATTTTTTTAAGTTTCGGTATTATTACCGGTTCTATTTGGGCGCAACAGGCTTGGGGGAGTTGGTGGAGTTGGGATCCCAAGGAAAGCTGGGCTTTAATTACATGGATAATTTATGCTGCTTATTTACATGTGCGAATAAAAATTAAATGGCATGGCAGGAATACTGCAATATTGTCGATAATTGGTTTTATCAGTGTTTTATTTACTTATTTTGGGGTTAGTTTTTTGCTTTCTGGCTTGCATTCTTATTTATAAGTTACAAGTGACAGGTGACAGGTTACAATGACTAAAAGCAAAAAATAAATAAATTATTTAAGCTTTTGCCTTATTGCTGGAAAACTGAAACTTGCAGCTTGTGGTTTAATAAAGGTTAAGTTATGAATATTGAAGTTGTGGGATTAAATCATCGCAGCGCACCGATCGAGATTAGAGAAACGCTGGCTTTTTCTGAACAAAGCTTACCGGATGCTTTATTGTGTTTTAAAAAAAAATTTTGTATCCCAGAAGCAATTATTTTATCAACGTGTAATCGTGTTGAAATTTATACGCGTGCGGTTAATCAGCGTAATTTAAAAGAAAAATTAATTGATTTTTTGAGTGATTATCATAGAGTTGATAGGAATTTATTTGAGAAATATCTATATGATTTTACTGGCATTAATGCAATTAGGCATTTATTTAAAGTAAGCAGTTCTTTAGATTCACAGGTCCTGGGTGAGTCGCAAATATTAGGCCAAATAAAAAATGCTTACTTAAAAGCTAAACAGGCTGGTACGGTTTCTGAAGAATTTTCTTTTATTTTTGAAGAAGCGATAAAAATTGGCAAACAAGTGCGAACCCAAACCCAAATTGGCTATGGGGCGATTTCTCTGAGTACAGCAGCGGTAGAAATGACCCGAAAAATATTTGAGGACTTATCAGAAAAAAAGATTCTAATTATTGGTGCAGGTAAAATCAGTGAATTAACATTAACATACTTATTAAACAAAGGGATAAAAGAAATTTTTGTAATTAACAGAACTTATCCTAAAGCACAAGATTTAGCTAAGAAACTTAATGCTCAGGCACTAAAGTTTGATAAGTTATTATCAATGCTATGTGGTGTGGATATTGTGATTAGTTCCATCAACACCACGGATTTTATAGTCACAAAAAAAATGATGCAGCAGGTTAAGAAAAAACGCAGTAATAATGCCCTGTTTTTTATCGACTTAGGGGTGCCGCGTAATATCGATCCGCAGATAAATTCGTTAAGCAATATTTATGTTTACAATTTGGATGACTTAAAACGGGTGAAAGATTCTAATTTAAAAGAAAGATTGAAAGAGGCAAAAAAGATAGAAAAATTAATTGAAGAACAATTAAAAAACTTACAAAATAGATTTATAACTAATTATGATTAGAAAAAAAATTATTATTGGTACGCGATTGAGTTGTTTAGCTATGGCTCAGGCAAAAAGTGTATTGGCGGAATTAAAAAAAATGTTTCCGAAATACAGTTTTTCATTAAAAGGCATAGTTACTAAAGGAGATCGTTTAAAAAAAATGCCGAAAAAACTGACAAAAGGATTATTTGTAAAAGAAATTGAAAAAGCATTAATCAAGAAAAAAATTGATATTGCCGTGCATAGCATGAAAGACCTACCCATTGAAATGCCGGAAGTTTTAGAAATTGCCGCAATTACCCGCAGGATAGACTATCGTGATGTATTAATATCCAAAAATGCAAAAAAGTTAGCGCATTTAAAAAAAGGAGCAGTTGTGGGTACTTCCAGCCCGCGGCGAAAGATGCAGATTCTTTTGCTGCGCCCAGATCTTGTGATTAAAGATATCCGCGGCAATATAGATACGAGAATCAAAAAATTAAAACAGGGGAATTTTGATGCAATTATCCTTGCGGCAGCAGGTATTTTGCGTTTAGGATTAAAAGATTTAATAACAGAATATCTTCCGTGCAGGGTTATGCTGCCGGCTTGCGGGCAAGGATCCTTAGGCATTCAAGTCAGGAAAAAAGATATACAGATGAGGAGAATTGCAAAAAAAATTAATCACCAAAAATCGAACATTGAAATCACCGCCGAAAAAGAATTTTTAAAAACTATGGGAGGCGGGTGCCGGGTTCCGTTTGCGGCTTTAGCACAGGTTCAAGGCGGGAAGTTCACTATTATCGGTATTGCTGCTTCGGATAAGAATAAAATTGTTGTAAAAGATAAGATTTCATCTGCTCCAAAATATTTTAAATTAAACGCCAGAAAACTGGCAAACCAAATAAAGCAAAATTTGTTATCTAAAAAAAATGAAAAAAATAAAGGGAAAAGTATTTTTAGTAGGAGTGGGGCCGGGAGATGAACGCCTCTTAACAATTTGGGCGCTTGATTGTATAAAAGAAGCAGATGTTATTGTTTACGATCATTTGATTTCGGAAGCAATCCTCAGATTTAGAAAGCCAAAAACGAAATTGATTTATGTAGGAAAGACTCTGGGAAAACATACATTTAAACAAGAAGCGGTTAATAGAATATTAGAAGAACAAGCAAAAAAAAGCAAAAATGTTGTTCGTTTAAAGGGCGGCGACCCATTTTTATTTGGCCGGGGAGCAGAAGAAGCATTATTTTTAAAAAGCAAGGGGATTGAATTTGAAGTTATCCCGGGAATAACATCAGGCATTGCTGTGCCGGAATTATCCGGCATACCGCTTACTCACCGGGGGGTAGCATCTTTGGTTACATTTGTTACTGGGCATGAAGATCCGACGAAAAAGAATAAAGATGTGGATTGGGTAAAATTAGCCAAACTTCGTGGGACGTTAGTAATTTTTATGGGGATGAATAATTTATCTAAAATTATCAGACAATTAATTACTAATGGGAAGGGGGAAAAAACTCCGGTTTCAATTATCCAGTGGGGAACTTTTCAGACACAAAAATCCGTAACTGGAACTTTAAGAAATATTGAAAATAAAGTAAAAAAAGAAAAAATTCAACATCCGGCAATTATTATTATTGGAGAAGTAGTAAGATTACACAATAAACTTGCTAAAATAAAGAGAACATATCTGTTAAAAGAGAAAATATTGATTACTAACCCCAGTGATTCAGCAGATAATTTTTCTAAAAAATTGCAAAATCAAGGAGCCCAAGTACTCAGTTTTCCTTTGATTGAAATGGTTAAAAATAAAAATACAAGCAATAAAACAATAGTTAATAAAATAAAACACTGCGATTGGCTTGTTTTTACCAGTAAAACTGCGGTAAATATCTGTTTTGATGCGCTAAAATCACAAGGTAAAGATTCTCGGATATTTCGTAATTGTAAAATTGCGGTTATCGGAGACCAGACAAAACGGTTACTGCAAGCGTATTCAATAAAAGCAGATTTAGTCCCCCGACGATTTTGTATGGAGGGACTAATAGATAAATTTAAAAAAATTAATATAAAGGGTAAGCAAATTTTTATTCCTCATTCTAAGCAGGCTCGCAGTTTATTAATTGTGGAGTTGAATAAACAGGGAGCAATTATTGATGAGGTTTTTATTTACATGGTTAAAAAACCTAAAAATGCCAAGAGAACAACATTAAAAAAAGTAATTACCGGACAGAAGCCGACATTAATTACTTTTACCAGCTCAAGCTGTGTGCATGAGTTTATGAAATTATTAAAAAATGAAATAAAGCTTTTAAAACAGCAAAAGTTTGCTGTGATTGGGCCAGTAACAAATCAAACACTGAATGATTACGGATTCAAGGCAAAGATTATAGCTCAAAAATTTACCGAGGATGGCTTAGTCAAAGCAATATTACAAGCTAATTTGTAATAAATTAGCTTATCATGATAAATTAAAAATTCCAAAGCTCAAATAAAATTCAAAATCCAAATAGAAAAGGGGTTAGTTTTTTAAAAGGCATTTTAATAAATATTATTTAAATGCTGGGAATTTTTCTGTATAAGACAAAAAATGGATTTATCCTCCGACGTTGCTCAGGATAATGAGCTTGTTGAACTATTTGTAATTTGAGATTTGACATTTGGGATTCAATCAAGGATTGAGGATGATTAATTTTACAAAACTCTTAGGTGGTAAACCGACAGTTTCTGAGGCGTTAAAATCTGTATCCCAGAAAAGAGAAAAACCCCCGGCTAAAAGCAGCTGCTTCTTTAGTCCGCTTGTGGTATTTAATATTACGCAGCGCTGTAATCTTAAATGTAAACATTGTTATTTAGACTCGGATAATATTATTTATAAAAGAGAGCTTTCTCTATTTCAAATAAAAAAAACGATTGATTCTTTGGTTTGTTTTAATATTCCGGTGTTGTTGCTTTCTGGCGGAGAACCTTTAATGCATAGGCATATTTTTGCAATAATTAAGTATGCAAAATCAAAGCATCTGCGTGTGGGATTATCAACTAATGGGACTTTAATTTCAAAACAGATAGCTAAAAAACTTAAATCAACAGGGATTGATTATGTAGGGGTAAGTATTGATGGCGCCTGCAAGACCCATGATAAATTCCGAAATTTAAAAGGAGCTTATGCCAGGGCGATAAAAGGCATGAGAAATGCTAAAGATGCGGGGATTAAAACAGGAATCAGGTTTACAATCAGCAAATATAATTACAAAGATTTACCACAAGTTTTGGCTATGGCGGTTAAAGAAAAAATTCCTCGTTTTTGCATGTATCACTTAGTGTATACAGGACGGGGTCAGTTATTGACTGAATATGATTTAAATAATCAAGAGCGTCGTAAAATTGTTAATTTTTTACTAGCCAGTACATTAGAATATAATAAGAAGGGAGTTAATTTAGAAATTCTTACGGTGGATAATCATGCGGATGGAATATATATATACAATTACTTAAAAAAAATTAAATCTCAATATGCAGATGATGTTTTAGCTTTGCTGAAATTACACGGGGGATGTTCGGCTGGCAGTAAAATAGTTGATATTAACGCTAAAGGAGATATTTTTGCCTGTCAGTTTTGGCAGGATGATGTCTTAGGTAATGTAAAAAAACAGGATTTTAAGAAAATATGGACTAATCAAAACAATGGACTATTATGTCAACTTCGTGTAAAATCAAAGTATTTAAAGGGGAAATGCCAAAGGTGTAAATATAAGTCATATTGCGGCGGTTGCCGGCTTCGGGCAAAAGTAGTGTATAATGATTATTGGCAGGAAGATCCCGGCTGTTATCTGACTGAACAGGAAATAACTCGGTAGAATAGATTAATAAAGATAATAAGATACGTTGCGAAGTTCATTTTCCCCTTGCTTAAACATTTGAAAATTTCTTAGAAATTTTTGGCACCCCTAGAAATTGTAAGAACAATTTCAGGGACTAAGTCCTGGAAATGTAACGCATTTCTCAGGGGAAGCTTCGGGACCCCGAGGAATTTAAAGAATTCCCGGGACTAAAGTCTTGGAAATCCTACGGATTTCTCAGGGTAAATTCGCGCTGATAACTTAACTCACATTGTTACTTAAGTTATGCGCTCATTTAAGGAGGAAATTATATGCGCCAAGTTGCGGTTTTTGGATTAGGCAGTTTTGGTTCAACAGTAGCAAAAACATTAACTGATCAAGGGGTTGAAGTTTTAGCTGTGGATTCAGATAAGGACAAAGTTGAAGATATTAAAGACTATGTAGCAGTCGCCGTGGCTTTAGACTCAACCGATGAGAAAGCTTTACGTTCAATCGGCATTGAACAGGTTGATGCCGCAATTGTTTGCATTGGTGAAAATGTGGAGGCAAATCTTCTAACTACAACCCTGCTGAAAAAAATGGGGATAAAAAATATATATGGGCGTTCTGTAAACCCGCTTCAGGAAGAAATTTTAAAGTCTTTGGAAATCACAAAAATCCTTAATCTAGAAAAAGAAATGGGCGAATCAGTAGGCAAAAGTTTAACTAGCCCGAATATACAAGTTTGTATGAAATTATCCAGTGGACACACAATGGCTGAGCTAAAAATTCCCAAAGAATTTAGCGGTAAGACGTTAAAATCATTAAATTTAAGAAAACGTTATGATATTAATGTTGTGGCGATAAAAAAGCAAATGCCGGAAATTGATGACCGGGGACAAAGAATGCTGAGAGAACAAATCAATGATTTACCGCAGGCCGAGGATATTTTAGAAGAATCTGATTGTTTAATTGTTGTGGGCAAACAGGAAAATATTAATCTTTTATCAAAACATAAATAAATTAAGGAAAAATAAGCAAAAAAACTAAAAAGGGGAAATTATGAAAAGAAGGATGGATTTACTCTTTGGTATTCTGATCATATGTTTTTTAGTTTTATGGTATTTAGGCAGTGAGAATATAAAGGGTATTTATAAAGATGGGTTTATCCTTATTTGTGGTATTGGGATAATTAGTACTTTGTACATCCTAAACCGTTTTGTGATTTTTAAGAAAAAAATTAGTTTATCCCTGCAGCATATTTTAGATAACAATTTTCGTACAGGAATTTCTATGTCCGGATCGGATGAAATTTCTTTTATTGCGGATAAATTCAATAAAGTTATTAACCGGATTAATGAATTTGATCTATTACGTGAACATAAGATTGATACTCTAAACCGCATTATAACTACAATAAATCGTAATATTTTAGACGGAGTAATGATTTTAGACATGGTTTCTGCGCGTATTAAAATAAATAAAGCAGCCCAGGAAATTTTTAATATTTCACAAGATGATTTAAGCATTGATTCAGTGATTAAGCTCGAAGCAAATAGCGAATTCAATAAATTATACCAGGATATTATAAATCGCAGGGCAAATACAATCGCCGCAGATTTAGAGTTATTTCTACCGGTGTTAAGGGCCAAAGCGGCAATTAGTTTAAAAATGTTTGCGATTAAAGATAAAGATGAACAGGTAAATTCAATTTTATGTATTTTTAATAAATCCTAACAATTTTTTCTAACCTTAAAAATATCATAGTGTTAAATTTTTCCGAAAAACCTTCAGGATGACGATGCCAGAAAAAAAATCTAAAAGCAAGTTAAAAAGTTTTGCCAGAGTTATAATTTTATTTTTATTTATTTTTTTTATAAATTGTTCTAGTATTTTTGCCAATAATCAAAAATATTTTGAACATTTATATTTGGGCAGTGCTTGTTTTAATTTGGGAAAATTTGACCAAGCAATACACGAATACACCCTCGCGGAGAAGATCTATCCGGAATCAAAAATTGCGATTTTAAATAAAGCTTTAATCTATAAAAATATAAGACAATATAAAAATGCAATTTCTTACTACAAAAAACTGTTAAAAATTGATCCGGACAAAATAATATACAGAAATTTAGGCCAAGCATATTATCTTAGTTCAAGTTTTGATGACGCAATTACCTGTTTTGAGAAAGCACTGAGATTAGGGCATCAGGAACCTATGGTTTTTTATTGGATGGGTAAAGCATACCAGCAAAAAAAATCTCTAGATGAGGCAATGGTTAACTTTAAACAGGCAGTATTACAAGATGATACTTTTGCTCTAGCTCACTTAGCCTTAGGCCGCATTTATATGGAAAAAGAACAATGGGTACAGGCACAAAAAGAATTAGAAAAAGTGCAGAAATTTGAACCAAGCATCACGGAAATTTATGCTTGGCTGGGGTTAATTTATTTAAAACAGAAAAAATATGAAGATTCGCTGAAAATTTACCGCAAAGCTAAAAACATTTACCCGGATGATCAGAATATCGAAAAGGCAATAACACAACTATATGCCCAAGCTCCCGATGGATTTCAAAAAGCACAAACAAAAAAACAACAGCAAAGATTTCAAGAAGAAAAGACAAAGCTTTTAAAGGCTAAAATTGCAGAAGGAGCGCCTTTAGTAAAAGTTTATTTAATGAGCAGCAATAAATTACATTTTAAATGTGCGTCAAAATTTGTAATAAAAAGCGTACAAAATAAAAAAGAGCTTTATCAGGGAGAAAAAGATGAGCTTTTTTCTCTAAGTTATAAGCAAGGCCGGGGCAGGTTTCATAAACAAGAACAAGAAATTTTTAATTTTAATGAATCTCTGGCAATTATTCCGGAAGATAAAGATGCAACAATACTAATTTTTAATGTAGAAGCAGGAAAAGGAGAGTATTGGGCGAGCGAGACAGATCGAATTTACCGGGGAGAGATAAGGATACTTCTCGATGATGATAATTTATTTTCTGTAGTTAATGTGATAAATATGGAAGAGTATCTTTATGGTGTGCTTCCGAGTGAGATGCCTAGTGATTGGCCGCTTGAGGCATTAAAAGCACAAGCAGTTGCGGCACGCAGTGAAGCTTTTTATAAAATGAACAGGCATAAAGCCCAAGGTTTTGATTTTTGTGCCGGAGTCCATTGTCAGGCATACGGGGGAGCGAAAATGGAAACTGCCCTTAGTATCCAGGCGGTAGATCAAACATGCGGGGAAATTGCTGTTTACGAAAATAAACCTATTGATGCAGTTTACAGTAATAGTTGCGGCGGACATACTCAAGGCAATATCTTTGGCACAAGGAAAGGCATCCCTTATTTACAGGACCGGGAAGATGCATTTATTCAGACAGGATTTAACTTTCCTTTATCTGCTTATGAATTAGAAGATTGGTTATGGAATCAGAAGATCCCTGTTTTTTGTAATAACGAAAGGTTTTCAAGATGCAGTAATTTTCGCTGGATGAGGCTTTACACAAAAGAACAGTTAGAAGTAATTATAAATAAAAATTATCAAATCGGTGAGTTAACTTCAATTGATATATTAGAAAGAAACCCCTCATCACACATTCATAGAATTTTAATCAAAGGCAGTAACAGTGAATTTGAAATAGAGAAAGAGCTTAATATCCGGCAGGCGTTAGGAAATCTCAGGAGTGGAATGTTTAATATTGATGTGCAATTAGATAAAAGGGGGAGACCAGTTGAATTTCTTTTTTATGGCGGCGGTTGGGGGCATGGGGTAGGGATGTGTCAGGTTGGCGCAGCAACTATGGCGGAACAGGGATTTGACTATAGCGAAATTTTAAAATTTTATTACACGGATATATCAATAAAAAAGATGTATTAAGGTAACACCGGAACTCGCTGCTGTTACGGGGCATAGCGGAGTAAAATCCAGTGTAATGATTTATTATTTTCTTTTATTATTCTCAATTTTCTTTACAATATTTCTCTTCCCAGGATAGGTTGAATTTAAATGACAGCGGGAAATTAAAATTCAGTCAAAATTTAGCTATGAATTTACAGGATAAAGTTTTAGTGAGTATCATCATCCCCAGTTATAACCGGCGTAATGAATTACGCTATTGTTTAACGGGAGTTTTTTCTCAGCAACAAAGCAGATTACACGTACCGTCTTTTAACGTCATTGTTTTTGATAATGGGTCTGAAGATGGAACATTGGATATGCTTGGCAAAGAATTTCCTGCGGTAAATGTTCTTAAAAGTGTAATGAATATTGGCGCTTCTCGAGCAAGAAACGAGGCTCTGAAAATTATTTCTGCTAAATATGTATGGTTTCTTGATTCTGATTCAGTAATTGATAATTGCGATTGTTTGGTGAGGATGGTGGAAATAATGGAAACGCATGAAGATATCGGGAGTATTGGCGGAGAGCTTATTAGATATGCGGAAGGAACGGTACTAAAGCGCAACAAAATTCTTTTGAACGGTGAGCCGGGTTCTGATTTTTTGGAACCTAAAAAAGTAAAATTAATTGATTGTGATTTTCTTGCTACATGCAATTGTCTTACCCGGCGGGAACTTGTTCTGAAAATTGGAGGATTTGATCCTGTTTATTTTTTCCTTTGTGAAGATAGAGAGCTTGGTTTTAAGATTAAAAAACAGGGATATCGTAATGTGTGTGATTACAGCACAGCAGTATTGCACAACATTTCTTTTGCTCAGGAAAGGAGTATTTTTTTAAAATGCCGGAACTCTTTTCGCTTTGCGCTAAAAAATTTACCGCTTTGGCAGATATTAATATTACCTTTTTCAACTTTATGCATAAGAATATCAGGATTTACATTGCGCCAGCTTAAAAAAGAAAATCCTATTGTTCTAAAATATGTTCCCGGCAATAGATTATTTATCACAAGGGTTTTGATTTTAGGAACAAAATATATTCTGGCAATTTTTTGGGCGTTTTTGTGGAATTTTTGGTATTTACCGGAGACACTTAAGGCTAGATTTAACAGGGAGAATTATCTATAAGATGTTACATAAATTGTTGGGCATGAATACGGAACTTCGGCAACAGTGCTATGAAGTATTTTGCTCTCTTCCTGAGGGGATTAAAAATATTTTAATTAATGTAATTGTGAATATTTATAAACTTCAGGCTAGAGCGTTTCCTACACCGCCGAGGCTTATCTGGTATATTACTTCTCGTTGTAATGCCCGATGTTCCCATTGTTTTTATACCCGTTATCTTAATCGGACGGATGATCTTACTATTGAAGATGTTAAAAAAATAGTTAAAAGTTTAAAAGTAAGATTAGAGGTGGCCGCACTTACTGGAGGAGAACCCTTTCTTCATCCAGACCTCTTCGAATTTTGCAAAACACTAGTGGAAATAAATAGAACAAAATTAATATCTTTATCTACTAACGGAAGCATGCCGGATTCGATCGAACAAGTAATTAAAAAAATTCTTAAAAATATGCAAGTTAAGATAAATATCCAGGTTTCATTAGATGGAATGAGAGAATTACATGATAAGGTTCGCGGGGTGCCAGGTATTTTTGATTACGCTGTTGAGACTGTGTTACGGCTAAAAAAAATAAAACTCCAGAATAAACAGCTTAACGATATATCAGTCATGACTACACTTTCCCAAAAAAATGAAAAACATCTGCCAGAACTTATCTTATTTGTAAGAGAAAAGCTTAAAGTTTTTCACAAATTTCAGTTTATCCGGGCAGCAAATACAGATGTTTTTCAGGCCAAGGAAAATTGGCAGAGCGGGCTGATTTCTTTCACGGATAAAAAACCGGAAAATATTTCAAGCATTACGGATTTTTTAAGCGAGCAGATACTTAAACATAACAATACACTCCTGGCGCGTAAACAGGTCGAAATCCTCCGGAAACAAGCTCAGATACTGGAAGGCCAGAAACCCTGGCTTGATTGTTTTGCTGGCTGTGTGGATGGGGTGATTTTTGCAAACGGAGATGTTGCGGTTTGTGAGTTAAGCCAGCCTTTGGCAAATTTACGTGATTTTAATTTTAATTTTTATGAGCTTTGGCAAAGCCCCCAGGCAAATGAAATGCGGCGTAATTTAACAAAATGTTTTTGTATCCATCCCTGCAATCTGATGAGCTCAATAAGTTTTACTCCCAGCATACTCAAGAGGCTTTCGGCTAAATATTATGTTGACAGCTTCAAAGGTGATCATGTATACTTCTAATGAAAGTGATAATCATTATCAGATAGAGGGGGTAGTTTTGAAACCGACAGGCAAAGAATTTTTTCAAGAATTTTTAAAACAAAAACAAATTAAAAAAAGCCGGCAAAGAGATATTGTTTTAGATATATTTCTGTCAACAGAGCGGCATCTAACAATTGCTCAGCTTTATGATTTAGTTCGAAAAAAGTATCCGCAAATCGGATATGCGACTGTGTACCGGGCGATAAATCTTATCCAGCAGGCAGGGGTGGCTGAAAGGATTGACTTTGGCGATGGCCTCAGCCGTTTTGAGCGCAAATATGGACAGGAACAGCATGATCATCTAATTTGTATTGAATGCGGTAAATTTGTTGAAATTGTAAATTCAGAAGTAAAAAAAATTCAGGAAAAGATAGCTAAAGAAAACGGATTTATCCTGAAAAAACATAAAATACAGCTTCAGGGTTTATGTAACAAATGCAATAGAAAGAATGTTAAGTAATGAAAAAAATTAATTTGATACAGCTGAAAGCAGGACAAAAAGGGACAGTGATTGAAATTGAAGGCGGGTCTAATTTAGAAAAAAGGCTTGCGGTAATGGGAGTTAGTATAGGGAAAACAATCACAAAATTAAGTGCGTTTTTAATGCGTGGTCCGGTAGCTATAAAATCAGGACGGACTGTGATAGCATTAGGACACGGAATGGCGGCGAAAGTATGGGTAACTTTAGTCAAGAATTAAAAATAAAAAAAATCGCATTAATCGGTAATCCTAATGTGGGTAAGAGTGTTTTATTCTCTCGGCTTACCGGATTGCGGGTTTTGGCTTCTAACTACCCGGGAACAACAGTAGAATTTTTAAAAGGTAAAATGAAAATTAAGGAACAGCAGGTTGAGGTTATTGATTTACCGGGGACATACAGTCTCCAGCCGCAGGCTCCGGCCGAAGCAGTTGCCGTGAAGATGCTCGAAGAAGTTGATTTGATTATTAATGTCCTGGATGCGACAAATCTTGAGCGTAATCTTTATTTGACAATGGAACTTGTTGAAACAAATCATCCGATAATTATTGCTTTGAATATGTCTGATGAATTAAAACATCAGGGAATTTCTATTGATGTGGCTGGACTTAAAAAATTATTGGGCGTGGGTGTGATTCCGACAAGTGGAGTAACCGGGCTAGGCATTAAGGAATTAAAAGAAGCATTATTTCAAGCTGCCCCGGGAAAAGTACCCAAGCGAACACACCAAGAGCGCTGGATTCAAATCGGCAAGATTATTGAAAAAGTGCAGCAGCTGACCCACAGGCATCATACTTTTTTAGAAGCGCTTGAAGATGCATCCATTAATCATTGGTGGGGGATGCTAATCGCTGGGTTTGTTATTGTTATAAGTTTTAAATTAATACGATTTATTGGCGAAGGATTAAGCAATAATGTATTGAATCCTTTTTTTAATAATATTTATCTGCCATTATTGAATAAGTTGAGTGTTTTCTTAGTACCAGGATTATTACATAATGTTTTAATTGGTAATTTAATAGAGGGTAAGATCGATTTTCAGCAGTCTATGGGTCTTTTGACGACAGCGCTGTATGTAGAATTTGTTATGGTTTTACCTTATGTTTTAGCTTTTTATATTTTATTAAGTTTTTTAGAGGATAGCGGGTATATCCCGCGACTGGCGCTTTTATTAGATAATATCATGCATAAATTAGGATTACACGGGTTTGCAATTATTCCGATTCTTCTCGGGTTTGGCTGTAATGTGCCGGGAATTATTGCGACAAGAATTTTGGAAAGCAAAAGAGAAAGGTTTATTGCCTCAACCCTGATTTCCGTAGGAGTTCCTTGTGCGGCATTACAAGCAATGATTATCGGAATTTTAGGTAAATTCGGGGGAGCTTATGTAGCTTTAGTTTACGGGATTCTTTTTGTTGTTTGGCTTTTTTTAGGCTTAATCATGAATTTATTTTTAAAAAGGCTATAGCCCGGAATTATTTATTGAAATTCCGCCTTATCGGCTGCCTTCGTTAGGATTATTAGGGAAAAAAATATGGCTGAGAGTTAAAGGTTTTATGCTGGAAGCAATGCCAATTGTTTTATTAAGTGTTTTAATAATCAATGTGTTACAGCAAATAAAGATTTTTGATATTATTTCCCGGTTTTTCTCTCCGATTTTAGTTTTTATTTTTGGCTTACCCAAAGAAGCGGTTTGGGCATTAATTATTGGCCTTTTGCGAAAAGATATTGCTGCGGGCATGCTTATCCCCTTAAATCTGAGCCTAAAACAATTAATTATTGCTTGTATTGTCTTATCAATGTCTTTTCCCTGCATTGCCACATTTGTAATTTTCTTTAAGGAATTAGGCGTAAAACGGCTGCTGCAGGCAACAGCTTTGATGCTTTTATTAACGGCTGTTGTGGGGGGGCTGCTGAATATTGTTTTAATATAAAAAGAGCGAATAATGAAACTTGTATCTAAAAAAAATATTTTATTTCTCCTCGGTATAACTGTTCTGCTGGGATTATTTTTTTTAATTTTTAAACTGCCAATTATCACCTATAATTTGCTGGTGCAGAAAGAATTAGTTGCTGTTGTAGAATGCAGGGAATCTAAAGTATCTAAATTGCCTAAATCACCTAATTTGCCCAAAGAACCTAAAAATCAAAAAACTAAATTTTTACAAGTTTGTTTTTTTCCGCAGCGTGATTATCAAAAGGAAGAAAATTACCCGTTTGATGCGGATGAATGGGTGATTGAAGGCAGGTTAATTAAGTATAAAATTTGGCCGAAGATATTAGGTATTAAAACCTATTATAAATTAGAAAGAATAAGCAGCCGTTATTTTGATATTAATCAGGAGAAAAATAAACCGCGCATAGTTTATGATTTATCAGGGGGCCGGGATAATTTTTGGTTTTTCATTTATAAATATCAGCATTGCTTGCCTTTTATTGAAGCAGTTTATGGCAACAGTGCTTTTGTTCCTTTTAGCGCAGGAAAAAAGTTTAATGTTTACATTACTGATTCAGGTTTCATGATTCAAGAAAATACTAACCGAGAGAATTTAATTTAAAAGAAATAAAAATAAAAATTTTGATTATGGAAATGACAACAATTGTATAGAGAATTCCTAAGACAGGGATAAGAACAACGGATACAATAATTGCTCCTAAAAAAGAACCCAGCATGTCTAGGGCATAAAGAATATTATAAGGGCTTTTTTGATTGATGATGCTTTGTTCCAGGTATATTTTATTAGCTAAGGGAAATTCAAATCCCACTAAAAACCCGGTTACTGCTGAGAATACAATTAAACAAATAAAATTAAACACAAAAGCTACATCAGCATTTATTAAAAATTTTAAATATAGAATAAATGGATGAGCAAGAAAACAAAGTAAAATAAAAACCAAGTCTACTTTTAATAAATAAGAAATATTATTTTTTATCGTGTACAGTTTCCTTGTCATTAACACTGCGCCTAAAGTTAGCCCAGCCATAAACGAACTGATTAATAGCCCAAAATGTGAATATACATATCCGTAAAATGTTTGCAGGCTTAAGATTAAAATCAGGTTTAAAGAAACCCCGGTAAATCCAGAAGCAAGCACTAAAGATGAAATTATTGGCTTTGCCAGAATGTGTTTATTTTTTCCTTTTTTCTGGGAAAATAAGAAAAAATAAAAACTTCCGATAAGGAGAAAAATGAAAAGGATAGTGTTTTTTAAAGTTAAATTTTTTATCAGCTGAAAAAAGTATTTAAATTTAGGAGAAAACAAAGCATTCCACAATTTAAGGCTGTAGAATACGCCGATTGGTTTTAAGTCTTTATTTATATTTACAAAATTATTTTTTATACTCCGGTAAAACCAGCTTTGCCGATTTTTGGCGAGCCGATCCTTTAGATAGTGATTTGTGAATAAGGGGCTGGCTATTTTATAATTATTAAAAGAATCAATAAATAATTGCGGGTCTAGGTTAATATTGTTTTTTGAAGCCAAAAACAGGTTGTTATAACCAGGAATAACTTTTGTATAGGGGAAAACACTTTTTAGCGTATTTAAGATACATTTATTTATATCAATTTGTTCATCCGATAAATAGCTGAGCGATCCAGGCAAAGAAAAACAGAAAATTCCCGCGGGATTTAATTTTAGCTTAACCAATTCGTAAAATTCCTGAGTGTAATAGCGGTTGATTATTAATGTGGAAGGCTCAGGCAAATTCAGGATAATCGTATCAAATTTATTTTCAGTTTGTTTTAAAAATAAACGCCCGTCTTTTTTATGAATTGTAACCCGGCTGTCGGTCAGTTCTTTTTTTGTCAGGGGAGTGAGATATTTAAAAGTCATTTTTATTACTGTGGGATCAAGCTGGGCATAATCAATATTTTTTACTGGAAATTGTAATAAATTATTAATAATTCCGCCCAGTCCTGAACCTAAAACTAATATTCGGTTATGATTTTTAGCTAAAGTCTGCGGGAAATTAACAATATCCTGCGTAAATACAATATCCGGGGTGGGAATAATCATAAACGGCATGCCGTCATAATAAAATGCATATTGTTCCTTTTGCTGAATAACTGTTGTGTTGCCGTACACTGAATTTTCATAATCAATGACTTTTAGACCTGGCCATTGTTTTTTAAGGGATAAATCATGCAAAATATTTATATTTAACCATCCGATAATTCCGGTACTAATTCCGATAATCACAATGAGAAAAATCAGTTTTTTGGATATTATTCTTTTACGATCAATTAAAATCAATATCGCTGTAATTAAATTAGCCCAACCAATAATAAATGCAATTTGGATAGAGTTAAGCCAGGGGATAAGAAAACAAGTAATAATAATTCCGCCCAGGCCAAAACCAATTGCTTCAAGGTAATAATTTTTACCTACAGATATATTTAAGGATTTCTTCCCGCAGTCAGCATATATGCGGCAAATCAAGGGGAACTGCCCTCCCAGGAGAAAACCTAACGGCAGCATTAAAAATAAAGATACAGAAAAAATTGGCAGGATCCCTAACCCTTCTCCGGCAGGAATATTTAATAATAATTTTGTTATTCTTGCGGTGCCGATTGTTAAAGGAAAAAGAAAACAGATTATTATTTGTGTTAGCGCATAAAAGATATGTGGTAATTTGATTTTTTGCTCGATAGTACCGAATGTAAAACTTCCTAATGCTTCGCTCAAGAGCCAGTTAGCGAGAATGATTCCGATAATTAATTCATTACCGCCAAAAATGATTAAAAATTCACGGATAAAAAGGGCTTGGGCACCGAAACAGGATACCCCCATAAGGATGACCATAGTAGTAATTAATTTTTTCATAATAGTTTAATTAAAGGTAGTTTATTTAAATATTGTACAAGTCTTAATGCTGCTGTAAAATATAATAACAAATAAAATTTTTTTAAGCAATTTTAAATTATCAAATAAGATCAAGACATCCTATAATAGAAAAAAAGAAGGATGTCTTGATTATATAGATTAAATTTATTTTATCAGAAGATTGCCGTGATTAAGGAAAGGGCTTCGTTAACTGATAAAATAATCGCTTGTGCTTATAATGTGCATAGTAAACTTGGTCCTGGATTTAGCGAAAGTATATATCATAAGGCATTAAAAATAACCTTAAAAGAACAGGGTTTAAAGTATCAAACTGAGAAAAGTTTTGATGTTTGTTTTCAGGGTAAAAACATTGGTAAATGTAGGCTCGATTTAGTCATCGCCGACAAGATTGTAACAGAACTAAAAGCTCTTAGCGGTAATATTCCTGCTGTATTTGAATCACAGGTTTTATCTTATCTAAAAGCATCAGGATACAAAGTG
>JBDRJV010000043.1:0-22148 GCA_043814605.1 Candidatus Omnitrophota bacterium | reverse complement strand
CGAGCTGGCCCCTCAAAGATTTATTTTTGTAAATGTTTGAGCTGGTGTCCCCGAAGGGGGAGTACTCATAGAGTAAGTGTTATGGTAAAAATATGAAAAAGGCAATATACATTCTATTAGCTGTTGTAATTTTATGGTTTTTTTTCTTGCGGAGTAACCGTATGCGTGTTATCCCTGGAATATTAGCTCCGGATTCTCCGGAACAGGTAAAAATAATAAATCCGAAAAGTTTTTTATTTAAAAATTATAATATTACTCCGCTTGCTGATTTTCATATTAAAGCTAAAATTCTTTGTAAAGAAAATTACCGTAGTGGTAGAGAAACAGACTTGTCTCCTGTGGACCTGGCTTTAGGCTGGGGGAAAATGTCAGATGAAAGTGTTTTAGAATTTATCAGTGTCCGTCAGGGAAATCGTACGTATAGTTGGTGGACAAAAAAACTTCCTATCCCTCAAAGAGAAATTGAAATCTCAACTGCTAATATGCATATTATCCCGGCCAATAAATCAGTTCAGTCTATTATTGACCGTACTCGTAAATGGGATATCGTAGAATTTAGCGGTTATTTGGTAAAAGTTGAGGCCGAAGACGGTTGGCGTTGGATCAGCTCCTTAACTCGTGAAGATACGCGTGGTTATTCTTGTGAATTGGTTTTTGTAGAAAAATTTGAAATACAAAAACGCGAATAACGGGCGTAAGGTCTTGCCTATCCCGAAGTAGCGGGGAAAATTGAAAAAATAGGCTTCAGGCAGCAGGATGCAGGCTTCAGGCTAAAATCGTTGCGTTGGTTAGTGAAAAACTTGTGACCTGAAGCTCTTGTAGCCTGGGGCTTCAATTTCCCTTCACCCATTACCCCAATCCCTGTATTTTTATTAGCAATAATCCTAAATGTATGGTACACTCTATTACTTATTTTATGGGTGAATTTGTATAAGGAGTTATTTTTCAATGGGTTATAAGATTAATAAAATAAAAAAAATAGTTATATTATTGCTAATTTGGCTTCAATTATCTCAAGGGTTAAGTTTTGCCCAGCTTATAACCAGTACATTAGCTCCGCAGTTGATATTGAATACACATCTAAAGTTAGTTTTTAATAGCTGGAAAACAAAACTCTCCGAAGTTATTGCGCAGGTAGTTTCTCTTGAGGCACATAAGATAAATAATATAATTTCTGGAATAGATAAGGATGTTTTATATGATGCTTACCGTAGAAGAGGTAATCTTGAATCTAAATATATATCAACTGAATTTAAAAAAAGATGGGATAACGATAAAACTGCGGCTATTTACTTTTTAGCACGCGAATATCCACAAACACATCATTTTTTAAAAACCGGCACACTATTTTTAGATGCAGTTCCCCCGGAAATAGAGCATGAAATTGATGCAGGTTTTATCAAACAGTTAATTTTAAGGAAAAAAATCTATAACAGTACTAAAGTTTTTACTTCCGGGCATAAGGGGGCGGTAGAATGGGCTCCGTTTCCCGAATTAAATACCTGGCTGCCAATTCAAATTAGCATATCAAAGGATGAAAAAAATCTGTCGGATAATCCGATACGAACGATAATTACAAAAGATTCAAAAACTATTATTAAAATCGGGCATAAGATTACAAAAGAATTTTTAGATAGTATTTCTCAAAAATACAATCAGCCGATGTATCTTTGCGGGCAAGTCAGCGAAGCGGGTAAAGTGAACTTTGGCCGTTATCGCAAACCTTGGGGAGATTGCGGCAATTTTTATTTTATGCATAAGGTGTTTTCTTATTATTACGCTGATTTAACTGTGGATGCAGTTGCGGAACGGTTTCATTTTGTGGGGGATAAAAAATCTTACCCCTTACGTATTGCATTTTTAAAAAATAATCAGGGTGAAGTTTTTACAAATATTGAATCTCATTACTCTTTTAATGAGAAAAGAATAAAAGGTATTTTAAAAAATATAGGCAGTTTCTGGATGAAGGTGCCGGTATCTATCGCTACGCGGGAGTTTAATATGGGAGCAATCAATTTTGGCGATGATAATGACCCGTTTAATTATTATCAATTCAATGTTCCTTTTGCGTATGTAGGAGAAATCGCGGAAGTGCTTTTTGATAAAGAGCAAAAGGCGCCGGTTTATCTGCACATACCTGCAAATTTAGCCAAAGGCACAAAAGAAATAAGTAAATTTTTAAACCCGATAATTATTCCGGATAAAAACAGCGAATTTTCAGTTACCGTAAGTGCACATTATAATGACATTGCACAACAGGCATTGCTTACTGCTTTTAATCAAACAAAAAAAGAAAACCAAAAAATATTAATCGGCCGGATTCCGGTAGTTAATTATCCTCATGCCAAACCCGCGCACCGTATACACGTATATACTAAAATTTTAAATATCCCTGATGAATTTATCCCTAAAACACAAGAGCCTCTTTATGCAGAGGTGGTTTTTGAATATTTAAAAGGTAAAGGAAAAAAAGAAAAACCTGTTCCCGCACAGGTTAGGCTTGGTTATTACGCGAGTAATAATCCGTTAGATGAAGATGTGACAACTTTTGTTGAGCTTAGCCGCATGAGTTTAAGCAAAAATCCCGGAGAGCTTATCCTGAGAAAATCAGCACGAGATAATATAAACAAACCTATTACTAAAAAAGAACAAACAAATCTTTTTAATATTAATTATGGGTTAACAGCCCCAACTTTTGATAAATCGTACTTAGTAAGCAAAATTTACGATGCTTATGCTGCTAAAAAGGAAAATTTATTTTTAAACCTATGCAAAAAAAATGGTATTGATGCACTAAAACTAAAAACAGCTTTGGGTGAGATTAACAAACCTATTGTTTTAAATCACTATGTCCCCTGGATTACTACTTCTAAAAATCAACCGCTTTTAGCTCACAGTGAAAGGAGCATTAAAAAGCAAATTTCATCTAGAATTTTTTCATATAAGCTTCTTAAAATTGAAGAAAAACCAATTTTTATTCAGCAGATTATCAAAAGACTAAAGTTTATCCAAGAAAACTTGTTAAAAAATTTATCTAATCTTTCAGCTCCTTTTAATATAGATCCTAGCAGTATTCATAGCATTTACGGAATTCATGGTTTAGGGATAAGAAAACAAGATGAAGGCCGCGACATTGACTTGTTACTAGTTGTTAAAGGAAACTTTATGCTTAGCGGTACCCGCATAAATATTGAAAAAGAAAAAAGAGAGCTGCATATTTCTGTGATTGGAGAAAATAATTTTCTCTCCCCAACAGAGGATAATGAAATGTTTAATAAAATGGCTGCTTATAAGGGGATTTGTATTTATGGAACAGATTATTTCTTAGGGGAAGAACCTTCGGCTACGGATTTTATTTTAGATTCTTATATGAGCCTTATGTATGTACTGGATATATATTGTTCGCGAAAAGATATGCCCACTATAAACCATGAAAGGATATATAAGGGATGGTTAGAAGTAGTAATTGGGCAATTAAAAGTAGTGGGCATTGATCTTGATGCTGAATTTTTAGAAAAAAAAGTATTTAATTCCCGTGCAAAATTTGATATTGGAAAAATTGAAGCGCAAGATGAAATAGCAAACATTATGAATAAATTGTTAATAGAAGCAAAAAAATTAGATGTCTTGAAAACGATCATTAATATAATAAACATGGAAAATTATTTATTAGATGAATTTACTAATTATGTTCACCGGGATGATTTTATTGTCCAGAGAAAAGAAAAACCTGAGTTTAATACGCAGTTATTGAGCAGTATTTAAAAGCCATTCATGTTTTTGCAAAGTTAATTTTTAATTTTAGGAATATGAAAAAAATAATAATTTTTTTAATGATTTTATTATGCACTGAAACAGTATTTGCTGATGAATTTAAAAAAAATACATTAGCTCCGCAGCTTGCATTGCCAAAAATTAACGGAATCAGTAATGGTTATACATTAAGTGATTATTTAAAATCTCCCAAAAAATTTGAATCTCAGCCGGGAAATAAGTTAGTTTTAAATAATGGGAAAGCAGTTTATTATCAAGTTTTTAACGTGGGCTACGCTATCGCCTTAGTTCTAACAGATGCGGAGAATACGAAGTTCTCTATGAACAGTAATTTGTATAATGACGGAATGCTAACAGACATAATTATAATAACTCGTAACCTGGAAAATAGGATTGAAGTAGACAGATCCATATGGAAAGGTATAGAGTTTTTTGATCTAACCATGCTTTTTTTTGGAAAAAGAATAAAATCAATAAAAGGGTTTTGGTCTACCGGGTTGCCGGATAATTTAAATACAGTTAATAAATTAACAAGACAAGGTGTTCCCTTGGATAAAGCGATAACTAAAACCTGGACTTCACGAGCAAGTTTTAAACACGGATTTAAAAGGATTGTTAAAGAGAAAGTTTTAGGAGAAATAGGCAATTATAGTACTATTCAGTGTATTTATTTACCCGCGGATGAAATTTTAATTATTAATAGTTCAATTTAGTTTTTTAAACTTAAATTTTTAGCTGTAGTTTAGCAGATTAAAATCATGATAAAGAGAATATTTTTGATCCTTATAATTTGTATGCTTTGCCTTCAATTGATTGATATTGGCAAATGCGCAGCAGGGATGCCTCCGGAAAATTATTATCTGTCTCCTAGCTTAAAAATTGACTCTTTTGAAAATACAATTTTTAAAAAAGCTTTTTCTTTTTGGGCAGGCGGATATGACAATAAGCAGAAAATAACACGCATTTTAAAGCTTATGGGGTTTAAAAAGGGATTAAAATTTCCGGATAATTCTTATTACCTTCACGCAAGACTGAAATCTACAATAAATGAAGCTATTTTAGGAAACATTAGAACACACGCTCCTAAAGCTGAGTATTTATATTACACTCGTGAAACTTCACTAGGCATGGAAGTATTGGTACTTGATTTTGGTAAAGGAGTAAGAAAACAAGGCAAACCTGTTCGTAATATTGATAGAATTTTTGATCATGGATACTCATATGAGTTTGATTCTAATGTTTATGGATGGGGGATGGGGCATATCGCAAGTAGTGCAGAAATTCTCAAAGTCGGGTCAATGAACGACGGAAAAATTAGCGTTGTGGAAAGAGGGCAAAAGATTGTAAAAGATGAAATGTTTACGGATTATTCGGTTTCACAGTCAAAATATAATTTAAGTGATTTAAATGTAAATGCAAAGGCTTCCGGATTTTTTTATCACTTTTTTCTTAAAAAAAATCCCTGGATTCCCGGGAATATGGAATTTAGTTTAAATAGCTCTGGAGATATCTTTGGGGTCATGAGAGAAATATCCTCCCGTTTTCCAGAATCTAAGCCTATAGTTCCTTTATTTACAGTCAAAGTAGACGACGAAGTTACTCTAAATTACCGCAAAACAGACTGGACACACTATGAAGGTATATATTATGGCACTCTATGGAATCGTATTAATCTGGATAATCCTAAGAAGCCCTTTTCTATCAAAATTACATATGATGATTCTTATAATAAAAATGTTCCTAAAATCAAGAAAGGAGATATTCTTGAAATTAGCTGGAATGAATTAGAATTAATTTCCCGCGAAAACAAAAGGCCGTATGATAAAATTAAAACATTTTCTGATTATAAAAAAGTAATGTCTAAGCTTAATCTTTCTGCCGGTGAAACAATTAGAGTGGTTGTAAAAAAAACAGCGCAAACTTTTTCCCATCGCGGCATAGTAAGGGAAATACCTAATAGTCAAAATAAATTTGTTTTTAAATTTAAAAATATTGAAATCACCCCGTTATATGTAAACGAAGTAATTTTTCATAAAAGTTCTAACCTGTATATCAACCCTTTTGAAGAAGCTATTTAGAAAATCGGCGAAAACCGGGACAGCGACGATTAATCAGGCTACAAGCTACAGGATGCAGGCTTCAGGCTAAAAGCTTTAAAACTTGCGGCTTGTGACTTGCGGCTTGCAACTAGTATTCTTACTCCACCTAATTAAAAATTGCCAATAGCTCATAGCTTTAAGCTGTTGACTGTCGACTGTGGATCCCGCAGTTGCGGGCCCCCGAAGATATTCCAGGGAAGTTTCTTTATTCGGGGCTGTAGACTTTACGCGATACGCTGTTTTTGCTTCTCAAAACTCAATTCCTAAGGTAAAATAACATCTTATAAGAACAATTCTAATTTTTCTTTTGCGATTACTCTATTAGACAAAAATTATGATAAGCAAAAACGATACTCTAAGAACGAAAACAATTGCAGATTTTGGAGAACAATGGTCGATTTACCCAGATAATGAAGGTTGGTATGGATCTCTCAATCTATTTATTGACATTGTCTATCCTTTACTTGATATCGAGAAACTTAAGGGCACTTATGTAGCAGAGATAGGTGGTGGAACTGGTCGTATTGTTGGTATGTTGTTGAATGCCGATGTTGAACATATTTATACATTAGAACCATCCGACAGGGCCTTTAGAGAATTAAAAAAAAATGTTCAAAGTATGGATAAAAACAATAAGGTTACCGTTATTAACACCGGGGGTGAAAACTGGACCACAAATCATAAACTTGATTACGTTTTCTCTATTGGGGTAATACATCACATACCTGACCCTAATCCTGTAATCAGAGCTGCCTATGATGCATTGAAACCTGGTGGGTATTTTTTTGTATGGGTATATGGTTATGAGGGTAACGAGTTATATCTTAAAATTGTAGAACCTATTCGAAAAATTACAACTCAAATACACCATAGATATCTTAAAACCATTGTCGAAATTATGTATCGTATAATGATCGTCTATAGATATCTTTCTAAAATTATTTCTCTTCCACTGCGTTCTTATATAGATAAAATATGGTGGCCCCTGACACCGAAAAATAGACGGCTTGTTATTTTTGACCAGTTAAATCCTTCATACTCCAAATATTATAAAAAAGAAGACGCGATACAACTATTAAAAAATGAAGGATTTAACAATATAAAGATTCATAATAGACACGGATATAGTTGGAGTATATTGGGGCAAAAACCTGAGATTAATCTGTCAATATGAGGGGGTAAAAACATACAGAAATTTGATATTAATTTTACAAAAATATTAGTTATTATTTTTATACCCTGTAGTATTTGGATCGGATTAGAACATTAGGAGGATAAGGTTGCGGGTGTATTTTTACTTATATGCATTAGTGCGTTTGTCTATAAAGAAAATTCAGTTATGCTAAAACAGATTTAAAAAATGACTAGGCGATGATTTAATATTCAAAAAAAAGGAATATGACATTTTTAATGGAATTCTTTTTAGGGGCATTTGTGTTAGCCGTATTTTTATTAATCGGCATGAAAGTGTGCGGTTTTTTTGCGCATACAATATTTGATGTTCCTTTTGGCCAGCTTTTGATTATTGTGCTGGCAACAACTGTTATAGGGCTGGTTCCTGATTTAGGATGGGCGCTATCAACAATTGTGTTTTTTCTGCTTATGAAAAAATTTGCCAGAACAAATATTTTTGAAACACTATTGATTGTCCTGACCGCAAAATTCATTTCGCATATGGCATTGCTTTATTTAATGACTTTGCTTCTTATTGGAGAATAAAAGAGAAGTGGCAGGGAAAAGGTTCTTTTTATTCGCTATAACCCTGTGCCTGTGAAGGCGCTAAACAATTTATTACTTGCTGCCTGTAACTCTCTAGGTATTTGTAGCTTGTTTCTTTTAACTTTACACTTTTAAATTTACGCATTAAAATATAGATGTTTAACATTAAAACTTAATTTTTAAAGCAGGAGAAAAATATGTGCACTATATACCAAAATATACAGTTTTTGTTAAGAACATTATATGTATCAATAACATTGCTATTAAATAAGCTTTTTATTTTACTGCAGAGTTTTCCTTTTATTAGTCTGCTTATTGTGCTTATTTTTCAGAAAGAGATAAAAGAAATAATCAAGAAACTGATTGAAACTGCATTAACCAGGAATCAGGTTGTATCTTATGGGAATATACCTGCAAGTGAAGCAAAAAAGAAAAGGGAATTTGTGAATACTCCCATAAGAAATAAAATTTTAAATACATTGTGGACAAAACAGGTAAATGCATTCCCTGGTTTTGATAGGGTATGGACGTTTAAAATTAATACAAGTAGCCCCGAATTTATTGCGTTTCGGGATGAAGGAAATACATTATTAAGAAACGGATTAATCGGAGAAACTGATCAAGGATATTTTCATTTAACGCCGGAGGGGTTTGAATACTGCAAAATACATCATTCGGAATTTGGTACAGACCAGTGGCTAGCGCAGGAAATAATGAATAAAGAAAATCTGGAAAAAGTGTTGGTAAAAACAAATGGAGTCAGCCAGTGATCTATATAAGTAACCAGCAGCCAGTAAGCTGGCTAGAGAGTAAGTAAAAAATGCTGGCGAATAATCAATTAATATAAGAAAACACAGATTCCCTGAAAAATGAATTAAAAACAAGGAGAAAAAAATATTATGAGAAAATATATTATAATTCTGATTATATCAGCTGTATTTTTTAATGTGGCCTTTTTGTGGGCACAGGAAGGTTCCGGGATGATTAATAAAAAAGTATATAGCAATGAAGAGTTAATAACACGGCAAAAGATAGCACTTCTGGAAAAACAGATAATTCAGTTTCAGGAAAAAAATAAAAAATTACCGGATTTATTAAAAAATATTACTGTATTGGAAAAAAACTCAGAGCCGCAGCCGGAAGCATCTCTAACAGATGCTTGGGGTGAGGATTTATTGTATTTTAAACAGAAAAATTCTTTCACCATTGTATCTAAAGGCAAGGATAAGGTATTTGGGACAAATGATGATATTGTACAGGTAAAAATTACAGGAAACTTTAAAAAATAAAGTTTAGAGTAAATATTCCCGGAGGGAAAATGGAGATAGCAGGTATAGCGGAGAAAATATTAAATATTACCCCGTTTAACTGGCTGGAAATTATCAGTGCTTTGATTGCCGGCGGAATAATCGGCTTAGAACGGCAGATTTCCGGGAAACCAATCGGTATCAGGACAAGTATTCTGATTTGTCTAAGCACCTATATTTTTTCCACATTCTGCAGTTTAAACCTTCAAGGGACTCCGGACACAGCACGCATTATCGGCCAAATAATTACAGGTATCGGGTTTCTGGGAGCAGGTGTAATTCTTACCCGGGATGGGATTGTCTTGGGGGTGACTTCTGCAGCCTGTATCTGGATACTTGCGGCAATTGGCATAACTATCGGCTTAAATTATCCGTATACCGGGATTAAACTCTCATTACTAGCGGTTACACTATTAATTGGTATTGATAATTTAGAAAAACATATCCCGTTTTTACACAAAGGGGATTACCAGAAACGCCACAAAGATAAAAAAGAAAACTGAATTTAAATTTTTCATTCGGAATAAACTAAATAATCGCTATTCACAATACGCTAATCGCTAAACGCTATCCGCTAGTTTTTGTCTGTCAACTGTGGTCTGTTGATTAATAACTATATTGCCTGCCTAATTGATTGAGTGCAATCTGTTTTATTTGCAGATTTTTGCAAAGGTTGATAATCTCTTAATATTTTAATTCTGTTATTGAGTGAATTTTGGCTGTTTCCGGCGGTAAGCATTTGCATAGGGATATTATTTATATTTGCTTTTGCAATGAATTTATCCAGTAAAATTGTGAGGTTATCTTCTAAACTGCGGATAAAAGCATATTCAATATCTGGATCCTGTATAAACCCCAAACTAAAGAAAAAATCGTCTAAAGCCGGGTCAATAATGCGTAATTGTTCACAACCTTTTTCTTTGGCATTAATCATTCCCGCAATCATCAGGATTTTTCCCAGATAACGATAATGAAATACAGAGAATTGTTTAGGTATCTCAAGCTCCGGGCCAGACTGGCCTTCTTCCATCTGAGCAATTTTTTGATATGTCTTAGCTTGAAATCGACCAATAGCTGTTTCCGTCAAGTCTTTTTTAAGATACAAAAGTGTGAGTATAGGTTTAGATGGATCATGTTTTACACGGATAATTAAAATATCATTTTTATTTTTAATCACCCATTTTGCCTGGCCGTAATCATTTTCAAAAGGAACTTTTTGGGCTGGCAGAGAGTAAATATCCTTAATCCAGCAGGTATCAAAAATAATATTTTCAAATTTGACTTTAGGCTCGAATTTTTTCCGGGTCCGAAAATTCTGATTTTTTGCTGCCTGGTCATAAACACGTAACGTAATTTGTTCAGGAACTTTGAAGAGTTTTAATTGTAGTTCTGAATCCGGCATAATGATTTGAGTGATATTATTTTCTTGAGCAAATTCCTCGATTGCGGCAAGCATCATTTCCGGCCAGTTTTTAAGCCTTCTTTTATAATTGCTTGATAGGCTGCTATACATATCGCTTTGTAAATCTGTAACGATGATTTTATTATTGATCATGTAAAATCTAATAAAAGCAAACGCATCAGGAACGTGGTTCTGAATTTTTAAAAAATGATTCTTTCTGAATTTTAGATCACGTTCTGGTCTTAAGGGAAAGAAAGAAAAATAAAGGCTTTCTAATTTTTCCTGAGAACTAAAAAAACCAACAGAATTTGGCAGAATTTCAAATTCACCGGATATGGGGGTTTGAATATTTTTAAGCTTAAGCGGTGTTAATATTTTTTTTTGCCCAAGTTGAGCAATTGCTTTGGGAATAGTTTCCAGAGTTTGAAAAGCGAACATTAAAAAATCATTTTGACGAGAATTTTGTTTGATTAATTCCAGAGTTTCTAAGGTAATATCATAGCCGTATTTATTGATTGTATCAGCAATTAAAGATTTAAACCTAGGCTGGATATCAAAAATTTCAATCAATTGATCGGCGAGCATTTCTGGAGAAGTCGTCTTATCTATGCTGGTTTTAAAAAAATTAATTAAATCAAACTGGGTGATTAACAACCGCGGGGAAAGGTAAATATAAGCCGATGCCTTTGAGTTTTTTTTAAAAATAATCTGCGCAGACAAATTTCCTGTAGAGAAAATTATTATGTTTATCAACAATAAGGTGATTATATTTTTTTTCATGGCTTTGTTAAGGTTTTTAGTTATAGCTGCTTAAAAAGTATTAAAGTATACCACACCCATAATTAGTTTGCAAAAGTTGCAGGAATTTAAAAATTGTGATACACTTTAGATGCGAAAGAGTTTTTAAAAGTTTTAAATATCCGAAAGGGCAAACCATCCCGAATGGAGATTCCTAAAGTGAGTCACTTCGGGACCCCGAAAAAAAATGGTATTATTTTTAAAATACGGGGTAGGTAACTATGGGGCCTCGGCTTGGCTTAAGAGAGAGATTCAGAAAGATAAGCTATGCCGAGTCCGGCGAAGCTAATCTGAGTGTGGAAATACCTGATTAGCGAAACCGGAGCAAAGCTACGGGTCTTAAGCAATTGCTTTAGATTGCCGAGCGCATCGACAACGAAAAAGAGCTTAAGATGGCCGAACTGCCGAAGGGAGCAGTTTGGCTTTTTTATTAATTAAAAACTCACTAAGATTTTTCTAATTATGGAATGCTTAAGTAAAGGAGGTGAACATATAGGTTTAGCAGTATAGATTAAAAGTATTTTTTATAAGCAATCATAATATAATATAATATAAGTTTTATAAAAATGGGGGTTAAAATGAAAAAATATAATATGTTTAATAAATTAATTGTGTTTTTTACCTTAAGCATGCTGGTATTAGGTTTTAGTTCCAGAATAAACGCACAAACAGCAGCAGATCTAGATCAGCTTAATAAACCGATAATTCAAGTTAAAGTGGATTTAAATGATGATGGAATTATTAATGTATTAGATTTAAATATTGTAAAGAGTATGGTGGGTCAAATAAGAAATAGTTTTATGAGCACACCAGGCTCAGATAATTGGAATAGTGAACTTGATTTCAATGCGGATGGAATAATCAATGTATTAGACTTAAATTATGCGCGTAATTTATTAGGACAGGTAAAAGCCAATTTTATGAGTACTACAATAAAGGGAGATTTAAATAAGGATGGGATTGTTAATGTAAAAGATTTGAATATTGTTCGAGACATGGTGGGTCAAATACAAGATAGTTTTATGAGCACCGCAGGCTCAGATAACTGGAATGCTGATATGGACTTGAATGCAGATGGAATAATCAATGTATTAGACTTAAACCTGGCGCGTAATTTATTGGGACAGGTGCAAACTAATTTTATGGCACCTTATAGTCCTGAAGGAATTATTCCCATAGGTGTTAATCCTGATAGTCCTGAAGGAGTATCTCCAGGATCACCTGAAACTCCTGAAGGAATTATTCCCATAGGCGTTCATCCTGAAGCTCCGGAAGGAGTAGCTCCAGGTTCACCTGATAATCCAGAAGGAATTATTCCCATAGGTGTTCATCCTGAAGCTCCGGAAGGAGTAGCTCCAGGTTCACCTGATAATCCAGAAGGAATTATTCCCATAGGTGTTAGTCCGAATAGTCCGGAAGGAATTATTCCCACAAAATCAGCGGATTTTAATGAAGACGGCAATATTGATATGCAGGATTTTTTAATATTCGGTGAATCATTTAAAGCCGTAGAAGGGGATGAGAATTATAATGCAAAGGTAGACTTAAACAATGACGGTAGAATTAATATGTCGGATTGGAGATTGTTTAGACAGCAGTGGAACGGACCTACAAAATCAGCAGATTTCAATGAAGATGGCAAAGTGGATATGGGGGACTGGCTAATATTCGGCGAAGCCTGGCATTCCGTAAAAGGGGATGAGAATTACAATGCAAAGGTAGACTTAAACAATGACGGCAGAATTAATATGACGGATTTTAGATTATTCCGTATCCAATGGATAGCTCAAGATGGCCCGGCAAAATCAGCGGATTTCAATGAAGACGGAAATATTGATATGCAGGATTGGCTGATCTTTGGCGAATCTTTTAATTCCGTAAAAGGGGATAAAAATTATAATGCTAAAGCTGATTTAAATAACGACGGCAGAATTAATATGACGGATTTTAGATTATTCCGTATCCAATGGATAGCTCAAGATGGCCCGGCAAAATCAGCGGATTTCAATGAAGACGGAAATATTGATATGCAGGATTATCTAGTTTTTGGCCAAGCCTGGAATTCAGCATTGGGTGATGAAAAATATAATTTCAAGGTAGATTTAAATGGCGATGGCAAGGTTAATATGGATGATTTTAAATTGTACCAAAAAGCTGTTAATCAGCAGAGTGGAAGTCAAAATGTACAACAAAAGCAGATCACTCAAGAAGCAGTTGTTAATGAAAATTCTCCCATTAAAATAAACCAGGAACAATCTGCTTATGATAAAAAGATTGATGATACAGAAAAAATAAAATTAAGATAAATTAAAAAGTATGGAAAATTATAAAAAAGACCGTTTTTTTTTTGACGGTCTTTTTTATAATGATTTAAAAATAGTTTCAATATTAGCTATCACCGGATACATTTTTTCTAACCGCTAATCGCTCCCCTCGGAAATTTACCCTAAGGGAAATATCCGAGCTGGAGTCCTCGTAAGAGGAAAACGCTTGTACCCGCAAGAATGCTATTCGCTATTGTCCATAACCAATGAATATTCTAAAATTTCTCCGAATAAAGAAGAAAACTAAAAATGCTTAACCGCTTGACCGATTATAAATTAAGCGCTACAATACTATAATAATAGACAATCTATTTAAGGAAAAATAATGAATGATAATCCAAAAAATAAGAGATTTTTAATTTCAGGCGAAGCTAACTATCGGGTAAAAGGAAGCTTAATGCCTCCGATTACCGTTGTTGTGCATGAATTAAGGGAAACAGGTTTAATTTTTGTGACCATAGATAATTTAGCTCAGGGTATAGAATTAGAGCTTGAAATCCGAGTTTCAGAAAATTCAGATCCGATTTCTGCAGTGGGTAAAGTCATTCATCAGGGGAATTCAACTTCTAAATTTTTATTAGATACAGAAATTGAATTCTCCTATATTAGTGATAAAGATAAAAGTAGATTAACTAATTATATTAATACAACCGCGGAAAATATTAAAGCTAATCGGCTTCATGTGCGCTGTCCTATGGTTACCGAAGTAAAGTTTTCATTAATAAATAATCCAGAGAGAGAATTAAGCGGTATAAGTGCAGATATCGGCATTAAAGGGTTAAAATTATTTGTACGCGAAGAGATTGATTTAAATACCGAAATAAATATAATATTCGATTTGCCCCGTGGCAGAGGAACAATTGAGGCGCAGGGCAAAATTGTTTGGAAGGGGCAGAAGTCAAAAAACGGCAATACTCTGGGCCTGGAGTTTATAGACATCTCCAATATCAACGAAAAGAGAATTTTACGCTACATAAATTTCACTATACCGAAATAAATAATTGTTAATTATTGCGGATTAATTCTCTTCATTTCTCAAATAAAAATTTATGGAAGAAAAAAGAAGACAAATACGGTTATCAGTTTCCGGCGAAGGAGTTTATCGGATTCAAGGATTATTCTCACTGCCAAAAACAGTGATAATTAAGGAAATTAGTAAAGACGGGTTACGCTTTGTCGCGCAAGAAAAATTAGCCGAAGAGACTGTCCTGGAATTAGTTATTCAGATTACAAACATATCTGATCCGATTATAGCTACGGGAAAGGTAATTTGGCAAAGAGAACTTTCTTCCCGTTTTCTCTTAGATACAAGTGTAAAGATTATTTCGATTAATGCAGATAATGAAAATAAATTAGTTCGCTATATTTATCAATTTGCAAAGAATACTTCTGTTAATAGAAAAGGAGTACGTTGTCCGCTGGAAACTAAAGTACAGTATCATTGCCTTAATGATAATACAGCAGAAAAAGAATGTGTTAGTACGGATATATCTATTGAAGGCATGAAACTGATTATTAACGAGACTATCCCAATTGAAACAAAATTGCGTTTGGGTTTTGATTTGCCAGGTATTCCCACCCGAATTTATCTTAAAGGAGAAGTTGTTTGGGCTAAAGATGATGAGATTTCAACAATAGGAATACAGTTTTTTGAACTAAAACTTGAAGATAAAAAGAAAATAGCCTCCTATATTGCTCATAAGTTAAAGAAATCTAAGTAGTTATCCCTAAAAATCTACGTAAAAAACACACATTATATATTTGACTTTTTTAACTAAAAATAGTATGATTAGGGAACAAAAAATTTAGTATTTAATGAAGGAGATAAACAATAATGCATAAAGAAACTAAAGATATAACAGAGCTGATTCTAAAAGCAAAAGAAGAAGCAATAAAAGAAACCTGTAATGAGCCAGAACCGGAACTTACTAAAGCTATACAGTGGCCGATTCAGTGTACAGTTGGCCCCGGATTAGAAGGCGCAATTGCCTGTGAGACAAAAATCGGTTATGTCAATGGCTCAAAAGGCTGGCTGATCTACAGAGGTTATAATATTTTTGATCTCTGTGCTTATGCTACTTTTGAAGAGGTTTCTTATTTATTAATGTACGGGTATTTACCCAGTCTTTCCCAATTAATTGCATTTAAGAAAAAATTGGTTGAATATCGCTCAATTCATCGGACAAAGAGACTATTGATGAGCTTCCCAATTGAAAATATGCATCCGATGGCAGGATTGCGTTTAGGCACGAATTTAATGCGTCAGGAATTTACTGATGTTGAACGGGAAAATTATGCTTCCAGTATTGCTAAAATTATTGCGGCGGATGAAGATTCTATCCCTATGGAAACAAAACCGATGGGGGAAGAACATGCAATTTATGAATTTAAACTCCAGGAAAGAGAAAAAATGATCAGTGATGATTTAAAACATGCTTCCGGTTTTGAATCTTGCTTTCACTTACTGGCAGGAGTCGCTTCCTTAACCGGAGCAATTAGTCGGTTGAGACAAGGGGTGTTACCCATAGAAAATGACCCTAACTTAGGTTTTGCAGCTAATTTAATCTATACAATGACCGGGAGAAAACCTACGCCGGTTGAAGAAAGGGTTATGGATGTAGCTTTAATTTTACATGCGGATCATGGCATGAATGCCAGTACCTTTGCCGCAATGGTAGTAGCCTCAACTCTTTCTGATGTTTATTTATCTGTAGGTGCGGGAATTGCGGCATTGCAAGGGCCTTTGCATGGCGGAGCTAATGAAAAGGTGATTGAAATGCTTAAATCTATTGGTGAGGTAGAAAATGTAAAACCTTGGTTTGAAAAAGCGCGAGCAAAAAAAGAAAAAATTATGGGTTTTGGGCATCGGGTTTATAAAGCTTATGATCCCAGAGCCAGAGTTTTAGGGCCATTAGCTAAATATATGTCTCAAGGAAATACAGAATGTAAAAAACTCTACACAATAGCGCAAACTTTAGAAAAAATGGTGATGGAAAGCTTAGGAACTGAGAAAAAGATATTTCCTAATGTTGATTTTTATTCTGGGATTGTCTACTCGAGTATGGGAATCAGCCCGGAATTTTTCATACCGCTTTTTGCGGTGAGCCGTGTAGCTGGCTGGACATCGCGAGTTCAGGAATATTTAATAAATAATAGAATTTTTAGGCCTCGGGCAATGTATACCGGTCCTTTTGATAAAGAATTTGTGAGTGTTGAAAAACGCGCGGGTAAAGGATAGTTAATAATTTTGAAATACTGATCAGTTAAAAGATTGTTTAAATTTTAGGAATATTTTGCATGAAATTTCTTACCGAACAGTTGTGGTTTAATACTAAAACTAGGCGTGCTTATCTTAACATTACTCCGAGAGTTGAAGAGTTAGTGAAAAAAAGCCAAATTCAAGAAGGGATATGTTTAGTTAATGCGATGCATATTACTGCCAGTGTTTTTATTAATGATGATGAAGCTGGATTACATCATGATTTTGACGAGTGGTTAGAAAAATTAGCACCGCATGAACCAGTTTCTAAATATAAACATAATGTAGGTGAAGATAATGCTGACGGCCATTTAAAACGCAGTATTATGGGACGGGAAGTAGTTGTGGCCATAACTAATGGTAAGCTTGATTTTGGGCCATGGGAACAGATTTTTTATGGGGAATTTGATGGCTGCAGAAAAAAAAGGGTTTTAGTAAAAATAATCGGCGAATAAAGTTTTATATTCAAAGCACATCATTGACACTGAATTTTTAGAGTGATAGAATAAATACAATTTGAATTATTTAAGATAATCCTAACCAGGAGGTTATATGAGGAAAAGAGTTACGGTTTTGGTGGCAGTTGTTTTAATACTAGGAGTAGTGGCGGGTTGTGGTACAAAAGTAAAACGTACAGAAATAGATAAAACCATAGACCTTAGCGGCCGGTGGAATGATACTGATTCCCGTTTGGTTAGCGAAGAAATGATTAAAGATTGTTTGAGTAAACCGTGGATAAATAAATTTCAGGAAAAGATGAGTAAAGACCCTGTGGTTATTGTCGGAACAATTGTCAACAGGAGCCATGAACATATCAATGCACAATTGTTCACTAAAGATTTAGAAAAAAGTTTAGTCAACTCTGTGCAAGTGAATGTAGTCGCTTCAAAACAGGAACGAGAAGAAATTAGAGAAGAAAGGACTAACCAAGGAGAAGGATTTACAACCGAAGATACAATTAAAGCAGATGGGAATGAAATCGGTGCGGATTATATGCTGCAAGGATCAATAAATTCCGTAAAAGATGAAGTTAAAGGTAAGTATGTAATTTTGTATCAGGTTAATCTGGAATTAATAAATTTAAGCTCTAATCAGAAAGTTTGGATTGGCGAAAAAGAAATAAAGAAATACGTTAAGAAAAGCTCTTTTTCTCTCTAAGATTAAGGGAAGAAATGAATAGATCTTCAAATAAAAAGAACAGCATAATTTTCAAAAAGGCGGTAATTTTCTTATCGCCTTTGTTTTTTTTCCTCAGCTCTTGTATTGCTTTGCTGCAACTGCAGCCTCAAATTGATACGATGGTTATTACCAATCAATATCAGAAAGCACTTGATGTTTTAGAAAAAAAAAATTAATGCTTACGGAAAAAACAATGCCTTGTTATATTTATTAGATAAAGGATATATAGAGCATTTATCGGGAAAGTATACAGAAAGCATAAAAACTTTAGAGCAGGCAAAATTAAAATTTGATGAACTTTATACAAAATCAATCACAAAGATTGCCGCGACATGGGTAATAAATGATTATGCGGCGCCTTATCACGGAGAAGATTTTGAACGTATATTTATTAATATCTTTCAAGCTTTAAATTATTTAATGTTGGGTGAATATGCAGAGGCGATGGTTGAAGCCAGAGATGTTGATTCTAAACTTAATGCCATTAATGACCAATATCCGGAAGAGCAAAAAAATGTTTATAAAGAAGATGCTTTTGTGAGGATGTTGATGGGTATATTTTATGAAGCCGGAAACACTGACGAAGATATTAACGATGCTTATATTTCTAATGTAAAGGCGATTGAAATTTATGAAAGGGATTATGCTAATTACTATGATACTCAATTGCCAGAAATTTTAAAAGAAAATACACTTTCTACAGCAAGATTTATGGGGTTATTTGAATTTGGTAAATATCGCAGTAAGTTCAACAATACTAAATTTTATACGATTGAAGAAAAAAGACAAAAATCAGAAGTCTATTTAATCCAATATAATGGTATTTCTCCGGCTAAGGTTGAGGAATCGGTGATGATCCCTACTTTGGACGGAAATGTGGTAAAAGTTGCTTTTCCCCGTTATGAAAGCCGCAGCTATACGGTAGACGGGTCTCGTTTATCGGCTAAAAGTTTACAAGGAAATATTTTTGAATGCAGGACAGAGTTAGGACAAAATATTGGGGCAATTGCTCGGAAGAATTTAGAAAAACGCAAATTAAGATTTATTGCTAAATCAACGGCTCGAGCGGCAGGCAGGTATTTAGTAGAGCAAAAACAAACAGAAAATATTGAAAAAAAACATGGAAACAAAGCTGCGGAGTGGTTTAATTTTTTATTTAATATTTATAACATTGTAGTTGAGCAGGCAGATTTACGCTGTTGGAAAACCCTTCCTGATCAGATCAGGATTTCAAGATTAATCCTGGAACCGGGAAAATATGAATTTAACCTAGAAAATTTTAGCCGCAGCGGAGAGCATTTAGGTCAAATTACTTTAACTGAGAAAACTGTAACTGCAGGTGAGAAAGTATTCTTTTTAGTCCATACTGCCAGATAACAATCCTTTTAGATTTTAAATTTAAACAGTTATTTCCATTGGGCATGGAACTCGCAGTAAGGAGCGCCTAAAGAAGCGCATTGTGTTTCTTGAAAAGAAAATTTTTTTACTCCGCACAGTTCTAAAACTCCCTGGCAAAATCCCATGAGAAATTTACAAAATGCTTTATGCGGAAAAGTCTTATCTTTAATCCGGACAATACCAGAATTATTAGTAGAATCTACAACTTCAAATACACCGTTATTATGCATTTGTTTCCAAAGCAGGGGAGCTCTTTGGATCACAAAACCCGGATTTCCGATTTTTATAAATATCTGATAGAATAAGGGCATGGTATTTTTGCCAAGATAAATACCTAAAGTGTTGCATATTGAATAATCACCTTTTCCGTATACATGATCAAAAGCAATTAGGAATTTACCCCAAGTTTCTTCTGGAATCCAGGAAATACTCAAAATGTTTCCCGCGGCAATGGCTCGGTTTTTTTCGTCCATTTGTGCGAGAATTTTTTCAAAAGCATCAGGGGGATATTTATCTTTCAAGTATGTTTTAGCTATTTTTAAATGATGGCCTTTTACTGAGCCAATTACCGGCATGGTTTTTACTTCCTTTCGGTTCAAGTCTGCATACATTATTATATAGTTTTATCTGATTCAGTCAATAAATTATACTATAAGGATTGACGTTTTCTAATTTAACCGTTAAAATATTATCAGTTTAAAAAATTTCGATTGAATTTAAATCAGGGAAAATTCATGAATTATTTTAACCAACTATTCACAGAGATTATTAACCCCTTTTTTTTACATGTCTGGGGATCGCTATTTTTTTGGCGGGTTTTTAGTTTTATTTTATTCTTAGTGATTGTGTCCGGACTGCTATTTAAAGATAACTTACTGCGGCGGATGATGCAAACAGACCGTAAAAAACATGATAAAGAAATATTTCAGCTTCTGGATTTAATAATGCCAGAAGTAAAATTAATGGAAGCTCTAAATAGCTTAAGCAAGAAATATATTTATCAGAAAAATAGTTCTGAATACATTGATAAATTTACAGAGGCTGCTCGTAAAGATAGCCGGCAATATCTTATGCCTAAATTAAAGAAAGCAAATTTAACCTTAGTTCAGTCATTAGAAACGTTAAGAGAATTTGTTAATAATAATTTTATAGAATTTTCACAAGTAGATAAAGAGACATCTTTGGGGCCTTGTTTATATCCTAATCCAGATATAGATGGAGGAGGAAGCCCGGGGCAAAGAGATGAAAAGAAATATAATGAGTTTATTACTGCACTCTCAAAAGATATAAATTCAGCCCAAAAAAATTATCAAAAATTTAGGAGCTTGATAAAAGATAACTTGCATATATAATTTATTATTACATCATGCTAGAGTATAATTACAAGGTTTGCCGTATCCCCAAAAGAAAATCATTAAGTATTAGCATTTCGGCTAATAATATAATCGAAGTTAGAGCAAATAAGTCAATTTCTGAACAGGAAATAAAAAAATTCTTATATCAAAAACAGCGTTGGATACAAAAAACATTACATTTTAACCAGCACGTCAGAAAACCTTATCTTTTTAAAAATTTTATTCCCGGAGAAAAATTTCTTTATTTGGGCAAAGAATATTCTTTATTTTTTAAAAATGGAAAGTATCCCCAAGTTCAATTGCAAGCTGAGAAAATAGTTGTGAATATTTGTAAAAAAATAAAAGACGAAAAAAAATACACTCAGCAGCTCCTAACTAAATGGTATAAAAACAAAGCCAGTAAATTATTCAAAGGAAAAGTGTTGTTTTTCAGTAAAATATTAAATGTTAAGATTAACAGTTTAACGATAAAAACATTTAGACGGTCTTGGGGAAACTGCTCTTTTTCCGGGAATATTAGATTAAATTGGCGTTTAGTAATGTGTCCTGTGGCTGTAATTGATTATGTGATTGTGCATGAATTGTGTCATCTTATTCATCACAACCATTCCCAGCTATTCTGGCAGAAATTAAAAATGCTCATCCCTGAATATAAAAACCTAAAAGCGTGGCTGATTATTAATGAAAATATGCTGCAATGGTAAAGTAAGTAAGGATTGTCATGATGGAATTAAATAAAATTAGAAGATTATTAAGAAATTATGCAAACCCTGAGAAAGCAAAAATATTACAGTCATTTTTTAAAACTGCTCCCGGAGAATATGGGCAGGGAGATATTTTTATGGGGGTGTGTGTGCCGCAGATTAGGTCGCTAGTCCAAACAGATGAGGCTTTAGAGTTGAGTGATATTAATGTATTGCTCAAATCAAAGTTTCATGAAGAAAGATTATTAGCATTACTGATTTTAGTTAAGCGTTACCAAAACAGTAAAGAGTCTAATAAGAAAAAAATTTTTAGATTTTATTTAAAAAGCAAAAAATATATTAACAATTGGGACCTGGTAGATTTAAGTGCTGGATGTATTGTGGGTGATTTTTTGTTTAAAAAAGATAAACAGATACTTTTTAAATTGACTAGGTCTCATAATCTTTGGGAAAGAAGAATTGCGATTTGTTCAACATATTATTTTATAAAAAACGGACATTTTAAAACTACATTAGATATTGCGGCGATTCTTTTAAAAGATAAAGAGGATTTAATCCACAAGGCTTTAGGCTGGATGTTGAGAGAAGTAGGGAAAAGGGATTTAATCGTCCAGGAGAGATTTTTAAAAAGATATTATGGGCAAATGCCGCGGACTATGCTGCGTTATGCAATTGAAAAATTCCCGGAGTTGAAAAGGCAGGCGTATTTAAAAGGAAAATTTTGATGGCAAAGCCCAAAAACAGAAAATTAGATAAATTGTAAAATTACTTGATTTTTTAGGCTTGAAATGGTATATTTTAAAAGTCGTTATAATATATAAATTTATATA
>JBDRJV010000042.1:0-10749 GCA_043814605.1 Candidatus Omnitrophota bacterium | reverse complement strand
GCTTTAAAATATGTTTCCGCCAGCCAAAAATTAATTTCATCTGTTTTCTTGATCTGAGAAATATCCGAATTAACTAATAATGATTCAAAAGCATTTGAAGCTTTATAGAGTTGCCCTTTTTTGAAATAACATTGCGCAATTAAAAATTCAATCTCAAAGTTACGTTTACTATAAGGATAATCTTGTAAAAAATTTTTTAATTGCCGCAGAGCACTGTCATAAAAACCATCATCAAATACTTTTTTAGCCAAGAATAAATCTTTATACTCATCGTTTTGAGCAAAAACATTTAAACAAAAGGTTAGCATTAAAATTAATATAACTATTACTTTTTTCATGATTTATTTTCTTACTAAATAATCCCCTATGGCTAAATAATCTAATCCACTTTCCTTAAACATTTTTAAAGCATCAAAGGGGGAACAAACCATCGGCTCCCCTCTTCTATTTAAAGATGTATTTATCAGAACCGGAACTTTGCTTTTTTTATAAAAATTTTCAATTACTTTATGAAACCTAGGATTAGTTTCTTTATCTACAATCTGAGGCCGACAAGTATTATCAACATGCACTACTTCAGGAATTTTTTTACGCCATTCATTATTTACTTTAAAAGCTATGGTCATAAATGGAGCCGGATGATCTGAATTTAAAATACTTTTAGCATGTTCTTTTAAAATAGACGGGCAAAATGGACGCCAGTTTTCCCTTAATTTAATAATAGAATTTATTTTATCCGCTGTTCCTTTTATCGTTGGATTACCTAAAATACTTCTATTGCCTAAAGCCCGCGGCCCCCATTCCATTCTTCCCTGAAACCAGCCCACGATGTTGCCAGAATTAAGTAAATCTGCTGTTGTTTTGCAAATATCTACTTCTTTTTTAAATAAAAAATCAAATTTTACTAATTCCTGTTCAATTACTTGATCCTCGAATTCAGGACCCAAATAAGCATGCGACATAGGTTTAATCTGCTGATTACATTCGGCCGCTGCATACACAGCCGCACCTAAACTCGCTCCCGCATCATGGGAGGCCGGCTGGACCCATAGATTTTTAATGTACGGGATTTCTAAAAGTTTTCTATTTAACGCAACATTAAGCGCACAACCTCCGGCAAAACACAAATTACCGTGATTTAATAAATCAGATTTTAAATGTTGATCCACTAATGTAATAACTATTTCTTCAAGCTTTTTTTGTACACTTGCCGCAATATTAATATACGGCTCAGCTAAGCCATCGCCTTGACGGGGTGGACCAAATTCCTTTACTAATAGCTTTGAATACATTTTATCTTTAACCTGCCGGAGATTACGTTTTACCCAAACATAATTATCATTACATCTGTAAGTAGACTTTTTATCATCCCAGAAAAGGATATGATCTATATTTATTTTTTCTGAGTTTCCATAGGGAGCCATCCCCATGAGTTTATATTCCCCATTATTACTTCTAAACCCCAAATATTCTGTAAAAGTAGAATAAAACAATCCCAATGAATCGGGAACATTTATTTGGATGAGCTTATTAATGCCTTTGTTATCTGCGCGAGCTAGCAAAGTGCAGGTAAACTCTCCGCTGCCGTCAATTGAAAGAATTGAAGCTTCCTTAAACCCTGAGCAATAATAAGCACTTGCCGCATGAGCCAAATGATGTTCAACAAACATTATTTTTGTTTTTATCGGATCTAATTTTAATTCTTGTAATATATTTTGGACAATTAATGCTTTCGCTTGACAAATTCTCTTAGCTTTTATAATTGCCTTTATTGCCCGATCCGGACTATGTAAAATTTTCCTCCAAAAATAATTAAATTTTAATTGATGATAAAGTTGCGCTGACCAAGGAAAAGCAATGACATCAATATCCTCTGCAGTAATCTTAGCAAAATCTAAACAATATTTAATTGCCTGGATCGGCAATTTATTACAGGCATGTTTTTCCCGTATAAATCGTTCTTCTTCTGCCGCGGCGACTACTTCTCCGTCAATAATCAATGCCGCCGCCGGATCATGAAACATTGACGGGCCAACTCCTAAAATCTTCATATACGTTTAGTTTCCTTTTCTCACTAGTGTTTACTTAAATGCTTTTTTAAATATCTACCGGTATAGGACGTTTTATTTTTCATTAATTCTCGCGGTGAACCGCAACCGACAATCATTCCCCCCGCTTCGCCCCCTTCCGGGCCAAGATCAATAATATAATCCGCTGTTTTTATCACATCTAAATTATGTTCAATAATTACTATAGTATTACCGTAATCAACCAAAGTATGCAAGACTTTTAAAAGCTTATCCACATCCGCAAAATGAAGCCCGGTTGTCGGTTCATCTAATATATATAATGTTTTGCCGGTTGCCCGCCGGGATAACTCTGTTGACAATTTAACGCGTTGTGCCTCCCCGCCAGAAAGTGTGGTTGCCGATTGCCCCAGTTGGATATAACCGAGGCCCACATCATGTAACATTTTCATTTTATTAGAAATTTTTGAAATATTTTTAAATAGTTCTAATGCGCTCTCAACTGTCATCTCTAAAACTTCAGATATTGATTTCCCCTTATATTTAACTTCTAATGTTTGCTGATTATACCTTTTGCCTTTGCAAACTTCACATTCAACATAAACATCCGGCAAAAAATGCATTTCAATTTTTTTTATGCCATCCCCCTGGCAGGATTCACACCTTCCCCCTTTTACATTAAAACTGAACCGGCCAGGCTTGTATCCCCGGACTTTGGCTTCCGGTAATTGGGCAAAAAATTCTCTGACCGGAGAAAAAACTCCGGTGTATGTTGCCGGATTAGACCGCGGAGTACGACCAATCGGTGATTGATCAATAACAATAGCTTTATCAATATTCTCTATACCTTTTATTTTTTTATGAACTCCGGGCTTAGATTTTGCATGATACAGCTTCTTAGCTAAAGACCGATATAAAATTTCATCAATCAATGTTGATTTGCCGGAACCAGAAACTCCGGTAATACAAACAAATACTCCCAGAGGAATTTTTACATTTATATCTTTCAAATTATGTTCACTTGCCCCGATAATCTCAAGACAAGGCACATTTTTGTACTTCCTCTGTTTAAAATGCGGCACTATTTTAAAACCACTGTTTAAATACCTAGCTGTTAAAGATGTTTCTGATTTTAAAATTTGTGCTAAATTGCCACAGCTGACAATCTCTCCGCCATGCCTGCCTGCACCCGGCCCTAAATCAACAATATAATCAGCTGCTCTTATTGTCGCCTCATCATGTTCAACCACAATTAATGTATTGCCTAAATCACGTAATGTTTTCAAAGTGCTTAGCAATTTATCATTATCTCGTTGGTGCAATCCAATACTCGGTTCATCTAAAATATATATTACTCCGGTAAGCCGGGAACCAATTTGTGTTGCCAGACGAATTCTTTGCGCTTCCCCGCCGGAAAGCGTACTGCTTTGCCGATCTAGAGTTAAATATCCTAACCCCACGTTTTCCATAAATTCTAAACGCTGTTTAATTTCCTTTAATACTTGATGGGCGATCAACTTCTTTTTATCACTTAATTTTAAGTTTTTGAAAAATTCTGCCGCAGAAGTAATCGAAAACTTTGTTATTTCGTAAATCGAATGATTCCCCACACGCACTGCTAAACTTTCCGCTTTCAATCTGGCCCCTTTACAAGCCGGGCAAGGCAAATTACTCATATATTTATTAATTTCTTCTTTAAGAAAATCACTATCAGTTTTTTTAAATAATCGCTCTAAATGCGGAATTATTCCCTCATAGGGCTTCCCCCAAACATAAACATCATCCTTTCCATAAAGAATTAATTTCTGCGTTGCTTTTGGTAATTTTATAAACGGCTCATCCATACTAAAATCAAGTGTATTTGCTAATTCCACCAGTAAACTTCGGTAATACATCAAATACCCTTTACCTCCGCGGCGCCAGGGCTCTAATGCTCCTTCGCGTAAACTTTTAGCCCTGTCCGGCACAACTAATTCCTCATCTATTTCCATTTTTGTACCTAATCCTCCGCAAGCCGAACATGCCCCGTAAGGACTATTAAAGGAAAACATACGCGGCTGAAATTCTTCATAATTTATTTGACAATGCGTGCAAGCATACATTTGGCTAAAAATCATTTCTTCACTTTTTCCAAATTCATCTTCAATAATAATCAGAACTACGCCCTGACCAACTTTTAATGCCGTTTCTATAGAATCAGTCAAACGTTTTCTGATCTGGTTCTTTAAAATAAGCCGATCCACAACAATTTCAATAGAATGCTTTTTTTCCTTATTAAGTTTTATCGGTTCATTTATGTCATAGATTTGATTATCTACCCTAACCCGGACAAAACCGGATTTAGCAATTGATTCAAATATCTTACGGTATGCTCCTTTTCTCCCTTTAATTAAAGGGGCTAAAATATAGAGTTTGCTTTCTGGTGGTAATTCTAATATCTGATCTACAATTTGTTCAGATGACTGTTGTGAAATTTCCCGGCCGCAGCGATAACAGTAGACTGTGCCGATTCTGGCAAACATCAGCCTTAAATAATCATAAATTTCTGTTTGTGTAGCCACAGTAGAACGCGGATTAGCTCCTGACATTCTTTGTTCTATGGCAATAGCCGGAGATAATCCTTCTATATATTCAACATCAGGCTTATGTAATTGTTCTAAAAATTGACGTGCATAGGCAGATAAGCTCTCCACATACCGGCGCTGGCCTTCGGCATAAATTGTATCAAAAGCCAAAGAAGATTTGCCTGAGCCGGAAAGCCCGGTGATTACAATTAATTTATTACGCGGTAAAGCCAGGTCCAGAGATTTTAAATTATGTTCCCGAGCACCTTTGATTGTAATATAATTTTTAAGCATAACAGATTCTTTTAGGTTGGATTTCAAAAATTTTAAAGTGTTATTATATTAGCATAAACAACTTATTGTAGCAATAAAGATATGTGTAAACATGTAGAAAAACCTGAATTGATTTTTAGAGACTTAGGAACAAAAGAAAGTTTAGATTAATGGTTTTTTTGTCTAAAGACATATGGGGAAAAAACACCGCATAATCCGATCAGCATTAAGACCAGCGTAGACGGTTCCGGAATAACCGGGTTAAAATCATATCCCGCGCGAATATCCCCAATTCCCTGGCACATAATATAATAGGAGCTGGTATCAATAAACCGCTGCCACTGCGGAGCAATACCAGTGTCATCGACCCAATCAATCCAACCACCGCTAACACCATTAGAATCCGGGCTTTTCTGCCATAATCCGCTATTTTCCGCCCAAAACGCAGCATCCTGAGCATATTCTGCTTGCAGATTATCTAGCCAGACCAACATTGCCTGAAAAGAATATCCCGGAGATTTTCGATCAGAGTGATCCTGATCATCCCAAACCACAGCACCGTCCTGAGTTTGTAATGTCTGTTTTATCCATTCGCCAATAATCTCAGGATTTACCCCCTGCTGTGAAACCGGCAAATCCAACATTACCGGAGCATAACTTATCCAATCGCTTTTATTTTCTGCGAGAATCAAGTTACCGTTAGCATCAATGACTCTTTGCCAATGATCACCAACCCATAGATTATTTTGTATCCCAGCTAAAATTCTCTGCGCAGCATTTTCTATATTCTGAGCATAAGTCAAATCTCCCGCATGTGTTGCCCAAGCGGCTGTCGCTTGCAACGCCTGATACGCAAAAGAATTATCCGAAGCCCAGCGCCAGCTGTGATAAGCGCCCTGAGCATTCTTGCCACCGGCAACCAGACCGTCATCAAGGCCGCCTTTATTGGATACATTCTGACAGTCTAAAATAAATTGCGCACCCTTTTTCATTGATTCATACCGGTCAGTAGTAAAATTGCCTAATTTATCAAAAGCAATCATTACTTCTGCGGTATGGCGTAAAGATTTTTCCGATGAAACCGCTGTCGCATATTCATATTGGTCATACCAAGCTCCATCGCCAGGATCCTGAATTCTCACTAAATAATCTGCATTTAATTCTGCTCGGTCTTTGTACGTATTATCTCCCAATAAACGCGAGGCTTTTTCTAAGCCCATTATCGCTATGGCATTTTCTCCGGGCACAACCCAGGTCGGGTTTCCATAAACATTATTAAAAGCCCCGTATCCGGGATCAGAAAGCGCCCCCAAATACTGACAAGAAAGAATATAATCTCCTTCTAATACAATATCATCAGCAAGATCGGCAAAACATGCGGTATTTCCGAAATGTAAGATGTAAAAAAAACTGACAATAATACACAATTTAATGGATTTCATATCTATGGTTTTCCCTCAAAATTCAAATTAAAAAAGCTTATAAAATTTACCATATTTTATGACAATTTGCAAGGGAACATCCAATTATATTTTTTGCATTTTTATCCAAACAATGGTATATTTTATACTCGCGATTTTAAAACATTAGGAACAGTAATTTTTACATTTATAATCAAGCAGGGAAATATCAATTAAATGCACAATATGGTTTTTAAAAGATTATACTTTATTTTTCTATTCATTACATTTATTGCCTTAACTAATTTATTTGGAAATTGTTATGGGCTTAATCAGGACTGTCTAGCTCCGAAAATTGTCTTGAACAACTTACCTATACTCAGATTAATCTCTGCTGATATTAAACCTTCAGAATTATTTGATAACCATGGAATTAAAAAGCCCCTACCCCTCTCTACGGATAACACATATTTATACCATTACCTGGGGGGAAAAGAATTTCAACTTGTAATTCGTCATGGATTCTACCAACAAATCAAGCGTCCTACCTTTCATGATTCATTAGTTATTTCTGATTTTTATTATAGGAATGTTATGGACAGTAGCGATCCCAAACATATAATTGTCTTTAAAACACCAAAAAAGTTTATTGATTATGAGATCGGACGAGGGACATATCTTAATGAAATACTTGAAATTGATCCTGAAACCATTCCTCAGGAAGTATTAAACAGTAATCGCTTCTGGAAGGAATGGAAAACATTTCATACTAATGCAAGGTTTGGACATCTAGATCCTATTTTTATTGATTGGAAAGAAACACTAAGGGCAAATACAATCCTTCAGATATATTTAGCTAAAGAAACGAAATATCCTCTAAAGAAGAAAAAAATTCAAAAATTTATTGAATCTACAAAACAAGATTTAATTAATTTGATAATTCAAGCAAATTCAATATCAATTCTTGAAAATAATCCTCTCAATACTTCTATTTAAATTATGCTGATAAGCTTATAATTAAAATAATACTCAATGTTTTGACAAAAATGTTTTTTTATGATAAGTTCAAGACATGAAAAGAGTAATAGAATTTACCGTAATTTTATTAATAATCTGTACCAGCTTGGGCTGTGCAGAAAAAAAAGACCGGCTTATACTTAAAAATGGACTAAGCTCTGCTCTGATCATTGAATCCTGGGGGCAGCCTACGGAAAAGATAAAGGCAGGACTGACTAAAAAAAATTATCCGGTTGAAGTGTGGGAATATACAGAAAAAAAAGAAACAACTATGTTGATATTTGTTGACCAAGAGCTTTACGCCTGGAGCATTAATGACCCTGAATTTATCTTAAAAGAATTAGCCCAATTAGATATTTTAGAAAAAAAATCTGAATACCTTTTAACTCCCTCTAAAGAATTTCTTGATCGTCAGACCAACATCGATGAACAAAACCGAAGAACTATGGAAACCATTAAAACCTATCAATTGTTTAAAGAAACACAGCAGCAAATTCAAAACCAGCAAATAATGCAAACCATCAGACAACAACAGTTACGCCCTCCCGTACAGCCGGTTGAGCCAATTCGGCCAATTCATCGACAATATTAAACTTTTAATAATCACATTAATACTTATTTGTTGTTTCTTAATTTTTAAATTCAATATTTTCTAATAAATTTTCTATGCCATTTTTTATTTTAAGGATTGATAGATAAAAAGACTCATTATGCCCACCCGTTAATTCTAAAAATATTTTCGGCGGTAAAGCTCTTTCAAAAAGTCTTTTCCCCAAAGTATAAGGCACAATATCATCATTTACAGAATGCATACATAATAAAGGAACTTTAAGGTTTGCAACTTTACTTATTGAATCAAACTTGCTTTTAATAACTATTTCCGGCAAAAAAGGATAAAATATTTTTGCCATATCTCTAACATTTGTAAAGGTACTCTCTAAAATGACCGCAGAAACTTCCTGCTTAATTGCTAAATCTAAAGCAACTGCCCCGCCTAAAGATTCTCCGTAAACAATAATTTTTTGCTTTGTGTTATCTTTAGACATGCGTGCTAACACCCATCGATAAGCTGCGGCGGCATCTTGATAAAGACCCGGTTCAGAAGGAAACCCCCTGCTTTTCCCATAGCCTCGATAATCAAAGATAAAAACACTGATTTGGAGCTGATGAAAAAAATTAATCTTCTCTATCCGATGGCTAATATTCCCTCCATTGCCGTGAAAGAGAATAACTGTGTATTTTGAATTTAGAGCTGGGATAAACCAGCCATTTAATTTTATCTTATCTTTTGTAAAAAAATACACATCTTCATAATTAATATTATTATCTGCAGGAGTAGCTTCAAGCTGCGAAAGCGGATAATATAAACTCTTTTGCTCTAAATACCAAGTATAAAAATACAAAATTATTATACAGGCGAGAATGAATAATATATTTTTTATCAATTTAAAACCCTACAATCTTCCCTTTACCTTATTAGCTCTTACCTGAATTACTCTGTCCATCACTTCTTTCACCGTAATCTCCTGCATACATGCTGCTGGCTTTCCTTTTACGCCGCAGGGACCAACTTCTTTTTTTTGAAAACAAGGCATGCAATTTAATTTTGACTTTGAAATAACAACTAAATCTTTATGAAAAAAAGGATAATATTTTTTACTATTTGTCGGCCCAAAAAGGCCAATTGTATTCACTCTCAGACAACTGGCAAAATGCAGTAAACTTGTGTCACAGCCGATAAATAAGTCCAGTTGACTTATTATTGCTAATGTTTTGCGTAAAGTACATTTATTCACAAAAGAAATAATATTTTTGCTTAAATTTTTATTGAAATCATCTTCCCATTGATCATTTTCACGAGTTTTACCAAACACAAAAACTTCTGCCTTATATTTTTCCTGGAGCTGTTTAACCAGCTCGTTCCACTTTTCCACTGGCCAGCATTTCAGTTTCCAAGCCGCAAAAGGCATAATCCCAATTTTTATTTTTTCCCTCCGGTCCTGGTTGATAAGAACTTCCTTTTTTACAAAATCTATATCTTTTTGTGAAAAATTAAAATTAAATTTAATATTAGCATCTTTAATTCCAATCTGTTTAAGTAAATCAATATATTGCTCTAATGCCGGCCTGTTTAAATTGTTCTTTTTATTCCTGGTAAGTTGAATAATTTTAGGAATATTAAAAAAGTAATGCATCTGACCGCGCAGAATAATTGCTAAATCAAATTTTTTTTTGTTGATTAAATTCACAAATTTTAAATGACCTAAAATTCCCTTATTTTTGTTATATTTATCAAAAACAATCACCTCATCAATTTCTTGAACCAGACTTGCCACCTCCTGGGATTTGGGGGAACTAATAAAACTGATTCTTGATTGGGGAAAATTATTTTTTAAAACAGAGATGATCCCTAAATCATAACAAACATCCCCAATATTGCTATGGCCAAAGATTAAAATATTCTGATAATTTATATTTTTCAACATATTATTGCCTTACTTTACCTATCATCGGGACAAATATTACATCCGCTATATATTTTTTTTCTAATTTGCCGTTTTTCTTAGTATAAATACACAGTTTTTGCGGGTAACCTTCGGATAAGGGCATAATAATTTTTCCAGCTTCTTTTAACTGTTCAATCAACGGCTCCGGTACTTTCGGGGCACTAGCTGTTATCATAATTTTATCAAAAGGCGCAAATTCGCTCCAACCTAAGAATCCATCCCCGGCTTTAACAAAAACATTGTCATATCCTGATTCTTTTAATATTTTTTCTGCTGAATGCGCAAGCTCCGGAATAATCTCAATTGTATATACTTTTTTACATAGTAATGATAATACCGCTGCCTGATAACCGCTGCCTGTACCAATCTCCAGAATAGCATCATCTTCTTGGGGTTCAACTAAAGCACTCATCAGTCCTACAATATAAGGCTGTGATATTGTTTGTTCATAACCAATCGGCAGAGGAGAATCATCATATGCATAGTTGACCAAATGGGTTGGAACAAATTTATGACGTTCTACCTTTTCTAGGGCACTAAGTACTTTTTCGTTCTTTATCCCTCTCATTTTTATTTGGTTATGTACCATATTTTCGCGTAATTTAGTAAAATTATCTCCCTGCGCTAAAAGAATAGAATACTGACATAAATAACAAAAAATAAAAAAGTATATTTCTTTTTTCATGATGCTTTATAGTTTAATGCCCAAAACTGGGAATGTCAAATATCCATTAAAATAGCTGTCTGCTCTCAGCGAGCAGATTTCCACCCCCGCATTTTAAACTGCAAACGAATTTTTCATAAAATTCTAGACAAAATTGTACCATAAATTCGCCTATATATTTTACACCGCTTTACTGTGTAAAATATGGGCTTATTTAAAAAAATATCTTGCCAAAATCAAAAATTTTAGTAATATAATTATAATATTTTAAGAAATATTTTTCCGGGCTGGAAGTAA
>JBDRJV010000041.1:0-5381 GCA_043814605.1 Candidatus Omnitrophota bacterium | reverse complement strand
ATCCATCCTGTAAAATTCCCAAACAAAGCACCCATCTCCGCCCCTTTATTTACAGTCGGACATCCATCAACCCCCCACCCCTTTATTTCTTTTCCGCATTTACTACATAATATAATATTATCAGCGGTTTTTAATTTTTTTTAAGTTTTGTTTTTCATAATTACTCCTTTCTTATTAATTTACTCAAAACATATACAACTGTTTTCTTTCCTCAATAGCATTGTTCAAATTCTGTATCATAAGTTCAAATGTTGATAAAAAATTAAAAAAAAATGCCCACGCTTCAAAAAAATGTTGTATATTAGCGGATTAATTTTAAAATTAATTGTCATGGCTAAAAAAATAACAAAAGCAAAAGCTAATAAATGTGCAACTACGGTTTTTCCATGCTACATAGATTTTGAATAGGGTAATGATTTTATATAATTTTCTATAAATTCAAAATCAGGTTTTCCGTTCTTTGTAACAGGTAGTAATGAAAATAATTACAAATACCGTTTAATCCATAATTCCGCATAATTTTATAGTTTTAAATTCACTTCGGCAACTCAATATCTGGCTGCCTTTGATTAACTTCATTTTTTGCCTGAATGGTTAAAGCGTATCCTAAAATATCATTATACTTTCCTATTATTGTCAGGAATCCAAGCAAAGAAAGCTCGCCAATAGCTATATAAATTTTGGATAAAGGAACACCTAACCCCGACAACAAAGAAACTACATATTCCTTTGGTATTCCTTTGTCATTGTCATTAAGTTGCTTATATGAATCTTCTTTAATATAAATTAAATGTTGTAATAAAATCAGGCTAATCGGGTAGCCCTTCTCTACCTGATTTTTTAGCATTTCAAATAATTGCATTTCCTTGATTATTCTGTTAAAAAATTAACAAATACCGATTAATCCATAATTCCGCTTTTTTCTTAATATTGCGTTCTTCGATTTTATCAAGAAGCATTTCGATATTATCCTTATTAATCAATTGCCTTCTACTAAATAGTCTTGTAAAAAAACCGTTTTTCTTTTCCATAGTTTCGTAAATTTTAGTTAGCTATTATCTTTTATTTTATCATTGCCTTCCAGTCTATCAAAAACATAATTATTAGACGCTATTCTCGTGATGTCGTGTGTGAAATAATTATTATTTTTTATAGCCTGTAAATATAAATTGTGCGTATCTTTTAATGCTTCTACAATTTCTTCATAGGTAGGCAACAATTGCTTAACGTCCTCATTATTTTTACTATCTATATTTTTCATAATATATAATTTAATTGGTTAATATTCATTTTTTAAGTTTTATCTACATATCCGCATCTCGTTTGTCAATAGCGACACTATCCGTTATTATATCTTCTCCTATTATATAATTATTATACGCCACTTGGTAGTCTTAAAACATTTTTACTATCACATTTGTAACATTTCTGTTCAAAATCATTAACTTTAATTTCTTTTTCTGGAGCAAAGCCAAGTCTTCTAAACCATTTATAATATATTTTAGCTACATATAACTTTAATATTCCTGATGTTTTCGGTTTGATATATTCCAAAATAATTTTAGTGCCATTTTCTAATTTATAAATATTTTGTAAAAAAGTATTTTTTTCTTCTTGTTGATTTGGATATAAAATAAATTCTGTGTTATCAACATCCTGTATTTTGATTTGAGAGAAAATTTGCATATTGGTTTCAGATTCTATATAGATATATCCTATTTCTAAAGCATATATTTGTGATAAATCGCTCCTTTCGTGATGTATTTTTTTTATCAATTCATCCAATTTTGTTATTTCAAAAATCGTAACATTTTTAATTTCCTCATTTTTCTCGTTATTAAATTTGATAACAATCATAGGTGCTTCCTTTATGCTTTTAAAAATTTTCATAATAAATTAGTTTTTAAATTAATATTAAGGTGAACTACCCACCCACGCCAGAGGCGATGGGATGGGCTTCAAGGGTCAATGCTCCAACTAATGTTGGCAACTTACCTTGATTTTTCCTATCCGTTCCAGATAAGATATTTTTTAAGGTAAAATAAATTTTCTCTGCTTATAATGGTATATCCATTGGCTCTCTGCCTCAATCTTAACAACTAATTCAAACAATTTAATCTCTTTTTCAATTCTTTTCAAACTATTTGGCAAAGTGTTAATTTTCTGTTCAATAAAATATTTCTTTTTGATTAACAAAGATATATATTTTTTTAAATCTTTGACTTTATTTAAAATTTTTTGTTCAGCTTGTATATCAGAAAGTCTAATACCTTGTTTTTCACGTCTTACTTTGATTTCTTGCTTTGTTAAAAATTCATCAATCTCTAAATCAACCTTTTCTAATCCCTCTGGCATTGATTTTAGCACCCTTTCATAATAATTCAGCTTATCTCGCAGCAACTCGTTATATTCTTTATGGTTATAAGGAAAAATAGCAAACAAGGATTTATCTTTGATACATTTCTCATAATATATAATATAAAATTGTGCGTCTATACAGTCAAGTTCTGATTTTTTGCCGTCCGCAACAATCGAATAATAATACTCTAACCAAAGATGTATGATTTTTTCGTACTCCTTATTATATATAAGGTGTGGATTTTCTCTTTTTTGTTTTAATTGATGTTCCCGAAACCATATCCTGTAAGTATATTCTGCAAGTTCTTTTTTATCTGTAATGGTTGCAATATCTATCTTTAAGAATTTTAATTCCTCTGCAAACAAAGCAAATTTAATGCTTTGCAGATGCTTGTTTTGCTGTATATTAATGCTTGGTGGAGTTTTTATGTTTTTCATTTCAATTTCTCAATTATGTCCAACATTTTGATAAATCTTTGTCCAATTTCCGTTATAATGAAAAGCTATATAGCGTGTATCTATATATGCTTTTTCATTTAATTTTTCTTTTAAATCTCGGTGGAAATAAGTATCGGCATGGCTATCCTCATTCAATTCTACTCTAAACTCCAGCTTTTCTAAAATACTTTTGTGTATCAAAAGGCATCCAATTCCAATCTGGCTTGTTTCTTTAACTTTTCCGTCAAAGAATAAAAATCCCTCATCAATGGATAAATTTTTTAACATTCTTTCAGCCCCAAAATCTTCATACCTCATCATAAGAATTTTGCTATAATAGCTATGGTGTATAAAATAAGGCAATCCTACAACTTTTTTGTGTAAACTTAGCAAATGCTCAATAGTATTCAATGCACATATCAAATCGCATTCAAGAGAAAACAAAAAATCATGCTTTCTCTTTAGGAATATATCTCGAATCAGGTTATTGCATCGGCACATAAAAACTCTTATTGATTCATCTTTTTCAGGTGGTAAATATAAGCACTCAAACCCTGTCCTGCGAGTTACTTCTTTGTGGAAATTTTCATCTCTGCTGTTGTCAACAAAAAGAAAATCTAAATTAGGATATGTGAGTTGTTTAATCCAGTCAAAATAATGCCAGATAATATAATTTTTTATATTAGAAATAGGTGTTGCAAGTAAAATTTTTGGTATATTTTTCATAACTTTCTTAACCGCTCCATAATTGCTCACGCCTCGAAAAGATTATTGCTATGTGAACAATATCCTTTGTGCTTTTAATTTTCCTATCAGATTAACTTCCAAAATTAGACAATCAAAATTAATAAAGCAAATATAAAAAAACTTTTATATAATTTTTTATAAAAAATTATTAATAAAATCAACGCAAAGCTAATATTTGCTATGTGAAGTTATAAACAACGATTCTTTAATTACCTTATTATAATAGTATTTTTGTGCAGATTTTAATATTTTGTAATATAAAATTTTGTAAAAATGAAGGATTTAAAAGAACTTAAAAAGTTTGCAATAGCAACTTTAAGCACATCAGTAGCAGTTATAGCTGGAATATATTTTGTACGATTGCTCGATACTCAAATATTTCCAAGACTACGCAGAAGTGAAATTGCTGCAACAGAAACTGCAACAGAAACCGTAACAGAACCCGTGACATAATTCAATTTGCAATTTATTTTGTTATTTTTTGGATTATTAATTTTTTTAATTTTAAGGAGATTCTACTATGGATTTAGAAAGATATTTTGACGGCAGACTAAAACAAGCCAATCAAGATTATGTCAATTTTATTGACGATGTTGATTTTGACGATTTTGATGCCGACAATATGTTAAACGCAGGAGGTGTAATTACTCCGCAAACATCGCAAGCAATTGTGATAAGCGTTGAGAATACTACAACCGCTGCCGTGTCTAGTGTTGATATTTTCGGTTCGTATGCCGTTTTCTCAAGTTATTTGGTAAGTGGTATTGACATCACATCAGGAGTATCAGGTATTGCATATCGAACTATTCTCGAACAAATAAAAACATGCCCAATTGAAGTTGGCTCTATGTACATTTATAGCACAACCGCAGGGCAGATTTTGGAAACGCTAAAAGTTGTCAAAACTGATATAAACGGAAACGATGCTAGCAGGCTTTTGACACCACTTATTGCACCGAACAATTATCAAACAACCGCTACAATTATAAATGATTCATTTACAATTGACGGTGGAACAAAAATCAGGATTAACTCAATGTTGGCAAGTGCAACCTTAAAACTGTACTTCTTCCCATCAGCGAAATTCAATCCTGCAATGCAACTTGTTACAGGTAAAACTGTTAGACCGTACAAACGACCTACCAATTTACTGCAACAAGATGTTGTTAAACTTGTGAGATAGTTTTTCAATCGCAGAAAATTATGAGCTAAAGGGCAGGGCTGGTTTGATTGCCCTGCCCTTTTTTTATTTGAAAATTTAAAAAGCGAGCAAAAATGGATTTTTATTATTATATCACATTAAGCAATCCGCAGGAAGTTTTGCGGAAACTGAAATCAAAAGGATATGCCACACCTCGTAATACTAAAGAATTAGCATACATATTAAAACGTGCGGTTCAGCAGCATGGCAAAGAATTTTTATATGAAATTGCTTACGACCTACACCCCGATAAAGAGCTGATAATTGAGGCATATAAGCATTTTGAAACAAAAGAAGATAAAAAAGAAACGAATAATAATTATAATCTAAAGGATTTTTATAATTTTTTACAAGCTAACGGGAACGGCAATAATCAGAACAATACACAGGCAAACAATATACAAGAAAAATCGGCAATTGCTAAGTTTGGCGTTGGCGAAGTTCTTTTAACAGGATCAATACTTCTTTGTATTGGTGCTTTAATTTTTAGGAAGTGAATTATTAATTTTTAAATTATAAGAAAATGAAAAATCAAAAAAGGGGCTTTAATCGAACCCATTCCCATTTTACTAATGCGGCGGGGGATATTTATAAAATGAGTGAAATACAGATTAGTGGATTGACTGATACTAAACCT
>JBDRJV010000040.1:0-8873 GCA_043814605.1 Candidatus Omnitrophota bacterium | reverse complement strand
TTCGTCCCTCGTCCCAGCGTAGCGATCGTCCATCGTCCTTCAGACTCTATCCGCTATTTTCTATCCTTGTTTATCCCAGCTTTTCACTCATAATTTATCACTCGTAACTTATAACCTTTTCCCTGTTTTTCATATTGCCTGTTCAATCAAATTTTCTCTATTCCCCAGATGCTGTTTTAGTAAGTAAACCTTGGACAAAGCTGTGGGCCTATGAGAAAGTGCTCGGTAGATTAATTCACGTTTAATTATTTCTTCTTCTTTAAATCCAGGCGCGATTTCAATTCTGCTTAAGCATAAGTCATTATTCTCATCCGCATAGCTTATCATCAATCCGAATATATCATTGTTAACCCGGGCAACATAAAAAACACACCCCGGATGCAGGCTAAGTTCTCTCAGCCATAACCTTTTGGATATCGTCAATCCTGCAGGATAAGACTTAAACCAATCATCTATTATTTTTACCGCTTCCGGCTGATCATAAATACGCGTAATTTTCAAAGCAGAAAAGTTCACTTTTTTCTTTACCGGATGAACAATTTTTTCAATAGCAGGTGTTATTTGTTCCTCAATTGTAGCAGTTTCCGTTTCATTATCAGCCGATATTGGCTGGGGATACTTTTCTTTTTCAATTTTTTCTAAAGCTTTATAAATACTGCCTTGACTAATATCCCGGGGATTTTTATTTTCCTTGAGATAGGGTTTAAGTGCCTCTGCAATTTCAAGATTAAACAACCAGCCTAATGATTCTTCATCGGTAAGCCGCGGCATTTTGGAAATATCAATATAATCGCGCCAATTTTCGCCAAAATAACCTTTAACAAATTCCGGAACAAGTTCTACGGTGCGGTCAGTGGGTACAAGAATCATCTCATCCGGATGTCCTTGCCTATGGAGCAGAAAATCCCATAAAATTCTTTGAATATCCAGCCATCTATAAGTAATTATTGGGGATGAATTTATTTTATTTAACTCGATCATACATTCAAGATCACGGATAACTAATTTTTCCCCTTGTTTTGTCCTTACCAATCCAAAATTTCCAAAATACGGAAATCTGTGGGCAAAACCCGCATCATGCATTGCTCTTAAGAGAACTGCCATTTGTTTTAAATATTTTGTATCTCGAGAATGTTTTAAGCGGATATCTTGTTCATCTTCCATCCCAAATATAGAAAATCCAACTCTTTGATTATTAAATGTTATCTTATTATAATAACCCTCAGCTAAAGGCATATCCACGGATATCCCAGCTTGTAATAATTTTTGATCAAACATTAATTCTGCTTTAGCATCTTCATAACTAGTTGTTCCATATGAAGTTGTCGCTGGCCCGTCATTTATTATCCGACCATATTCATCTGAAGTAGGCACTCCCGGAGTTTTTCCCTTACCTTTTAAATATTCAAGCACTTGATTATTTTCTACCTGCGGATAAATCCCTTTAAGCCTTAATGCTTTTATTTCCAACCTATTATAAATTATCGGAGATTCTAAAGTAATTACCCCTGAGCGGATGTCATTAATTTTTCCGTTGCGATCCTGGGTAATTAACTTACGCATCGCCTCAATCGCAGTATCCTGCGAATCCTTAGCCTTAACCTGGGAAAGTAAATCAATCAGCTCTCGCGGCATATTTAAAACAGCTTCAAAATCTCCTTTAGCAATCAGCCGTAAATTTTGTAATATTACCTGCGGACTAGAATCATTAACAACACTCTGCTGCTTAATATAAGAGATCTGGTTTTCTAAGGTTATATTTGCTTTTAAATTATTCTTTTTAAAATAACTTATCAGTTTCAGAACATCCAGATATTGGGTCATCCCGTTTAAATCTTTAGCTTTGATCACCCAGCGCCAAACACCCGACTCGACCTCAACTTCAAACAAATCATAGCCTCGATGCAGATTAGTTTTATCCAGACTTCTTTTTAGTAATTCTGTTTCGTTCCACATCCATAAATTTTTCGCAGCATTTAATTCAAAGCTTTTATTAAAAGTGTATTCATAACTAAAACTACGATTGCGATGACTAAATACTGACCCCGGCATAGCAATATCAAAAGAAACCGCTTTCTCATATATGCCGGTTATGGGTTCAATCCCCAACTCTCTGGCGACCCGCACAATATCTTCTACCCCTCTCCGGCCACATTCTTTAAACAACTTTTTTTCTCTTACAAGCCGCATCAGTCCTGATTTAGGCTGAACTTGATATATATGCAATGAAGGAAATAATCCTTCATTTGCATTTTCCTGATCATTTGATTGCCAAATTAAAGAAAACCCAAATCTAATCGCAGCCCCTTCATTAGGAACTAACGCGAAATTATTTGGAACAGAAAGATACTTTTTTTGAATAAATTCATTCTTAGGACAAAATTCTAGTTCGGTTTCTTTAATTGAAGTTTTACCCACTCTAAAGTAAAAATTTTCTTTTTCTCCTTCCTGCCCTTCTAAAACCACCCTGCGTTCAGTTCTTGTTAGAATTGATAAAAGCCTTTGATGAAAAATTACTTTAAAAAGTTTTTCGTATAAATGAGGCAAGGCTTTGTCGTAAAAAGATAACCTAGGAATCATAGTTAAATTTTTATCAATATCTATGATTGTATCTTTTATAAATTTATTTTTCAAAACATCAACATAAGATAATTCTTCTAAAATTGGACTTAAAGGGATATATGTCAGCTTTTTTGCTGTCTGATTCCCGTTTTCACCATTCTTTAGATAGATATAATAGTCTCCATCAAATTGAGCAATACTAAAAATTGATAAATCAATTTTTTCTACTCCAATTTTAGAAAGTAAATTTTGCAGCCTAGAAAAAAACATTTTTTCATAACTACTTGGCAAAAGCATTTGATAATTACGCTCAAATATATTAATATTTATCTGAATCGGCGGGCTTAAAGTAGAGCTTTCCTGGGCCCAGGAAATATTGCTAAGCAATAGCACTTGAACAATTACCAGAACAATGATTTTAGAAAATATTTTATTTGTTTTTTTTGTTTTCATTTTTTTCACTTTTCTTTGAAAACATTAATCTTAAGCCCCCTAGGTGTATTTTAAAAAAGGTGTAAAAGTATACCATATACACCTGGCTTGCGCAAATAAGCAACCTAATTTTTTATTATTGTAACATCTTGTTAATAAAAGCGTTGAGAAAAACGGGGAGATTTGTTTGCCAGAAATACTGTGGAATAATCTGAACTGTCTATATTTTTATATATAAATATAATTAATGTGTTCACTAAAATAGAGTCTATTTAAAGAATTTTACTCTAAAATTTCTAATTTTATCTGAATTTTTTCTTCCAGAATCAGCGAGTTAAATCCGCCTCGAACCGGAGTATAAGCTTCGGCACGGACTATAGGAAATGGCGTCTGCATAACTAGATTGCCGAGTTTTTCAATTTCCTCAATTAAAGCATTTAATTGTCCAAAGCGTGCGGAAAATTCATACACCTTACCCTTGGATACATGAGTGAGTTTAAATTTAGTAATAAGATCATCTAACAAGTTACTGATTTTATTTTTTTCATGCGGCATTAATTGCCAACTTTGCGCTTGATGTGCGAGAATTAAATTACCTGGCTTTAATTCTACGATTACCCGGGAATAATCGTCTTTATCCTCCATCTCTTCTACTAAGGAAAAACTATCCATTGTTTGAGATGCAGCAATCTGATCTTTTCTTACCTGAATATCCTCTGCTGATATTTCCCCTTCTTTCTTTGTCACAGGTATATTATCTGAATAAAGCTTTGAATTGCTTAAACTTGTTTTGTTATCTTGAGATTTTTCCTCAAATCCAATACTTTTAAATTCAGCTCGCCCTAAATCACCCAGAGAATCTGCTGTTTCTGCTTCTTTTAACTCTTTTTTATTAAATACAACCCTTGCACGGGGTTTGTCTGTACTTTGATCTTGTTTCCGCAGGGTTGTTTTAGTTTGATTAGTAACAATAACCACAATAACTAAAGTCGCCATTACTGCGGCTATTTTCAGCGGTAATCGGTTGGCCATAAAATTTTTTGATCCTTCAAATATTTTATTGATAAATGTTTTTTTGTCTAAGCGGGTATTTTCTTTTTTGGTAAAATCAAGCGGCGGATTATTCTCTTTTATCCCGTGCAGAAGTTTAACAATCTGCGTCATTGATTCTAAACTTTGCGTACATTCTGGACAATCAGTAAGATGCTGGCGCATTAATTCCTGTTGTTTTTGGGCTAGTTCATTATCTAAAAACTGAGATATCATTTTTTTGCAATCTTTACAATCCATATTACATCACTTCCTTTAGTTTATCTTGTAACATTACCCGCCCTCGATGCAGCCGGGATTTTACAGTATTAATATTAATTTTTAAGATTTGCGCAATTTCTTCGCATGAAAGTAGTTGCCTATCCCTTTTATTTGGCTCCTGGTTTTCCTAAAAGTTTAAACATTTTCTTTTTATAAGCTTCGACTCCCGGCTGATTAAACGGATTTACTCCAGACAATAACCCGGACATGGCCGTAGCTTTTTCAAAAAAATAAAATAACTGCCCTAGATAATATGCGTTTCTTTTGGGTATTACGATTGTCATATTCGGCACTTTTCCCTCATAATGCGCACCGGCTGTAGCCTGGTAAGCTTTATGATTAACATAATCTAAGTTCTGTCCCGCTAAATAATTTAAACCCTCAATATCATTCTTGAATTTTGGCACTTTTATTGCAGTCATTGATTTTTCTACAATAATAAATGTTTCAAATAAATTACGTTTACCATCCTGAATCATCTGGCCTAAGCTATGCAAATCAGTTGTAAATTCACAGGCAGCGGTAAAAATCCCTTTTCCGTCTTTTCCTTCGCTTTCCCCGAATAACTGTTTCCACCATTCACAAATATAATGCAGATTGGGATGGAACCCGGACAAAACTTCAATTACTTTTCCCTTTTTATAAAGAATATGCCTGATCCCTGCGTACTTATACGCGGGATTTTTATTAATATTAAGCAAATCACATTTTTTCTCAAATTCAGCCGCACCCTTAAGCAATTGGCGGATATTTATGCCGCTGACAGCAATCGGCAAAAGCCCTACTGGAGAAAGCACAGAAAAACGCCCGCCGACATCATCCGGGATGACAAAAGTTTTAAACCCCTCATCTCTAGCCAGTTTTTTTAATGCGCCTTTTTCTTTATCGGTTGTACAAATTATTTTCTCTTTTAAGTTTTTCTTGCCATATATTTTTTCCATATACTGTTTTAGAATTCGGAATACTACTGCTGTTTCCGTAGTTGTGCCTGATTTCGAAATTACATTTACAATAACTTTTTTATCCTTTAGCACATTAAATAAATCATTAAGATAATCCGAACTTAAATTCTGGCCGGCAAAATAAATTTTAGGTTTTTCACTTTTTAACTCATTAGAAAACGAGGGTTTTAAAAATTCTATTGCCGCCCGTGCCCCAAGATAAGACCCGCCGATACCTAAAACCAAAAAAATATCACAATTTTTTCTGACTTTTTCAGCTGTTTTTTCTATATCCTGGATTAAAGTGCGCTTGGTTTGTGAAGCTAAGTTTAGCCAGCCAATATAATCATTACCCGGACAATTTTTGCTTTTAAGTTCTTTATGCACAAGCCGGATCGGCCGGCTAACAGCTTTTAATTCTTTTTTTGTTACAAATCCTTTACAATTATTTGCGATCAATTTAATACTTTGCATTATATTTTCTCCTCTAAATGAGCACGTTACTTATGGAACAAAGCGCTCATAAGTAACTGTGCGAATTTACCCTGAGAAATCCGTAGGATTTCCAGGACTCTAGTCCCGGGAATTCTTTGAATTCATCGGGGTCCCAATGCTTACCCTGAGAAATGCGTTGCATTTCCAGGACTTAGTCCCTGAAATTGTTCTTACAATTTCTAGGGGTGCTAAAAATTTCAAAAAAATTTTTAAATGCTTAAGCAAGGGGAAATGAGCCTTATATTATCATTTCTGCTAGTTTTTGTTAAAATATTACGAATTAAACCCTAACCCGAACTTTGCCCTGATTCGGGGTAAATCCTGCCTGTCCCGCTGTTTGCTAGCGGGGCTGACTTTTGACAAGATAGTCTATCTTATTTTAAATTAATATTCTTATATTTGTTGATTTTTAATTTGTAAGGAATGCTGTTATTTGACAATTTGACAATTTATCAATTTAACAGTTTAACAGTTTAAGAACTTAATAATTTAATCTTTGCCTCTTAAATCTAAAACTTCCTGGCGAATATACAAACCGCGCGTTATCGGCCCGAGAATCAAATCCATAAAATAACTAACATCCTTAATAAATTTACGCGGGACATAAATTACATCCTGAGATTCTAAAATTATTTTATCTTGGGTGCTATTTACTTTAAAAACATTAGCAAAATCAATTCTTTTGGCAACTGGTTTATCAGAACTTCTGTTAATATGAATTATACTTGATAATATCGCATCTTCTGTAAATCCTCCGGCTAAACCAATAGCCTCTAAGAGAGTTTTATTTTCGGTTAAAGCATAAATCCCCGGACTATGCACTTCCCCCAGCACAATAACCTTTTTACCCCCCATGCTTTTTATGGCCACAGTGACTTGCGGATTACGGATAAATTCTTTAAGTTTTTCAACTAAATTATTTTTAAAATCTGAAATTGTTAATCCTGTAGCAACAACATCACCCACCAGAGGAAAGGATATCCTTCCATCCGGCCTGACAATAACATCTCCGTTTAAATCGGGATTTTGCCATACATTTATTTCTAAAATATCTCCGTTACTGATTGTGTATTCAAATTGCGTGTTTTCCGGAGATTGCATAAGCTCCGGTTTCTTTTGCTGTTCCAGCATCGGGAGTTCTTCGGTTTTTCTTTTAATGGACGATGATATTGCCTGAGCAAATTCTTTTTCTGCCTGTTTAAAATTTCCTAATTTATATAAAGCCAACCCTTTTTGATAGTGCTGCTCACTTACTTTTTTATCGGCCTGGATTGCCCGAGCAAATTCTTCTTGTGCTTTAATATATTCACCTTTTTTATAAAAACTCAGCCCTTTGTTGTAATATTCCTTTTTTATTTTTTCTGTTAAAAAAATTGCTTTTTGAAATTCATCTCTGGCTTTTTTATAATTTTCTTGCTCATAGAAAAAAAGGCCCCTTTGAAAACATTCAGGAGCTTCATCTTTTTTATTATAAGCATAGCTGATTTTAATCAAACACAAAAAAAACAAAAAAATACTTAGCGTATAACAAATATATAAAACAGTTTTTTTCCCAGTGATCATTTATTTTAACCTTAAATTATTCGATGTTAATTCAGCTGTAACCTTTTTTCTGTCTCAATTTTATTTTTTTCATTTCTTAATCTAATTATTTCCTCAGCCATAACAACTTTTTCTTCTTCACTTTTTTCTAAATCACTTTTTGCAGTTTTTAATCTTTCTTTTAATTCATTAATCTTATCAATATCTAAATTTATTTGGTCAATCGCTTTTTTTAATTTTGCATGAAGAATTTTTTTATGTTTCTCTAAAGTAGCCAGCTCCTGGTCAACTGGCTGAGAAGATTCAGCCTGTGTATTTGAATCTGCTTGGATAAGTTTATCTTTGGTTTTGGCTAATTCCAGCGATATTGCTTCTTGCTTTTTATTCGATTCAGCTAACTGTAATTTTAACTCTTTCTCTTGTTTTTCTTTTTCATTTATCAAGCTTTCCAGCTTTTTCAGCTTATCTTCTAGCCCTGAAACATCTTGTTTATCCGCTATATTTTGTGCTGCGTTTTGTTTAAGTTCGTTAAGTTCATTTACTAGTAAACTATTTTGCTTTGCATTATCCGCATTGATGTTATTTTGTTTTATAATTTCGGTTTCTTGGTCCTTAATCTTCTGCTTAAGCTCTGAAATAATCTTTTCATCCTGTCCGGTTGTTTTCGTTTGAATTTTAAGCCTTTCGATTTCTGCAGCAAGTAGACTGTTTTGTCTCGTCATGTTTTCGGAAATGTTTTTTTGCTGGTCGAGTTCTTTTTGTAAATTCTCGATTTGTATTTTAGCGTCTTGATTACTTGAACTTTTTGAAGTTAAAGTTTGTTGCGATTTTTTTACTTCTTCTTGTAACATTACATTTTTTTCTTTTAGGGTGTTTAATTCATTCTGAAGATTATTTTTTGCTTGTTCTAAATTAGCAAGCTGCTGGTTAAAATTAGTTTTCTCCTTACTAATTAAATCTCTTTCTCCCATAATTATTTTTTTCTCATTTAATAAATTTTCAATCTGCTGCTGTAAACTTTTTTCCGCATTTTCCGACTGATTAACTTTTAATTTCAGCTCTTCAATCTCGCCTTGGAGGTTAGCAATCAAGGGGCTATCTTTTTTTAAACTTTCCTTGATCGTTTTTAACTGCTTATTTTCCGCTTCTAAATTTTCAATTGTCTTCAAATTTTTATCTGACTCATTCTCAAATGTTCTGATCTTATCTTTTTCAACTGCCAAAAGAATTTTGGTATTATCCATTTCAGCCTGCAAAACAGTTGCCTGTTCTGTTTTAGTCTTTAGAGTCATTTCCAGGTCAGCTAATTTCTGGTTAAGCTTACTAATATTAGTGTTATTTTTAGTTAGTTCATTGATTTGTTTTTGCAGCGACTTATTTTCTTCAGCCAATTTTTCTCCTGAGAAAGTTTCGGCTTTTAAATTTTTATCCGAGGAAGCTAGTTCACTTTTAATTTTTTCTATTTCCTTGTCTTTTTCATTAAGCTGGGATTGAGCCAGGCTGTAATTATTCTCCGCTGACTTTTTTTGTTCAGTTAAATCTTTTAGCTGGTTTTGCACTTCAATTTTCGTTTGCTCTGCATTGGACAGG
>JBDRJV010000039.1:0-5412 GCA_043814605.1 Candidatus Omnitrophota bacterium | reverse complement strand
ATATGAAAAACAGGGAAAAGGTTATAAGTTACGAGTGATAAATTATGAGTGAAAAGCTGGGATAAACAAGGATAGAAAATAGCGGATAGAGTCTGAAGGACGATGGACGATCGCTACGCTGGGACGAGGGACGAAAAAGCAAATCAGCTTATAGCTGATGGCCCATAGCTCTTAGCAAAAGCAAAAAACAAATAGAAACCGAATGGCGAAGCTAGGGCGAAGGACGAAAAAGCAGAAAGTATGTACAGCATGGTTAGCTCTTAGCTCGTAGGTCGTAGCGCATAACTCGTAGCTAAAAGCTGGGAACAGGCACACAGGATAACGGGTAACTATTAATAGCTATAAGCTATCAACCATCGACGATTAGCTATAAGCCATCAGCAATCAGCTATTAAATATTAACTATTAACTATGAATAAAATAATAATAAAAACTACAGTTTTAATCGTGATTCAGGTGCTATTGATGCCGAATATCGCTTTAGGATGGGGTCTTGTTTTTCAAACAGATAAAGAAGCCCTATCTCCGGCGCTTTATTTAAATACAAATATTTTTCAAAGTGTTTATCAGCAAGCTTGTGTTTACTCGAAAGATAAGGATAAAGTATCTTTTGATTTATTAAATGAGATGAAAGAATGGTTGTTTTCTCAAGATCCGGAGGAGTTAAGAAAAGGATTGATCAATACAGCATCTAATTTAGTACATGCAGAAAGCGGGTCAATTATTTTATTTGCCGAGGATAATCCAGAATATGTTTATTTTGCGACAGCTACGGGAAAATATGCTCAAGAAATTGAAAAGATTCAATTAAATATTAAAGAAAAAAGCTTTACGAGTATAGCAATCAAAAATCGTAAAGCATTTTTTATAAATAATGTTCCGGATAATGCTGATTTTTCTCCAGCAGTAGATAGTTTTACCGGACATATCACTCGGTCAATTTTATGTATGCCGTTAATTGTTGAAGGAGAAACTATCGGAGCTTTAGAACTTATAAATAAAATAAACGCAGATTTTAATCAGACAGATTTAGAAAACATCAAAAAAATTGCCGATTTAGGAGCAATCGCTATACAGCGCTTAAATAAAATGAGCAAAAAAGACGATTTTATTAAAAGCTTATTGAATGTTCTCACAACAGCAATCGAAGAAAAAGATCCATACACAAAAGGACACGGGGATAGGACCAGAAGATATGCTTTATTAATTGCTAAAAGAATAGGATTAAACATTGAGTTTCTTCAGCAGGTTGATTTATCCGCAACATTACATGATGCAGGAAAAATTGTAGTTGCTTCGCGGATTTTAAACAAACCTTCTCGATTGAACGATGAAGAATTTAATGAGATTAAAAAACATTCGGAGAAAGGGAAGAATATCGTTTCCGCAGCGCAATCAGCTAAATTTATTGAAATTCTACCTAACATCGGAACCCATCATGAACGCTGGGACGGCAAAGGTTATCCTAAGGGATTAAAAGGGGAAAAGATTCCTTTGATCGGACGGATTATCGCTGTTGCTGATGCGTTTGATGCAATGACATCTAATCGGCCTTATCGCAAGAAAATGCCGTTTGAAAAAGCAATAAAAATTTTAATAGCTAATAAGGGTAAACAATTTGATGCAAAGATTGTTGATATTTTTGTGGAAATTTTGCAGAACCCGGAAATTAAAAAAACAATTATAAATAACTGTATTGATGAAGCATTATTAGAAGGGAGAAAAGAAAGTAAGCAGGCTATTGATCAGCTGACAATTATGCCGGATGTTGGCGTAATTAGATTTAAGGGCTTATTATCAGTGCTTAAAATTCGTAACAAAATAAATGATATTAAATGGCCGGATTTTTATCATAAACAAGCTCTTCAGGAATGCCTGGTGGGATTAGTAGAAAACAGTTTAAAGCATGGGCAAAAAACATCTGTTTTAGTTTATCAGATTTTTCCAGATAAACTAAAAATTATTATCCAGAATAAGGGTGAAGGAGTAGATGTAAAAACTTTAAGACCGCGTAAACCATTGGGGGTTGATGTCAAAGATGATTTTAATTCTACAATTTCTTATACAATTTGGAAAATTTGCGAGGAGGTTGTGGGTAAAATAAAAGGGAAAATCACGTATTTATCTAAAGGGATGGAAATGGAATTATTTCCAGACCCAGAAAACAATAAAAAAAATGGATGGGCAATAAAGATTAACCCTACAATAAAAATGCAAAGTAAAAAAGGGGTAAGGGTTGAGATTGAAATTCCGTTTAAAGAAGAGGAGTTGTCTCAAATAAAAGTAATTACCCCGCAAATAAAAGACCAAACAAAAAAGTTATACGAAACTGATTTAATTGAACAGGCGGTCTAAAAAAAGCCAAAGGCTTTTTTAGTGCTAAGTTTTTAAGTTTGTAAGTGTAAAGAAATATGATTCTAGATGCTAATAAAAGAATGAAACTATTAGCTATTGGCTACTAACTATTAATATGAAAAAAATAATTTTTAAAACCACAATTTTAATGTTAATTCAGATTTTATTCCTCGCACAGAATACTTTGGCTGGGGATGATTTTGTAGAAAAGTCCGCATTGTCTCCCCAGCTTCAAATCCAGAGTGATTTATTGTCTAATCCTTATTTTTCTCCAGGACATGCAAAGTTGTTAACTTCTCTGAGCAATCGGATAAGCAGAAAAAATAAAAAATTCTTTGACCGAGAAAAAATTGAATCATTATTACTGAAAGTGGAATACCATAACAGTGAAAATATACGACAAGCTAAAACTATTGATGATATCAGGCCTGAAGGGATGAAAAATTTTGAAAGAGATATCTATATCCAAAATAATCGAAGCGGAGAGTGTTCGGGTAACTGTGACCGCTGTTATAAACATAATGCAGGCAGAAGAATGATTAAGCAAAAGCTTGATCCCATGTCCGTTGAGGAAATTGAGCAAATTATCCAGGAAGCTTTTTCCTTTAATATTACGGGTATTAGCTTAAACGGAGAAGACAGTTTTGATGATTGGGAAAGTCTTTTAGCGGTTGCCCAAGCTTATATGAAAGTGAAAAACACTATTTCTTTACCAAAAGACTCGGCATTAAGAATTATTAGCAATGGTTTTGCTATTATTGCCGATCTTAATAATGCCGAAGATAGATTTAAAGAACTGCATCGTACAGGAGTAGATTTTGAATTGGACTTAAGTTGGGATGCAGATAAAGTAAAACTTCTTAAAAAGAGGCATGGCTGGACAAAAGATCAAGTGATTACAAAAATGGCTAAGATGGTTATAATTTTTAGAGACATTTTTCCTGATAATAAATTAGCAATTCGTACATCATGTCGCAGAAGTGAATTAAAAGCTAATGATTTATTCCGGAAAAAATTAAGAGAAAAATTTAGGGATTTATCTGGTGATAAATATTATCGTAGCTGGCAGAATGATGAATATCCCTATCCAGAAAGAGAGGAATTTAATCCAAACAAAAAAGTTATTAAAAAGGCTTGGAGAGAGGAATTTAATTCATTAACATTGGAAAGCAAGATAGGTTTTGTGCAGTGTTTTTGTAACGGGTTTATTGATATGGCTGCAAGCACAATGTCTAATTGCTGGGTTTATTCAAATAATTTTAATAGAAAAATTTCTGCAAAAAATTTTAAAAAATCATTTATTTCTTCATTCCTTCATCCTTTATTCCGCCATCTTTATTTAGGTAGTTATGCTGAAAGGGCAACAGGAAAGCTTAGAGAGTTGTTCTTTGCCTGTAGTTTTTATCCAGAATATTGGGAAATGAATTTAACCTTTGAGCAGTTTGAAACAAAGATCATCAATGATGCTGCGTTAAGGACAAAAATCGGATTACTTTCGTTATTACGAGATATTTTGCTTAGTTATAATGAGGAAGAGCATTTGATTTCTCCTATAAGTAATATAAAGAATATTCCGAATGCTTTAATTCCTCAATTAGTTAGCAAGGAAATACTAACGGCATATTTGCGTTATTTAGATGAGCTGGGTTTTGAAGGTATTAAAGACGATGAGTATGGTGATAACCATGCATTTTTTAAGCTATATCAGATTTGGCGGAATTACAGGAATGGAAAAATTGAAAATAAAGAAGAATTAAAAAATATCGTCCTGCATTTTTTAGAGGATTTTGAATCCTTAGAATTTTTGCCTTTTTTAAACAAGATTGCCAATAGCCAAGGGATATATATTAGTCTTAATTTAGATTCAGATAAATTAAAATCATTTTTTGATCAGTTAACAGAAGAATCAATTCGGGATATATTCCGTAATATATTATTAGAAGATGTTTTCCCTGAGTTTGTTGATCAAGAAGCAGTTGATAAAACTTATTCTGTTGTAAAGAGAATGAATATAATTAACAGAGGCAGGCAATTTATTGAAATGGCTATTTAACATGTAAAAAGTAATTTTAAAAACCGTAAGTTTAGTTTTGATTCAAGTATTGTTGATTACAAATATTGTTTTAGGTCAGGATATGGATTCTTCAGTAAATAAATAAACTCTATCCCCGAAAATATAAGTGCGGGAGAATTATCCTCTTTCCAAGATGCACAACTGGGCGGAAAATTTATTTTATAAGCGATTTAAAAATCAGGTTATAGGGTGAGGGGGCAAGGGTGAGGATTTTTAGATCCTGGATGCTAGTAAAAAGCTAAAATTATTAGCTAATGGAGTTATAAAGGAGAATATATAGAGGGTATATTTTTTGCTTGACAGACCACACAAAAGTGTGGGAAAATGTGTGTGGTGCCAGGTATCAAGTTACAAGTAACAGGGAGCAGGTAAAAATGAAGAATTATAGTGATCTTGAAATTTATCAATTAGCGCATAACTTAGCAATTGAAATACATAAAATAACTTTGGAATTACCTAATTTTGAAGTTTATGAAGAAGGGTCTCAAATAAGAAGATCTTCAAAAGCAGTTTCTGCAAATATAGTTGAAGGGTTTGGGAGAAGAAAATATAAGGCAGATTACATGAGATTTTTAATTTATGCACATGCTTCTTGTGATGAAACAATAGAACATTTAAAGTTTTTATTTGAAACAGGTTCGTTTAAAAATAAAAAACACTTTGATGTTTTAATAGAGGAATATACGAAATTAAGTAAAAAAATAAATAAATTTTTACAAGCATTTTAATGCTTTAGCTTTTAGCTTGTAGCTTGTAGCTTGTAGCTTGTAGCTTGTAACTTGTAACTTATAACTTATAACTTGTAACTTATAACTTGTAACTTATAACTTATAACTTATAACTTATCACTAGTGTCCGGTTGTTTTTTTTAATATTTTTGTAATACAATTAATTATAACAGGTTATGAAAAAAATATCTGTAATCGATTTGAAATCAGTTTTATACTATGGTCATTCTTTTTTAAACAAACAAAAAGGAGTGG
>JBDRJV010000038.1:0-4694 GCA_043814605.1 Candidatus Omnitrophota bacterium | reverse complement strand
TTCGTCCCTCGTCCCAGCGTAGCGATCGTCCATCGTCCTTCAGACTCTATCCGCTATTTTCTATCCTTGTTTATCCCAGCTTTTCACTCATAATTTATCACTCGTAACTTATAACCTTTTCCCTGTTTTTCATATTGCCTGCTTAATCAAAACTGAATCTGTGAATAATTTATTCCCATTAATTTTATTTATAGTTTGTAATCTAGGTTTAACTTCTTTCGCAGCATTTAGTAATGCTAAAAGGTCTTCGTATGTAGAAACAGGAAGATGATAAAGTTTATCGTAAACATCTCCTCGCCAATCCATGGAAAGCACTAATATCCGGTCTTTAAACATTGCATAGATCAATCTGAAATCAGATTTTACATTAAAAGAAATAAACTTAAATTTCTTACCTGTTTTTCTTTTTCCGGTAAAAGATTCACTTCTTAGAGACTTGCCGCGAGTTTGTCCTCGCGCAATTTTATTTAGATCATTTTCTATTAATAATTTAAATCCTGCAGGTATTGTTACATAAAAATCCTCTGCCCTTTTTGTAAAAAATATTCTTTTTGCTTTAATTTTTTTTATTGTTTTTTTCTGGGATTTTTTCTGTTTCACCTGCTCGACTAAACTCAAGGCCGGGGCAGTGGTTGCTTTCTTTATGTTTGCTTGTCTTTCAGAACGTATAGCAATTCGGTCAGATTTTCCCTGATTGCGCTCTAAACCTAATGTTATTTCCTCGCCTACCTTTTGCAGTTTAACACTATCCGCCAATAAATTACCCTGTGAAGCAATTAACTCTTTTAATCTTTGATAATTTTTATAGGCACTATTAAATTTAGCTTTATTCTCCTGTCTTTTAGCAAGTTCGATTAAAGCATTTACTTGAGTTATAAATTTTTGTTTTATATCTAAAGATTCTTGTAATTTCCTAAGTTCTTTTAAACCATAATTTGCCGGGTCTTCTTGAGGATTAAGTTCCAAATATTTTTCGTAACTTTCTAAAGCCTGTGCCCAATTATTATTTTCCAGCGCTTGCTCAGCATCTTTAAGATGTTCTAAATTAATCAAGATAGCTTGATTAAAAGATAACATTTCTTTATCTTCCGGCTTTAAATTAAGCCCTTGATAAACCAGCTTTTCAGCTTGTTCATAATCTGCCTTTTGTATACTTTCTTTAATATCTTTAATAATTTCATCACATATTTTTTCAATTAATTTCGGATCAATTTTAAATAAAAACTCCCCGATATTTTTACGCATATTTTCCGGAAGATTATTATCTTGAATCATCTGCGCAATGAATTGATCAATTTCGATCCTGTAATATTTATATAACTCCACAAATTTTGATAACTTATTTAAATTAAATAAAGAAATAAGTATTTGCCGGGCTTTTTCTAGATTGCCTTCATAAAAATAGACTACTGCCTGACATAAATCCAGCTCAAACTGATCTTCTATTTTTTCCTCTGCCTCTACTAAATATTTCCTGGCTAGTTGCACCTGACCGTCTATTGCGGTAAAGTTTATTAAATAAGGATAAAATTCCTGAAAAATTTTTTCTTTTTGCCCGAGTTCAATAAACTTTTTCCTATTTTTTTGTAATTTTTCTTTTTCTATATCTTCTATTTCCTGAAACAGTATCTCGTTTAATAGACATTTATACATACTTTCTCTATCACCCAAAGCATCATCAACCAAAGTTAATATTCTTTTATATATGTCCTGAGATTTTACTTTTTTCGCTAATTGAATTAAAGCATCAGAATTTTCAAAATCTTCTGGTGTAATTTTAAATGCTTTAGTAAGAAAATACTCTGCTTTCTCATATTCATTAAGTTCTTTATATGCAGTTCCCAGCCAAAAACACATTTTATCAATCATTTTTTTCTCAACTTTATTGTTAATATCCAGTGCCTTATTATCAATAATTGATATTAATTTATCTCCGACATATACTGTCCGTTTAAATTGTTTTGTTGCGTTAAAAACACAAATAACCGCCTGTAAAGTAAATAAAGAAACTTTAAATTTGTGTCTATTTTCATCTGTAGGATTTTTTAATGTAACATATTCTTCAACATATCTTAAATACTCATAAATTTTGGGCATAAGCAATGCTGTCTTATTTTTTGCCTGGCCTCTAATCAGTGAAACAAGAATTGCCCCGGCAAATGTAGCTAAAATATCGTCGTCATTTTCTATTGAGCCGATTAATGCTTCTGTGGCAAAATGCTGGATTTTATTGTATTCCTTCCTTGCTTGACATATTTTTGCTGCGAGAAAATTAGTCGCTGGCTTAAAAATTGGGTTTTCTTCAAGCTTAGTAATAATTCTAATAACTTTACTATACTTACTCGGGCCTATGGCAAAATTAATAAATGCTATTTCAAGCCAGTCATACAAATCCCCTGATTCTTGTGCTTTTTTTTCTAGAGAAAAAGCTTTCTTTTTTAGTTTTTCTAAAGAACTTTTTTTAAATTTTTTTGATGTATATTCAAATATGGATTCTTGTGTTCTAGCCATTACCCTTTGTTTAGGATCCATTGCAGATTGAAAATTATTCTGGAAATTAACAGAGCTTACATTAATTGCCGAAGCAAGGTTATTTCCAGCAAAAATGTCTTTCTGCGCCCAGGCAATATTCGGTATCAATAATGCCTGGATTAAAATTAAAACTGTAGTTTTTATTATTATTTTATTCATTTCTTTATGGTTTTCGTTAATTGTGTAACAACAGTCCACGGTTATCCTGTGCACCTGTTCCCAGCTTTTAGCTACGAGTTATGAGCTACGACCTACGAGCTAAGAGCTAATCATGCTGTACATACTTTCTGCTTTTTCGTCCTTCGCCCTAGCTTTGCCATTCGGTTTCTATTTGTTTTTTGCTTTTGCTAAGAGCTATGGGCCATCAGCTATAAGCTAATTTGCTTTTTCGTCCCTCGTCCCCGCGTAGCGATCGTCCATCGTCCTTCAGACTCTATCCGCTATTTTCTATCCTTGTTTATCCCAGCTTTTCACTCATAATTTATCACTCGTAACTTATAACCTTTTCCCTGTTTTTCATATCGCCTGCTCAATTATCCTTATTCTACTTACTCTCTCTTTCTTTAATTTAAGTAACTCACTCCCATTTTTTTCTTTTTTTGGATTTTTGATTTTCTGTTTTCTATTAATTATATCGGGCGCGAATTCATTTGAGCGGGGAAATTTGAAAATAATTTTAGAGCCATTTGGATCTGCCGGGGAATTTTCTTCTGAATTAGATGTTAATATAGATACTATTTGTTGTGATGGTTCTTCCAGATTTTCTAAAGTAAAATATTTATCCATAACTTCCATAAAATGAATTGCAAATTTTCTGGCTAAATTAGAATCAGAAATCATATTTTTTACTAAATATAATTTACTAAACTGGATTTCTGCACTTAACTTAATTAATTCCAATGTGTTATCAATACTATTTGTTTTAAGTAAATTTAAAACTGTTTTTATTTCTTTTCTTTTCTGTTTAATAAATTCACGAGCAATGTCTTTATCAACCGTAAGTGAGCTTAAGTCTATTAATTTATATTTTCCACTAGGCAAAATTGCCATGTTTTCTAGGATATTAATGCTCTCGTCTAAATCATAGCCGCCTTCATGCCATAAATTAACTTGCGTTTTAACCGCCTGCTCACACATCAAAAATGCTTTTTCAATATGGTTGTTTTTTATTTCTGTTCTAATTTTTTCAAAAAGAACATCTTCGGGATTAATTTGTTCAGTGATAATTATTTTCGAAATCAACTTATGCTTTAATTTAAACCGATCAAGCCCTTTAATATTCAGTTGTCCTGTAATATTCGGGATAACTTTAGCTCTTAAAGTATTCTTGAACTTATATTTTTCTGCCAATTCATATCCTCTGTATATACTATTTAAATCTTCCGGCCCAGTTTTAATCCCTTTTATTGCAAAATATAACTTTTTCAAAAAAATCTTAACTTCAATCATAAAACGTTTTCGAGAATACTTCTTTATTAAATTATTTAATAAATTTATAAAAAAACTATTATAGATAAAATCTTCGTCCTCTTTTCTTAATCGAGTATTTCCTAATAAAGGAATTTTTAAAACAAGTTCTTTTTCTTTATCCCCCAATACTATTGTTGATGCGCCGTTGCCTATTCTTTTGAATACTTTTTGCGCCAAAACACTTTTTATTATTTCTAGATTATTTTTTTCATTAAAAACGGTTTCTAATGCTCCCGATCCAGATATCCCTGAATTTACGGCAATAAAACTACTCTTCAAAGCTAAATTAGACACTGAGATACTTGGACTTAGAGTAGAAACATCCTGCGCCCAGGCAATATTCGGTATCAATAATGCCTGGATTAAAATTAAAACTGTAGTTTTTATTATTATTTTATTCATAGTTAATATTTAATAGCTGATTGCTGATGGCTCATAGCTAATCGTCGATGGTTGATAGTTTATAGCTATTAATAGTTACCCGTTATCCTGTGTGCCTGTTCCCAGCTTTTAGCTACAAGCTAAGAGCTAACCATGCTGTACATACTTTCTGCTTTTTCGTCCCTCGTCCCAGCGTAGCGATCGTCCATCGTCCTTCAGACTCTATCCGCTATTTTCTATCCTTGTTTATCCCAGCTTTTCACTCATAATTTATCACTCGTAACTTATAACCTTTTCCCTGTTTTTCATAT
>JBDRJV010000037.1:0-229859 GCA_043814605.1 Candidatus Omnitrophota bacterium | reverse complement strand
AGTCGGCTCGCCGCTAGCTTGTGTTGCCGAGGCCCAATTAACAGCAGTAATGGCAGCGGTTGAGTACCTGATATCATAACTTGCAGCTGTACCGGTAGATCCGTCATCACCCGGAGCACTCCAGCTTAAGGTCGCGGAATTTTGAGAAATATTTACTACTGCTAAATTTGAAACCGCAGCCGGCGCAGTTGTATCCGGCACAATTGTGAACGAATATGAATCTGTAACCATTTGATTGGCTGCAAAAACCTGACCACTAACAAAGGTAACCGGCAAAATTAAGATCAATCCTATTAATTTTAACTTTAATTTATCATTTAAGTTCTGTTCTTTCATACCAGCCACCCCCCTTTTTTTGTTTTAACCCAATAATTTCATTATCAAACTCTTTTTTATACACTTTTTATTTCACCTTCTTCCTTACTAAACTTTATTTTTTTATCTTTTTCTAAGCGCTAACCGCTTTACGCTAATCGCTGCTTATAAAAAAACCTGCTCCCGAAATCTGAGAACAGGTAAATATTTTTTAACTTTCAGCCTTTAGGCTTTAGCAATTAGGTTTTGTTTTTTCTAAACGCTAACCACCCGCCTGAATTACGGCGAGGTCTCGCCATTGTACACTACAAGATTAACTTGGCGGACTAACCGCTACACGCTGTTTTCCTTTACGTTTATAATAAACATTCATTAGTGTTAATCCGGTATTTATCAGTGTTCATCAATCTTTTATCAGTGTTTATCACAAACGCCTTTTTCCTTCGGGAACTGACTACCATAGCTAACATAAAATTAGCTTTAGGCTCTTGAGCTTTGCCATGCATCAGAGCTTTGCTCTGAGCAAGGTCTCGCCTCTTTTAAAAGGCGGACGTCACATCTTTTCAGACTCGGAAAAACTGAGTGTTAAACATCTTTTTGTTTTTGCATTTGCTATGGTCTTTTGCCTTTTACCTGTGTCCTTGCAGCTTGTCCGCCATAAAACTGGCGAGATCTCACTGCACCTTCAGTGAATGACATGTGACCACAGGGTATGCTTCACAATACACTGTTTAACATGTTTTGCCATTTTCGAGAATTCTTTTCAAAGAACAGTATTATATTTATATTTTAGCTGCATGCTTCAAGCTTCATGCTGCAATTTTTTCGTTTTTAATTCATCACTCATAATTTATAATTAATAATTATTTTATCATTTATCTGTTTTCCTTTAACTATTGACTGTTGACTATGGACCATGGACTATTATTAACCGGCTTACTGGAAACTAACTCAATTTGCCAAATCTTCCGCATCAATCGTCACATTAATCGTCTCTCCGTAATCAAAATCAACCGGAGGATTATAAGTAAGTGTGTAATCTGCAGGCGTACCGGTAATTGTCGGAGTTACAACCTGTCCATTTACTTTCATCACTATTGTGCTGATATCCACACCCGCACCATCATCCTTAACATGAACCACAATATTAGAGTCTTTATCTACATTTACTGCAGATTTTGCCGGAAAATGGCCTGTAGTATAAGGCGTATTTGTATCTGGCAAAGAATCTGTCGTATCACTGGCCACATTAGATAATAAAGAGATATTTGCTGCTTCATCGCTGGTTTTTATCGTAAAATAATAAGTTGTCTGAGCACTTAAGCCGCTAATCGTCATTGTTTGGGAAGTTCCGGCTACACTCGGGCTAGGTTCTCCTGTAGCTTGTGTCGCACTAGCCCAATTACTGGTATTAATTATCGCTGTAGAATACCGCACATCATAGCTTGTCGCCGTACCGACTGCGCCGTCATCACCCGGAGCTGTCCAGCTTAAATTCACGGAATTAGTTGTTGTACTGGCCACAGCCAGATTAGTTACGGCTTGAGGACTAGTTGTATCTGTAACCACGATTTCATCCGCAAAAAATTCTCCGTAAAATCCCGCATCGTCATCTCCCCCACTATGAATATTTCCGCCCACAGAGCCGTCATCATAATAAAATTTAATTTCATCAATCCATATTGTAACTGGCCGAGCTGGTTCCGGGCCTCCGGATTCTCCGCCAAAATGAAAATAGAATCTGCCATAATTATCATAATATTCAGAACCTCTATCCGGTGGCACTGTAGTGCCGCTATAATTAGCCTGGTCCGGATGCGTATCAAAAATATATTTTACCCAGCCATTGCCTACTTGTTCCATGGTTACTCTGTGATAATAATGATGGATTCCCGGGCCTTCTTCATATGTAGCTGCATTGGTATCTGACCAGTTATCCGGATCATGGATATATGTACCAAATTGCCAGCTATTATATCTAAATGGTAATGGCTGTATCGGATAATCTGCAGGAAATCTCACATAAAAACCGATTCGGTTAGCTCCTTGAGCTTCTGGCATATGATCTGTGGTTTTATCGTCTGACCTAAAATAAATTTGGCAATCATTAGTGCTGGTAAAAGTAACTTTTAAAGAACGGTTTGTACCGTTAGCACCGATACTATCAATCGTAATGGAATCACCAACGCCTTGAGTGGTAAATGCCCAGCCGCGTCCGTATCCCTCAGGATCCTGGGCTCCGTTAGGTACCCATAACACATTATCTTCAAAATCCTGCAACATATTATTGATTACTGGTGCTGCCGATGTAGTAAGAGAATTGTCACTGGAAACCGCTTCATTATTAGCCGCATCCTTACTTTTAACTCTAAAATGATACGTAGTCTCGCTATTTAATCCGGAAATAGATACAGAATGTGCAGTTACTAAATTTGTATCAAGCACTGTCACGGATCCATAACTAATACTTGTGCCGTATTCTACCTGCGAAGTTGCGGATTCATTTGTGTTCCAGCTGATTGTTGTTCCGCTAGCAGTAGTACCGGAACTCATAACACTGGAAATAACCGGAGCTGTTGTATCCGGAGCAATAACAATTATACTTAAATTTTGGGTATCTGTATTAGAATTATTATCTGTAACTTGCACTGTAAAATTTACCGTGCCGGCACTTGAGGGTGTTCCGGTGATTGCGCCGGTTGCTGAGTTTAAAGACAATCCTGCTGGTAATGTCCCGGAACTCAAACTCCAGACATAAGGCATTGTACCTCCGGAAACACTAAGCGTTTGGCTATATGAAGTATTTATAACTCCATCTGCTAAGGAAGAAGTAGTGATATTTAAAATTGAAGCCCCATAAATTTCTGCTGGTATTGTATTACCTAAATATTCCCAAATATATTTGGTTAAAGTTGTACTATCCGCGCAAAAACCACGATTACCGCTTACCCCGCCGCTATCATAAGCTTTCATTTTAGTACGGATGACATCTTCATTCGGAAAAGGCCACATATTCGTAACCTGTTCTACATTATAACCGGTTTCGCCCCATAATGTACCCGGAACTCCAATCATTTTTAAACAATTTGCTCCGATATCCGCACCGCTAACCCCGGCACCGTCTAAAGTCGAGCCGCTTTCAATTCGCGGCAGATAACGTAAAGAATTAGTTAAAGGATTAGTATTAACATTATGCGTACCGCTGATGATATTAGAGCTGCTATTACCATAAAAACAGTTATAATCCTGAATGTCCGCATATTGCAATAGATGAGAAGAAGAAGTTATATCATAAAAAATACTGTTGCTAACAGTTGTATTCGCTCCGTCAGCATACATATAAACACTGGAGCTGTCTGTAATCCCAAAAGTACAGTTTCTTACAATGTTATCAGACCCGCGAATCATATTAACTATGCCATTATTAGCTTCACAATCCCAGACCAAACAATTCTCCCAAAGCACATCTGTAGAATCAGTATTAGAAGCAGAACTGCATCCACCCAATAAAACATTTACCGATAAACATTGTTTAAAATTTACCCTCTCTGAAATACCTGAGGTACACGGCACAAAAAAACTGCCGGCATACTGGCCCACATTTGCCCAATACGCTGTCTGATCTGAATCAATGGCAATACAGTTTTGTACTTCTACATCGCTGGAAGCATAAATTGAATATATCGCAATCGGTTCACCGCTGGAATCCACTCGGTCCAACCTCCCTACGCATTGCCGGAAAATTATATGATCCGCTTCATAAGAAGCAAATTTATAACGGCCACTGCCCCAGGCATAACAATTTTCTAATAATATATAATCACATTCCCGGCCAATATTAAAATTTAACCTGTTTCCCGCACCAGTATCATACGCGCCGCAACGTAAAAATTTCACATAACGTGATCTGATTAGAATTATCGTACTGTCTACAGCCCTGCACCAGATTATTCCTTCAAACTGCCAATATTTATTACTTAAGGAAGGTTGGTGGTCAAACATATTGCGGGTATTTTGTCCGTCAAAAATTACCTGGCCATCATGTTCGGCTTTGATTTTCGTATAATTACCCGCACTGCCCACTGGCGGATAAACACTGGTTGTAATGGCATTAGTACTGCCAGTATAAGTTCCGTCCCGGATAATTAATGTATCCCCTGAGGACATGCCGCTAAAAGCTGCTTGTAAATTGGCAAAATTATCCGGCATGTAATAAGTTGCTGCCTGAGCAATTTTGCAGAAAAATAAGGCAACTGCTAAGGATATAATAATTAGATTTTTTCTTTTCATAGCCTCTTTCCCCAAATACATATTCCTTTATTACAAAGCAATTTTTATGCCAAGAACTAATTGTAAAAAACAAATAATTAAATACGCTAATACATTTTATTTTAGCATGTTAGAAAAGTTAAGCCAATAAATTTTATTTTTTCTTTTAAGTAAATATTCAAAAAAAAGAAAGATTTTTCTATTCGTGAAATTTATTTCGTAAAAAGCAGGGTTTAGCGGACAGCGATTAGCGTTTAGAAAACAGCGATTAGGAAAGAACTCCAACTTTATTTTTAATAATGTAAATTATACATTATAGGCATAAACTGTTAGAATTTAGAATTGAGTGCTTATAAGTTAAAGGTTAACTTTTGTTTTTCCTGCGTCCTGTAGCTTGCAGCCTGTAGCAATTTATATTCTACTTATTAACTAAATAGTGGCTAATCATTATTAAAGGATGAAGAGCCGTTCTAATAACCTTCTTTATTAGTTCTTTATTCCTTATATAATCGGCAATTGGCGGGCTGTAATAGTAATAAAATTTTATAAACCAAATACCGTAATTGTTTGTCAGTAAATATTTATCTCTGAAACGACAAAGAGTACGCACTTCTTGTGCCATAGGTGTATTAAAAGCAGCTGTGACAATAAAACAAGGCCCTCCTTCTCCGCCGCCACTACTGCTTGTTGTATTATTTATCAAATCCGCTAAAGCTTCATTAGAATAAGCTGTATCAAAAACATTATTAAAAGCCTTGACTCGATAATAATAAATACTTCCTTCTAACACTTGATCATCAGTATATGTGGTAACATTAGCCCCGACTTCGATTAAGTCTATCCAAAGGCCAAATTCACCTTCTTTTCTTTCAATTTTAAACCCATCTTCAGATTGCGAATCATCAACCCAGGTTAAAACAACTTGTGCAGATAATAAAAAATTTTTTATTGTTGCGACAAGATTTGAAGGAGGACGCAAGTCAGCTGAGCCATAAATTTCCGGAGGAATCGCATTGCCTAAATATTCCCAGATATATTTGGTTAGTGTCTGGCCATCTACACAAAAACCCCGGTTGCCGCTAACCCCGCCGGAATTATATGCCCTCATTGCCATACGAATTACACTCTCATACGGAAACGGCCATAAATTCGTAGATTGTACAGTATTATACCCGTATTCGCCCCATAACGACCCTGGCGCGCCGATAGTCTTTAAACAATTTGCCCCAATAACTGTATTATTCTCACCTCGCGTACTCAGATTAGAATTATCTTCAATGCGGATAATATATTTTAAAGCACCATTAGCATTATTAGCAGCATTGTAAATCGGATTTACATTCGTTAAATCATGTAATCCAATATTATTATTATCATCATTCGCGTACAAACAATTATAATCCTCAATCTCAAAATCATTAAATACAGCAGCACCTCTGTGATTATAGATTATTGAATTTTTACACGAACTAATGTTATTATACCCAATCGCATCATAAGAATAATGCGTATCTACCGGGTCATTAGCCAGGCCAAAGGTACAATTGAGCAGTTGTGAATTATAGCCTCTTAATAAGTTGATCGCGTTGTTATCAAACGAGCCGACATTCCAAACTACACAATCCCTGAAAGTCACATCATTAGCCGCGTAAGAAGTATTACCGGTTGTGCATAATCCGGCAATTTGATTGTTTAAAGCAATGCATTGCGTGAAATTTACCCGGTTAGTATTCATCTCTGTAGACGGAACAAAAAAAGACCCGCCGCACTGGCCGATATTAGTCCAGGCAGAGGTCTGATTGGAATCAATGGCAATACAATTCTGTACTTCCACATCATCCACCGAATACATCGCAAAAATCGCAATCGGCTCACCCAAAGCATTAACATCATCCATGCGGCCCACGCATTGCCGGAAAATTATCCGTTCGTTCCGATAAGCAGCAAACTTATAGCGTCCGCTACCCCAGGCATAGCAGTTTTCCAAAAGAATATATGAATTTTCCCGACCGATATTGAAATTTATCCGGTTTCCCGCACCGCAGCCAAATGCCCCGCAGCGTAGAAATTTTACATAGCGAGAATAAGTTATCGTAACCGTACTATCTACAGAACGACACCAAATTAACCCCTCAAATTGCCAATATTTATTACTGGATAAGGGCTGATGATCAAACATATTGCGCGTATCCTGGCCGTCAAAAATTACCTGGCCGTCATTTTCCGCTTTGATTATTGTCCAGACTCCGGCATTACCCGCGGGCGGGCATTGACTTGTCGTAATCCTGTTTTCATTACCCGTATATGTCCCGTTTCGAATAATTAAAATATCTCCGCTGGACATCCCGGAAAATGCCTGCTGTAAATTCGCAAAATTATCCGGCATGTAATATGTTGCGGCCTGAGCAATTTGGACACAAAGTACTATTAGGATTATGAATATAGAAAATAATATATAAGTAAATTTTGATTGTTTCATTTTATCTTTGAATTAATAATTATTAAAAATTATACCGGTATACTTATACTACGATTCAAAAATAGAATCAAGCCTTTTTATTATTTTTATTTTTTGGATTTTAAAAGGGGTAATAACTAATGTGAACACTGATAATTCAACTGCTTCAGGTTTCAAGTTAAAAGCTGCAAGTCAGCCTGCAAAACTCATTATTCACAAATCATTTCACTTAAGGTTATCAACGGTTTCAAACAAGCTCTAATTATACTTTTTAAACCTTCTTTATTCCTTATAAAGTCAGCCAGGGGCGGGCTGTAATGGTAATAAAATTTTACAAACCAAATACCGCAATTGTTTGTCAGTAAATATTTATCTCTAAATTGACAAAGCACACATACTTCTTTCGCCATCGGAGTATTAAAAGCAGCTGTGGCAATAAAGCAAAAACCACCGCCTCCGCCGCCACCGGCATCAGCAACTACTGTAGACCTGCCTATTGTATAAATTGAAAAATGACTTATTCCTGCTGAAACTGTATTATCGTCTGTATTCACGATTGCTCCATTCACTAATTCCCATACAGATTTTTCTAAATTATAATTAAATACTTTTAATACTGATTCATCTGCTATCCCGGCTAAAGATAAAGCCGCATCCGTATAAGGAATAGTAATTCTCGCATCAATACTAAAAATTGTTCCTCCGGGTCCAAAGTCAACTCCGTTGCCAATCTTTTGCATATTACTACTATTTGCCGGTGATGCAATAACTTCGGCAAGCGTAATTTCAACCGGAGCATCGATTGAGTTTGCCTCTATTGCTACAGATGCACCCGTAATATTGCCCTCACTAACTCTCACGATTCCGCCCAACTCATTATCTATTTTTTGAGATTTGATCTGATCTGTGACAATAAAAGTATTTCGGCAAAACATTATTGATTCAAATCCACTCGTGTTATCCGTCCAGCTAACAAAAAAATGATATCCTGCCACATCTGTTTCTAAAAAAGGCCTGTTTTGATTGCCTGCTGTTGTAAAATTAGCATAATTTAAGAACTGATAACTTCCGGATGTAGCCCCGGCCATATTAATCATACTTGTAGCACCCTGCTGTTCACTCCAAACTACAAAAGCATCATCATCCCTATTTATCTTCAATGAATATTCATTTAGTTCATTCTCAGTGAGTATACTTGTATTTACTTGTGTTGACATATTCAGTAAATATCTACGCTGTAACTGGCTATAACCGTAATATGAAAATTGTAGCTTTGCCTGCCCGAAAGATAACTCTTTCCAAAGAACATATACTTTACTCCCGTCATTAGAAACTGCTAATAATGGGGCCTTACCGCTGGAAGAACTATTCACTCTTACATCCGTCCCAAAATTTTCTGCCCGGTCATATATTGTTCTAATCGCTCGGTCAAAGTAAACACTACAACTTCCATCATCATTGATTCCGCTCCAGGCGATAAAAATGTTTGAGTTATTATCAATTATAATATTTGCATCTGCACAATATTGCGGCCAGCGATCATCATCAACACGAATAGGCGCAGCCACAAATCTATACCAAGCATCACTGTATACGGCAGTTGTTCGGGTATAATAAACTTGAGCTGTTGATGTACGATCATCAAGCCAGCTGACATATATTGTCGCTGGTTCTGCTGTATTCGGATTTCCGTCTGAAATTAAAGCAGAGCCCACAGCAATTGAAGGTTTTGTCTGATTAGTATCATCAATATCATTATAAATAACATAACTCTCACTAAACTTTGCTTGGCCGCTATCTAATTTGGCAATATAAATATCCCAGCCTGCGCCTGCACTCTGTTGCTGCCAAACTACATACACATTTCCTGCTGTGTCAATATCCAAAGCCGGATAACGGCATTCTATTCCGGATATACTCGGATTCACCTGGACTAATCCTGTAAAATTTTCACCAAAATTTAATGACCAGGCCAAATAAATATTCCACTCCCCCGTACTAGATCTTTGTTCCCAAGCAACATAAACATTTTTTCCATTAGTTGAGGCAACAATGCAAGAATTATCTTGAGCTGGATTTATAACAGAATCAGGAATAACTTCATCGTCCAGAGTTTGGGTCAGAGCCATACCACCAAAAGAATTAAATGCCCCGTAAACAAATCCCTGCACTTTAAAAGAATAACTGTATCCGCCAATTTCATTCTGGTTTAAATCGCTAGCATTAACCACAACATTGATTGTATCTTCGTAATTGAAATATTCAGCCGGATCATAAGTAATCACAAATTCGTGAGAATTTTTTTCGAAGATTTCCACATTATAATCTTGAGTCTGACCATTAGCATCGATATATGTGCGAATACCTCCGTTAGTGATTATATCTATACCCTGCACAGATAAATCTATTGTACTTCGATCAACTCCGGAAATATTATCTTTTATACAAAAATGGATATTGGTATCACGCGGAATATTACTACCATTTAATATTGGCAAACAAGCTTCAACATAGGGAGCTTGAGAATCAGCAACATTTATATTTTGCGTTTGCCCGCTCACAACATTTGAATACCCAGAGACATTTGACGCTTCATCCTGGGTTTTCATCACAAAATAATATGTCCTTCCCGAAGATAATCCGGCTATTGTCATCGTCTGTCTTGTTCCGGCAACAGCCGGTATGGGTTCTCCGTTTACAAAAGACGAAAAATACCAGATATACCAACTACTACCAATCGTTGAATACCGGATATCATAACTGGCCGCAGTACCGCTGTTAGCATCATCACCAGGTGCAGTCCAGCTAAGTGTTACAGAATTACTTGTAGTTAAAACTACTGTTAAATCTTGAATATTTGCCGGAGCAATATTATCGTTTATAACTTCCTGATTAGTGGTAAAAGTATAATCCCCGGAAATCCTTAAATTATTCGAGTTATCCGCGCTTAAAATCCTAAAATGATATCCGGTATCAGAATTAAGATTTGCAATCGAAACAGAATGCGAAGTAACCATGCTTGTATTCATTGCCGTCTGATAACCATAGGATGTAGTTACTCCGTACTGTATCTGGGAGTTTGCCGGCTCATCTGTATTCCAGGAAACAGTCGCCGATGACTGAGTTATATTAGAAATATTTACGCTGGAAATCAGTGGAGCAACATTATCCGTAACAACCACTGAATTAGTGGTAAAAGTATAATCCCCGGAAATCCTTAAATTATTCGAGTTATCCGCGCTTAAAATCCTAAAATGATACCCGGTATTAGAAGTAAGATTAGCGATTAATACTGAATGCGCTGTCACCATGCTTGTATTCAGTGCCGTCTGAGAACCATAGGATGTAGTTACTCCGTACTGTATCTGGGAGTTTGCCGGCTCATCTGTATCCCAGGAAATAATCGCCGATGATTGAGTTATATTAGAAATATTTACGCTGGAAATCAGTGGAGCAGTTGTATCCTGCCGAATAACTGCAATCGAAAGGCTTTGGGTATCCGTAGCCATTACACTATCGCGCACCTGGATCGTAAAATTAAATGTATTTTCCTGTGTCGGGATACCGGTGATCTGGCCGGTTGAAGCATTCAACACTAAGCCATTAGGCATACTGCCGGAAACAATCGACCATGTATACGGCGCAGTTCCTCCGGTAGCCGAAAGCGTTTGCTGATAATTCGTATTAACTACACCACCAGATAGAGCCGTAGTATTAATCGTAAGCGGACTTGCCTGATAAAGTTCCGTTGGCATCGGATTACCTAAATATTCCCAAATATATTTGGTTAGTGTCTGGCCATCTACACAAAAACCCCGGTTGCCGCTAACCCCGCCGGAATTATATGCCCTCATTGCCGTACGAATTACACTCTCATACGGAAACGGCCATAAATTCGTAGATTGTACGGTATTATACCCATATTCGCCCCATAACGACCCTGGCGCGCCAATAGTCTTTAAACAATTCGCTCCAATAATTGCGTTGTTCTCGCCGCGTGTACTCAAATTAGAATTATTTTCAATCCGCACAATGTATCTCAACGCTCCGCTAATATTATTTGACGCATGATAAATTGGGTTCACATTAGTTATATCATGCAAACCGGAATTATTGTTGTTGTCGTTAGCATATAAACAATTGTAATCTTCAATCTCAAAATCATTAAATACCCCAGCGCCTCTGTGATTATAAATTATGGAATTCTTACACACACCGTTATTATCAAAATCAATAGCATCATAAGAATAATGCGTATCTATCGGGTCATTAGCCAGGCCAAAGGTGCAATTGAGCAGTTGTGAATTATAACCTCTTAATAAGTTGATTGCGTTGTTATCAAATGATCCGACATTCCAAACTACACAATCCCGGAACGTCACATCATTAGCCGCGTAAGAACTATTTCCTGTCGTACACAATCCGGCAATTTGATTGTTTAACGCAATGCATTGCGTGAAATTTACCCGGTTAGCATCCATATCTGTGGAAGGGACAAAAAAAGATCCGCTGCATTGGCCGACATTACTCCAGGACGAAGTCTGATTAGAATCTATAGCAATACAATTCTGTACCTCCACATCATCCACCGAATATATGGCAAAAATCGCGATCGGCTCACCCAAAGCATTAACATCATCCATGCGGCCCACGCATTGCCGGAAAACTATCCTCCGGCTTTGATAAGCGGAAAACTTATACCGGCCGCTGCCCCAGGCATAGCAGTTCTCAAGTAAAATATACTCGTTCTGCCGGCCGATATTGAAATTTATCCGGTTTCCCGCACCGCAGCCAAAAGCCCCGCAGCGTAGAAATTTTACATAACGAGAATATGTCAAAGTAACATTACTATCCGGAGTCCGGCACCAGATCAGCCCTTCAAACTGCCAATACTTATTGCTTGAAGAAGGCTGATGGTCAAATATATTCCTGACATTTTGCCCATCAAAAATAACCTGGCCGTCATTTTCCGCTTTAATTATTGTCCAGGCTCCGGCATTGCCTTGAGGCGGGCGTTGACTCGTCGTAATCCTGTTCGCATCTCCGGTATAAGTCCCGTTCCGGATAATTAAAGTATCTCCGCCGGACATGCCGGAGAATGCTGCTTGTAAATTGGCAAAATTATCCGGCATATAATATGTTGCCGCCTGAACAATTTGGACAAAAAGTAAATTAAAGATTATTAAGAGTGGAATTAATACGTAGTTTAAAATTATGTGTTTCATGGCCTTTCTGTATAGATTCATATCCGTAAGCTATACAGATATTATTATGCTATAAATTCTTCCAGGAAGCAAGCACTTTCTTAATAATTATAATATAGAGACAATAGTCTTTGAGCATTATGTGACCAAAGATATTGATTGAATACCAAATCTCTGGCATTTTTCCCAATTTCTTCCTGAATATTTTTATTTTCAATTAAAAATTTCAAAGATTTAAATAATGAATCTTTATTGTCCAGTTCAAAGATCCATCCGTTTTCAGAATGCGTAATTATACTTTCAATCGGTTCAACTTTGGGAACCACAACAGTTTTACCCATAGCCATATATTCAAATAATTTTATAGGAGAGCGGTACTCATTTGCGTGCGGAATAATACAAATATCCATTGTATTTATATATTGCGGCACCTGAGCATGCAATACTTTACCCGTAAAAATAACTTTTCCCTCTATTCCTAATTCTTTCACCTTTAGCTTTAAACTTTCCCTTAACGGGCCATCTCCTACAACTAATAAACAAATATTTTTATTTAACTGCACTGATGTTTCTTTTAAAACATTAAAAAGCAAATCAAAATTATGCCATTTAACAAAACTTCCCACAAAACCTAAAACAATTTTATCTCCTAACTTAAATTTATCTTTAATAGTTTTAATCTCATTTTCATTAGATTGAAATTTTTTAATATCCACAGCATTGGGCATAACATGAATTTTTTCTTCATTTATCCCCATATTAGCAATATGTTTTTTTAAAAATTCTGAGACCACAATAATGGCATAAGCATTATGGAAATTAAATTGTTCTATTTTTTTTGCAATCTTTGTTAGAACTTGGCCCCGGATGCGTTCAATCCCGCTGACTTCATTGACCTCAATAAATATTGGAATATTAAATTTCCGGGCAACAGCTGTCCCAGCCCAGCAAAAAAAAGCGTTTCTTTCATAGATGAAATCAATGTTTTCTTTTTCTACAATTTTTTTTATTGCATAAAAAGCAACAAAGTTGTAACAAACTTCTAAAATCTCAAATAAAACCTGTGGCGCATACTTACTTGAAATTGACCAAAATTTTGCAAGCCATGATTTTTTAAACACATCCGCTTCATCACGTTCCATTAATACATTAATCCCCGGAGGATTAACTACATAAACTGTGTGGCCCTCAACTTCCAAGGCTTTAATTATCTCTCGAATGTGCACTCCCTCTGCACCCTTTCCTTGAGTACGGTGATGATATACAATTTTTAATTTTCTAAATTCATCCTTCATTATTTTCAACCCTTAACTCGCAATTCATTAATTAGTGATTTCTTTACCTTTTTTTTATTTTCCTGCGACCTGCTGCATTCTATTTTTTAATTTGTAACTCACCTGTGCCCTGCGGGTATAATTCGTAATTAGTAATTTCCATCAATATATTTATCTTTCCAATTAATAAACACAAGCAGCATCATCAACAGCTTGCTGTGATCTTCTTGTTTAGAACTATGCTCCTTAAGTAACTTTTCAATCATTTCTTTCTTCCACCAAGGCAAATCATGGCTTTTACTAATTAAGATATCCTTAATTTTTTCAAAAATATCCTGGCAAAACCAATTTTTAGTTGGTACAGGAAATCCCATTTTTTTTCGATTTATAATATAATCCGGTAATCTATTTTTCATTATTGATTTTAAAATAAATTTACCGTTACTTTTATTAATTTTAAGGTTATCCGGCATTGAAGCCGCCAGCTCTACTAAACGATAATCTAAAAAAGGCACTCTCAATTCTATGGATGCAGCCATAGTCATTTTATCCGCTTTTAACAGCAAGTCATCCACTAACCAGGTTTTTGTGTCCACGTAAAGCATTTTATTAATAAAACTTTTTTTATGCTTTACCCGCTCAAAATAATTATCAAAAGTTTCTTTTAAATAGCTGCCTTTTACTTGTAAAAAATCAGGCGAATAAAACTTTTGCCTTAAAGAATCCGTTAAATAGTTTGATGTTCCGAGATAACTTTTTTCAGCAGGTAACATCAACCAATCAAAATACTTAGTATATTTTGTACTGTTAATCAACGGCATAGTCGGTTTAAATAACCGCCAAATATACGGCGGGACAGCCTGATGTAACTTATTAATATTATTCATAAATTGATAAAGAAAATACCCGGCAAACACTTCATCACTGCCTTCACCGGATAAAAGCACAATTGCATTTTCCCGCGCTAGTTTAGAAATATGATACAAAGCAATTGCCGCAGGTTCAACAATCGGCTCCTCGCTAAAATCAACTAAAGTATTTACGGAAGCCAAAAAATTTTCCGGCTCTAAATTAAAAACATGATGCTCTGTGTTAAATTTTTTAGCAATAGCTTGAGCATACTCATCCTCTCCTACATTAAACTTCTTATCATAGCTAACGGTAAAAGTTTTAATCGGATTATTAACCACCTCGCTCATTAAAGCCACAACCGCACTAGAATCTAATCCCCCGCTCAAGAACACCCCTAAAGAAACATCACTCATTAATCGCTTAGCAATACTGTCCCGAAGCACTTCTTCAACTAAACTCTTTGCTTTTTCTAAATTGAAACTTCCTGTTTCAACCTGATTAAAATCCCAATATTTCTCTTCAATTAATTCACAGCCTTTGATAATTAAAAAATTACCAGGGTTAACTTTATAAATATTTTTAAACATCGTTTGCGGCCCCGGCACATAGCCCAGCGTAAAATAACTATCTAAAACCTGTTCATTAATTTGGGCATTTATTAATTTTGTGCTTAATATTGCTTTAATTTCTGAAGCACATATAAATACTTGCTTATCCCAAAAATAATATAATGGCTTGATGCCTAATCTATCTCTTACTATCCATAATATTTTTTTATTGTAATCGCATACGATAAACGCAAACATTCCGTTAAATTTTTCAACACTTTCATATCCCCATTCTTCATAAGCATGAATGATAACCTCTGTATCGCACTTGGTTTTAAACACATGCCCTTTTGCAATCAACTGGGTTTTAATTTCAACGTGATTATAAATTTCTCCGTTATAAACTACAGTTATAGAGTTGTCTTCATTAAACATCGGCTGATGCCCATGCGATAAATCAATAATACTTAATCGCCTGTGTCCTAAGCCAATATTATTTTTTACATAGAATCCAGAATCATCCGGCCCCCGGTGATGCATTAAATTTGTCGCATCAACTACTAGGTTTTGATCAATATTTTTTGATTTATCAGAGTAATAAATACCAAATATTCCGCACATGTGTTACCTTCAGTAAAGTTATTAGTTATGAGTTAAAAGTTACAAGTTAAAATTATTTTACCATCATTCTTTGAGTTTTAATTTTTTTCATTCATAATTCGTAATTCATAATTTATAATTATTTTTCTAAAATTTTCTTATAAACCTCAATAACTTTATCCGCCACATTATCCCAGCTATTACTTTGACCGATAGCTGATATTTGTTCATGATTCCATTTTTTATTTAAAGCTTCAGTTAATGCCACTGCTAGAGCCACCGGATTTTTAGGCTCAACCAAAACACCTGTTTCTTTATTGATCATATCCGGAATGCCCCCAACTTTGGTAGCCACTACCGGTGTTCCGCAAGCCATGGCTTCAATTATTGTACAAGGACAACCTTCCCATAATGATGGCAAACAAAATATATCGGCTGCATTATAAAATTTATAAATTTCTTCATGGACAATTGTCCCGAGAAATTTAATTTTATCAGATATTTTTAATTGCCTAGCTAAAACAAGTAATTTCTCCTTTAACGGGCCATCCCCGGCAATCAATAATTCCACATTTATCTCCTTAATCTTTTGTATTGCCTGGAATAAATATTCAATCCCTTTTTCATGGCTTAGCCGGCAGACAGTAAGAATAATTTGTTTTTTATGATCAATCCCACACATATGGCGTGCTTCATTTTTATCTATTGAATAAAAATTTTCAGTATTAATCCCGTTAGGCATCACGGTTATTTTAGTTTTCGGGACATCATAATACTGAATAATTTTATTTTTCAAATCATTACTTACAACAATTAAATAATCAAATTTTTTAAGATATTTCTGAACGATTTTTTTGCGCAAAGAATTTTCAAAATAGCAAATACTCTCATTACCATGTATTGTTAATACAGTTTTTAACCCTGTTTTTTTCGCTAACCTTAGCAAAGCTATTGCATCCGGATATCCCCAATGAAAATGCAAGATTTGAATTTTTTCTTTCCGGATTAAATTTCTTAAATTTCTATTTAATGATAAAGAGTAAAACCAAGCATCCAAAAATTTTAACACTTTAGGGATAAAAAAATATTGGGGATGGGTTACTTTTAGACCATCAATTATTTCAGCTTTCCTAATTTTATTAAAACTTTTATATTTAGAAAAAAGCACGGCCAAAGGAAAAAAAGGCAATGGCGCCATAACTTGCAGATCAGTTTTTTTTGCCACAAATTTAGCCTGTTCTTTAACAAAGACTCCATACCCAGGATTAACATTATTGGGAAACATATGACTAACAAGTAGAATATTCATTTTAAACCTTTAAATAAGTATATCTGGGAATAACATAATCACGGTACAAGTTAGGATTACCGCCTTCTCCTGCTTCAACCGCCTTAACAATATTGTACATTTCTCGCGCGGTTACATAATGCAAAATATACTTTTTTTTATCATTATATTTTTGTTCTAAATAATCATACATTAAATTTGCTTGTTTACCAAAAAGCACATCCCAAGCATCTTCGATAGCTCCATGTGTATGTAATTTTATAAATTTCCACTCCGACTTGCCAGGAATAGTTATTGCGTTTTGGACCCAATAATCTATTCTTTTTTCAAAAGGATAATTTGATTTACTTAAGTCAGAACTCTCTACAGAAGGTCTGAATTTATGCGTTCTTGAACCCCAGCGTAAACCGATAATTCCAGGAATCATTAATAAATCCCCCCAAGGCTTACCCACGGCAATTAATTCCTTACCCTGGTTATAAGATTTTGGTTTCTTTGGATTATCTTCAACATAATAAATTTTGTTGATCATTGCTGGTTGTGCCGGGCCTAATGAAGGAAATGTAAAATCAGCATAACAACCGCATTCTTTTAATATTTTAATCTCATCATTAACCCCGCATATCTCCTTGCCGCGTGAATTATCTAAAGACCAGTCTCCGTGCACAAAACCAAACCTTTTGCTTCCATCCGGTAAACAAAAAATCCCATATTTTGCATAATCTTCAATGCATTTTAAAATCTTTACTTTTAACGTATGCGAAGTATCCGGAAAGGGACGCATGTGATTATGGTGTAAATGCATTTCAATTTCTCCGTATCCGGTTTTACACAAACCCACTAAATCTTTTAAAAAACAATGATCTAAATGCGGCGGATAAAACCAGGTATGTGCGGGATTTTTCCCATTCGCATCTTTATGCTTTTCTGCAAATCTAGGATATTCTTGTACCCATTTATGCACCCGAGACTGCGCCAAATTAAAATTAGCTGCGCCATGAAATGGTTCATAATGATCCGCAATGCTTAAAATAATATGCTGCGGCCTTAAGCTCTTTTTAATCTGGATTGTTTTTTTAAATTGAATTTTTAAATAAGGAATTAACCAATAAGCTAAACCTTTATCCGGGAAAAAGCTTATTTTAGATTTAATTTTATTAAATATTAAATTTACTAAACTCATAAAATCCGCCCTAAATTCCAGCCTCACACTAATTTAACTTTTATCTGATTCATCTTGCCTATTTATTTCTATTTTTAACTCATCCATCTTTGTAAATAATGGGATAAATAAAAGCAAATAAATTATCAATCTGAGATTCAGCTGTAAATAATCTACTATTTTCTTGTGCCAGATTTGCCAACATAGTTAAACTTTCTTTTGCCTCTAATTTTTCTTTTAAATCAGTAAATGATGTAAATTCAATTACCGCCTGATACGGTTTTAAAAATTCTTTACAGGCATCATATCCATCCCGAGGAATTGCCACTGGAATTCCGGCGGTAACCGCAGTAATTAAGCGATCCGGGATAGTGAGTTTAAATCTATCCTGCACCTTGCATTTTTTAAGATTATAGATAATTAGTGATGCATCAAATTGTGTGGCAAACTCTATTACCTCTTTAAGCTTTATTATAGGCTTAAAAACATGCCGGAATGATGAAACAGGCAGGTCCCCGGTTTTATCACTATGATAAATATGAATGCCGGCCTTAATTAGATTTTCCAGAGGCTCAAGTACATTGTCTGTCGGTTGCCCAGCCCACCAATCCATTCTTCCGAGAAAAAGCAGATTAGGTGTATGATCAAAAACCTTATCTTTTCTTTTTTGCGGTAAAAAGTACTTGCTCAATAAAGGAAATGAAATTATACTTGGAATATTTTTTTTTAAAACTTTATCTTGAAAATAATTTTTCATAATATTACTGGTATAGATGATTCCATCTAAATATTTGCTTCCGTAACGAAAATATAAATTCTGCAAAAAAACTTTCATCCGGGTAAGCCCCAAAGGATGGCATAAAACATGTAAAATAATTTTTACATCCGGGTTAATTTTTTTAATACTGATGATATCCCGAAAAGGAACCGTTCCCCAATAAGCAATAATACATTTAATATCATTTTTTTTAAAATAGTCTCGTAAAGCCATTTTGTACTTTTTATCCGTGATCCCTGTTATTAGACACTTAATGCTAGTAATTAAACGTAAAATTTTTGATCTGGGCAAAAGCTGCGGATTGTTCGCATAGGATTCCTGGAAAGGAATTACCTCTACTTGCGCATTTTTACACAAATGAACAAAACTCTCATACTGGATTGTCCGGGTATCTCCTAAAAACCCGATTTTCTTATTATTAAATTTATAATTTTGCATTTTACTAACCAAATTTAATTTACAAGTCTAAATCACTTTCATAAATATCCCATTGCTCTTCTAAAGATAAAATCCCCGCTGCTTTTTCAGAAAACGGTATAAACATGATTGCTTTTTCTTCTCTTTTTAAAAAACCAAAATTACGAAAAATTTGCTTATTTTTTTCTTTACCAAAATAAGTTACATTAATGCTAGAAATTTTTTTATCCAACCTCATTTTTTTTATAAAATGGAATAATAACCTATCGAAATTTTGATCTGAAAACATGCAAATTTTTTCAATAAAAATCTCATCCTTATTAAGCCGGTAGATTAAACCTCCCTGCAAGATATTATTGTAATAAAAAAAACATTTTTTATAACCTTTATCCCCCCCCACTCGATAACGCCATTTTAAATATTTTTCTGAACTAAATATTTCGCCATTTTTTTTTGACCTAATCCCCTCAGGAAATCTTTCTTCAAAACAAAGAGTACATCTCTTGTTATCTAACAAATCAAATATTTGATAAAGTATTTCTCTTGAAATCCATTTCATAAAAAAATTGATCACCTGACTCGCAAAATTTATAATTACTTTATTTTTAAGTTTACTTTTTAGTTTTTTTTCGATGTTTATAATTTTTACATAGCGACTAATATTACCCGCACACTTATATCCAATACGTTTAAACACAGGTAAAGAAGCTTGGTTAGGTATTGCGATTAATGCATTTGAACCGTATTTTTTTGCCATAGCTACTAATTCTTTTAGCAATAGAATAGCCGGGCCGAGAGTCCGGTGTTTTCGTTCCACAATCATATCCACATTAATTCCCAGCACTAAATTATTACTATTTGAAACTGCTTTATATAATAAGATAGAAGCACACCCTAGTATTTCATTTTCTTTCCCTAAAAAAAGCAACGCAGTCTGAATAATAGAAACATCATTATTTTCATAAAGAAAAGCATATCTTTCTAATGATGGATTTACTAAATATTTAAACCATAAATTAATTAGCAAATTTTTATCTTGTTCATGATTAAAATGTTTTGTTAAATATTTCATAATATCCTATCTTAATTCTCTCAATATTTGAGAAAATTTTTGGCCGATTCCCTGCCAACGAAACTGCTCCCAAGCCCTTTTCCTTCCTTTTAAACCCAGTTCTTGGGCTAACGTCGGAGATTCTAATAATTTGCAAACACTATTAGCAATATCAGAAATATTCTCAGCATCCACATGCAAACCTGTTTCTCCGTTAACTACCGAATCCAAAGCTCCTGCATTATTCCCTCCGATAACTGGTTTTCCTACTGCATTTGCCTCTAAGAATACAATGCCAAAACCTTCGGCATCGCCGCTAGCTAAAATGCGGTTAGGCATGATAAAAATATCCGCGATTGCATAATATTCAACTAACTGCTCTGAATCTATTTGCCCAATAAATTTAACATAATCATTAAGTTCTAAATCTTTTACTAAGTTAATCAGAGAGTCCAAATATTCTCCCGTTCCACCAATTATATAAATAATTTCCGGGAATTTTTTTATAATTTCAGGTAACGCCCGGATTACATAATCATGTCCTTTACGTTTATCTAATCGCCCTGAAGTAAACAGCACCTTTTTTGATCCCATCAACAGTTGCTTTTTTATTTTAGCCATAATTTCAGGGTTTGGCTCTTCAAAAAATTTATCTTCTACTCCGGGAGGTAAAAGTAAAAAATCTTTCTGCTCTCTATCTAAAAAATTATTCAAACGTTTTAAAGTAAATCTGGAAATACAAAGATACATTTGAGCTCTTTGATATAAAAATTTAAGCACATTATTTATTTTTCCTTTCCTGCTTGGAATCTCCTCCCCAGCTAGGAATAAAATAAATTTTTTTCTGAACAAAATTCTAGCAATATATACAGGAAACAGCAGAAAAAGCGTGGCTTGTCCAACAAAAATCAAGTCAATTTTTTCCCGCAATAAAACCCTTATAAATAAAAACGGAAAAGCTAAAAATTTTATAAACCAATCCGCACTAAAATTAAGCCCTAAATCTTGAGGAAAAAAAACAGTGCGGATTACTTTATTTGATTTTTTCTTAAGCAAAACATCAATATCTCTAGATCCGGATTCCTTCTGTGTAAGAACACAAAAATTAAATTCAGGCGCATTCAAAATTAAATTGTAAAAGTGCACCGGTACGCCGCCAATTTTCGGCGGGAAAAACTTTGTGATTAATAATATATTTTTAATCTTTTTTTTCATTTAAAATCATTGCCTTTATACTTAATTTACTTCTCCATCCCCAAACTTTTTTCCTAATTTCCTGATCAAAAATCATGATTAATAAAATATAAAAACCCAAAAAAAACAATACCTTAAAACATAAACTTAGGAAAATTTTTGCCTTTAATCCGCTGGATATCCAAACCTGATTTGTAATAAAATAAGCACCGAAGCAAATAACTGTATATTTTAAAACTGCAGAAAACGGAATTTTAAAAGAAAAATATTTATGGGAAAAAAGTTGATTTGAGAAAATAAAGAAAAACGAAGATACCATTGTTGCAAAAGCCGCGCCTTTAATTCCATGCTCCGGAATCCAAATAATATTTAAAATTACATTAATTAAGGTAAAAACAATTGTCAGCAGAAATATTTTTAAAGTTTTTTTCTCAAAATGCAATCCTGCAGAAAATGGAAAAATAAAACTACTTGCCATTATCCCGCACATCAGTAAAGGAGCCACACTAGCGGATTGCGCATATTTTTCCGAAGCGATGATTACTAATAATTCCTGGGAAACAAGAAAAAACAAAGCTACTATTGCCGCAGCCAAAAGATAGTAATATCTAACCATCGAAGTAAATATTTTACGTACCTGTTCTATCCTTTGTTCTTCCCAAAGCTTAAAAGCAATCGGCATTAAAGATAAATTAATCGCGGTAATCAATGATTCCTTTAAATAACCGCCTAAATTTCCTGCGACACTATATACAGCAACACTTTTTGCACCTAAAAAATAGGCGATTATATACCTGTCTCCGGCACTAAAAAAAAATGTGACTATTCCGGTAATTGCTAAAGGAAAGCCGTATTTAAAAGTTTGCGGTAAGAAAGCTTTAAATTCAATTTTATGATTGGAATAAGAAAACCCTTTAAAAACAACTGCAATCAATAGTGAGATTAAAACTAAATGAACAATTAATTGGCCAAGATAAAACGTGAACAAATTTTTAAAAACTAAAACCAGCAGAATACTTACAATTAACGCTGCATATCTTCTGAGTACATTTAAGAAATTATATAAAAAAACTTTTTCTTCTAATCGATATGACGAATGCAGCAACCAAAAAACATTCTGCGTAACCATTAATATCAGAGCAATTAATAAAGTACTTCTATATTCAATGCTTAAGAACCTCTCCGTTTTAAAAAAAATTACAAAAAACATTAAAATACAAACAGCAAAAAAACCACTGACCAAAATCACGGTAAGCATTTTTTTGAAAAAATCTTTTAATGCGTTATTATTTTTATAATTATGATAAAATCTCAGCATGGAAAAATGTGTGCCTAAGGCTGAAATTGGGCCAAATATGCCGCAGGTTACCGCGATTAAACTCATAATCCCATATTCATTTTGGGGTAATATACGGGTTAAAATCGGAAAAGAAATTAAGCTTGAAAACATAACTAAAATTTCTCCGATAAAATATTTGGAAGATTGTTTTGCTACTTCTTTAAACGCCATGGAGTATTTCCTTTTGCTTTTGAGAATTATCCTCAAATCCAATCATATTTGCTTTGACTGTAACAATTAACGCGATAACCACAAATAAAATATATGCGTGATAACGGTTCCCAAAAAACGCACACGCCCAAAATCCTAATAAAGAAACCCATAAATACTTATAAGCTGTAATATTTTTTGCCTTTTCATGCGAAAAGCTATTTTCATATTTAAAATCCTTACACATTATCCAAAGCGGCAGCAAGGAAAATAAGGAAAAGAAAATTCCCGCAGGAATACCACTTTCCGCAAAAACCTGGATTAGAGTATTATGCGGCTGCATACCTCTAATCCCGCCGTATTCTTCTGCATATGAACCAAATTCATCTCGTCCCACTCCAAATAACGGACGGACAGCAATCATTCTCATGCCTGCTTTCCATTGGATTATTCGATCTTCAGATGAATCATCGCCTCTGAGGCCAGTGATATTACTACGACTTAATACCGACGCAACTCCAATACTGCTAATCGCTAAAACAAGAATTACTAGAACCGAACCGCGAATCACTTTTGGTAGTTTTTTAGCAAAAATTGTGCTAAAAAATCCTACTACCGCTACTCCTAATAAACCATTACGTGAGCCTGTAAATAAAACCGTAAAAGCAAAACTTGCACTGCAGAAGAGATAGAATAATTTGATAAATAATTTATTAGTAAGATTGATAACTAAAAAACTTAACGGGATAACTGCCACAAAAATTAAAGATAAATCATTGGCATTTTCATACCAGCCGAATCCACTCGCCCTTATTCCTGGCGTATAATTAATAATAAAATTTGTTATAGCATAATAGCAAAGATACCCCAAAGCTAATATAATGGTAAAAATTATGGTAATCAGTTTTTTTTCATTCGTAACACTTTTAAAAATTAAATAATAAACAATTCCCAGTTTAAGCCATAAGTTTAAAGTATCCAGGCCTGCCTGAGACCAAATCGTAAAAGAACTTAAAGTTTGCCAAAAAATAAATAACACAAAATATAAATTAATTTTGTAGGAAAAAAAATTGGCATTACTTTTCTTATCAGAGAAAAAATAAAAAAACAGTGCAGCAATTGCGCAGATCCTTAAAGGCTGGTATTGTTCTGACCACGGGAAAATATATGTGGGCTGAAAAAACATAATAAATACTGTTAAACATAATAAAAAAAAAGCCATAATTCCTCAAAAAAGTTATAAGTTACGAGTTACAAATTACCAATTAGCAGCAAAAAAAATCTTTGGATAAACACTGCTAATGCTACAAGTTACAAGCTGCAAGCTACAGAATACAAGATTATTTTAGATCTTTAACTACTGTTTTACGAAAATTATATAGTTTTCTGCCTAGCTTCTCCAACTCCTGCATCCAATTTTTATATTTAATTTCATCTTTTAAAGATTTTGTATCAAATAATAATTCTAAATGCTCTTTTGTTTCATCACAGGAAGCTAACGCATAGGTCAAATAACGTATGAATTACTGTTGATATGATTTTCTCCCAAAACCTTCAACAATAGTAGCAACTATTGATTTAGATGACTTTCTAATTTGACTCCCTTGTTCATATATCTCAAATTTAGGTAAATTTTGCAGCGTCATCTCATGTAGCTTTACTGCTAAATCATGGGATAATTTATAAATTTCCAAATCTTTATAACTCTTCATTATTCGTAACCCGACCTTATTCCCCTTGTTCTTTGCAGCCTGTAGCTTGCGGCTTGCGGCCTGTATTCATTTTTTTGTTATATAAATCCAAATAAAGTTTTTCATATTCAGAAATCATTCTGTCTATAGAAAAATTTTCTTTAATAAATTTTTGCGCACTATCACCCATTTTTTTCAATAAGCCACGATCAGAATAAAATCTTTCAATTTTTTCCGCTAAACTACCAACATCTTCTGATTTAATTAAAAACCCGGTTTCCCCTTCTCTAACCAGTTCCCGAGCTCCTATAGATTCCGTAGAAATAACCGGAATGCCGGATGCCATTGCTTCTAACATAACATTAGACAATCCTTCATGTGAACCAATGGAACTTGAAACCAGCAAATCAGCAAAAGAATAAATTTTATGCACATCATCTCTTTGCCCCAAAAAAATAATATTTTCGTTTAATTTATTCTGGTCAATATAGCTTTCAAGTATCTTTCTGTCCGGACCATCTCCGACAAATAAAACAATTAAGTTTTTATTTTTTAATTTAATAATTGCATCAATTAAAATCTTTTGATTTTTACTTGGCTTAATGCTTCCTACACAAGCGATTAAAAAAGAATCATTATTTAAGTTAATATTTCTTTTAAGAATATATTCATTTACACCCGAAATATCATATTGACCATTAAAATAATTGGTATCTACCCCATTAGCAATTACACAAATTTTATTTCCCGGGATGCCTAAGTTTAACTTTATTTCTTTTTTTAAAGAAAGAGAGACTGATAATGTTTTATCACATAACTTGGCTAAAATTCTTTGTGAAGCAATCTGGTATTTTTTTAGAAAAAAAACACCGTGTTCTCCGTTTATTACTACAGGCACTCCTGCAAAACGAGCGCCGATTATTCCGTCTAAGGAACAGGCTCCCCAAGCATGTGTATGCACGATATCAAATCTTTCTTTTTTAAAAAAATTTATCATTGTTAATGGACGAAAAATTGATTTGCCTTCTGGGAAATTAAAAGTATGCACATTTACATCTGACTTAAGCCGCAGTGACATATTTCCTTTTCCCTTTATGCAGCAAATATGAGGCTTAAATTTTTTTCTGTCAATACGATTGCAAATATTAATAACCCCGTTCTCCATACCTCCTACATCAAGCCGATTTAAAAAATGACAGATTTTAATTTTCATTTTTTTGCCTTAATATCTTTTATCTTTGCATATACTTTCTTCCTCGATAAAAAATAATTATGTTTAAAAAAATAATACCCTAACCCTAAAAAATGTGAAAGCGCAATTAAGCTAAACGGTTTTTTGTGTGAAATCTGCTGTGTATTATGCACAATTTTAAAATCTGGATAAAAAACAACTTTTTTCCCAGACTTCCATACTCTTAAGCAGTAATCTAAATCTTCCGGGGCATAAAATATTTTTTCATCGAACAAACCTATTTCCTCTAATACTTCTCTTTTGAAAATCCAAAAAGCAGAAATTGCCGTATCTACTTCCTGACTGGATTTCCAGGGAAATTCAAGATACTGATCTGAACTTTTTGCATTAATTCCAAAAAAAATTTGTTTTAATTTTAGCAGTTTATCTTTTATAATCGGAAATCTTTTTACCGAACGCTGCAATGTCTCATCTTTGTACATAAGTAATGGAGCTAAAATCCCTACCTCAGAATTTTTTTCTAAATAATTTATAATATCACGCCAACTTCCTTGCGCAAAATATGTATCAGAATCACAAATTACAATAAAACTTCCTGCTGCCCTTTTAAGCCCCACATTTCTAGAATATGTAGTTCCATAATTTTTTTCCAGCTCAATTAAAATAAGTTTGCAAGAATCAGGCAAAACTGGTAAAATTTTATTTTTAATTATTTCCAATGTATTATCTAAAGAACCATTATCTACAATCAAAAATTCTGCGCTGAGGTTTTCTTTATTTATAGATGCAACATAGCTTTCCACACATTCTTTAATAAATTCTACTGAATTCCATGTCAAAATAATAAACGAAATATCAAATTTTTTAATCATAATATTTTTGTGCCCATAATTCAAAGGTTAATAATGCAACGATTCCACCGGAACTCGGATAATAATAATCCCCTTTTTCATTAATAAAATCATTTACAAATTTGATGATTGATTTCTTTTTAAAAAATCCTCGGTTAAGTGATTTAGAATCAAATAAAATATCACGTAAATATTGGCCGTTATTAGATCTTAACCATTTTTCCAAAGGGATCCCAAATCCTTGTTTCTTTTTATTTAAAATTTCTGCCGGAAATCGTTTTTGGCAAACTTCTTTCAGGATATATTTAGTTGTAATTTCGCCAGTATCGGATTTGTGAATTTTATATTTTCCCGGAATTGAATTAACAATTTCGGCTAGTTTAACATCTTGAAAAGGTGATAATGTTTCTAAACCGTGTGCCATACACATCCGGTCAACTTTAATCATCAAGTCATCCGGTACATAAAACTGTACATCCGCATATAAATATTTATTAATTGCATCAACATTACCGGCATTTTTAAACCATTTTTCTGGATGATTATACGGATTATTTTTACAATGCGCCTGCCATAACTCCTCTGAACAAATCTGCTTTTTTATAATATCTGGGAAAAATGACCTTAAATCATACGCAGCGGTTACGCCGGACAAAGAATCTCTATACATTTTTCGTCTTATCTTATTTAAGATATCCCTGGATTGCGGATTTCTCAGCATTCCGATGATAGCTGAGCCAAACCTGGATATTAACTGTAAAATAATATTCCGACTTGTAAAAAGATTATTTTTAAAAGCAAAAACATGATGTCCGCTGCCTCCCATGGTTTGATCCGGGCCATCTCCTGTTAAAATAACATCTGTTAATCCTCGTGCCAGCTTTGCCGCATAATATGTCGGATAAGCCGAGGTATCTGTAAACGGCTGGTCATGATGCCACACTAATTCATTCAGCATATTAAAAAAAGAATCCGGTTTCGCAATAAAATATTGATGCTTTGCTCCCACATGCTTAGCCATAAGTTTTGCATATTCAAGCTCATTTACTTCTGCCTCATCAAAGCCAATAGATATAGCATTAACCGGACTTGCAGTTAATTCTGAAGCAAAAGAAAGCAAAGCGCTTGAATCAATACCACCGCTTAAAAAACAAAAAACATTATTGCCCACAATGCGCTTTTGTACTGCAGCTTTAATTCCCTGAGTAACCAGATCAATAGCTTCTGACTCAGCTATTGTTGTGTTAATATTAAACTCTAAATTTGAATATTTTTTTTCCTGCAACCCATTATCAGAAAAAATAACCATATTCCCTGGACAAACCTGCTCAATATTTTCAAAAATCGTTCTCGGATAAGGAATACAATTTAAGCTTAAAAATTCACTTAAAGCACACATATCAATTTTTGGTTTGATCCCCGAAGCTAAAATGCCTTTAATTTCTGATGAAAATATTATTCCTTGAGAATTATGATAATAATGCAAAGGTTTATGTCCGTAAGGGTCACGGACTAAAATAATTTTTTTTTCTTTTGAATCAAAAACAACACAAGCAAACTCACCTTCTAAGTATTTCATGAAATCCGTACCCCATTCCTGATAAGCACAAGCAACTATTGCTGAACAAGAATTATGATTAATTTTATAACCTTTTTGCACAAAATAAGCTCTATGTTTAGGTACATCCAAAACAACGCCATCCACAAAAGCATAAGTATTTTTTATGTTCTCTGATTCAAAATTTAATTTTAAATCCACTGGCTGTTTTTCAAAAACATAATTCTGTTGGTTAGCCATACTAATAGCGTAATTTGCATCCGCAACAAAAATTGGTTTAGTTTGATCTCGGTATTTTTGAACTTCCATCATTTTTTGTACAGCATTTTTAATGTCATCAAAAAACTTATCTTTAGAAAAAATTCCTGCGATAATTCCCATTTTCTTACTCTTTCCTTTTTTTTAAGTTTTTATAAAATCCTTGCTGCCTGAATAATTAATAACTCTCGCTGGTATGCCCACAGCTGTTGCATTTTCCGGAATGTCCTTTGTCACCACAGCATTAGCACCAATTGCGACACAATTACCTATTTTGATTTTTCCAATTACTTTTGCTCCCACACCAATAAAAACATTATCTCCGATATCCGGACATCCTTTTTGGGGACCTCGACCCCCTTGACCAATAACAACTCCCACACCCAAATTGCAATTCTCACCAATCACCGCACCGGAATTAATGATTAAAAAACCCGTATGCCCAATGTAAAGACCTGAACCAATTTTGGTTTCAAATTGAATTTGAATACCAGTTATCATTCCTAAAATTTCATGTAAAATCTTAGTGATTATTTTTAAAATTTGCTTTAATATTGGAATTTTAAAGTTATATCGTACCCATCTACCGAAGCGATAGCTGATAATCACCCATAAGGAATAGTTAAATGCAAATAAATATATTTTTGCTCCTATACCTTTAACATCATCGGTTGCAATATATTTTTGAATATCTTTTTTTACAGTGTTAAACATTTTTACCTCAAATTATAATTTCCTTTAAATATTTGTTTATTCGATATCAATCAAAAGTAACAATAATTTTTTAGCAATCCGAACTCTGCCTTTGCCATTCAAATGGCCACCATCATCTGTATATTCTTTAAGCAAATAATACTCATCACTTTTAAGTTCTGCTTGTCCTTTAGCTGTTGCTTGAAATTTTGCCAGATTAAAAAAATTAATATTCTTTCCATATTTATTCTGTAATAACGCATTAAATTCATTGCGCTTTTTATTATCCGCATCACCCCAAATTTTTTTTCCTATTAATCTTAAAATATTTGCTTTTATCCCAGTATTTTTTGTCATCAAGGGAACCGTAAAGTGAATAAAGGTTGTTTGAGGATATTTATTCTCAAGATATTCAAATGTTTGACAATAATGCTGAAAAACCTGATTTATATCAGTATCCTCAATAACATCAACAAAGCAAAATTTAAAAAACGCAATATCCACCTGCGCTCCTACGCCACTGTCCATAATCGCTTTAAAATCATCCAATTTTGAAATAGGATCTTTATTTTTGCCAATTTTTGAATGCGCAAAAACGGGATTACTAAAATCATTGTTTTGTTTAGTTTCTTTTATCATTAATCCCATATTAGGAATTCGCTCGAGGATATCTTCAAGTCCTGAAATAATATTAAATCCTACAGATTGATGCCCAAAATATATTTTTTTACTTGCTAATTTTTTCCATTGTTCTGGGGATACTTCTTTTAATTCTGAGGTTTTTCCTACTAAATTATTCATTTCTCCTCCTATACAGTTCAAAACGTTGATAGACACAGATGCAATAATGATGATAAACACTGATATAATTAAAGGTATTTTTAGTTTCATGGGTACTCTCCTTCATTAGCGTATCGCGTTCAGCGGCTAGCGTTTAGCAAAAACTAAATGTAAGTAAGTAGCGGGGCCAGGTCTGAACTATTGACAAACTAATTCAACTCACCACAATAACCTTGTTTCTTTAGCTCCCAAACAACCCGTCCCTTATCGCTAATCAAAGTGCTAACCATGGAACAGCCAGAATATTCGATGCCACCGGATAAACCTTATTTCCCGCGTAAACAATAATCCCCTTTAAAATCTTCGGATGAAATTTGAGAAATTTACGCATCTGCTTTGTATCACCAAAGGTGAGCTTCTCGGATGATTTAACCTCTATGCCAATAGCTTTACCAGCGGCTGCAATGACAAAATCAACTTCAATATCCTGGGTTTTCGGTTTCCAGTAAAATATTTCCGGCGTAATAAGCTGTAAGGATGCCCATGACAAAATCTGTTGTAAAATAAAGTTTTCAAAATACCGGCCTTTAACATGAGGCTTTTTCAGTTCAGCAGGGGAATGAATACCAGCCAAAAAACATGCCGATCCTGTATCAAACCAATAATATTTTGACTGTTTATAAGATCTCTCCCCCTTATAAACGTATCCTTTCAAATCGTATAAAAGATTTGTATCTTTAAGCAAGCTAATATACCGGCTCACATTCGTACGCGTTTCACCGCAGCTTTTTGACAGTTCTTCCTGCACGGATTCCCAGCCCGTCGCCTGAGAGAGAGACTCCATTAAACGGCGAAAATGTTCTGGGTACCGCACTTTAACTAAATCCTGAATATCGCGTTGAATGTAAGTATCGATATAGCCGCTTAGCCGTTCAACAGCAATAGTATCATTTTTTGCCAACACAACCGCCGGCAAACATCCTCTCCAGACAGTAGGCTCTAAAGCAAATAAGGATTTAATATTATTGGCTTCAATTTCCTGCCCAGTCCAGACTCTTTCAAGAATGCCATCACTTGCAGAAAGGCCTTTTAATTCTCTATAAGCAAATCCCGTTAAATGTAAATACTTTGCTCTGCCTGCCAATGTTTCTCTGGGCGTCTGTCTTAATGAGATATTCCCGGAACCGGAAAGAATAAACTTTCTGGCCCCTCTTGACTTATCAACAAGATATTTAACAGTTAATAGAAGCTGAGGACACCGCTGCGCCTCATCAATAATTGTGGGGATGTCTTCCCATAATAAACCTTTCGGATCTTCTTTTGCCTGCTCTAATGCGTCAGGATCATCCAATGTGATATAGCGCCAATCTGTTAAAAAATCCGCGTATTCCAATAATGTGCTTTTCCCTACCTGTCTAGGGCCTGTTAGAATAATCACCGGATGAGACTCAAGCACTGCTTTAATTTTAGTTTCTATCCATCTTGAAATATATTTCATTCAAAGGCTCACCTCCATGCACAAATATATCATAATTTTATGCACAAAACAACATATTTTTATGCACAAATAATACAAAAAGTCTGCACTATTGACAAACTAAACAAGCCGCAACTCACAGGCTGCAAGCTAAATCTGCTTTTCCACGCAATACGCATTACACAATACTCAATACTTTACACCATTGCCGGCATTTCCCTTAAATGCTTTGTTGTATTAAACTTTCCGGAAAAATCTCTGAACGCGCGGTTTACCTGTTTTTCTTCAAGCTGCATCACTTGACATACTTTTTCAATACTCACTTTGTTTTCCCAGGCATAAAGCAATAAATCAAGAATATCAAATGGAATACGAAAATAAAATTCCTGATCACTCACAGGGTCACTAAAAGTATCCGGGCTAGGAGCTCTGTCAATAATCTCCTGTATTACTCCTAAATGTCCGGCGATCTGATACACTTGAGTTTTATATAAATGCGCCAGAGGTTCAATATCCACACCGCCATCACCGTATTTAACAAAATCACCTTCCAGCGCTTCAGTTTTATTTGTCGTCCCACAAACAAGCGCGTTCATCTTTTCCGCAAAATAATAAAGCTGCATCATCCGGGTGCGGTGTTTTGTATTTGTTGCCGCAACAATTTGATTCAGCGTTGCTTTATTAAGGCGCGCCTTTTGTTCGTTACCATCTTTATCTATAATTACCAGCGTAAAAAAATTGTACGCATCTTTAGCTAATAAATCAGCTGGTAAAACAATTTTTGATTTATAGGTTTTATCATATTCAGGAAATACGGTTTTAATTGCTTCATCCCTTTTGCTATATGATCCGATGGACTCTAAAACCGGGGTAATATCAATCGTTTGAGTTTTAATCCCTAATTTATCCGCATGTTTTTTTGCATATTCCGCACTTACCGGATTTGATTCACGCTCCGGAAGAATCAATCCCAATACTTTATCCGGACCAAATGCCTTTACACTTAGTGCTGCGGATAAAGCAGAATCCACTCCGCCGCTAATCCCAATGACAATTCCGTCTTTATGCATTTCCCTAACCTGTAGCTTTAAAAACTCACAAATACGGTTAGCTTCTTTTTCACGATCAATTTTTAGGATATCTTTGTTAAACTCCATCGCGCCTCCCAAGCAATTACAAATTATAAATTAAGAATTATGAGTTCATCTTGGATGTTTTTACAATAGCTGTTAGTATATTTACCAGCGAATCACATTCATTAAGTAAGCTTTTTACTTGTGTAATATTTAAAATTTCTGAATCTTTAATTAATCTAAGCCAATATTTTGTTTCTCTTGCTTCCTTTTTAGATATTGACATTTTATTAGTAAAATCTTTTTTGCTTGATGCTCCTTGTGCTTCCTCAACATTTGCGCCAATAGATGTCCCTGATTTCATGATCTGATTACCTATAACAGCACCACTAGTACTCTTTGGCAACAAATTAACTAGTTTTATAATTTCTAAAGCAAACTTATAGCTTCTATCAACAATATTATTTTCACTAGCCATTTCAGCCTTAACCTTAAATTCACAATTAATAATTAACTTTTTATTTCTTTGATTTTTACTTTTTTAATTTATTTTTATAATTTTTGTGTTTTATCTTTATTTTTAGCTTTTAGATTTTAGAACTTATAATTTATCGTTCGTCACTTGTCACTCGTAATTCGTAATTCATAATTATTTTATACCCAATTTTTCCTTCGCATATTCAATTGTTGCATCCACTCCCACATTTTCTATCTTTTTCAGTCCTTCTGTCCGGGTCATCACCCCGGTTCTAACCATTTCTGCAATTTCAAAAGCATAAGGATGAAAACCATAGCGGTCAATATGAATTTTATTGGAAAACGAGTTGAGCAAACAATTTGTGGAATTGCTGTCCACATCCTCAGGCGCTACCCAGCCAAGTTCTTTAATCTTTTCAATAATTTTTTCTTCATCATAATCCATAAAAGCCAATGGGCTTACATTCGTGGGAAAAATATCTTTATCCTGAAACTGATCCTGAGTAAGGAAATATTCATTTATTTGGTCCCCAACAACCTCCTGCATTGGCTTACGCAGCACTTCCTGAGTTGACTTAAACATCGCCGGATTGATTTTCATAATACTGCTTCTTAGCGGCGCCTGCCCCGGAGACCAGCCCCAAGCCATAAGGGGAATTTTTTTCTCAAGCGCAATTTTAAGAAAAATAAATTTAACCAATCCAATGCAAGAAGTACAAATAGTACTGGCACGCTCTAAAGTTTTAGGTGAATACATGGGATGAGCTACCGCATGTCTGAATATCTTTTTTAATACTTCAAAATTCGGCTTTATAATTTTACAATCTATACCTAATTTATGAGTAACAGTATTTATATTATTTAAAGCCTGCTCAGAAATAAAACCGTTATCTAAAACTAAAGCTAAAACTTTCAATCCAAACACTTCCTTTAATAAATAAAGCGTGTATGAGCTGTCTTTGCCTCCGGAATATGATAAAGTACAGTCATAATCCGCAGTGTCTTTTACCTGAGCAATTAAATCTTTAAACTTTTGAAAATAAACTGCTTTATCTTCTTTAAGCTGTTTAGTTCCTTTAAATTTAGAGCAATAATTACACACGCCCGCTTCATCAAAGCTGATGTTCGGAAAAGTTTCGGGTAAAATACATTTGGTACATCTTCGCATAATTTGCTCCTTTGAAAACGTCTGTCGTTTGACGGTTAAGATGCCCGTTTCGTCTAACGTTTATCGGTTACGGCTCTTAAAATCATTCCAAGCAACTCCAAGATTGTATAGTTGCCTGCCTATTTTGTCATATTCATCAATCAATTTTTCGCAAAGTTTTAAATCAACATAATTACCATAAATATCACGTGCTTGGCTTAGACTAACTCCTGTCTCATTGCTCTCTGCCATAGCATCGTCTATGTATTTCTGAAATCCAGCCTTCTGATGCTTCTTTGCGTATCCTTCAGCAATTAAACAAGGAATCGCTTTACTTGAACGTCGCAATTAATCTGTCAAATCAAATTTTTCACAGTCCGGCATTTTAGAAACTATTTCTTTCATTTACCTCTTTAACCGATACGCCTGCCCGCCAAGCATTGTGGTAGGGGCTGCGTTACCGCTTACCTTTTCCCACAACCTAAGCATGCTTTCCATGCTTACGAGCTATTTAAATCTGCTTTTTGCTTCTATCTTTTCTGCTTCAAGCCGTTACCGTTGCCTTTTTGAACCGATACGGGCATCGTAACCGCTAACCTTTTTGACCTAATATTTCTCAGTGTTTATCATTTCCTTAAGTTCTTCTCTCTTTACCTTACCGCTCGCTGTTTTCGGCAACACATCAATAAATTCAATTATTTTCGGTATTTTATAAAAAGCCAGATTCTTTTTACAGTGCATAAGGATTTGCTGTTTATCGATCTTTTCCGCTACCACAAACAAACAGATTGCCTCTCCTAAAATTTCATCCGGAATACCCACTGCCGCACACTCAATTATTCCCGGAATGCTTGCCACAACATCCTCTATTTCTAAAGGACTGATCCGATTTGCCCCGCTTTTAATCATATCCTTTTTGCGGCTAATAAGATACAAAAATCCATCTTTATCCAGACGTGCCAAATCACCGGTAAAAAGCTGATTGTTTATTAAAACTCTGTCTGTTTCTTCTTTATCATTCCAATACCCACTCATAATATTATTCCCTTGGGCAACAATTTCTCCAATTTGGCCAATTTTTACAGAATTACCCTCTTGATTTAAAACCTTCAAATTTACTCCGGGAATTGCTTTACCAATTGAGCCCATTTTTTTTCCCAATAAATCCGCTTCTAAATAGCTAAGCCTGGCTGTAGCTTCGGTTTGTCCATACATAACATAAAAATTAACATTAGCTAAAATCTTACAAAATTCCTTAATTAAAGCCGCGGGCATTGCTCCTCCGGCTTGAGTTACATAACGTAATTTAGGGAAATGATAATTACGCAGATTTGATTTCTTAAGCAAAATTGCAAAATGTGAAGGTACACCGGCAAATCCCGTGACTTCTTCTTTTAGCATATTATCTAATACCGTATTCGGGTATAAAAACCGGTTATCAATGATTAATGTCCCGCCAACTTTAATATGTGTAGAAAGTAAAGAATGCCCATAAGAATAATAAAATGGCAATACCACCATACATTTATCTTCTGATGTTAATTTTAAATACGCCACAATAGATTCTGCATTAGCACAAATATTAGCATGCGATAACATTACCCCTTTAGGTTTGCCAGTTGTTCCGGAAGTATAGATGATCATAGCTAGATCCTCAGGATGACAAGCTACATGCTGCAAGCTGCAAGTCTCAGGCCCAAAGCTTAAATCTTCTATCAATAAAATATGAATGTCTTGATCGTATAATTGCTGCGCATCAGTTACTATTTTTGAATGTTTTTTGTCTGTGATAATAACTTTTGCCGTACAATCTTTCAAAAGAATATTCAATTCACGTGATACAAGCTGGCTATTTAAAGCTACAACAACCCCTCCTATTTTCAAAATGCCAAAATAAGCAATTAGATACTCGCAGCAATTATCTAAAAAGATTACTACCCTATCCGCTTGGTTTATGCCTTTTTCTAAAAGCAAAGCCGCAAATTTATCGGAAAAGACATTAAGCTCAGAAAAAGACATTTGCTGCTTTACGTATTTTACCGCAATCTTATCCGGATATTTTTTTGCACTGTTTTTCAGCATATTTTGAATCAGCATAAATTTTATAACCTTTTATATATCCGTTCGCCGGTTGCCAGTGAACCAGTTAGCCATTCCCTGCTACCAGTTAAGTTATCTCTTAGCTCGAGTTTTAGAATTTAGCTTTTGTTTTTCCTAACTCCTATAAGCTATTTAGCTTTTTCGTCCTTCATCCTAGCCTCGCCGCTTTCTGGTGGGCGGTCATCCATCGTCCTTCAGTTTTTCTATTCGCTAGCCGCTACTCGCTGTTTTTCTATCAGCTATCAGCCAAGCATGCTTTTAAAAGTCTCGATCGCAAGCAAACTTACTTCATTATGATCCTCTAAAAATCTACCTACATCATTTCTAACTTTACGCCACTCCAACTCGCAAGCAATTTTCAATATCTCAGATTTCCAGTTTTCTTTTGAAATACGCGAATAAACTTTCGATGTCTGCGCAAGCGCGTTGTTAAGCATGAGATAATTAGGCTCTATATTTTTAAATTTTGACAAATACCATATTAAGTCATACCAATCCCGGCCTTTAGTATATTTGCGGCGTAAAAGCGCGTGTAATTTACCCGCAAATAACGACGCAAGGTCATAATGTACCATATGGAACATAAATGTTTTGTTATATAAAGTGTGGGACTCTAATCCTCCTTCAGGAGGATTAGAGTCGATCTCAACTTTAATCATTAATTTTTCATCTTCCACCATACTTAAACCTGTTTCAAATAAAAGTTGAGGAAACTTTAATTGAGCGCTATAGACCTGCCCTTTTATTCTGGGCTTTACCTCAATGCTGTACCCTGCCAGTTTAAACTCCTGTTCAACATCTTTAAGCATATCAAGAAAATCAAATCCGCGATTACTCATAGATAAACTAAAATTCAGATCTTCTGAAAATCTCCTGATTCCATAGATAAATCTCAAAGCAGTACCTCCGGTAAACACCATATTCTGATAATATTTTTTTCGGTAGCTAATATATAAAAAATATGTTTGAATATACTCCCGAAGCCTGTTAAGGTTTTCATCATAGCCTGCTTTTTTGTCGATAATTGACTTAATGTAATCTTTCATTTAAGCGTCTTCCATTCCCGGTTTTCCTGAACAACAAAATTAACGAACTCTTGCGCGATTTTATTGACTTTTTTAGTGAAATTTTTACTAAATTCCTGTAATTTCGCGATATCCAATGTTTCTAGATTCTGAAAACGCAAAGATTCAAACTCCCCGGCTTTTCCTTTAATCTCCTTACGAAAATAAAAAAAATCAAGAATTGCTTTTTCCGGCTGAGCAATAAAAAATTCCTGGTTATTTTCCGCTACCTTGGTAAACCCAAAAAAAAGGTCCTTCTTTAGAGAACGATACTCAAATACACCCAAATAATTTTTATAAGCAGCAGTCTTTTTAGTTGTAATTGAGGTATATACTGTTACTTTTTCCGGGATAAGGCCGTAAAATCCCAGAGCGTATTCTAAACTAAGATACGAAGGAGAAACAAGAAAATTTGCTAAAAATCCCCTAGAAAGATTAATTTTCCGGTAATTGTCACTTAAGATATAAATCCCTTTCTTAAGGGAAATCAAATATCCTTTTTTAACCCAGTACCTTACCTGACGCCTTACATCTTGAGGTTTATCCGAAAACCAATTAAATGTTGATGAATCAATAATAACACTTTCTCTATAAGTTTTAATAAAATCATCAAATTTCACAACGCCTCATTTCTCTGTATTGATATTTTTATCAATCTAAAGAAATAATATCATATTTTGCGTCTTTTTTCAAGGCCCACCGCCAAATATCTTTTCCTGCCGACTATTACTCTAAAACCTTGTTTCTTTAGCTCCTCGCCAACCCTTCCCTTATCGCTAAGCCATTATCCCCCTTAACTCAAACCCCTTGTTTCAAAGGTCGTAAAGCATACCATATATTTCCAGCTCATGCAAGCGCTTAACATTAATATTTAAAGCTAGTTATGAATTATAAGTTACTAGTTAAAAGCCGTAATCTACAAGCCACAAGCCTCAGACTGCAGGCTGCAAGATACATGCCTCAAGCTGCAATTGCTGCAAGCTAAATCTGCTTTTCCAAAATCCTAAATCCTAATTCCCAAATCCTAAATCCTCCACACTAATCTCTTTTTGCTTTATGTTCAAGCTTTTTCGTCACTCGCCCCTCAGTTCCATGCTTTATACTATGAGCTAAGAGCCATCCGCTATTCATCTTCCGATACTAATATATTTGAATCCTAATTTTTGCATCCTCTCCGGTTGATATATATTTCGGGTATCAATCACCACCGGTGATTTTAAAAGTTCTTTGATTTTAGCCAAATCCATTTGCCTGAATTCATTCCATTCGGTAAGAATAACTAAGGCATCACTATTTATAGCCACGCTGTAAGCATCATCACAATATTCAACATTCTTAATAACTTTTTTTGCTTCTTCCATGGCCACAGGATCAAAAACTTTTATTTTTACGCCTTCTTTCTGCAACCCCTGAATAATTGTTATGGATGCGGCTTCACGCATATCATCTGTATTCGGCTTAAAAGCTAATCCTAAAATGCCGATTGTTTTATGCGAAATATTTTCCACATGGTTTTTTATTAAAGTAATCATTCTTTCTTTTTGCAATTTATTAACTTCTATTGCTGACTTTACAATTTTAAGGTCATAACCTGCATTTTTTGCAATATTGGTCAAAGCCAAAGTATCCTTGGGGAAACACGACCCTCCGTATCCCGGGCCGACATGTAAAAATTTAGAACCAATTCTTTTATCTAATCCGATTCCCTTAGCAATCATATTTACATCCGCGCCGACTTTTTCACAAATACAGCTCATTTCATTAATAAAAGAAATTTTAGTTGCCAGAAAAGCATTCGCCGCATATTTGATTAATTCTGACGATTCAAGATTAGTAATCACTAGCGGAGTTTCCAGTAAATATAAAGGCCGGTAAATATCCTTCATGATTGCAATTGCCTGGTCACTTACAGCTCCGATAACAACTCTATTTGGCCGCATAAAATCCTCGATTGCCGAACCTTCTCTTAAAAACTCAGGGTTGGAAACTACACTAAAGCTGGGTAAATAGGCATCCGCATCAGGATTTTTAGCCAGCTTTTCTTCCGAAACTCTTTCTTTAAGGTTTTCAGTAATAATTTTTTCAACATGCGCACAAGTTCCTACCGGCACAGTACTTTTTAAAATTACCACTTTATACCCGTCCATATATTTAGCAATTTCTAAAGCCACAGTATCAATATTAGTGAGATTCGGAAAGCCATCTTCTTTATTCGGAGTATCAACCGCAATATAAATTGCCAGAGATGATTCTACTCCTTCTTTAAGATCAGTAGTAAATGTCAGTCTTTTTTCTTTAACATTACGGTGAATTAATTCTTCCAGCCCCAATTCATAAATCGGGCTAATGCCTTTTTTGAGATTATTTATTTTTTCCAGGTTTGCATCTACGCAGATAACCTTATGCCCGAAATCCGCTAAACATGTACCGACAACTAATCCCACATAGCCTACTCCGACAACACAAATATTCATTATCTCCTCCTGATTTAAGAATCCTCTATTTTAGATTTAATAAATTTTTCAATACTGTTCAAAGAATCCAGATTATCCGGCATCAACTCTTCATCTTCAATCTTAATGCCAAAGCTGTCTTGGATAAATTCAACAAGCTCTAAAACACCGGTAGAATCAATAATACTCTGCTCCAGAAAAGAATCAGAATCATTTAAAGTTACAGGGTCAGCACCCATTAAAAAATTACTAACAATAAAATTTTTTACCTTTGTTTTAATTTCCATAATTCACTCCTCTAATATTTAGTATAAATTTTTATTATTTGACTTTATTTTTCTCTTTATTTTTAAAAATCGCAAAATAATAAATATAAATAATCCTGAACAAATACCTGTTAAATCAAGTAATAAATCCATCCCGGAAACTGTTCTAGCCGGTACAAAGGATTGTAAGAATTCATCAATAACAGCAATAATCATCCCGCTAATTACTGCATAAACATACGCTGATTTGCCTGTTTTTAAGTGCTTTAAAAAAATTATGATAAAATAACTTAACCCTGCATATAAAGGAATATGCGCTAAATTACTCAAAATTTCCTTAATAAAAGAATATTTACCCAGTCCCGGATTACGCCAAGACAAAATAAATATTAATAATATATAACCGCAAACAATCCCCAGCCATTTAAGCTTTTTTGTTGTCTTCATTATCAGGCTCATTTAAACGTTTCTTATAGTTTTGGTCATAATATTGTTGATACTGATGCGAACGTACTCTCTGCACCCATTCTCTATGATCTAAATACCATTGGATTGTTTCAGTTATTCCCTTTTTAAATTTATATTCCGGCTCCCAACCTAATTCATTTTTAATTTTCGAGAAATCAATTGCATATCTTCTGTCATGGCCTAATCTGTCTTTTACTTTTTTGATTAAAGTTTTTGGTTTTTTTAATTGATCCAAAATCAATGCTAAAAGGTCAATATTAGTTTTTTCTGAATTTCCGCCCACATTATAAATCTCCCCCACCCTGCCTTTTTCCATAACTAAACAAATAGCTTGGCAAAAATCTTTGACAAATATCCAATCTCTGATGTTTAATCCGTCTCCGTACAAAGGAATTAGCTGATCATTTAAAGCATTCGTAATAATTAAAGGAATGAATTTTTCCGGAAATTGAAAAGGACCGTAATTATTTGAACAGCGGATAATCACTGCCGGCAGCTCAAATGTTTTAACATATGCCCTAACCAGTAAATCTGCGCCGGCTTTAGACGCAGAATACGGGCTGTTGGGGGCTAACGGGGTTTCTTCCGTAAAAAACCCTGTCTTCCCTAAAGACCCATAAACCTCATCTGTGGATATCTGAATAAACCGCTCAATATTATGTTTACAAGCTGTATCTAAAAGCGCTTGTGTGCCCATAATATTTGTTCGTATAAAAGGCGTAGCATTTAAAATCGAGCGGTCCACATGTGATTCTGCGGCAAAATTAATAATACAATCAATTTTATTGTTTAAAATAATTTTTTCTAATAAAATCCTATCCGCGATATCCCCTTTAATAAATTTATAATTCGGATCATTTTCAATATCTGCCAAATTTTCCAGATTCCCGGCATAGGTCAGCACATCTAAATTAATAATTTTATAACCATTATTAATCGCAACCCGGATAAAGTTAGATCCGATAAATCCGCAGCCGCCTGTAACTAATATATTTTTCATGTTTTACCTTTTTAATTATAATTAATAAAAAATTTATATTAACTATTCTTTTGCAATAAAAACCGATGATGCTCTATTAACCCTTTAATAATAAAAATTATACCAAACATTTCCAGGGTTTCTTCAGCTATATATTCAATATTCCATAGCCACTGCGCTTCTCCCTGAGTTAAAAATACTACTGTTGATTCAAGTAAAAATGCTCCCCCTAGATACACAAACAGTCCAATTCTTAAAAATTTAATTGCCTGAAAAGACTCAACTAATTGATTTTTAATTTTTAAAACAAATATAAAAATTATCCCTAAAATAAAGGGGCCAAAAATAACTAGCCATGCAGCATTTAAATTTTTTAAACCAATTAAATATTTATTGATTGTATTACCTAAATGCTCGTGAATTTGCGCAACTTCATCACAAGACATCGTCACTAAACTAATTGACAAGAGTTTCCATATTTTACCATCATTATTTTTTGATGCGCGAAAACAATTATAAGCATAAAAAGCCGCAATTGCCAGCATCATACTGGAAAACCAGGTTGGGAAATTTCCTTCTGTATCTACATTAATTAATCTAGTAATTTGCCAAAATGGTTCTCCCATTAATACATTAATAATATTTAAAATTACAATTACAATAGTTGTGTATATCAATATCTGTATTAATTTTTGTTGATCTTTAATTTTATTATTTAGTTTAGTATCCATTAAAAGTTCCTTAATGATTACAATAATTATGTTAGCTTATTTCTTTTGTAATTGCGTTTTAAACCAATCAAAAGTTATTTTTAATCCTTGGTCAAAATCAAATTCTGGATTAAATTTTAATCGTGAATTAATTTTAGTTACATCAGCTAAGGTTTTAAAAATATCTCCTTGTCTAATCGCTAATAATTCCGGATCTATGGATTTTCTCGCAAGAATATTGATCTTATCAACCAGCTCCAAAATCGTGGTATCATTACCACAAGCCACATTAAAAACCTCACCCGATACGCCCGGTGTTATCGCTGCGAGTAGATTTGCCTGAACCACATTCTTAACAAATGTAAAATCGCGTGATTGTTTACCATTACCAAAAATCGGCGGTTTTTGATCATTTAAAATACAGGTAATAAACTTCGGAATAACTACAGCATATTCATCATCAACTGCCTGCCGCGGTCCAAAAACATTAAAATATCGTAAAGCCACGGTTTCTAATCCAAAATTTTCACTAAAAATCCGGCAATAAAATTCTCCGGCAAGTTTTGATAATGCATAGGGAGAAATTAATAATGGATACGCTCCTTCATCCTGGGGAAATTTATCCGTATCTCCATAAACAGAGCTGGAAGATGCTAACACAAATCTTTTTACTCCGCATTCACGTGCGGCATTAAGCATATTCAAAGTTCCGTCAATATTTACCTGGTTATACTCGTAGGGGTGTTTCATGGATTTTGGCACACTGCGCAAAGCAGCCTGATGTAATACATAATCAATCCCCTGACAAGCCTGCTTACAGGTGTTTAAATCACGAATATCACCTCTATTTAGCGTATAGCGGTTAGCGTCTAGCGTATAGTCAGAAACAAAAGATAAATTTTCTTCTCTGCCGCTTGAGAAATTATCTAAAACAACCACTGATTCTCCTTTTTTCAATAATTCTTCCACAATATGCGAGCCGATAAATCCCGCCCCACCGGTTACTAAATATTTTGACATGATTTTGTTACTCCTTGTAGTTAGTTCGCCTGTTTACCCGTTACCAGTTCTGACCGAGGTCCGAAAGACGACCATTCGCTCCGCTCTTTAGGACGAAGGACGAACTCTCTCTTCGTTCGCTAAAAAACTATTTTTTACAAAATTTATCCACTTTTTCATCTCTCTAATTTGCTTTTTAGTTTTTTCTTTTTTTTGTTTTTTCTATTCGCTTTTAATTCGTAATTCGTCACTTGTAATTTGTAACTTTATATATTTTCTGTTTTCTCGTCTCTCGTCCTTCGTCTCTCGTCCTTCGATTCTATAATCACTATTCGCTGTTTTTAAAGCCTCCAGTATAAAATATCAGAATCTTGAAATATTTTTTTATCAAACATTCCCCTAACATCAATTAATACTCCTTTTGTGCCCTCACCACTCAGATGTCTCTTAAGTGCCGTTAAGGTTAAATCCTGTTTAAACTTATTATGATTAACGGCAATAATCATCGCATCAGCTTTTATCTTTGCAGCATATTTGGTTAATTCTATCCCGTATTCTCTTCTTACTGCCTGAACATCAGCATACGGATCAGAAACGCTTATTTTGATATTATACTCTTTTAATTCATTTATGATATCAATAACCCGGGAATTTCGGATGTCTGATATATTTTCTTTAAATGTAATTCCCAATACTAAAACTTTTGCTGCATTCACAGTTTTGTTAGCCTTTATCAGAGCCTTAACTGTCTGTTCTGCAATATATTTGCCCATATTATCATTTATCCTGCGCCCGGCTAGTATTACCTGAGGGTCATAACCTAATTCTTCAGCTTTAAATGTTAAATAATATGGGTCAACGCCGATACAATGCCCGCCAACTAAACCCGGATACATATTAATAAAATTCCACTTGGTCGCCGCAGCCCTAAGAACTGCTAGGGTATCAATATTCATCTTATGGAAAATAATTGCCAGCTCATTCATTAACGCAATGTTTAAGTCCCGCTGTGTATTCTCGATAACTTTAGCCGCCTCAGCAACTTTAATTGATTCTGCTTTAAAAACACCGGCTTTTACAATTAAAGAGTATACACCCGCAACCGTCTCTAAAGTTTCCTGATCACAACCGGAAACTACTTTTATGATACTGGTGATATTGTGCTCCTTATCGCCGGGATTAATCCGCTCAGGAGAATACCCCACTTTAAAATCAGTGCCAAATTTAAGTCCGGAAAATTTTTCTAAAATCGGCACACACTCATCCTCAGTTACGCCGGGATATACAGTTGATTCAAAAACGACAATAGCGCCTTTAGTCAGATTTTTTCCCACAAGTTCCGAAGCACTTTCTAGACAAAAAAGATCCGGCTGATTATTTGTTGTGATCGGTGTCGGCACGGCAACGATTATGAATTTCGCTTCTTTTATTTTTTCCGCATCAGAAGTTACTTCCAGAAACTTTGCCGATTTTATTTCCTCAGATGTTGTTTCATTATTAGTATCCTGAAAGTTCTGCAGGGTTTTTACGCGTTTTTTATTTAAATCAAACCCGATAGTTCTGATAATTTTGCCAAATTCTACAGCTAAAGGAAACCCTACATACCCGAGACCAATTATGGCTATTGTCTCCTTACCACTTTTTATTTTTTTGTACAAACTCATTTGTTTTAGCTCCTATTTTTTAGACTAATTAAAAATTACAAGTTATAAATTATAAGTTACCTTAATAGTTACAAATTACGAGTTACAAATTATAAGTTAAACACCAAAAAGCAAAAAACAACAAATAGAATCAACATTTTAAGTTAGCTTTTGATGTTTTAATAATAGCAGTTAAAATATTAATGATTGAATTACATTCATCAAGTAAGCTTTTTACCTGCGCAACCTTTAATATCCCTGAATCCTTTATTAATCTGAGCCAATACCTTGTTTCTCTAGCTTCTTTTTTAGATATTGCCATTTTATTAGCAAAATCTTTTTTACTCGCAGCTCCTTGTGCTTCTTCCACATTAGCGCCTATGGATGTCCCTGATTTAATTATCTGATTACCAATTACAGTTCCACTAGTACTTTTTGGTAAAAAATTAACTAATTTTATAATTTCTAAAGCAAATTTATAACTTCTATCAACAATATTATTATCACTACTGATTTTAACATTCACCTTAAATTTGCCCCTAATAATTGAATTTTAATATTTTTAATTTCTTGTTTTATATTGTTAATTAGTTTTAGTTTTTTTATCACTCGTCACTCATCACTTGTCACTCGTCATTCGTCCTTCGTCCTAGCCTCGCCGCTTTCTGGCGGGCGATCGTCCATCGTTTCTCAATTTCTATCTGCTTTTCCGTTTTTCATTTATCACTTGTACCTTGTAATTCATAACTGATCACTTATAACTCATCACTCGTAACTTATAACTGTTTTATCAAACAGTTACACTTTTCGCCAAATTCTTCGGCTTATCCACACTGCAGCCGCGGTGTAAAGCAATATAATAAGCCAGTAATTGTAAAGGCAAAGCCACCAGTAAAGGAGAAAAAATTTCCTGAACCTCCGGGATATAAATCACATCATCAACATATTTGCTTATCTGTTTATCTCCCGCTGTAGCAATAGCAATAACTTTTCCGCGTCTGGCTTTTATTTCCTGGATATTTGCCAGCATTTTGTCATAAGTCATGCTTTGGGGAGCAATACAAACACAAACTAAATCCTGATCGACTAAAGCAATCGGCCCGTGCTTCATTTCTCCGGCTGCGTAGGCAGAAGCATGAATGTAGGCAATCTCTTTTAATTTTAAAGCCCCTTCTTGCGCACTAGGATAATTAATCCCCCGCCCGAGAAAAAAGAAATTATTAAAGTTATAATATTTTTTAGCACAATCTTTAATTTTCTCTTCTTCCTCTAATACTTTATGCATAAAAGATGGAATAAGAGTTAATTCTTTAATTAAATTATTCTTCAAATTTTTTTTAATTATTTTTTTTAAAACACCCAAAAATATACTTATCAGATACAAACTGAAAAGCTGTGCTGTATAAGCCTTAGTTGAAGCAACCCCCACTTCCGGGCCGGCATGAATGCAAAATACAGCATCTGATTCCCGCGCAATGCTTGAACCAACAACATTACACAGAGAAAAAGTATTCAATCCCCTTTGCCTGGCTTTTTTTAAAGCGATTAATGTATCGGCAGTTTCTCCTGACTGAGTAATGGAAATAATTAAACTTCCCGGTTCAGCAATAAAATGTTTGTATCTAAATTCGCTGGATATTTCCACATCCGTATGAACATTTGTAAAATATTCGATTATTTTTTCTCCCACCATTCCCGCGTGATACGAGCTGCCGCAAGCTTGAATGATTATTTGATGTACTTTTGAAATTTGTTTTTTTATTTTAGATAATTCTTCAATCTTAAGATCCAGGTTTTTAAAATCGATTTTTTCACTGAGTATTTTTTTCACCATCATCGGCTGCTCATGAATTTCTTTTAACATGAAATGCGCATAACCATTTTTTTGTGCAGCGTTTACATCCCAATTTAAATTCGAAATATTGTAATCCAGGATATCCCCGTTGAGATTTTTAATGTAAAAATTTTCATCTTCCACAACTGCCATTTGATAATCTTCTAAAAAAATAATCTTATGCGTATACGGGATAATTGCCGGAACATCTGAAGTAATAAAATTTTCTTTATCTCCGATTCCCAGCATTAAAGGGCTTCCGTTGCGTGCAGCAATCAATTTCCGCGGTTCATTTTTACACATAGCCACAATAGAATAAGAACCTTTTAAGTCCATCAGCGTACAGCTAAGAGCCTGTTCCAGGTTAGCCGCTCCTTGTTTTAAATAATCTTCTATTAAATGCGCAATAATTTCAGAATCAGTTTCTGATTTGAATTTATGTTTATTTTTTTCTAATTTTTTCTTTAAATATAAATAATTATCAATAATGCCGTTATGTACTACAATTATGTTATCTTCACAATCTGTGTGTGGATGGGCATTAGATTTTGTCGGTTCCCCGTGAGTTGCCCAACGCGTATGCCCAATCCCGATTTTTCCCTTAACTGGGTAATTAGCAATAGTATTGACTAGGTTATTTAAATCCCCTGTTTCCCGGCAAAGGTATAAATCTTTTCCGTTTAAAGTTGCAATCCCCGCAGAATCATAACCCCGGTATTCCAAGCGTTCCAGACTATCTAATAAAACCTGACTGATATTTCTTTTCCCTGCATATCCGATAATTCCGCTCATGTTTTGTTACCTTTGTAAAATTATGAATTACCTTAATAGTTACAAATTACGAGTTACAAGTTATAAGTTAAAAACACCTGATAGTTATAAATTACTAATTATGAATTACCTTACTAATTACAAATTACGATTGACAAGTTATAAGTTAAAAACCTAAAAGCAAAAAACAACAAATAGAATCAACATTTTAAGTTAGCTTTTGATGTTTTCACAATAGCTGTAAGAATTTTTAATATTTCATCAATTTCTTTAAGCAAATTCTCCAACTCATTTTCTTTTAGAATTCCTGAATCCTTTATTAATCTAAGCCAATACCTTGTTTCTCTGGCTTCTTTTTTAGATATTGCCATTTTATTAGTAAAATCTTTTTTACTCGCAGATCCTTGTGCTTCTTCCACATTAGCGCCTATGGATGTCCCTGATTTCATTATCTGATTACCAATTACAGTTCCACTAGTACTTTTTGGTAAAAAATTAACTAATTTAATAATTTCCAAAGCAAATTTATAACTTCTATCAACAATATTATTATCACTACTCATTTTAACATTCACCTTAAATTTGCCCCTAATAATTGAATTTTAATATTATTAATTTCTTGTTTTATATTGTTAATTAGTTTTAGTTTTTTTTATCACTCGTCACTCATCACTTGTCACTCGTCCTTCATCCTAGCGAAGCGATCGTCCATCGTTTCTCAATTTTTATCTGCTTTTCCGCTTTTCATTTATCACTCGTAACTCGTAATTCATAACTTTTTTTCTAAACGCTATCAGCCATCAGCTAGTTACTGTCAACTATTGACTTTTTAAATGTACCGATAAATATAATCCGGAATCGGATATTCAATATGGGCTAAAATATATCCGAGTAAATTTGCCTTGCCTTGAGCTAAAAGCTCTGCCGCATGTTTTACAATCCCGCGCTGGGTTTTACCGGCACAAATTACCATAATTACCCCATCAACCAGCGCACAGACAATCCCGCTATCTGCTACCGCAATAACCGGAGATGTATCTAAAATTATAAAATCAAATTTTCCCTTCACTTTATCTAGCAATGTTTGCATTTTAATCGAAGCTAATAATTCTGCGGGGTCTTCGGCAATTTTCCCGCGCGGGATAATGGAAAGCTTTTCAATTTTAGTTTTATAAATAATATTTTCCACATCCGCACCCAACAATAAATAATCTGAAAGGCCGACTTTTGATTTTATATCTAAAGAATCACCGATTGTTCCCCGGCGCAGATCACAATCAATCACTAAAACATTCTTACAGTCAACATCTTTCGTCATTGTCACCGCCAGATTTAAAACAGACGTTGATTTACCTTCGTTGCTTATTGCGCTCGTAATTGCTAAGGTTTTTATCTGGTTTTGTTTATTGAGAGTCTTAATATTTTCTCTTAATCTGCGGTATTGTTCGGAAATCGGCGATTTTGGGTCAAAATAAGAAACGATATGCGGATTAATATTTGAATCCCTTACTTTTTTTAATATAAATTCTTTGGGTAAAGAGGGCATGTTCAATGCGTCTAACTGTTTATCCTGAAATGTTTTTAAAAAATTGAGAAAGTTTTTCATTTTAACTCCTTTATCTAACAATTGAAAAAATTAAAACAATAATCACCATTAAAGCAAAAAATGCAGCCATTACTGTATACGTAAACTTTGCCCCGTTTTTACGACGGTAAAACTCATCTTCGGTAATAATTGCCGAAATCACACCCAAAAGAGGCCGCTCTAATTCCACTTTAGTATCCGTGATGTTTTTATAAGAACGGTCAACCATTTCCGCAAGCAGAATACAGCCGTACCCGACGCAAGCACCTAAACCAATGCCATAAAGTAAAAACTTAACCGGATCGGGTTTTACCGGTTTTAGCGGTAATCTCGGCGGGTCAATAATTGTAAAACGTGTTCCTTCCTTAAAAGTCTCCAGCTGTTTAGTTATTTTTGCTGTTTCCAATCGTTCTAAGAGCATCGAATAAATTTCTTCGTTTACAGTCGAATCTAAAGGCAATCCTTCAATCCTTTCCGTTAAAGAAATATCTTCGGCTTGATCCGGTGATTCAGGAGCCTGAGAATCTTTTTGAAGTTCTTTCATTATTAAATAGGAAATGACATCTTTATTTAAAGAGGCTTTGGTCGGTTTTATCTTTATGTCGATATCATCTTTTTGAAAGTCCTCTTTTAATTTTGCAATACGTGCTTTCAAATTTTTGACTAGCGGGTGTTTGACCGTTGAATCCACTAATAAATTTTCTAATTCTCCTTCAAGATTTTTAATTTCATCTTCTTTAATTTTCCGCCGGTATAATTTCAGCTGATCCTGTAAAAAATTAACCGCAACATCTGTTTCCTTTGTCTGAGCTTCGACATTTTGATGGATAAAAATATCTGTAAGTTCTTTAGCGACGAGCTGAACATCTTTAGGAATTCTTCCGTTGTAAGATATTGTTACTAATTGCGGGCCGCGCAACTCAACTACTATATGATCACGTAAATCTTTTATTAATTCTTCATAGCTGAATTGTGTTTTAATCTTTTCGTCAAGTTTTAACCGCCGGGTTAATTCGGTTAAGCTTTTCCAGCTCAAAATTTGCTCCCGGATTATTCTGTGCCTGTCCGCAACACTGCTGGATATTGCCAATCCGCTAATTAATGGATTAAGCACGTTTTCTTCTTCAATTAAAATAGCGGAACTGGAAACATATGTTTTCGGCAGCACAAAACTTAAAACAACCGCGACAAAAACTGTGAATAAAAAGGGGTAAAGGAATAAGTGTTTTCTTCTAAAAAATATTTGTAAATAATTAATCATATTTGCCTGCATTATTAACTCCTTATTGTTTTAAAATATGTTTTTAATCCCGTCTCGGTTGATCCCGGTACAACACATCTTCTTCCCAGGTATTATACGCTGTGGAACTACGGAAAAACGGGGAAACTATCTGGTCTAAAATCGTACTTACTTTATAAAGAGCAGTTGAAGGCAAATACACAATATCACCGGAACGTAAATCATAATTTATTTTTAAATTACCATCATAAAGCAAACTTAACATGTTAACTTTTTTTACAATTGGTTTACCTTCTTCAACTGGACGAATAATTATTGCACGGCGTAATGACGCAATATTTTCCCGCGGTAAACCCGCTACTAAAACCGCATCACGTACTGGCATAAATTCAGCTCTCATGCTATATCGGCCCGGGCGAGCCACTTGTCCAACCATATAAACTACTTTACTGTTATATTCAATAATTGTAATATCAACTTCCGCAGATTCAACATATTCCTTTAAAATACCCTGCAATTTATTTATTGCTTCTGTTTTTGTTAATCCGGTAAGTTCAATGTCTCCCACAAAAGGATACTGAATTTTTCCATTAGCGCCAATCGGAAAACGGCCGCTAAATTCCGAGTGCCGGCGAACCGTAATTTCAATAACATCATCTTTACCTAAAGTATATTCACCGTATTCCTCTTTTTTAATTTTATATTCGGCTCTTTTATTGAATTTTCCCTTTGGTTTTTTACTAACTTTTACATTAATCTTTGAATCTAAATTAGAATCTACTTCCACTGTCTGCGCAAAAAGAAGCTGCGCGAACACAAAAACTGTTCCGATAAAACTGATTAGAATACACCTTGCTAAAATCACAATTTTATTTTTCATTATTTACTCCTCTTGTTTATGCGTCTTGTGTGTAATAAACAGTTGCCTTAAAACTTTTTAGCTGCTGCAAATCCTCGTAAGTATAAAACCTCCAGCCTCGCCAATCTCTTTTGGCTTTTTTTACTTTTCCAGCTTTTTCCCAGCGAATTATGGTTTTAGGAGAAACCTCAATTTGCTCAGCTGCCTCAGTAATACTTAACCTGCCATTCATCATAATACTTCTCTCCTTCTTTAACTTCCTTTCAATAAATGAATTATTTTATAAACTTTAATTCTGATAATCTGGTGTCTGGCATTGTATGAGAATGTCTGCTACATAAAAATACAGACTATTACAAGCATAATTTATGCCAAACTAAGAATTATTATGCTTAATTTATTTAATTCATATCTTTTTATTGTACAAAAAGTTATAAAGATATGGTTTGTCTAATATTTTTCGAAAATTGTGTAAATTAGATATTTGTTAAATAATGTATAAAAAAATGGACAGTCGTAGTATGTCCTAGACAGTCCGTAACATTTAATACAAGCAAGTTACTTAAAGATTTAATTATACACTATATTTTAACTTTTGCAATAGGGGCGGGAATTTGACTGATTTTATAGAAAATACTTAGCCGAATACTAGTAATCTGATTGATTTTTCAATTGGTTAGAGAACAAACATCAATCTCATAAATTACTATTCATAGCTTCATAATAACCGGTAAATATTCTTTTTCGATTCTTTCCCATTCAATCTTAAACCAGGGAGTAAAACAATTACTTTGTTTATTAATCTCAGAAGAAATTTCTCGGTAATCTATATATTTAAAATCAGCAATTTCATTTTTATTAATAACAATTGGATTATTGACTTTTCCTATATACACATAACATAATTCATTTTCTGCTCCAATATCTTTAAATTGAACCTGATAATCAAATTTAAATAAATAGTGTAATTGCGTTTTTGTATTCAATTCTTCCTGCAGGCGGCGTTTTGCCGCCTTTTCCATAGATTCTCCATAACGCGGGTGTGAACATACGCTATTTGACCAAAAAAGCGGCCACAGCAATTTTTCTTTACTTCTTTGCTGTAAAAGCAACTGTTTTTGGTCATTAAATAAAAATATCGAAAAAGCCCGGTGCAGTATTCCATTACTTTCGTGACATTTATCTTTTGCTTGATAGCCTAAAACCTGATCACTTTTGTCAACTAAAATTAACTGATCATCGAAATTATTCTTATATTTACCCATATAATTTCTTCCCTATTTTTATTATTTCATCCGCTGTAAGCGCCTGTTCCTGATGCGCTATTTCTTGTGAAGCATGCTCTACAAAATCATCTTTAACCCCTAAGATTCGAATATCTGCTTGTAATCTATTTTCTTGGCATAATTCCAGGATTGCACTACCAAAGCCGCCTTTTTTAGTATTTTCTTCAATAATAATCGCTTTTCCTGTTTCATTTATAATTTCTGCAATCACAGGATCTAAAGGTTTTACAAACCGCGCATTAATTAAGGTTACCGAAATGCCTTGTTTTTTAAGTTCCTGGGCAGCCAAAAATGCCGGCTCCAACATTGTGCCAATAGACACAATTGTTAAATTATTCCCTTTTGAGATTATTTCACATTTTCCCAATTCTAAGGCAGTTAATTTTCTATTGTTAATTTCAACACAACATCCTCGAGGATAACGTAAAGCAACTGGTTTTTTTAATTTTAAAGCAAACCCAAGCATTTGAACTAATTCCTGCTTATTAGAAGGAGCAAGGATTGTAATTCCAGGGATATGTCTTAAATAAGAAATATCAAATACTCCCTGATGCGTAGCTCCGTCTTCACCAACAATACCCGCCCGATCAATGGCAAAAATAACCGGAAGTTTTTGTAAACACACATCATGAATTATAGCATCATAAGCTCTTTGTAAAAAAGTAGAATAAATTGCTACTACAGGTTTAAACCCTGCACATGCTAATCCTGCGGCAAAAACTACTGCATGCTGTTCAGCAATACCCACATCAAAAAATCTTTTGGGAAATTTTTGCGCAAATGCAGTAAGCCCTGTCCCATCTGGCATTGCCGCTGTAATTGCCACAATTTTTTCATCTTTTTGCGCTAATTCCACTAAACTATTACTAAATACCTGCGTATATGTTAATTGGCCCGGACAATCAATATTACACCCGCTATCAATATCAAAAGCACTGATCCCATGAAATCTTGACTTATCATTTTCCGCATGAGTATACCCTTTTCCCTTAATCGTCCGGCAATGAATTAAGCTCGGAGCCTTAGTATTTTTTGCTGTATTTAAAGCCTCTAAAATACTCCTGATGTCATGCCCGTCAATCGGACCAATATAATCAAATCCGAGTTTTTCAAAAAGCAATCCGGGAGAACCAACCTCTTTTAAGTGTGCTTTTAATTCTAAAAGTTTTTCCCTTAATCCGTTTCCTTTTTCAATCAACTCATGCATTGTATCTTTTATCTGCTGGTAAACATCAGTATGTTCTATCCGATGCGTATATTTAGATAATCCCCCCACATTTTCAGAAATTGACATCCGGTTATCATTAAGAATTACAATCAGCTTAGTATTAAGATACCCCACCTGATTAATTGCTTCCAATGCATTACCTCCGGTCATTGCTCCGTCTCCGATAATCGCAATTACTTCATGATTCTCTTTTTTTAAATCACGGGCACAAGCAAATCCTAATGCCGCAGATAGAGAAGTAGAAGCATGCCCTGTGCCAAAAGCATCATGTTCACTCTCATTGATACGGGGAAAACCACTGATCCCTGCTTTTTGACGCAGTGTAGAAAATAAATCCTTCCTCCCGGTTAAAATCTTATGCGCATACGCTTGATGCCCCACATCCCAGATAATTTTATCCTTGGGGCTGTTAAAAAAATAATGCAACGCTACGGTTAATTCTACAGCACCTAAAGAAGCTCCCAGATGCCCGCCGGTCTTGGCAACATTCTCAATAATAAACTGACGTATTTCCTGTGCCAATACCGGTAATTCGCTTTTTTTAATTTTTTTTAAATCTTTAATGCTTTTAACGTTTCCCAGAAGGTTATATTCATCATTCTTCATTTACTTTACTCCCATCCTGCTTTAAATTGTTAGAAAATATTTTTAGTCCATGTTTTTTATACCATGTTCCAAATGTAAGTAAAAGATATAACAATATTGAATATTCATTTTTCCCATTCATGTATTCCTTATATACTTGGTCAATTTTTTGTAAATTAAAAATATCCGGCGAAATGTTCTCCTGATCTTTTATTATCTTTTCTATTAAATCGCGCATCTTTTTATGATAACGGATAAATAACAAAAAGTTTGGCCACGATCCTTGGGTAAATATCGGAGCCGGCAATTTTTCCGGTTTTCTAAAAAATAATTTATTCACTGCCTTTTGCCATATTTTCAATCCTTGGTTTGAATTAGGAACACTCGCAATTTTAGAATTCAATTGAGCAATAACTTTTTTCCAAATCCTGCTATTGGCTCGATACTTAAGCGGCATTTCCAGATGAAGATCGATAAGGTCATTGTCAAAAATAATACTGCGTTCATTCATAAATGCTCTGATCGAAGAAACATTCAGGAAAGCAAAGCCTTGGGGATAACGTGTATTCGCCCAAAGGAATTGATCCTGTTTATGATCACAATTATTTTCTGATTCATCGGTAATTTTCTTGATTGATTCTAATAAAATTTTATCAAATACATCATAATTTTTCTGAGAAAAAAGCTGCGCTGGATCTAGCGCATAAAAACTAGTTTTGAATTTACTTAAAATTTGCCGCGCCAGACAACTCCCTTTAAGATTATCCAGCCAATTAAAAATAGTGGTACCGAATAAAGAAAATTTTTTCTGAGCCAACATTGTTCCTCTAAAAAATCGCTCCAGTGCATAGCCATGAAATACAACATCACATTCCCTGGTAATTTGTTCGAAAAAACCAATTGCGTAAGCATGCGTAAAACAATACAAACTATCGCCAATATCTACAGCTTTTTCCCAAAGATTTACATAGTGGTCAACATCTCGTTTTAGAAAAATATGCTTGCATCCCTTAGCTTGACAAATTTTTTTTGCCGTTTTAACCTCTCGATTCTCAAAATCTCCGACGGTAAAGCAGACCATCTCCTTATCCGCAGCTGCCAAGATAATCCTCGAATCTAATCCTCCGCTTAATAACAACCCCAAGCGGTCATTCCCCTGTGTTCTTCTTTGCACAGCTGTTTTTATGGTTTTTGCTAATCTTTCCACATAATATTGTTCGGAACCACATTTTTCCTGATATTTAAAACTCCAGTATTGTGAAAAAGAAATCTTTCCATTAATGTAAGTCAGTATTGTTGCCGGTTCAAGCATTTTTATATTTTTGCAGAACGTTTTAGTCCCAAAAACCTGCAGAAAAGTAAAATATTCAAAAACCGCTTCTCTATCTAATTCCCGCGAAACCTCATTGGACTTTAAGATAGAAGCTACCTGAGATCCAAATAATAATGTTTTTTTATTAGTTAGATGATAAAAAATAGGCTGCGAAGAAAAACGATCACTCACTAATAAAAATTCACTTGTTTTTGTATTATAAATCGCTAAGCCAAACGATCCATTTAGTTGGCAAAACGCAGCATTGCCCTTTTCTTCGTAAAGATGTAAGCAAAATTCAGCCGCACTATCGGGAAATTTAAATTTATAACCCCGCTGAATAAGTTCTAACTTCTGTTTCTCATAATCAAAAATTTCCCCCACCATCACGAGTTTAAGAGTATTGTTTGCATTAAATATCGGGGCATTAAATGATTTTGCAGTTTTATAGCTGGCTTGTGAAATCGCCAACACCTGATCCTGCCAAGTATCCATATTAATATTCGGAGAGTGCTTTATGGTTTGGGCCATTTTTTCTAACAAAGTATTGGAAATTTTCTCAATACTATTTATATATCCGGCTATTGCATTAATCATAAACTTCCTGATTTCCTTTTAATTACTGTACAAAAAATAAATTTAAAATCCTGATTAAGCTCAAAATCATGACACTTAATTTGCCATAAATATATACCCCCTAAATAAGCAATCACCCCCAAGACAACCACACAACATAAAAGCATTCCTCCAAAAAACAATGATTTTTCAGTTAAACCCAGCAATTTCAAACTCAGGCTGATCATCCCGCTCATTAATAATCCCCCAATTAGCGGATATTTCAAAATTTTAAAATACTGTTTTCCGGTTATCTTGACTATCTGACCGGTACAATAATACCAAACAATAAACATCGCAATCATACTGAAAATTACGGTTAAAGCTGCCCCGGAAATATTAAACCTAAGGGTCAGCGGAATAATCAGAATTATCATTGCTAAAGCTCTCACAGTTTGCATATGAAATTCAAATTTAGGATTACCGCTGCCCACAAACAAAGGGCTGCCGGTTGAAACAATTGATTTCATTAAACCGGCAAAAGCTAATAACTGCATTGCCGGGATCATCGGACGCCATTTTAAACCTAAAAAGACCATTGTGAAATCAGAAGAAAGCAATCCAATCATAATTACCACAGGCAGACAAACCACCAATGTCAGCCGCAATATTCTTAAATACATTTTCTTCAATTGCAGATTGTCATGTTGTATTTTCGCATAGGCTGGAAAAGTAACCTGACTAATAACATAACTAATTTCAGTTGCCGGCATATTTGAAATCCGATACGCCATGCGATAGTATCCTAAAGATGCCGCACCTAACAATTTTCCCACAATAATATTATCTAAAAATCCCCCGATAAAAACACCAATATTTGATCCGGTAACCCATTTTCCAAATCCCAGTAATTTTTTAATTTTATCAAATCGCAAGCTAAGTTTTGGCCGGTAAGATTGTATTGCATAGCTTAAAATAAGGGCGGCAAACCTGCCGGCTAAAAGCCCTAAGACCAACGCCCAGACACTGCGCAACTTAAACGCTAGAATTACTGCCACAATAAATTCCGTAAAATCTCCGCCAACTTGATAGATGAACTGCTTTTTAAAATCTAGTTGTTTATAAAAAAACACAATACCGATATTATTAAAAGCTTGTAAAAGAATTGAAAACCCAATGATTTGGATAATCCCGCTGGCTTGTTCTATTTTAAAAAATTTTACCACAAGGGGGGCTATAAAAAATATGATCAAAGATAAAACAATCCCCCTAATAATCAAAATTGTCCAGGCAGTATCCAGATCATCTTTAATTTGTTTTGGCTTTTGAATCAGCGCTTGCTGTAAGCCTGTTTGAGAAAAGCGTTCTGCTGTGGCGATAATCAAAAGCGCAATACCCATAATTCCAAAATCCGCAGGCGTTAATATCCGAGCTAAAATTATCAGCTTCAGCAAAGCGAGTCCTTGGTTAAAAACTCGCGCCATAAAAACCCAAATACCTCCCTTAACTACCTCCTGGGAAAAGTGGCTATTATTGGCAGCATTATTACTTTGTTCGGGATTCAATTCCATTTTCTTGATTCCTTTACTGATTTTCTAAAAATATATAATTTTAACAATCCGGTAAAAATAATTTAAATACAAATCCATTTTTTAAGAATCTTCATACGTAAAACTGCACTCACCGGTTTACTCATCCCTAATTTAACGATTAAAGGAATAATCAAAAAGTGCAAGAAAATTCGGGGAAAGTTATTTCGATAAAGTTTAATCCATAATTGCAAGTATGGGTTACTTTGTTCTACCCAGTTTTTTGCATAAATTTGGTTATACTTATCTCTGATCATCTGCGCTTGAACTGCTTTGTCATATAACTCAGTCCCGGGAAAAAGCATTAAAGAATAAATCGGATTATTCCAGGGGCGCGGCAAACTTATTGCTAAGTGAAGAGTTTTTAATGTTTCCTCTTGTGATTCAAAAGGGTTATCGATAATAAACTGATATGTCGGCGGTAAACTCATTTGCGGACGATATTCTTCAATAAATTTAATCGCTCCCGGCACAGCTTTATGAAAATGTTTACGGTTATACATCGCGGCAACTCGTTCGCTTCCCGTTTCAACACCCATTGTAATTTTGATGCATCCATATTTAAACAAAATCTCCAGCTTTTCTTTGTCAACCGTTAACGGACTTACTTGAGCGAAAAACGGCACTCCGATATGCTTGGCATAGTTTGAACAAAATTCTTGTAAATCAATATTTGCCCTGCCCGTAAAATTATCATCCACAAAAAAAACCATGTCTAATCGCGCAAGTTTATCCCTGACCATACACAGTTCTTTAATGACATGTTCCTGAGTTCTCCATCTTAACAGTTTTTGGCCTGGGTAGATTTTCCGATAGACACTATTACAACAATATGTACAGGCAAAAGGGCAACCTCTGCTTGTCATCACCGGATAACGTATTTTGCCATTCTTTGCCGAAAATCTTTCTCCCGGAAAATTAATCAATTTTTCCTTTGTTAATGATTCCATAGTATTTCCATAACCCAGAAAATGATCTTCACAACTATAATCTGGAAAAGACAGCTTATCTAAATTTTGTTCAAGTGGTCTTACTTCATTACGGATAATATTACCCTTATCTTTAAACCAGAAATTTTTAACATCTAAAAAACTCTTTCCTTGTTCTATCCTTCCAGCTAATTCTACTATTGCCGCTTCTGCCTCACCGATACAAACAATATCTGCTATTTTTATACATTCTTCTGGTTCAACTGTCGGCTCAATACCCCCCCAGATAATTGGTGCGGTTATGTGATTATTTTTTAAAAATTTTGTCACCTCCATAGCTAAAATAAACTGATTTGTCATTAGAGACATGCCCAGAATATCTGAGCCTTTACATTGTTGCAAAAGAGCTCTTAGTAAATCTTTTGTGTATTTGAATATGAACTTTTTCTCTTTAGGATTAGTTATGGGCGGTAAAAAAATTAATTGTACCTCATGCCCGGCTTGCCGCAAGCAGGAAGATAGTATCCTTATCCCTAAACAATATAACTCTTCATCAAAAGAAATAAGTGTAATCTTCACAATTAACCTTTTTTTATAATTTATTAAACCATTTTTTTAATTAACTCTACTGCTTTTTCCCTATTAAATTTATTTACTAAGGAACTTAAGCGCATTGCCGCTTTTTTATATTCACAGTTTTTTAAAATATTTTCCGCGGAGTCATTTAAAACATGTGGTTTTAAATTAAATTCTTTCCTGATACATCCGACAAATTTCCCGTATTTACATTTGTAAGGGATAAGTGTATCCCGATCACTTTTTTCCGCAGAACTTAATAAGCACCCTGCATTATTCTCTGCAATCCGACGTCCATTAGATTCCTGTTCACTGTGGAAAGGGACAATAATACTCGGCACCCCAAATTTTATGGTCTCCATCATTGTTCCGTATCCCCCCGGGAAAATTACTAAATCGGACCGTTTGATCACTTCTGGGCCAGGAACCCATTGAGAGTAATAAATATTCTTTGATAATTCCGGGATATCTTTAGGATTGAAATTTTTACCGGTAGATACAATTGTCGTCCAGGGAGTTTGGGAAAAAGCTTTATGAATAATTTCAAAAAACTTCAGATTCCCAACTCCGCCCGCACCGCCCCCCATTGTAATATACACCTTTTGTTTCTGATTATCGTTTAATAAGGGCTCGGGTAAATTATTTTTAAATTTTTGTTTATATACCATCGCTCCCACATAATGCGTATTTATTACATTATCCGGTAATGGCTCCAGTTCCGGGATACTCGGGACAAGATATAAATCACCTTGTAATAAATAGTCTACACTTTTTATTGCGGAAATTTTCCATTTTTCCAGCAGCGGATTAAAAACCGCTGCTATATTCGGAGACTCCATGCCCTGCGGCGGATCCTGCCACCAGATTATTTTAGATCGCCCCGGATACATAATCGAACGAATTATCTGTACTACCGGTAAATTTACTTTTTTACCTAATATCCAGGTTAATAAGGAAATATCGCCGATTAGTACATTCGGACGGAATTTTTTAACGATTAACATTAACTCTGCTACTGCTGCTTTTATTTTCCAAAGGCTTGTTAATCCATCTCTGAGGACTTGACCGCTCCCATCTTTTATATAAGTAAATGCTGGAGTATTCTGATCACTAAATTTTGTGCTTGGTCTTTTCGGAAATATGGGAGAGAACAGATCATATCCATTCTCTTTTACTAATTTACAATAACGCCCTGCTAAAACCATACCCACTTTCCAGTTTTCTTTTTTCATTTCATCCGCCAATGCCAAACACCTGCCTACATGGCCAAATCCATTACCGAAATATCCCGGCAAAAACAATGCACGTTTCTGGCTAACTTCTTTTCCCATTTTTATAACCATCCAATCAAAAAATTAATTATCTCTTCCATATTTTTTTTAAAACGCATTTTATTTTTTTTACTAAAACCCGCCGCATAAAACCCGCAACGGCATAAGCAGTTATTAAAAATGAGGCTCTGTTTTCCTTTAAATATTCAAACTGTACTTCCGGAGCAACACGTTTCTGTAAAGTTACTATTTTATCCCACTGAACATCCGATGTCTTAAACCAGGTAATGTCCGCAGAACTTTCGGTACGCCAAAAGCGTTCTCGATTATTACGGCTCCATTTCCGCTCAAACAACATCAGAAATGAACGATTAAATTTGTTTTTAGCAAAAGCCTCTATCACTACTTCTGCTGCCAAACGCCCGTTTAAAAGAGCCGGACGGCATCCTTCTATAGCCCAGGGATTTGCTTGTCCGGCAGCATCCCCGATAATTAAAACACGTTCATCAATAAATCGCCCGATACGTCCGACAGGAATAATGCCGGCTTCTTCTTTTATTTTTACCGCATTACCCATCCATGTTGCATAGGGCTCGAATTTAGATTTTGCTTCGAAATATCCTTTTTTTAAACTAGCCTCATCAGCATCCAGCTTTTCGGTTACAATAGAATATCCGAAACTAATAGTTTTATTGGTTAGGGGGTATGCCCATCCACCCCCATTTCCGTAGCGGCTGTACGGTGCCAATAACCGAAATGCTTGGATATCTTCAATTTGACAATTTTCTAAAAGTTCACCAAAACTCACACTATAATACCGTGATACCGGAATATGCAAACATTGAGCCGCCCATTGCGCAACCCCTGAAGCATCTATCAATATTTCCGTTTGTATCGTTTCGCTATTATCCAAATGGAGCACTAAAGGAGAATCTGGTGATGAAGAAGAAAAATTAATCGCTTTTTGCTTAAGTAAAATTAAACCATGCTGCACAGCTCTTTCAAATAATTGGTTACAGGCTTTTTTATAATCAATTGCCACCATGGCGTTTTTTTTATAATCAAAAGTAGCTTGAGCTCCTAATGCACTATGAAAAACATACCGCGAGTAGTTTCTCAGCACACTTTCTTTAAGTCTAAACTCTTTTATTACCTCGGCAAAAACAGCTCTGGTTGTTTCATTGGTGCCAATACCGCTTTTCTCAATAAGCGTTACATTAAACTTTGAATTTTCACAAAGCATTACCGCAGCAGACAGCCCCGCCATGCCACCTCCGACAATAACGATATCCGTCTTTTTCATTTATGACTAACCCCTCTCTTATCTACTTCCAAATAAACTCTTCCCGTAACTCCATCAACAGTTATAATCTGTCCGGTTTTAATAAGTTTCGTCGCACCAGAAACTCCCACAACTGCCGGTAACCCATATTCACGTGCAACTGTTGCTCCATGAGAGAGCATCCCTCCAACTTCCGTCACTAACCCACAAGCTGTAAGAAAAAGAGGCGTTAACCCGGGATCAATCGAAGGCGCAACTAAGATGTGTCCTGAAGAAACCTCAACATTCTCTAATACTGAATTAAGCACATACGCCGGCCCGGTAAACTGGCCATGGCTACACCCAATACCACATAAAATATTCTCTGCTTCCCCTAGATGTGTTGCCACTGGAACCACTTGTCCATTTTGTAAGAAAAAAAGGTCAGCATGAAAACTGTTTTTGTTCTGATTGTATTGTTTTTTTCGCAGGATCACTAAAGAGTTAATGTCCATCACTGAATCAGACAAGTTGTCAAAAACCTGCCGCACTTCTTCATGTTCCAGAAAAAAAATATCATTTGGATCTAAAAGTAAGGATTTATTTTTCAAAATCACTCCTAATTCCAGGAATATTCTCCGCAGTAAATTAAACTTTGTAACCACACAATATTTGAGATTTTCCCTTAAAGGTATTCCTTTCTTATAAAACTCTAATAACCGGCTAAAACACCATGAATCTAGATATGAGCATTTTTCTTTTATCTGCAGCCTTGTCTTCTGGATAACATCATTACAAATAAGCTGTTGCTGCTGTAATTTTTCACGCGGGTTTTGAGTATCCGAGGCAATAATATCCCTGATTGTCTGTAAAATAAAATCTGCATTCTCATTCCAATGAGCAACTGCTAGTTCAAATTCTTGTGTACTGCGTTCTCCAAATTGAGCAATAAATTCCTCCCAAAGTTTAACAATATCACGTGCCGCGGGATTCATTTGCAAAGAATTTAATACTTCTTTCATTGTAGGCTTTTCAAAAACCGCTTTTTTAATTATCGCATTGTTTTTAATCTTCTGCGCCAGTTCCCAAATTGCAATATTCTGCTGCACTGTGCTAATAGAATTAAAGTCTGAGATTAAAGCCGATTCAAATAACTGCGTTGTCTGGTAATCAACAATCTTCTTTACTAAAGCATCGATTAATCCAAATGCACTAAAAGTCATTGCCGTAGATTGAACATGCAATCCCAGCACTAAAGCAGTATCTGACAATAATACCCTAATTGCTTCCAATAACTCTTTAGCATCCTTTTTATAATTTTTTATATCAGAACTTTCTTTATTAATAAACCGCCTTGATCTGCAAGCCAGGGAATTAGTAATATTTAAAATTTCCAGCCAATAGCATATCCCCCGATAAATATCCATTATCTGCCAACGGGGAGACCGAAGCGGCAGTTCTTTTTTCGATAATAGATTAAATTCAAAACCAAGCATTTTATGTAAAATGTCCGCAGTAATGCCGGGAAAACTAGCAAATCCAGCATACACGCTTGTTAATTCCATATAAGCCTTACCATTGAATAATTGGGGAGAATCAGGAAATTTATCATGCGCATGTTTCCAATTCCAGTGCAGAGTCAACATGGACCGGCTCATAAAAAATCCTGCTAATTTTAAAACTGGTTTAAAAACTGACCAAGTAAGCGGCGTAACCACATCCGGCAGAATTTCCCCAGCATTTGCACGAGTCCAGATTTCTCTATTATTTAATTGCGCTGAATAGGTTATCGGCCTTGATTGTAAAACCCAGAATTTTTCTTTTACATAGGCCCACTCAATATCTTGAGGCGACTTCATGCGCTTTTCAATTTTAACCGCTAATTTAAATAAAGGGTTTAAATCAAAATTTTTAATATTTTGAGAAAAGTTTAAATTTAGATGTTTACGCTCTTTATTTATCGATACAATTTTTAAAGTGCGTTTATTCACAAGTAAATGATCCCCTGTTTTTTCTCCGGAAACAAGTTTATCCCCCAGACCTCTGGCCATTTCTATAGATAAACATTGATCATTTTTGTCCAGCGGATTAACCGTAAAAACTACCCCGGAAAGTTCTGAGGAAATCATTAATTGAACAATAACTGCCATGGCCAAATCATTTTGTTTAGATATTTGAACTCGGTAAGCCTGTACTCGCGATGAAAAATAAGAACTCCAACATTGTCTCAGTGCATTGATCAGCTCATCTTCGGACTTGACATTCAAAATAGAATTATATTGGCCCGCATATGAAGCTTGGGCACAGTCTTCATCTAAAGCAGAAGACCGTACCGCAACAAGAATTTTATCCCCGGATTTTTGTTTCAAAAGCTGATATGCTCCTAAAATCACCGTTCTTATTTCTGGAGGAATCGGTGCTGATAAAATTTTTTTACTTAGCTGATTATTTTCTTTATCCCCGTTCATAATGTCCAGGCTTGTGATAAAATCTTTAAAAGCGTCTGTGTTAATACAAAAAGCATCGGGAATGGGAAATCCCGTCTGCATTAAAATTGATAAATTTGTTGCTTTTGCACCCATAGATGCAAAATCATTTATTGTCGCATTCTTTAACCATTTAATATATCTATTCTGCTTAAATTCCATATGAACCTGACTAATATTTATCCTTTCCATAATTTCTTAATCATTCGTAATGGCCATTTCCAATCAGCTTTACCGATTACCAAACGCCAATAGAGAAAAATCCCTAGTAAAATTCCATTAGTGGGATGATAAATAGTTACAATCAGTAATAAATAAGAAGGAATTATGAGATTAGGCATTGTTTCATGTAAAAATTTATTAGCACTGCGTGCTGTTGAATAATATGGATCAAAAACCTGGTTATTTTTCGAAGCACGAATCGTTTCGATTAAAGAGATAAAAAATAAAATTAAATAAATAATCATCAAGGGATGAGCAAGTTTATTCCAACCGGAAGTCCAGTCCAAAGGAGTAATCCCGATCAGAATAGTAATCAAAACAGCACAAACAGCAATTTTATCAAAAAATACAGCTATCGCATAAAGGTAATCTAATGTTCTATTTTCTGTTACTGCCCCAAATGTTTTAGTTTGAGTTCCCAGATCATGACTGCGATCATGGCGTTGATGCGCAATTTCTAGTGTAGCTCCACTGATCGAATTTACAATGGCAAAAACAATCATATCCCAATGTCCAAACCGCCCCATCGCCGAAAAAACAATTAATATCGGCAGCGTCCATTGGGCTAGAGCCGAAACACCCAGTCCGACTATCCCCCGTTCTTTAAGACGTAAGGGTTTAAGAGAATAACCTACGGTAAAAACAGCCCAGGCAATCCATAAGGGGATAAAAAATGCCTTATGCACAAACGGAAGCCCGGAAATAAACGCAATCATAAATAACAAAAATAAAATCAAACAGCTTTTAAAATAACTCAACCCTTCAAAAGCATTTGATTTACCATGTAATTTATCAATTTTTCGATCTCCCCAGTCATTAATGATATAACCTGATGCTGAATGAACGGAAGCAAAGAAAAGAAATAAAATAAATTTAACCGTAAAAAGGTTAGAAACATTACGGCTGGCAATTCCGATATAAGCCAGCAAAGTACAAAATACCGGGATTTTTCCCGGCCCCCAATCCTGCCAACGGATAAAAGATAGAATTTTCTCTGTTTTTTTGATCATTATATTTTACCTTTCACTTGCACATATTCACCGGAGATTAATAACCCCGGTTAAAAAATAATTTAATTATTTAGCTGTATACAACAACAGGCTTAAATTTCTGCCCAAATTTGTATTTTTTTCTACACAATTATATTGACCATCGAAATAAGTTTTAAGCCTCTGATTCTCTTCTTCAAGAGCATAATAACTAATCAGCCATATTCGCTTTTTATTTTTTAATTCCCCTTTATCTTTATCGGCTAAAAATCTCTCTAAAGATCCGTCTGCGCTTTGCAGGGTATTACTATAAATTTTATTCTGCGCTAAATTTTTATTATTCTTTTTTAATAATTTTGTGTAATAGCGAAAAGGAACATGCGCATATTCTCCCTGAAACAATATGTAATCATCGGCAGTCAAATCCTTCAAAACATAGCTGGTAAGGTATCTCCAGTCATCTTTATATGTTTTTTGATCAAAATAATAAATAGAAAGTGATAATACAATAAAAAATACTAAGAGCATAGAACAAATAAAACGAATTATTTTTTTTTCAATGTTAAACAAAGCTAAAGTTATCATCAAATAAAAAATGGGTAATAAAAAAGCTATGTGCCGCACTCCTATCGGACGCAGCCCTAATAGTTTAATTAATAAAATAAAGGTAAATGGCATGAAAAATAACAGGACAATATACAATTCATTCTTCTTAATACAGACTAACCACCCTAACAAAAATAATGCGAGAAAAAGCAATGTGCTGGGTATTATAACAATGTTGAGAAAAATAGGGCTCCAATCATAAGGGACGCGATTCAAATAGCGTATGCCTGAGCCTAAAAAAAAGGGGGCATGAAAAAAACCCATCTTCAGTGTTGATAAAAACTGAAATTTGATTCTACTCCTAACTATCCCTAACAGAGCATTGACCTTTGAGTTGCTAAAATTATCTTCCTTATTCATAGCCTTTTCTGGTTCTGTCGTTTGAGAATAATTTAGATTTAGGTTTATTTTTTCTCTGTCTTGAGAATTTTCCTGGCTAACGCTAATAACTTGACTTGTTAAAAAAAATGTTAAGGGTAAAAAACACAATAGAAATATCGCAAATTGTCCTTTTATCCAAATTCCCATTTTTACTTTATTTATTCGGTTATGCAGCAAATATATAATATTTTGCCCGAAAAGGCTCAAAACCATCAGGTAATTTGTATACATTGCCAAACAAGTTATAAAAACATAGAAACAGGAATCCCGGAATTTAATTTTACTTTCCTTTTTCAGCATTCCATAAAACAAGATCGTTGAAAATAAATTAAGAAAAATAAATACGCAAACATAACGTGCTTCCTGAGAGAAATATATATGGATAGGTGAAACAGCTAGCAGTAAGCTAGAAATAACCGCAATTTTGAAATTAATAAATTTTTTAACAAATAAATACAAAAGCGGCACCGTGAGGGTTCCAAAAATTACCGACGGGAATCTAATGCTAGCTTCAGAAAATCCAAATTCCTTTATCCAAAAGTGTAAAAAAACAGGATAAAGCGGCGGTATTCTCTCAGTTATAATTGTAGTTTTTATTACCGCAGTCAGCGATGGTTGGATTGCACTGACTAAGCTTGCGGCTTCATCAAACCAAATACTCTGGCGTGAAATCATAAAAATCCGCAGGCTAAAACCCAGCAAGCAGATAAACGCTGCGATAATACTGAAATCCATCTTTTGTCTTAAGTTAGAATAATTCATTTTATTTTTTTAAGCTGAATAGGATTAATATTTCTTCTATTTATAATTACTTACGATAAATGCCTTTGAACATACCCCAAATCCAAAAAATAAGCCCTATGGCAAAAATAAGGATCGCTATCGGCTGCTTCCATAAAATCCTGGGCCGGTATCTGAGAAAAACAAAAAGAGTTCTAAAAAATTTTACTAAGGGTAATAATGGAAGTAATAACCATGCTAGCGCCCGATTTTTAACAATAAAAGATCCTTCTGCCTGAGTCACTCTTAATACTCTTGCCGTAATAAATCCAATCCTGGCTTGATGCATAAAGAAGTTTTTCCATGCAGAGCGATGATGATGAAACACTTTAATTCGGGGATCAAATGTAATTTTTTCTCCTTTTTGTCTGAGCATATAATTAAACACCAAGTCTTCCTGAGGATAGTATTCGCCATTGAATAAACCATATTTAGTGAAAATATCTTTCTTGTATGATATATTGCAGGTAGGAATATGTCCTACTTCATGCTTTGGCAATTCCGGAAGAAATTCACGAAATTCAGCCATATACCCTGCCCAGCCAAAGGAATCATTTTCCTGATTAGCAATATCTACGGCTCCCCCGATAATATTATACCCCTGAGTATGCCCTATTTCCATGTATTTGAGCCAATCGCGATCGGCAATACAATCAGAATCAATAAACGCAATAATTTCCCCCTTAGTCTGATTTATGCCTAAATTTCGCGCCTGGCCTGGATCAGTTTTTTTATCTAAATGTGTAAATTTTATTTCCGGATAATTATTTCGCACAATTTCCGGGGTTTTATCTATGGAGCTGTCCACCAGAATTATCTCATATTCTCCCTGATAAGACTGTTGTTTTAAGGAATCTAAGCATTTAGCGATTGTATCTTGTGAGTTATAAGATGGAATAACCACAGAAATCATTATTTATTTTCTCCTGGTTTAAATATAAAATACCGATGATGCGCCCATAGTTTTTTAAATAATAAAAAAGAATTTTCCAAAAATCCGTATTTTAATATTTCTTTCTCCATGTTTAGATTTTTTTTATTAAAATAATCTAAAATGCAAATCTTTTCTCTAATTTCGATTTCTTTATTTATTTTTCTTAACCCAATTTTTTTTAAAATTTCCTCCTTATTCATCGCAATATCCGGCCAGGGCGGTACATCAAAATAACCAGAATCTTTTAGTTGCCAACCAAGTTTTTTCATTATTTCTTTAATAGTTCCTGGGTTTATATTATCTAGATGTAAATTTAAATCTTTACGTTCTGCATGGATTCTTTGGGCACAAAATATATTTGATGTATTCGGAACACAAAGAAAAATCGTCTTTTTTGTCACGCGAACTAATTCTGAGAAAAAAACATCTAAATCCGTTACAAACCATAACCCGGCAAAATTCCAGCTTAAATCAAATGATTTATTTTTAAAAGGCAGCTGAGCATAACCCTGATGATAAATAAACTCAGCTTGTAAGGAAATTTCCTGCCAGACTTGTTTAATCTTTTTAAGCCTTTGCAGATTATCATCAACAACACTAACATTTATCCCTTGATCAGCCCACCACATACTGTTTATCCCGGATATCCCGGTCATACCAAAACTGGGAACCTCCAGGACATTTTGCACATCAAAATCTTGCCTTAATTTTTCAAAATAGCGATGCAGGATAAAACGTTCATAGGTTGTGCCTAACCCTTCATGTCTGTATCTAAAATATTCTTCCCATCTTTCTTGGATAAATAACACTTTTTATTCTCCGTTCCTTGTGTATTCAAAAACTGCGTAATAATTCTTATTGATGGGGGTCAAAATTTTAAAGCACTGCTGATCCCACCAACTTAAATTAACTGCTTTATTTTTTAGGATATAACCCTCAGGAACAAACTTAAATGTTTCTGCACTGGCGTCTCCAATGACCCAAAATCTTTCAAATTCTTTTAGATTCAGTTCTGGTGCTTTCCTGTTTCCGATTTTAAAAAATTTATCAAATCCACTCATATCCGCGATTAAGGGTTCTTTTAAACGACTGCCCATAATATATTGGGTTGCAAATGCATGTACATTTTCAAATACCACCGGAGCTTTATTCTTTAAAAATGGAGCTGGATATTCAGCGGAAATTCCTTTAGAATTTAAATAAAATACACCTGATAAAATCAGTATGATTGCCGTAACATTAAGTGCTCGTTTGGGTAAAGTTATGTTCATATAATAAAAAATTAAAGGCAAAAACGCTGTCAAGTATCTATAATGCGTGAGTTCTCGCCATAAAACAGGACTAATTGTTAAAACTATTAGTAACCCTAAAAAAATTGAAACAATTATTTTCACCTGCTTATCTGAAAAATCAAAACCAGGCTTTAAAAAGAACCTTAAAGCCATAATAATTAAAAAAGCAAAAATTACTGCCCCTGATCTCACTCTAAAAATATTCAACTGAAAACAAATAAATAAAATAAAAAACCCGGCGGCAAAATAAGACGGTATTTTTTTATTATTATCTTGAGACTCAGTTTTTGCATCTTTCCATAAAGCAATTAAATAAATAAGTACCGCAACTAATAAAGTCTCCTGAAACCAGAATCTGAATATCAAATTTACAAACTCATAACTTATCCAGGAGAAGTTATAAACCAAACTAAATAACCAAAATAAAATACCTTCATCTATTTTCCGCACATGCAGATATTCGGTTAAAAACCAAAGAACTGCTAAAATAAAAAAACTGATTAAAACCACAGTCTTACTTTTAGTTTGCCGGCTGAAGAAGGTTAGGCAAAAATAAGGCAATAAAATAAAAAAACTGTAATCCGCATAAAGCCCGATTAAAAAAACCAAACTAAAAATAATCTTACATTTAATGTTTTCATATATCCCTGCTTGCTCACCGATAATTAATAATAAACTCGCCATAAAAAGCACAAGCCCATACATCCGGCTAAATACAAAAGCATCCAATACCGCAGCCGAACAAACAATAGCATAAGAAAATAATGTTGATTTCTTTTCCTGCTGTAAATAATTTACAAAAATCATGGCAAACCCAGCACCAAAAAAATAATTCACAATTCTTACATTAAGATGATTATCGGTCCCGGCAATAATTTGAACTATTTTTTGCAGTAAATGGTATAGCGGTGGATGGCCTATGCCGAAATTGCGTAATTTAATTATATCTGAAAAAGTGTAGCCTTTTGCATAAATCCAGGAAAAGAATTCATCCACATGAAAAGGCTTAAATACCGCACAAATCCAGTAGCAAACACTAAAAATTAGCCAGCTCCAAAAAAGTGATTTAATTTTTTCTGATTTTTCATTTTGAAAATTATTCATAAAAGTATAAATTTAGCATCCTATCAGTAATTAGGGGATATTTAAAACCTGGCGCAAAAAATAATCTTTGGTCAACACAGGCGTTACGTTGAGAATTTCCTCAGCATCTGAATTATCATAAAACCAATCCTCAGATAAAAGGCGAATTCTGGTCAGCCATTTATCATTTTTCATTAATTGAAAACATAATTTTATAAATTTAAATACCCACCCCGGCAGCATAAAATATTCCGGATAATTTTTCCCATGATAATACATTGATAATAAATTAACTATTTCTTCTAAACCCACACCAGTTTTATCAACCGCAATGAATATCTTTTTCGCATTTATGTCTAAATTAATAATTTGGCAAAAAATCTCGATAAGTTTATCAATATTAACTAAATGAATGCGTACATTTTTTTTGAAAAATAATTTTTTTTGTTCTACCATTTTTGCTAATTTTTCGGCGAAACCTTTATCCTGCGGCCCGTACACTATCGTGGGGCGGACAATAAACGCATTTAATCCTTTGGCAGCATATTCTAATACTTTACCTTCGGCATTGGCTTTTGATTGATGATAATAGCCATCCGGGTTTAAAGGAGTTTGTAATGTTGCGGGTACTTGTTTAGGAATCGTTCCCCAAACACCCACAGAACTGCAAAAAATAAACTTTTTTACCTTATGCTCAAAAGCATTTTTTAGTAAAAATTCTGTGCCTAAAACATTTATTTTTTTGTACTCTTGCTCGCTGCCCAATCCTGCGCCGGTTAATGCTGCACAATGTATTATACAATCAATAGATAATGATTTAAAAAGATTCCTAAGAAAATCATTATCGTAAAAATTCCCCGGGGCTAACCGAACATTGAGTTTTTTCAGGTTTTCTATTTTATTGCGATTACTTTCCGGTCTAACAATCGCAATAATATTATATTGATCATCCCGGGCTAATACTTTGACTAGATTTGACCCAATAAAACCGGTGGCTCCGGTAATTAAAATATTTTTTTTGTGCATGCTATTTCAATCTGATTAAGTTTTTTAAAATTTTAAATAAAGTTTTTATGCTAAATAACATATTTGTGTAGCTAGCATTGGCTAAGGGACAATAGCATTCTTGAGCAATAATACTTTTTCTTAAATTTCTGGTTAGTTCAGAATCCCAGATTTTCTTAAAATCATAATCAACTGCCTTAAGATTTCCGCAGACTTGAGCTTTAATACAGCACATCCACACATTGCCTTCCGGAGAAACTTGCGCAGAAGCAAATCCGGCATAACAAGGAATTATTTGCTTCTTTTCCTTTAATACCTGTTTAACTATTTTATAATATTCAATACGAAACGCCCGGGTTAACCGGCCCACACGGTTAAAATTGTCCTGCTTTATTTTATCCAGCAAGAAATCTATGGCGTTTACAAAATCATTGTATCCGGGCCCGATTCCACTGTCGATTGTCCCCAGTTCTTCACGCTCCTCGGCAATTTCGGTAATGTAAGAATCCGGCGCTAATTTTATTAGTTCAGCATAAATATCCGGAATTCTTTTAACATTAAATTTAGAAATTACGGTGTGAATACCTACGGAGAGGTTATCCAATCTAAGGCCTTTTAAAGCATTGAATGTTAAAATTGTTTTATCATAATTGCCGTCTATGCCTCTAATACCATCATGTTTCTGGCCAATATCATCAATAGAAACATTAACAATTATCTGTGAGTTTTGACAATAAGCAGTAATCTTTTTAATTTGTTCAACAATTGTCTTTGTTAAGATTCCGTTAGTCGGGATATTTATAATCTGCGGCCGGCAATAATCATAAAGCGCATACACAATCTCTGCTAAATCTGTACGTAAAAATGGTTCACCCCCGCTGATTGTTGCCCAGAGTAAATTTTTTCCAAACTTCTTAAAGATTTGCTTCCATTGCGGCAATGACAATTCCTCGCAATCTTTTTCATAAACATTACATGTTTTACAGCGTGAATTACACCGATAGGTAACACTTAAGGTTAAATTAAAGGGAAGCTTTGAGATTTTATTAGTTTTTCGCGCTAGATAATAAAACGGCAGTTTCAAAATAAGTGGCAGCATTTTTCAATCCCATTTTTTTGTCGAAGCCGCTATTTCCCAGACACTATGATCATCTTTCCCAATTAAAAAATCATAGTACCCCAGAAATCTGCAGAATAACTCCAATAAAATTACCGCACAAATCCAAATATTTTTTTTAATGTTCCACCAATTTTTTTTCTCTAATGCCATTTTAAGCATAATCTTTGTCGGATTATGTGTGCTTACTTTATATTTTTGTGTTTTCATTAAATATTTATGGCCGGCAAAAATTCTCCGGCGCTGTTTGATAAAATCAGCAATTGTTTCTGAGCCCTTATTCTGCACAATTGCCTCCGGAACATAGATAATCTTAAACCCGGCTTCCGCAACAATTGCCTCAATACTCGCTTCATCAACCGCCGTATTCATCGGAATTTTTTTGACAAAATTACGAAACGCTACTAATTCTCCCATTTTCGGGCTAATCAGAGCAATCTGATGATGCTTAGCCCAAATAAAATGCGCGGCAAAACCTAAGAATGTGTCCGGAGAATTAATGGGCACAGGATGCGCACCGCTCATGCCCACTTGCGGATCACTAAAAGGAGCAACTAATTTTTCCAATGTATCTTTATCCGGAATAGTATCCGCACTTTCCATTATTAAAACCTCACTCGTAGCTTTAGCTAAAAACTGATTAATCGCACTCGCCTTCCCTTCTCTTTTAGCTTGAGAGATTAAAATAATCCGCTTATCTTTTTCTTTAAAAAATTTTAAAATATCTTCTGTATTATCCGTACACCCGGAAGCAACCACAATAATCTCAACCAGTTTACCAGAAGTAAATTTTTGCTCTAAAATAGATTGAAGCAGGCGACCAATATTACCTGCTTCATTATAGGCCATTATCCCCAAAGAAATATTATTCATGATTTTCTAAATCTTGGTAATACCCTTCCACAAATTCATTGTAATCTTTAAATAAAAATGATGAATGTTTAAATATTTTTTTTAACGGAGCACGAAATTTAAAAGTTAACCGGAAAGCTTCCCAAATCACATTTTTTGAAATTTTTGAATATCCTTTATGCCTTTCTTTAAAAATAATCGGCACCTCACATACTCGAAATTTATGTTTAAAAGCTAAATACAGCATTTCAATCTGAAATGCATACCCATCGGAATGGATGAGGTCAAGATCTAAAGCTTCTAGAACTTTTCTATGATAGCAGCGAAATCCACCGGTAAAATCCCATATCGGCTTAACCATAAGATAAGAAACGAAAATATTCGCAAACTTGCTTAATAAAAGACGCCGGAACCTCCACCCTTCTACCCGCACACCGTTTAGATAACGGCTTCCCAGCACAACGTCAAATTTTTCAGCAGCTTTGATAAAGTCCTTTAAATAAATTGGGTCATGAGAAAAGTCTGCATCCATTTCAAAGATTAATTCTGCCCCCTGCTCAAGCGCTGATTTAAACCCTTCAACATAAGCTGTGCCTAATCCTGCTTTTTCCGGTCGATGCAAAACCAGAATCCGGGAATCTTTTCGGCTTAATGCATCCGTAATATCCCCGGTTTTATCCGGGGAATTATCATCAACGACAATAATATGAAAATCCGGGTGCAATGCGAATATTGCTTCAATAATTCTCTGAATATTTTCTGATTCATTATAAGTAGGGATGACTATATATTTTTTCATAAAATTCAATATACATAATTATATTAATTTAATTGAGCAAATTGTACCATAAAACCTTTAATTTTGCAAATTTTAGATTTTTTTTGTTTTTCCTATGATATTGTGTTAGTTAAAGTTAGAAAGTTAACCTGAGATTCTAACCTATTATTTAAAATCTTAAAAAATCAGCTAACCAATTTTTATTGCAATTTTTTCAAAAAAAATATAAAATCTACCTATGAAATATTATACTTATTTTTTAATTATAGTTTTTTCTTCTTTTTTTAGCATATTTTTTATCATAAATAAAGCCATCCACGCACAGCAATTTCCTTTAACTGAAGAAGAAAATTTAATTGTAAAAGATGAAGATTCTCCCATAAATCTTGATTTAGAAGACAATTCAATATTTGAAGAAACTATCGCACAGTCCAAAGAAACTGAACAAAATTATTGGAATATCATACCGGAAGTTGCCGGCACAAAATCTATCTTAGAAGATTCAAAAATTGAAGAGTTTAAGAAAAAAGATAAACGATTTCTTACAATTTGGCAATTAAGGACCCGCTATAACCGGTACTGATCGTTTTTTTACACCTCGCCAAATAAAGGCAGATTAGCATCTTTTGCAGAAAGTATGGGTTTTTTAACCGGCCAGGATATATCAATTGTAGGATCGCACCAGAGAATACCAGCATCATTTTCAGGAGAATATTCATTTGTGCATTGATAAATAACATATGCTGAGCCTGAAAGCACACAAAACCCGTGTGCAAACCCTTGCGGAAGATAAAGCATGTTTCCATTGGCCTGGGACAAAATCTCAGCTACCCACTGCCCATAAGTTGCTGATTGCCGGCGTATATCCACCGCGACATCAAATATTTCTCCTTGAACTACAGAGATCAATTTTCCCTGAGCCTTAGGATCAGTTTGATAATGTAATCCTCTTAAAACATTTTTAGCTGAATAGGAATGATTTGTCTGTACAAAATTTAAATTCAACCCATGAAACTTAAACTCTGATTGTTTAAAAGTTTCCAAAAATGATCCCCGATTATCTTTGTAAACCTGGGGTTGAATTAGAACCACTTCTGGAATTTTAGTTTTTATAAATTTAAAAGCCATAACCACTCTCCTCAGCAATTTTCCTTAAATAAGTGCCATAACTGGTGTTTATTTTCGCAGCTATTTTAAGTAAATCCGGCTTTGAAATATATCCTTTTTCAAACGCGATCTCTTCCAGGCAGCCAATTTTTAGCCCTTGTCTGTCTTCAATTGTTTTAATATACATAGATGCATCAATTAAAGAATCATAAGTTCCCGTATCCAGCCAGGCATATCCCCGCTTTAACAAAACAACTTTCAATTTTTTATCTTTTAAGTAAACATTATTTAAATCCGTTATTTCCAGTTCTCCGCGGGCTGAGGGTTTTATGGCTTTAGCAATATCCACAACCCGGTGATCATAGAAATAAAGGCCGGTAACTGCCCAATGTGATTTTGGTTTTGCCGGTTTCTCCTCAATAGATATAACCTCCAAATTTTTATTAAATTCAATCACTCCATAACGCTGCGGATCTTTTACATAATAACCAAATACACAGGCTGTATCTTTTTGGTCAATAGCTTTTTTCAGCTCTTCGGAAAGACCGGCGCCAAAAAAGATATTATCGCCTAATATTAAGCAAACCCTGTCGCCTTTAATAAAATCCTCGGCAATAATAAATGCTTCGGCAATTCCCCGGGGGGTCTCTTGTATCGCGTATTCAATAGTTATCCCAAAATCACTGCCATTACCCAAAAGCGCTTTAAACTGCGGCAAGGCTTCTTCAGTGGTAATAATTAATACCTCTCTGATTCCCGCCAGTAATAAAACTGACAACGGATAATAAATCATGGGTTTATCATAAACAGGCAGTAATTGTTTTGATACACCTTTTGTAATTGGATACAAGCGTGTAGCCCGGCCGGCAGCTAGAATTATTCCTTTCATAAACACTCCTTATTTTTTTAGATAATTTTTTACAATCTTTTTTTCTATTCGTAATTAAGCCCTGCTCAAAATCTAAAAGAATTTTCTTCGTTTCTTTGCCATAAGCATAACCGCCTATCTTTCCGGATGCAGAAATTACCCGATGACAAGGAATTAACAGGGGCAAGGGATTTTTCTTAAGTGCTTGGCCTACAGCACGTTGAGCATTCGGACAACCAATTTTTCTCGCAACCCATTTATAAGTTCGTACCTGTCCTGGTAAAATAGAACATGTTACCTTTAGCACTGCCCTCTCAAAAGCCGTCATGTCTTTTAATATAATATCAATACTTTTTCCAATGTTCAATGATATTTTTTGCGGTTTTTTCATCTATGCCTTTAATTTCTTTTAATTTCTTTAGACTCATTTGTTTTAAACCTAAATTTGAGCTTTTAGCAGTTTTTACCTCTTTTGAAGTTAAGGCATTCTGTAATAATTGCCGGCGTTTTGGACCAATACCTGGTATCTGATCAAGTTCTGATAATAACATTTGTTTTTTACGCAAATTACGGTGATAGGCTAAGGCAAAACGATGCGATTCATCACGGATTCGCATAAGCAAGCGCAATGCCTTAGATTGTATTCTCAGCGCAACCGGTTTATTTTGCCAAGTAACATAAATATGCTCAAATTTTTTAGCAATACTAATGATTGGTATCTTAATATTCAGAACACGTAATGTTTTAACCGCTGCTTGTAAATGACCGTATCCGCCATCAATTAGGATTAAGTTAGGAAAAGTTAACGTATCCTTTAAGTTTCCGGAAAAACGCCGTTTTAATACTTCCTGAATCATTGCATAATCATTAATGCTGGTTATAAATTTAATTTTAAAACGCCGGTATTCTTTCTGCACGGGATAACCTTGTAAAAAACGGACCATTGACCCAACCGCATTACTACCTTGGATATTTGAAATATCAAAGCCTTCAATAATTAGCGGCTTATCCTTCAATCTCAGCTCAGCCTGCAAATCCTGTATTTGGTCAACAATATTATATCTTTTCTCGGTAATCGGAATAGCACTTAAATATTCAATTTTATCCCTTAATTTTATCGCTTTTTCAAAATTTTGGATGTTTGCAGTTTGCGTCATTTCGGCTTTAAGATTTTTAATCAAATCTGATTTTTTCCCCCTTAAAAATAACAATAAATTATGCACAACCTGTTTATATTCTGAATCAATATTTTTCTGAACACACGGGCCCAGGCATTGATTAAGATGAAAATTCAAGCAAAAAGTTTTCGGCATTACATTACAAGTACGTAAAGGAAAAATCCGGCGCATAAAATTAAGTGCCTGTTTCAATAAAGCCGCAGAAGTATATGGCCCGAAATAAACTGCTTTGTCTTTTTTCTTACTGCGGACAATACACAAACGAGGATATTTTTCCCGGATTGTTAATTTCAAAAAAGGATAAGCCTTATCATCTTTAATTGTACTATTATATTTGGGATTATATTCTTTAATTAATGCTGCTTCTAAAATCAGCGCTTCTGCTTCTGAAAAAGTGCTGACAAAATCAATATCTCTAATTTTACTTACCAGCACTTTTTGTTTAAGCGGTTTTTGCGCTTTCGTAAAATAAGAGCTGACTCTTTTTTTTAAAGAAGCTGCCTTGCCCACATAAATTATCGTACCGGCAGCATCTTTCATTAAATACACACCCGGGGTGTCTGGCAAAGCATTGATTTTCTTATTTATTTCCATTATTTAAATAGATTGATTTTTAAATTTTTAAATAAACCCAATTTCCAACTGCAAGCAAAAAACACAGCCGTACCGGAAACAATTGCCGCAATTAAACTCAAAACATTATGCATAAAATTTAAGCAAAACACATAAGACAAACGGCTGATCACACCCATCACTAAAGAAACTATTAATAAAGTTTTGAAAGTATTGATTAAATTAATCAGCCCAAGATTGCCGATTTTTTTTCGTAAATAATACACCAATAAAAACAAATTTAATGTCGACGAAATTGATGTGGCCAGAGCCAATCCCCCGATCTTAAGCGGATACATAAACACCAGATTAAACACCGCATTTGCGATCAAGCTGATAAAAGTTATTTTAACCGGAGTACTCGTATCTTTTAAAGCATAAAAACATATTGTCAACACTTGCGTGCCGCTATAAGCAAACAGTCCTAAACAATAAAAAATCAAAGCCAGCGCAGTAATATTTGTGGAGTAGCTGGTAAATTGTCCGGTTTCAAACAAAATTTGGATTATCGGATGAGCCAAAAACATTAACCCGAATGAAGACGGAATAAGCAGGATCAAAGAACTTTTCAAGCTTAAAAATAAAAGATGTTTTAACCCCGCCATATCATCGGTAACAACATATTCAGACATTGTCGGCAAGGACGCCGTAGCCAAAGAATTACCAAAAATTGCCGTAGGAAACTGTATCAGCCGATTCGCAAAATAAAGAGCCGCAATTGCCCCACTACCGACAATAGCGGAAAAACTGCCGAATATTGTATCCACAAATATGTTCAACTGATATATGCTTGAGCCGATAATTCTCGGAGCCATTAATTTTGTGATTTTAGCTACCACCGGATGTTTAAACTCAAAAATAAATTTAAATTTAAACCCTTTTTTGATTAAAATTGGGATCTGCACAAGTAGCTGTAAAAATCCTCCGATTAACACCGCAATGGCCATACCCACAACCGGTTCTTTATATTGCGGCGCCAGCCATATGCCAAAAACTATTAACGTTAAATTTAAAAAACAGGATCCGGCCGCCGGAAAAGCAAAATGCTTTAACGTATTGAGTACGCCCATTACATAAGCAAAAATTCCAATAAAAAAAATAAATGAAAACATTATTTTGGTTAATTTAATGGTCAGCGCAAGCTTTTCCGGGTTGTCAATAAAACCAATGGCAATAATTCGCACAATAAAGGGTGATAAAAGGACTCCGATTATTGATATACCCAGTAAAATAATAGAAAAGAAATTAAGTAGTATATTGCTGATGCGCCAAAACTCCTTATCCGAATCTTTATATAAATATTCACTTAAAACAGGGATTACTGCGGCATTCGTTGCTCCCTCTCCGATAAGATGCCTTAACGTATTCGGGATCCGAAATGCCACCACAAAAGCCTCTGAAATCCAGCTGGTACCAAATAAATAAGCAATAACTCTATCTCTGACTAATCCCAGAATCCGGCTAACCAGAGTAAAAAAACTGACAATTCCCGTTGATTTGAATAATTCCCTGTTTTTGCTCATCTTATCCTTCAATTTTTAAAATGATAACTATTCATAGTAACAAATACCGTTCATCGATATCTTTTAAAAAATCTTGACATATAAATCTCAGTATGGTATATTTTTACAAATTTTAAGAAAGGAGAAATTTTATGCCTTCAAAGAAATCGGCGATTAAAGAACTTAAAAAATCTAAAAAAAGACAAGAACACAATTTAAATTTAAAAAAAATGTTAAAAAAGGAAGAGAAGAAAATTGCTTCCCTAATCACAAATAATGAAATTGAAAAATTAAAAACTAATCTAAAAGATTATGTCTCTAAGATTGACCGTGCAGTCATCCAAAAATTAATTCATAAAAATAAAGCATCCCGAAAAAAATCACAAGTTCTAAAAAAGGTCCATAAACTCATTAAATCTAAATAATCCTTAAGACCCTGCTAAACATAAACGCACAATCAGCGTTTCTAAAGCTAATCCGGGGCTGCTCAGCCCCTGTTTAATGGCCACATCAGAATCCAGCAGTAATTCAAACCCCGCGCTTAACTCTTGGCTGCTAAAATTCGCTGCTTGTTTACTCAGGATGTTAAACACAAAAGGCGTTAGTTTAAGTTCTTCTTTAATCTGATGTTGCGAATTACCTTTTTGCAATAAGGCCTTAAAATTTTCCAGGCGTTTAAACTGCCAGTTTATTAACCCGATAATATCTGTTGCATCTTTCCCATCGCGGGATAATTCATTAGCCATCAATAAAGCCTGGGAGGTTTTTTTATTCATCAAAGCATTAAGAAACATAAAACGTGTATCTTGACGTGTTTTCTTAATCAGCTTTTCGATATCCGTTTCTTTAATCATTTCAGAATCACCTGTATATAAACATAATTTATTTAAAGCATTTATTAATGCCTCTAATTCATTGCCTATCTTTTCCGTTAATACGTCAATCGCATTCCGGCTGATTTTTTTGTGTTTATTTTTTAAAAAATCTATCACCCATTTATTTAACTCATCTCCTTTTAACGGATCAAATATTACTGTATGTGAAATTGTAATAATTTTTTTGATAAACTTATCCGTGATTTTTTTTTGGGTTTCCATGATCAAAATAGTTTTATTTGAATGTTTTTTTAAATAAGAAATAAAACTCTTTTCACAGCCGGAAAATTTTTCTACATTCTTTAAAATAACTAATCGGTAAGTTCCCAGAAAAGGGAGGGTGCAAAGTGTCTCTAACACCGTGTCGAAGTTAGATTCTTCTGCATAAAAAATATCGCAATTTAAAGCAGTTTGAGATTTGCCAAACAGATAATCTTTTATTTTTTCAATACTCAAGCGTTTTAAAAAAATTTCCTCTCCAGCAAATAAATATACCGGACTTATATTTGAATTTTTTATTTGAGATTCGAGATCCCAATAAGTTAAGGCTTTTACCATAATGTGATGATTTTATTTAGAATCCGATGCGATAAATCATCCAGGGCCTGGCTCCGGGCTGTTTTTTCAGAAAGAGCCTGAGAGCCGGTCAAATAAAAAGAGGTATCCCCTGAGAAATTAACCGCATCTATAATTACGGTATTTGTACTTTTATCAATAAATTCAAAATTTACGGAGATTACTAATCGATATTCCTGGACTCCCTGATTACTATCATAGCGCAAACCATGCCGGGAATAACCAACTAAACTCCCCTTTAAAACTGCATCCGCTTCCTCATTTGTAGCAATATTTAAATTTCCGTCATTTTGAAAAGCCGCGATAATCTTTGTTCTCAGATCATTTTCAATATTAGGCTCATCTGTATAATTCTTGAATGTCTCAATGTAAACACTTTTTAAATGACCCGGCAGATTATATACCCGCGTTGTATAACCACAGCCGCAAAGAATAAACATCAATAATAACAGAATTATCATTTTTATTTTCATTTTTGATTTCCTTAATTCTTTCTTAACCTTTCTAACTTAGGCCTGGCTTTTTTAGCCCAACTGGTTTTTGCATAGGAATAAATTAATTCTTCATAATATTTTATCGCTGCATACTGTTTTTTTTGTTTCTCATAAAACTGAGCCACAATATATAACCTCTTCGCTTTCTTATGGATTAGCTTATCGAGTAAACTTTGGGCTTCCGGCACATAATCACTAGTTTGATATCTCCTTAAAAAAAACTCTAAATCTTCCACTGCACGATCCACAAGCCCCTGATCATAATCCTTGACCCTCAGCGATATTTTAAATGAACATAACCCCAGGGAATAAAAAGCATCATCAACATAAGTACTAAACCCATAATTTTCAGCCATTTTTTTAAATTCATCATAAGCTTCATCATAATCGCCTAACTTTAAAAGACATAATCCAATTTTATATTGGACAACGTCAGAGACCTTTCCGTAAGGGACATTAGTTAAGGACTGCTTAAAAATCTTCATCGATAAATCATATTTTCTTTGTTCAAAGAACTTTTCCCCAATCATGTATTCTCTCTCCGCAATCTCCTCCAAACGTTCATTTAATGGATAGAGTTTAATCACTTCTTCATATCCCTTAAACGCCCGCTGGAACTTACCTAGTTTTTCGTAACTAAGTGCGATATAAAATTTTGCTTCCGCAGCATGTTTTGATTTACGAAATTTTTTTATAACTTTTTTGAATTCAAAAATTGCTTTACGATAATCCGCATCGTCAAAATACTGTTTGGCCCAATCAAATTGCTCCTGAGCAGTATCAAATATTCTATAGACTGGATTTACCCAGTTACCTGTTTTCGCAGACCAAACCCAAAATCCATAGCAATCTACAGTTGTAGTTAAAAGCAAAAAAGCTAAAATAAAAATAATTTTTTTCATAATTTTAAGTTTCTCCTTCTTTTGTGCGTATAACTATATCATAAGCCAGGAGTAATGTCAATTACACGTAAAATAACTTTAAACACATAAAAAAGCGTTAACTTTAAGTTAATATTGAAGATAGGAAAACTATGCGGAAAGCCTTAAGCATTTAAACTGTTCTGGATAAGCTCTTTGATTCTATAGCGGTTATCTTGACTAAGATCCGTAAATTCAATCCCAACTTTATACCTGTCCTGATAGGGGAGTTGACGCATCCAGACAATTCGCGCCATACTTTTCATTGGCTCTTTATTTTGAGAATGAAAAATTTCTACCATAATACGGCTATTTACAGGATAAAAATAAAAAGAGGAAAGTTGTAATCCGCCTTCACTCATATCGATAGAAATAGAATTTTGCAATTGAACAGGGTTATTACGCGGTATTTGATTAATCTGCACGGGAAAATCAGAATTAACACGTACGTATTGACGACGATCCCAGGTACTTTCACCTGCAAACATGCCGCAATCTCCTTTTACCAACACACAATTTCATTCAGCTTTGAATATTATTTTATGCTTGATAAAATTTTCTGTCAAGCATAATAATTCCATACTAATATTTGCTTTATCAAAAATTTTCTTTTCTGCTTTGTTATAATTATCTAATACTTTTAAAAATATGTACTTGCAATAATTTTAAGATTTATATAATATACATAATTATGAAAAAAATATTATTATTTTCAGCCGGCTTTATCTTCTCTTTGCTTTTAGTTGTAATCGGAGGTTATTTCTGGTGCAATCAATTCTTTTTCCCCAAAAAACTAATCCCGCAAATAGAGAACCAAATCCTTAATCAAAGCGGACAAAAATTTTTTATTGAACGTATTCATCTGAGCCCTAGAGGTAATATTATAATTGGTAACGTAAAATTTTTTGCTAAAGATAACATATCTGTTTTAGCTAAAGTTAATTCCTGTATTCTTAGCCCATCCTACGAAATTATACTCAAATCCTGGCAAAAGAACAATCAGCATCTAGAAATTCCTCTAAAAATTATCCTCAAAGATATTGTTTTTGAAATTCCTCCGATAAAAATCAGCGGGCAAATAGAATCAGAATTCATACTAAATATTGATTTAAAATCACCGGAAAAGTTAATTTATCAAGGTAATCTCCAGTTATCTCAATTTAAGGCGGAAAATATTCCTGTTTTAGGAGTGATTAAAAATTTAAACGGCATAATTAATATTAAGAATGATTTAATCACCAGTTCTGATATTTCCGGGGATATTAATAATGCAAAAGCAAATCTAAATTTTAAACTCGAAAATTTTAAAAATCCGGAGATTAATCTCTCAGGAGAATTATCCCCTTTAACGTTTAATATTGAATGTGCATTAAAAGATGATTGCCTGCAAATTAATCAATTGCTCGCTTCCTACAATCAGATCAAAGCAAGCTTAGCAGGCGCAATTACAGACTTTCAGAAAAATCCGCATATTCAAGCTACAGCAAATTTAGAAATTAACCTTGAAGACTTAGCCCAGCTGCCCCTGGAAACACAGCAGCTGTTTTCTGACATTAAACCTACTGGGTATGTGCAAACAAATCTAAATATACAAGGCCTCCTGAATAATCCTCAAACTCTAGAGGCACAATTAGATCTTCATTCCGAGAAAATTACTATCTCCGAATATACTTTAGAAAATATTGCCTTAAATTTAAATTTAAAAGACAGCGTTTTAGATGTAAATGATTTTTCAATTGAATTAATGCAAAATATCATCAAAGCAAAAGTCAACATTAACTTACTTGATAAAAATCTACCTTATTCTGCTCAAATTTATTCAAATGATTTTAACTTAGAAAGCATTAAAGACTTTATCAAGAATACTCCTACAATATCCGGTGTGTTAAATACGCAAATATCCGTTAGCGGCAATGCCCAAGATCTAAGCGATGTCAGCATTGCAGGAAAAAGCAGTGTGGAAATGGCTGTTTATGATAAATTCCCTTTGCCACCGAGAATTGATTTAAACTTGCAAGGAAATCTAAAAAATTTTAAAAATATTTTAATTCGTGAATTAATTGTTAATGATGCTATCAGCAAAGCAAAGATTACAGGGAAAATATCAAATGTCCTTGATCCCCAGGCTCAATTAGAATTCACTCTGATGTGTCCATTAGAGAAACTAACCCAATACCCGGCGTTATCTATTCCGGAAAACTTAACTTTAAGCGGCGAGCCGATTTTAAATCTGACTATTAATGGGCCATTAAATAATCTAAAACAGCTTAATATCCCTTTTCAACTAAGTGCCCCTAAACTTAGGGTGAATCAATTAAATTTTGATAATATTGAATTAAAAGGCCAATTCCAGGATACGGGTTTTAAAATATCTACATTTGTGCTAAAAACACTTGATGGAGAAATTACAGCAAATGCTTCTTTAGATTTAATTGATCCTAAAATGCCGACTTTTGAATTAAGCAGTCATTTAAGTGATTTAAATTTAGCTACATTCAAGAAGCAAATAAATTTTCTTCCTTCCGTTCCGGTTCAAGGCACTCTCATCTCTGAAATATCTCTTAAAGGCAAGGGGTTAAATCAGAAAAACATTCAAGCGGAATTAAACATAAAAACAAATATTGAAAATGCAAAAATTAATGAATTAGAATTAAATAATGTTTTTTTAAATATTGCTGCTGCTTATACTAATGAAACCCTACTTATCAAAAATATTCTTCTTGCCTATAATGATTTTAAATTATCCGCTCAAGGTGCACTAAATTCTTTATTTAAAAATACAGCTGTAGAATTAGATACAACTGCATATCTTGAACTCGCTGATTTAAACCGGTTATCACTTCCCGGAATGAATAAGTTAAAAAATTTAGATTTATCCGGAAAAGTTAATTTAAATGCAAAAATTAATGGACCGATCCCCTCTCTTACAAGATCAGCTGATTCACCAAACACTTTTGATTGGACTCAACTAAAAACTGAGCACATCTTTTCATCTGAAAAACTCAGGATAAATGGGGTTATTATTGAAAATTTAAATATTAACACAAATTTAAGCGAACAAGTACTCAGCTCTACTTTAAAAGCCGCAGCTTATGGAGGCAGTATCTCCTCAGATATTAAAGCTGATTTTACAGCTGAAAGTTTTAATTACCGCGCAGATACAGAAATCCGTGAAATTAATATCGGGAATTTAATTAAAGAATCAAAAATTATCCCTCAACCGCATAAAGGGATTTTATTTATTAATTCTCAAATAAAAGGCCAAGGACAAGATATTAATACCTTAAACGGACAAGCAAAAATCGAACTAACCCAAGCTCAATTATCCGGCTTAGAAATACTTCATTCTATAGGAAATTTACTGGGAGTAGATTTTTTAAAGAACTTTGAGGTTAATCAATCTACCGGAACTTTAAAAATTAATAACGCTACTGTTTTTACAGAGGATTTGGTTTGCAATGGACCAGACGCAAATTTATTCATCGCTGGACAAATAGGCTTTGACCAAAATATCAAGCTCGTTACAACATTAACTCTGAGTGAATCTGCGGCAAATCAAACTTATGGAGGAATTCTGGATAAATTTTTTATATTAAAAGATGACCAATATTATACCAAAATAAATTTAAAGGGCACATTAACATCACCCCAAGCTAATTTAGATGATTTTTTAAAAGACAAAGCCAAAAGTAAGGCTAATGAATTAATCAAAGAAAAAAGTCAAGAATTACTAGAAAAGCTATTTAAATAATTACATTACTGATTCATAGGTAGCACTCACTACTTTTTCTTTTTCAAACATAATAAACATCGCAATAAAATTATTTGTCTCTTTTGGATAATAAACCCAAGTTTCTTTTAATGTTCCGTTTTCTTCTTTTTGAACTTTACGCTCGGGATTTCCCAATATTTCTATAATTTCGTGCTTATTTTTATCAATAAACTTTTGTTCGCTCATATTAAATTTCATACTCACATATTCGTTCTGTTTTGTTATGGAATCATAGCGGCTGGTAAATTTAGATACACATCCAGAAAGAATACTCGATATTAAAAAAAACATCAGGATCAGGGGAAAAAACTTCATATTTTCAAATTATCACATAATAATTATATTGTCAATCTCCGGCCAAAAGCCATAATAATTAGTAAAGTTAAGTAAATAGTTGCAAAAATTATTAATTATGTTATCATATAATCAAGCAGCGGAAATGTCGGCGTTAGCTCGGCTTTGGAAGATTTCATATCGGTGCGCCCGGTAAAGAAAAATCTTTTCCGCTGCTAATTTTTTAATAATAGTTGTAGTTTCTGTTTTATTTAGGTCTGGGATAAAAAAATAATGTACTAAAATTATGAAAATTATCTTTGAAAAGTGGAAAAAATTCGGGAGAAAATTAGCTGATTTCCAAATAAAATTAATACTCAGCATTATTTATTTTATTGTTATTCTGCCTTATAAAGTCATTTTTTTAATTTTCAGCATTAAAAAAAGTAATCCCTCTCTGTACTCTGCTTGGATTTCCTTGCCAAAACAAAATGAAACAATAAATACATTACGGAGACAATTTTAATGTATATTATGGGAATTTCCTGTTTTTATCATGATGCCGCAGTTGTGCTGATTAAGGATGGAAAGTTAATTTGTGCGATTGAAGAGGAACGCTTAAGCCGCATAAAACACGATTTTGGTTTTCCTAAACAAGCTATAGATTCCTGCCTTGAATTTGCAAATATTAAGGCCTCAGAGTTATCTTTTATAGTTTTTCATGAAAAACCTTTTCGCAAATTTGAAAGAATTTTAAAAACTGTAATCAATACTTATCCAAAATCATGCAGTGTATTTAATCAAGCCATGCAAAACTGGCTATCGGAAAAACTTTGGATCAAAAGTATTATTAGAGAATATTTTAATATTAGTTATGATAAAATTCTTTTTACCAATCATCACCTCGCGCATGCGGCTAGCGCCTTTTTGCTTTGCCCTTTTAAGGAAGCGGCAATTTTAACTATTGACGGTGTCGGCGAATGGGCCACAAATACCCAAGGCATCGGCAAAGACAATGATATTCAAATTTTAAAATATATCCCCTTCCCGCACTCTTTAGGCCTGCTCTACAGTGTTTTTACCGCGTACCTGGGATTTAAAATCAACGAAGGCGAATACAAAGTCATGGGAATGGCAGCTTACGGCAGGCCTATTTATGCTGATAAAATTTTTAATAATCTTGTACAATTAAAAAGTGACGGGTCTTTCCTGCTTAATTTAGATTATTTTTCTTATCATTACTCTACAAAAAAAAGTTATAATAAAAAATTTGAAAAATTATTCGGCACTCCGCGCCAGCGGGATGAGAATTTTTTTACAGACAAGTTCGAATACCCCAGTCATTTTGGCAAAAAACCGGATAATTATGCCCAGCTCGCTCAGCAAAACCAATATTATGCAGATATTGCAGCAAGTATCCAAAAAGTAACTGAAAAAATCATCTTAAAGCAAGCAAACAGTTTATATGAATTGACCGGCTTAAAGCAATTATGTCTTGCCGGCGGCGTAGGGTTAAATTCCGTGGTTAATGCCCGGCTTTGGCAAGAAGGCCCCTTTGATAAAATATTTATCCCCCCGGCATCTGGTGATTCCGGCGCCGCAATGGGAGCTGCTTTTTATGTATATCACAGCATTTTGAAAAATAAACGCAATTTTATCCTGGAACACGCTTTTTGGGGCAAGGAATATTCCTCTGATGAAATTTATACTTTCTTAAAATCAAATAAAATACCTTTTTCCTCTTTCGAAAATAAATTAGAATTGATTCAAAACACCTGTGCTGAAATTATAAACGGCAAAGTTATTGGCTGGTTTCAGGGGCGTTTTGAATGGGGACCGCGTGCATTAGGTAACCGTTCGATATTAGCTGATCCCCGTAATAAAAAAATGAAAGATATCGTTAATTTAAAGATAAAATTTAGAGAACCTTTCCGCCCTTTTGCTCCTGTAATCTTAGAAGAAGAACTGGAAAATTATTTCCAAATAAAAAATCCCCAAGAATATCCGCTGCGTTTTATGCTTATGGTGCTAAATATTAAACCGGATAAAAATGCCCTTATCCCGGCTGTCAATCATCAAGGCACAGGCCGCGTGCAGACAATACGCCGTGAATGGAATCCGCTTTACTACGATTTAATTGCCGAATTTAAAAGAAAAACCAACATCCCAATTTTACTTAATACTTCTTTTAATTTAAAAAACGAACCTATTGTCAATTCCCCGCAAAATGCGTATAATACTTTTATAAACAGCGGATTGGATATTTTAGTCTTAGGCAATTATATGATTAGAAAAGCAGATTTAAACAAAAAAAGTGATTAAAAAATGAAAAGAATATTTAATTTTATTAATAACCGACTAAAAACTGTAAAAGAATTACTAGAATTTATGTGGGAATATAAAATGTGGTGGATGATGCCCATAATTATGGTTTTATTATTAATCGGCATATTAATAATTTTTACCGCTAATACCCCGGCTGCGGTACCGTTTATTTATACCTTATTTTAATAATTGGGGCAAGCTGATATCCACAACCGTTATCTTTCCAGTTAATTTTGCACTTTCTTGTTTAGTAAATCCCTTTTTTCTAAACCCAAAAGTAATTGTTTGAAAAGCCCGGACACAAACTCTGAAAACATCTCCGCTGTCTGCCGATAACCCGGAAGGAATATCTAAAGATACTACCGGCACTTTAGAATCATTAATTAAATTAATTGTCTCTTTATAAATACCGCTAATTTTTTTATTTAAACCGATCCCGAAAATTGCATCAACAATTAATATGCTATTTTTTATTTTTGTTTTAATTTTTTTCAAATCTGATGCCTTTGCAATCACCCGAATATCCGCTTGCATTTTTTTTTAATATTTTAAAATTGATTAATGCATCGGCACAAATTTTATTTATTGAGGTTAAAATATAAATTTTTACTTTTGTATTATTATTCAATAAATGCCGGGCGAGAACAAAACCATCACCGCCATTATTACCCGGGCCGCAAAATATAGACACTGTTTTTTTCTTATTTTTTTTTAGTTTTAGTAAATCCAGAATAATATCCGCAGCTCTCAATCCGGCATTTTCCATTAATATTATTCCCGGGATCAAATATTTGCTTTGCGCAATCAGATCTATTTTTTTCATATGATTTACGGTAACTATTTGTTCCATATTTTACCTTTTTTTGTTTCTGGGTTATTAATTAAAAAAAGCGGATATTAAGGTTTATATCCGCTTTAAATTTTGTCTTGTAATTTTAGTAATTTTTTATGATTTAAAAATACTACGAACTCGGTCATTTGCTTTTTTATAAATTACAGTTGCCAGCACTAATTTAAAAATTGCGCCCGGAATAAATGGTAAAATTCCCAGTATAAATACATTTTTTAATGAAAACTTTAAAAATAATCCCAGCCACAATGCACCGCAAAAATAAATACTTAAAATACCTAAGCTCATCACAAATAAAACGTGAACAAAAGATAACTCTCCCTTTTCTTCAAAGAATTTCATGCTATTAGCAATAACAATTGTGGCTAAAACAAACCCAATCAGATAGCCCCCGGTTGGACCAAATAGTTTTAATAATCCTCCCTGAGCCAAACTAAAAATTGGCACGCCGGCTGCGCCTAGGCCTAAATATATAGTTTGTGCCATAACTCCATCTTTTTTGTTCAAAAAAGCGCCGCAAAGTAAAACAAATAATGTTTGCATTGTAATCGGCACCGGAGTAAATGGTAACGGAAAATAGATAAACGCACCTAAACTGATTAAAAATAAAAAAGTTAGAATTCCTATAATTCTTATAAATAATACACTCTTTATGATTTCCTTTTCAAAAATATAATGCCTTAACACATTTTGCATCTTTTCCTCCTTGACTAATTATTTATCTGTTTTTTCATTATTTTTTTTAATTTCATTTTTCTCACTTAAATTTTCATCATTTAATGTTAATTCTTCCCATTTACCAATTTTTCTAAATTTATCATATCTGCGTTTAACTAATTCTTTAGCCGAAATTTTTTTAAGCTGATTAAGATTATTGACTATCGATGTTTTTAAAGCCGCGGCTGTGATATTATAATCACGGTGCGCACCACCGATTGGCTCTGCGATAATCTCATCAATAATACCTAGTTTTAATAAATCTTGCGCAGTTATTTTTAAAGCACTGGCAGCTTCTGGTGCGTTAACACGGTTACGCCAGAGGATTGCCGCACATCCTTCCGGAGATATCACTGAATAATATGCATTCTCAAGCATACATACACGATCTCCCACGCCAATACCTAAAGCACCCCCGGAACCACCTTCACCAATAACCACAATTATTATCGGTACTTTAAGCTGTGACATTTCCCTTAAATTAAACGCAATTGCTTCGGCTTGTCCTCTTTCTTCCGCATCAACTCCGGGATAAGCCCCCGGAGTATCGATCAAAGTAATAATCGGTACATTAAATCGCTCCGCCAAACGCATTAATCTAATTGCCTTTCGATACCCTTCAGGATGAGCACTGCCAAAACTGCGGTATAAATTTTCTTTTGTATCTCTGCCCTTTTGATGTCCAACAATGAGGACTTTTTGCTCTTCAATACGCGCAAAACCGCAAATTATCGCTGGATCATCTTTAAATAAACGATCTCCATGTAATTCAATAAAACCTCTGGCAATTAAACCAATGTAATCTAAAGTATACGGCCGCTTCGGATGCCTGGCAATTTGAACTTTTTGCCAAGGGGTTAAATTATCAAAAATTTCGTGCATAAGTTTTTCCAGCTTTTCCTCAACTTTTCTAATTTCACCGGTTAAATCAATTTTTCTCTCTTCGGAAAAACTTTTTAGCTCAGATATTTTCTGTTCAAGCTCTAAAATAGGTTTTTCAAAATCTAAGCCTGTTCTGATCATTTTTTTCTCTTTCTTTTAATTTCTGATTACCAGTTGTGTGCCTACCGGAATTATAATAAACAATTCCTCCACATCTTCATTAATCATCCGCACACAACCTTGCGTTTGCTGCTGGGTTATTGGTTGTTTATCTACAGTCCCGTGTATCCCATAACCCGGTTCAGATATTCCTAACCAGCGGGTACCTAAAATATTATCCTCAGAACCTGCGGGAACAATTGCTCCTGTTTTATACCAGACCGGATCAATAATACGATTTGTAATCTTAAATTCTCCCACGGGTGTAGAATTATTTGCGCCAATACCAATCGGATAAACTTTTAAAGCTTCTCCGTTAGCTTTTAATACTAATTTAACCTCAGATTTAATAACTTCAATGGAAAAAACTGATTTTTCAATTTTTAATTTCATTCCCGGATTGATTAAAGAATCTTTAAGGTTATTACTTTTCATAATTAAATCAACAGTTGTATTATGATTTTTAGCAATTTTATATAATGAATCCCCGGGTTGGACTTCATAAAGAAAACTATGTTCAGTTACCAGAGGAGAAAAAAGAATGTCCATATTAACCTGCCATAATCTTTTTTGAATATCAGGGAATAGTTCATTACCCGGATAATTTCTAATAAAAGCAGCTAAAGTTTGTTCTTCTAAATTTTTATTTTTTTGAGATTTATATATATCCGCTATTTCTAGTAAGGATTTTTCGGCAACTTTTTCCTGGGAAAACTGAGAAATTATTTTTTCAAATTCTTTTACTGCCATTTCCGGATTCTGCAGTTTCAACGCTTGTGCTTGTTTAAATAAGACATCTGATTGAATAGTTGGCTGGCTGACAACTACTTTTTTATTTGGTTTAAATTGAGAAAAAACAATTATCAGAATTATAATAACAATCAAACTAAATATCATATATTTTCGCATTAGTACCCCCTTTGATACTTCTATAAAGAAACAATATAAATTGCGATCAGAATCCCCAGAATTGCTCCCATAAAAACCTCCACGGGAGTATGCCCCAATCAACTCAATTAAGCGCTCTTGTTTTACTTCATGCTTAACATAAATATCTTCCATTAATTGATTAAGCACAACCGCCTGACGTCCGGCCATTCTTCTTAATCCTTGAGCATCAAACATAATTATTAAAGCAAAAATTGCCGTAATTGCAAAAGTAATAGAATAAAATCCTGAATATAATCCCACAGCAGTTGCTAATGCACTAACTCCTGCAGAATGAGCACTAGGCATACCGCCAGTACCTAAAAGCCATCTAAAATCAAACCTCTTTTCCTTGATAACTCCGGAAAAAATTTTTATTAATTGAGCTGCTCCCCAGGAAAAAAACGAAGCCCAAATAATTCTATTTCTCATCACTTCTTCAAAAAAATTGGTATCTTGTAATTGCATAATGCCATAATTATAATACAATTAACCTAAAAAATCAATTTTTTATTGACTTAAAATTTAGATAATTCTATAATAATAAAAACATGTAATAATTTAATATTACTTAACCTTAAATTTTATATAATGTTAGCAAAAATTTTCAGCGCTTTTGTTTCCGGAATCCAAGGTCATTTACTGGAAATTGAAGTGGATATTGGACGCGGCTTACCGCAAATATCCGTTGTAGGATTGCCGGATAACGCGGTAAAAGAATCTAAAGATAGAGTCCGTTCAGCTATAAAAAACTCTGGATTTAATTTTCCGGTAAAAAAAATAACTATAAATCTGGCCCCGGCAGATACGAAGAAGCAGGGATCTGCTTATGATTTACCGATTGCTTTAGGAATTCTTGCGGCAAGCTCCATATTGAATAAAAGCCGGTTAAATGATTTTTTGATTATGGGAGAATTATCTTTAGATGGGACAATCAAGCCAATTAAAGGTATTCTCTCTATGGTCTTAGGAATCAGAGACCAGCATAAAAATATTTTAGTTGCCAGTGAAAATGCTCAAGAAGCTGCTGTTGTGAGTAATTCTTCTGTATATCCCATTGATTCTTTAACCCAGGCAGTGGCTTTTCTCAATCAGGAAATTGATATCGCCCCACAAAAAGCAAATCCTGATATTGAATTAAAGAAATTTGCTCACTATACAACAGATATGTCTGATGTCAAGGGCCAGGAATTTGCCAAACGTGCCTTAGAGGTCGCGGTTGCAGGGAATCATAATATTTTACTCATCGGCCCTCCAGGTTCAGGCAAAACAATGCTCGCACGTAGAATCCCTTTTATTCACCCAACACAACATTATGGAAAAAATTGGCTTTATTCATAATAGTAGCATATAATATTGAGTAAGTTAGGAGGTTAATATGAATTTTGCTTTAGGATTGCTGTTAGGGTTATTAACAAACTATATTTTCCCACCTTTCAGAAATTTTATGGATTCTACAATTGCTACATTATTCCACTTGCTAAATCCAAATAAATTTAATCTTACTGGCAAATGGGAACATACCTTCAAAGAGCCTTCAGATTTAGACCCCTCTAAATGGAACGAGACACTGGAGATTGTTCAATTAAAACAGTTTGCAGACACAGTTAAGGGCACTGGGGAAACTCAGGACGACCATAGAATTTTTACTTATACTTGTAAAATAGAACATGATATGGTAAATGGTTCATATATTAAAAAAGGTGAACAAGGAAATATTTGTGGAACTGGAATGATTCAATTAATGGTTACCCCTGATAGATTGAGCATGAAAGGTCAAGCTACTTGGTTTGACAGAGATACTCAAAAAATTGAATCTTCTGAGTGTATTTGGAAAAAAATATAACCCATAACAACTTAACTATGCCTTTTATTCTCTCAATACAACATTGTAGATAAAATTGACTTTATACTTTTTAGTAGCATATAATAAAGCCATGTAAATTTCGGAGGTTTTATAATGTTTGGAGCTTTTATAATAGGTATACTAATATTGTATGTATTGGACTTTATATTTAACTTGCCTCACTGGGTACGAGAATTTTGGTTTTACTGTTTAATAGGAATATTCATTGTGGCTATATGGGAAGGCATAAAAAAATGGATTATACAAAAGATTGAAGAAAGTCAGGAAGAATTTCAAAACAAAGATGGAAGTCTTCGAGGTGAAATAAATGTGCTAAAACACAAAGTAAGCGAACTCGAAAATGAAGTCTCTGAACTCGAGGATAGAATGGATAAGAAGTGAAAAACAAAAGTTCTTTTCAAAAAGACTATAATGACCTAGCATTTGTTATTGACCAAACTAATCTTATAGATGCTAATATAAAACAAATTATTACTCACTATATTACTCCCCAAAAAGGCAAAGGAAAATTTGTTAGAGATATAGTATTAAATTCGTCAATAGTAAGTTTAGCGGATAAGATAAAGGTTTTTTTTAATATATGTTCAAATATAAGTTATGGAATTAATGCGAAAACAAGGCATAAATTTTTTGAAATTGCTCGAATACGAAACGCTTTTGCCCATAATTATATGTTTAACCCCTCATCAATAAAAATATCAGAAAAACAAAATGGCAACATAAAGTTTAATATAGACTTAGTGTTAGAAAAGGTAGAAAATTCAGGACAATTTGAGACAACAACTCGAATAGAAGCATCTAAAAAGTTTAAAGAAAACCTTAAAGAAGTTAAAAAAATACTTAATGAAGTTACAATAGAAATACTTAAACATAAAATATATCCTGACAGTTAATCCTTAGGTTTATAAATTAGGCAATTAAAACTCTGAGGAAAAAAGAAGAGCAATAAAAATAGTAAACATACTTGTAAACTTATTCTATGCACCTACCCCCTCCTGAGAAGAGAAACCTCTTGGCAAATGGGAGATTATATGTGTTATTATAACTTTTGCTATGATTGCGGTCTTAGCGTGGCTAATGTAAGGAAGGAGCTATTCTAATGAAAGATTTTATACTGGTTGTTTTTGGATACGCAATTAGATTCTTTTATGAGAAATATTCACATACCAGACCAAAAGTATTATTTAACATTGAAGAAATTCGGGGATTCAATGTTCAACTTCCAGCGCCTAATCAATCAGTTAATCTTTGGCAACATAGCTTACATCTAGTTAATCGGGGGAAAACTCAAGCTACTAATATAAATATTTGTCATAACTTTTTTCCATTACAAATTAACTACTCCCCACATATTGCCAATAAAATTACCATTGATACACCTAACAAAATAATAAAAATAAATTCAATCGCTCCCGAAGAATTCATTACTATCGCTTATTTAGAAAATAAAATCAGTTATATCCCCAAGCAAATATATACTGCAATTACTTACGACCAAGGAATTGCTAAAGAATTGCCACTACGGCTCTATACTCCTCCTAATAAGTGGGTAACAAGGATACTTTATGGTCTTGCCTTTATAGGATTATTGGTGATTATTTATTTTATATTTTTCATATTTCCCGATATCTGTTCCGGTTTTTATAATTATTTTAAACAACTTAAAAGTTAAAACGTTAAATGCAACAAATTTAACTTTATGCTTTCTTCAAGGTGAACTTTATTTAAAGATAAGATATTGCTGTTGAGGGCAAGCGTCTACTGACGGTTTAATCCTTCGGTTCAAAAGAGCCGAGGGGTTTTTTTTGTGTAAATTATCATTTATTTACGTAACTTCTTGTTAAACAACAAGAAACAACTTTATTGATTTTTAAAAACTATAAATTACTGCAAAATAAAGACTTATAGGAAAAATAGCATTTTAGCCATTTTTTTATTTTTAATAATTTCTGTAACCCATTGAAACATAATAGGAAAAAAAAGTTCAAAATAAGCGACTTAAATAGTTAATATAGGTAAGAGCATAATAAGGAGGAACCATGGGACGACCAAAGGGAAAAAAGGATTCAGTTAAAAGGAAAAATGCCAATTACTTTGGCAATCAAAATGCTAAGAGTAATGGCAGAGTGAGAAACACATTGGGATATCACAAACGCTATGCAAAGAAGAAATCCAGAGTAGTTTCTCTGATTACACTAAAAGATTCAGATATTCGTATAGAACAGCTTTGGAAAGAGTTAGATTGCATTAGACGTAATAAAACACTCACTGGAAAAGTTCCTCGCAGTAGAGTTGTTATACAAAGCTGTCCAAAGTATTTTTACGTTCATCCCAAAAAGCTTAAGCGTTGGGCTTATTATCATTGGAAAAAAAGTTATCAGAAACTAATCCTTAAACTATGTAATGTAAAAATTGAAGATGTTGAAATAAATCAGATTGTATATGAGAAACGGGCTAATCCCCTCCTCAATAGTTCCTATTGGGCAATAGTAAATAGATGCCTAAGGGATATGTATAGTTCTGAACAGAGAAGAAAATTAAGCGATAAGACATTTAAATCCGAGTTCGAGATAATTAAAGAGTTAACAGATTTAGGTGTATTTGTTCCAAAGAGTATTTAATTATAACACAAAACAAAAAACTAAACTTTACCCTTAAATTTTATTAGGGTTAAGCTCTAATAGGCGTTATTTATAGTGAACAGAGAAAATTTTAAAAAAGTTTTAAAAAAACCTTAATTTTAGCATTAGTAGATATATTATCTTAACTGAGGGAACTTTAAAAACCGTAATAGTAGGGATTATTATATATATTGTTGTTGGTAATGATGAAAAGAAAAAATGATACTGAAATAAATGTAAGATTAAAGAATCTCCCTCTTGATGACAGGCAAAAGAGGCAGATAGATATTGCGAATTGGTTAGTTCGTAACCTTTCCCCCATTTGCAAAGAGAAAACCAATATTGAGGACTAATAAAAGGCTATGATGTCAACTCTGAGTAATTTTATATATAAATCAAAGACCAATGGAAGAAAGAAGGTGTCAAAGTAATGTTAGTGCAAAATGTTGCTTGCTATTGCTATGACAAGGGCAATTCATCATTGGAGAGGTTCCTATCCGAAAAACAGATTACAATATCCCAATGTGTGTTTTATTCAGAAGCCTCCCCTGCTGACCATAAAACATTAAACGAAATATTCAGTAGCATCAGGACTGGGGAAATAAAAATTGTAGTAGTTCCCCGACTTTCAGTATTGGGTTTTCCGATTAAGAATTTAACAAGATTTTTAATTTTGGTTTCAAAGTACAAAGCTAGATTGATTTCTATTGATGATGATATAGACACATTAAAGGAATATTCAGTAGTGAAAATAGCTAAGTGCTTAGACATTTGTAGGCATGATATTTCAGCAAACAGAACAATAATAGGATTATCGAAAACAACTAAAGTAATTGGCAGACCTCGTTCAAAGAATTACTTTAAGTATATCAAAGCACAAAGAACAAATAGATTTCCGAGGAAAAACAAGAAAAAACATGAATCCCAGATTTCCCTCTACAATTAAAAACTTTTTTGCCTTCAGTAAGACAAAGTTCTTTACTTGGATTAGGAAAAATCATATTTTAAAATTAAAAGGAGGGTTAAGACATGGATAATAAATTTATCGCATTTTATAGCAGAGTTTCTACTGACGAGCAAACTAATGAAAACCAGCAATTAATATTTCGTGACTATATAGAATCTCATCAAATCCCACATAATAAGTGCAGAATGTTTTTAGAAACTGCTAGTGGATTCATCACTAAAAGACCTGTACTACACGATTTAATAGAACGAATCAGATTAGGTCAAATAGAAAAAGTTGTCATAAAAAGACTATCTCGATTAGCACGAAGTCTAAAACAGCTTATTGGTCTGTTAGAGCTTTTCGATAAATACAAAGTAGAGCTTATCACTTTACGAGAAAACATTGATACTGGTTCAGCTAATGGAAAGTTGTTTTTCCATATACTCGGAGCTATGGCTCAATTTGAAAGAGACCTTATAGTAGAAAGAACAAAGGACGGCATTAAACGAGCTAAGTTAAATGGAAAAAAGTTAGGAAGACCAAAGGGAAAGAAAGATATAAAGAAACGCTCCCCTCTTCCCTATCTCCAATACCATGCTCTTAAAAGAGCTGAGAAAAAAGGTAGCTTGGAGTTGTCTAGTATTTCCCCAGTCTGCTGACTTGAGGAGTAAATGAGTAATGAAAGTAAATGAGAAAAAGTATGGCATTGAAACAATCGACCATTTTTTTGTCAGAGGTTGTATGTTGATTAATATAGGGGGGTACTAACCTTTTTTGTAGTCTAGTCCACCAAAGCATACAGTAAGCATTGAGATAAATACGTTTTTAGTTTTCAGAGGAATAAATGTTAAAAGTAAAGCATAAAAATTTTTTGATATATACTGAGGACACTGCGATTGTCGGGCTTTTCACCCGATTAATCCTCACCATGGATAGTATAGAGGTTATGAAACTTCAGAGTTCTAACACTTGACTCTGTCCTCCCCAGGACTACTTCTATACTATCCAACATAAAATGGAAAGATAATAAATGAGAAAGTTAAAATTAAAAAATAAACTTGAAAGAGAATTTTATAAAAAACTTCCCTCATTTACGGAAGCAAGAGAATTTTACAGAAAAAAAGAATATGAGAAGCTTCTTGCTTATGAGTGGGTAAGTTATGTTAAGTGGTTGGAAAAACACATAAAAGGGGGTGAAAATACAAAATGATTCCAGTAAAAGAAGTTCAGTTTATAGTAACTCTAGGCATGCAAACTTCTGATAGGAAAGTTCTTGATAGTAACTTTGAAAGTAAGATTAAGGAAATGCTTGAGAATAAATTTGGCAAAGATATTAGAATTTCAGTAGTCAATGAGGAAGCTCGTGCAATCAAGGATATTGAAACCGAAGACCAAACAGGCAAAGAGTATCATAAGAAAACTTATGAGAGACAAAAAAACGACCTCAATCAATACACCGATAAAGTAAATCGTATGGTGGCTCAAATGGATGATTCAGCATTACCTAATCATCTACGTTATGAACGTAAAGGCATTAAAGATTATCACAAATCGTTAATTGCGATTAAAAAAATAGAAAAAATGGAGATGTAACTATGCTTTTGAATAACATATCTTTGGTTAAATTAGAACAGGAAATCTTCGAGATTGATGAGCAATTAAAGCGTGTTATACCCTTACAAAAAAAAAGAGAGAAACTTTTGAATGTTAAAGATGTCCTAGAGTGGTATTTAAATGAAGAAAGCTTCAGCAAAACTCATATCCAGACTGCTCAATCTGCTAAAACATTGAAATGGTTACACGAGTTTCCGTTTTTGGCTCTGTATAAGGGTAAATATAATTCTCAGAGGTTAATATCCGCATACTCATCTGAAGATAGTTTATATAAATATTCCGCTGAAGATGTGAACACATTAAATAAAAATGGTTGGAAGTCTAGAATGCATGACTTTTTAAGCCTATTTTTCAAATCTAATTCAAAACAGTCAACAGATAAAGATTAAATTACTAGAATTAAAGCTGTATCAAGGTAGTATCGCGTTTTTAGTTTTAAGGATATACTTTGTCCTATCTATTTGAATAACATAGCTCTAATGGCTGATTATCAAGTATTAGTAACCTGATGTAAGAGGATATCACTATGTGGGATATTATCATCGGATATATAATCGATTATTCTTTGTCACTCTCCCCTCTCTTTATCTCTCCCCTCTCAGCATTATGTTTAAAAAGGAGGTATTAAATGGCTAAAATATTTGCTGTTACTAGAATAAGTAGCAAACCACAAGAACAAGGTCAAGGGATAGAAGTTCAAGAGAATGACATCATAAGCTTTGCAAAAAGTATCCCAGCTTTTAGGAATTATGAAATTGTTATCAAAAAATATACTCAATCCAGCACAGAGCCCAAATTTTTAAAAGATAGACCTGATTTACTTGATATTTTAGACTCTCTACAAGAGGGAGATATTCCAGCGTATTGGAATATGGAAAGATTAAGTAGGAATGAATTTGTAAGAGGTGAATTTATTCAACATTTGCTTTATGGTAAAAAGATAACCCAGCTAATTGTTGGCAATAAAATTTATGATTTAGAAAATGGTAGCGACAAAATGATGTTAGGGATATACTCAACAGTCACAGGCAAACAAACTTCTGAGGATATTGAAAGAAGAGTAAAAGCAAAGCGAAATCTCAAAAAAGAAGGCTATTTCACAGGACATATGTTACCTTATGGATATAAAACAGTTACTAAAGGAAAACGTAGATGTTTTGAGATAGACGAGGAAAAGGCAAAAATATATCACAAAATGGTTGATTGGTATTTAGAAGGTAAATCTGCAAGAGATATTTGTTTGGAGCTAAACAGGATAGGAATCCCCACAGCTAGAGAGGGTCAAAATTTCCAAAGAAAACGAATATTACATTGGCAAAACCATACACTTTTAGGAATATTCCATAATCCCTTCTACCTTGGCAAAGATAACGATAAAAATGGCATTACAGGTGTCTCTATTCCCTCTTTAATCACAAAACAAAAAAGGGACTTACTTTTGAGAAAGCTTAAAGAAAACAGAAGAGCAACACACAGAAGAAGTATCCCCAATAAGTTCATACCATTAAAAAATCTTTTAACATGTTCCAGATGTGGTAAGCATGTTATTGGCAGAATATCTTGGATTGACAGGAAAAAATATGGCGAGAAATCCTATTGGCATAAAAGCTATGCTTGTTATAACCGATATATTAGAAAAGAGTTTAAATACCACCCTGATAACAAAAAATGTGATTTACCCCCAATAAATGCGGATTTACTATTTAATAAGGTTTGGTTTGTTATTTGCCAATTGATGAAGTCTAAAGATACTCTCAAATCAGCTATTTCACATCATGAAAACAACAGCTTTGTTAATAAATTAGAAATAGAAACCAAAATTTTATCATTGGAAAAGGAAATTAATTTTTGTGATAATGCTATCAAAAGACTACTTACCCAATATGCTTCTGGAAAATTTAGTGAAAAAATGTTAGACGAACTTTCAGAGGAACATAGGGTTAAGAAATTAGAATTTGAAAAGCAAACTAAAATTTTAAAAACTAGACTATCAGATAAACAACATTTCTCTTTGAAAATTAAAGAATTAGAAAAGATACTGATTGCAATGAGTAAGAATTTAGATAATTTCAATTCTAAAGAGGAAAAAGATAAGCTCATAAGACTTATTGTCAATGAAATCGTGTTAGGTTATAATGAAACAACAGGTTGGGACATAGAACTAAAGGGAGATTTTGATTTACTATGTTTAGCAGAATATCAGAAAGAAATAGAATCATCAAATCATTACGAGTTAAACAAAGAATCCCAACAGTTATTCCTGCGCTTAGTTTGGATGAATCACTGGAAACCACAAAAATTTATAGTATTAACGGATTACTTAAAGCCAATCAGGCTCTAATCGGAACCCGGCCTTTTCGTGCTCCGCACCATACAACCAGTGATATTGCGTTAGTTGGCGGCGGCTCAAATCCTCGGCCCGGAGAAGTTAGTTTAGCACATCATGGAATTCTTTTTTTAGATGAACTGCCTGAGTTTAACCGTAATGTACTGGAAGCCTTAAGGCAGCCATTGGAAGACGGATTTGTTACTGTTTCCCGTGCCGCGCGAACGGTTAGTTTTCCAGCCCGTTTTATGCTGGTTTGTGCTATGAATCCTTGTCCGTGCGGGTTTTTTACTCATCCGACAAAAGTTTGCCGGTGTACGCCCTACCGTATTGAGCAATACCGTGCGAAAATATCCGGGCCATTATTAGACAGGATTGACATTCATATCGAAGTGCCCCCGATCAATTATAAACAACTCATTGATGAGCCAATAACTGAATCTTCAGAACAAATCAGAAAACGTGTTAATCAAACACGAACGATTCAGTTTAAGCGTTTTAAAAAAGACGACATTTTTGCCAATGCTTATATGTCTCATAAGCAAATTAAAAAGTATTGTAATATTGATAACGAATCAAAAAACCTTTTAAAAATGGCCATTGATGAGCTGGGGTTATCCGCCAGAGCATATGATAAGATTTTAAAGGTGGCCAGGACTATTGCTGATTTGTCCGGCATGGAAAATATTTCCCCCGATCATATATCCGAGGCAATCCAATACCGTAGTCTGGACAGGAATATCTCAGAGTAAAACATATGCGTCTATATGATTTTTCAAAGTAAAAAAAAATTCTTATATCTTCTACTTTTTCTATTTTTATTTCATGCCGCTTTTAATTTTACCTGGCATAGCTTTAATGAATTACTTCAAAGGAATGCTATAGTCTTGCGAAATATTCAAACTCATTAAAAAAATATCACAAAAAATAAGAAAACTATTAGTTTCTTATTTTTTTCTACTAAATATTTCAAATTACCCAAAAATTTCATGATATATTTTTAAATTTACTCTTCACCAGCATATGGATTGTCTTTATCCCATCAAAAAAATTAATTTTTTTGCCCTGGCGCCTTGAGCGCGCAGTATAGTTGATGGGAACTTCCACTATCTCATAACCCCGCCGCAATATTTTAGCGGTAATTTCTGCTTCTATTTCAAATCCATTTGCATTTAAATTTATTTCCCTGAGTATTTTTAAAGGCACAAGTTTATAACATGTCTCCATATCGGTCAGAGAACTTTTATAGATTAAATTTGTTAAAAAAGTAAGAAATTTATTAGCAAATAAATATAACAGTTTAAATTTTGTTTTTTGGGTACTTAATCTCGATCCATAAACAATTTTTGCTTTTTGATCAATTATGGGCTGAATCAACTTTATATAGTCCTGCGGATTATATTCTAAATCGGCATCCTGAAACAAAACATAATCGCCTCTAGCAATCTTTATCCCCTGCCTTATGGCAAACCCCTTGCCTTGATTGTGAGAATGAAAAAATTTGGTTACCTGTTTTGAATTTTCCTCTAACAATATTTTTTGCGAACTATCTTCAGAACAATCATCAATCACAATTATTTCTTTTTCTACTTCGCCTAAATCAATATTTTTTATATTATCCAATAATATTCTTAAAGTTTGCCCTTCATTATATACAGGTACAATTATAGAAAGTTTCATTAATTTTTCTCACTTTTAATCCTAATCTATAAAAATTTTTAGTTATCAGTTTATTATTTAATTTTTAAATTTTTTATTTTATCTTTTTGAGTTTGTTTTTTCTCTCTTAATAAACGAGGTAAGTTTTTCTGCCTTCGCGTAATGCGTTCTCTGGGCATGGCTCTGTTTTCCTTTTGATTGCCCTGGTTGATTTAGAAAAGTTTTAATTTTGTATTAAAAATTTGTTCTTTTTATTATAAATATAACTTTTTATGCTTTGATTATCCTCTTGCGTTATCCAACTGCTATATTTAAGCCGCATCCGGCTGAAAATACCTTCCCACTCTTGTTTTAAACGCGGCGGATTTTTAATAAACCTGTATGTATGACAACGCAGACACTTCTTTTCAAAAACAATTTTGTTTTGGTCTTGATTTTTATCATCTAATTCTAAATTGGCATTATTTTTTAGATCCGTCCAATATTTGTAAATCTCTTTTGCCTGATCTGCTCCAATCAGAAAATTAAATCGCCAGCGCATTCTTTCTATTGCATTTTTCCAATCCTCTTTTGTTTGCTTAACATATAAAAGTTCCTTTTTATTAATCTGAGAATGGCATTTAATGCACAATTGCTTAAATAATTTTTCTCGATCAACTCCGTAATTATCAGCTAATAACTCTGTTATTTTTTTAAGCTTCTCTTCAGGTATTTCTGCGGCAGTTTTATCCCGCATCCTTTTTACAGTATTATGCCATTGCTCTTTAGTTTTTTGAAAGTAAAAAATTCGCTTTAAATCATGACAACTGTAACAATTTTGTTTAATAAAATCATGATTTGATGAGAATGAAAACTGAAACTTCATTTTAGGAACAAGCAAAACAACTAAAATAATAAACAAAATCAACGCCATATGAAAAGTAAATATAATTTTATATAAAAATTTTAAAATATTAATAATCATTATTGTATGCCTTAATAAAAACTTTATTGCCTCTGAGCATTATTGTTGAAACATCATATATATTTTCCTGCGTATTTTTATCCGTACCTTCTAAAAAAAAGGTCATCATTACTAAGTCAACAAGTTTAATATTTTCGGGATTAAATTTATCAAGATCCGGTAATCTTACATAACTCGGGGTATTTTTATCTGGAAAATCATAAAAATCATAATTAGGAAATTGAATATTAAATTCCTGCGGCATAAATTTATAACCAAACGCATAATTTTCAACCGGCAGTGTCCCTTCATCCATCACACATCCCGGCATTATAATGCTATAAGTAATTTTAGGGTTTTGGATCTCACGCGAAACTGCAGCTTTAATATCTAATCCTGTTTTGGCATCAAAATAAAAATACCGGGGATTTTTAAAATGAAAATATTTTTTTGTGTTTCGATCATCTACATAAATATTATAGGTTCCATCACTAGTTCCTAACACATCACCGGTTTTATCATTATGCCAGCATTTTTGCTGAATCTTATAAATTCCCGGCTGATCTGCAACCAAAACCGATGGAGTCATTTTCAAAATTCCGATTTTATTACTAATTCCTTGTGAAATTTTTTCTTGGCCATCCGGATATATAATCTTTTTTGTGCAATTTATATCCGCAATGGGGGGGAAGACCATACCTCCGATACCCAAAAAATCCCCGGTCTCATAAATTACTCCTTGAGACGGAGCTCCGGCTTCAAAAATAGAAAATTCCCGGCCATTAACCTCAATTAACGGCTCACTTAACGGAGCAACTATGCGATTTGCATAAGAACCTTTTGGCAGAATAATTGCCATTGAGGCATAAATACCATAATCTATAATATTTTCTTCTAAATTTTTATAAACAAATCCTCCCATAAAACGATATATATCCTGGGGATAATCACCATATAAACTAGTGTTAAATTGATTGCCAAAAGTATTAAAAGCCGGAGAAGTCGGCCAATAGGAGTCTCGAAAAATCATCGTCGAATCCGCAATAAAAGTACGGGTTACTATACCGGGACGAATCGCTGAGGCAAAAAAATATGACTGCTGTTTTATCTTTTCCGGAAAATCATAGTTATAAGCATTATTTTCAAAAAGAGTTTTTAAATCCTCTCCGGATACCTCTGCAGTAAGAGTAGCATCAATAGCATTAGCACTATCCGGAGTGCTGGCAATAAACATTACGTCTCCGCTGTAATAAGGTAATGGTAAATTAATACAATTTGTGTGATCTATTGTTTCCGGTTCAAGCTGTTCATCTTGATAAAAACGGCCTTCATCCTGCAAATTAAACCTAGCTTTAGGTACACTAAAAGAATCAAAAGGGCGTTTAAATTTTTTACCGTGTACAATTAATTTTGAATTAATCGGAGCAATTACACAAGCGCCCACCTGATTACCAATCCACAAAGTTCCGTGACTGTCTGTATAATCCGCACTTATCCGGACAAAATACTCTCCGGGATTTTTAAAAGTTATTTTTTCCTTAGTGCAAAAATATCCAAAACGATTAGCTTGTCCTTTTAGTTGCCAATTTTCAACATTTTCTTTATTTGAGTTTATATATTGACTTAAATCAATTTTAACTTGAGCGGGAACTGGGGGATGAATAAAAACAGAACTAGGGTAAGAATCTCCGACTTCAAAAGGTGCGCCGGGCTTCACACTCGTGGCAAAACTCAATCGGTTCGCAACCCAGAGAAAATACTTACCTCCGCCTTGATATTTATTACCCCAGATATCGTTAATCCCACCGGTTAACTCTATTTCATATTTACCATATTGATTAAAACAGTACTGGTATTTGTCTGTCCCCGAACTTGCTCCGGTCAAAGATTCTTGTTTAAAAAAACTTTTTCCTAAATCTTCCTGTTTTCCCTTTGGGGTCAAGATTTTAACAGAAAATTCACCGCTTTTATAATCCAAAGGTATCGGCACACAAAAAGGCAGAATCGGCTCAACAAAAGAAACTTGCGCGCGATCCAGAAACAATGTGGGAAAATCTGGTTCTAAATTTAGTGTTTTGTTTAAAGGAATAATAAAACGATCCGAAATACTATGACGTGGGCTGATTTTAAAATAAAGTTTATCTTCTTCAGCTATGATCCCCTGTGTTCCCATAAAAATTTGATCCGTAAACAAAGACCAAATCATTTTAGGCGCTTTTGGATTGCCTACTCTAAAAACCGGTAATGTGTATGCTTTTTGAGAAAATGGCAATTGATCATGAAAAGGAATATGTGTATATTGTTCAGGCTTAAGCCGCAATCGGCCAATCAATGTTAACCTATCTTCTACTGTCTGATCATTTTCCTGAGCATAAGCAGCCCGAATATCTAATTGAAACCGATAATAGCCTTCTGGTAAATCGAAAGGGATTTTTTTCTTAACTTCATACTTCAGGGTTATAATATTTTTTGAAAAATCAATTTCGTGTTTTAACTTCGATAAACATATATCCGTAAAGTTATGTCTTTTCGGAAAAATAGTTTGTTTAGTCCCGGCCCCAGTCCAAGAAAATGATTCTATTGGCATGCCGCTTGGCGTTAGAACCGTAGACATAAAATTATTATTTATTAAATGCGGCCTTCCTTGAGAATCAAAAATCCGTTCCGCCGAAAGAATAAGCTTTAATTCTTTTAAATTATCCCTATATTTTAAAAATTCGCGAGAATTTATGGTGAGATTTATAGTTAACGTTAAATCATCGTTAACATTAAATTTTAATTTATTTAAAAGGCACGTTGCCTGCCAATCCCCTCCTCCTAAAATCTTGTCCGAAATTGTGAATTTAACCGGAGAAGTTTCTTGAGCAAAAATATTAGAACTAAATATAAATATAAAAACTATTAAGTCAAAAAACAAAAAAAATTTTACTAATTTAATATCAGTATAAGCAACACATTTTTTCATTGATAAAATTATAGCAAAATTATTAAAATTTTTCTATTATTTAATAAACAAAAAAAGGATAGCTTCTGCGGAGTAACCGCGCTATCCCAAAATACACAATTTTATGTGTATATAATACCTAAAATTAAAATTCATTAAAAAAGCTTAGTTCTTTCTTCCCGCACAGTTTTCTGAGCATCATAATACTCTTGCCAAATCGAATAATACTTTGTGCTGATCCATTTACCCCGGACATAAGCTTCAATAACTTTGTTCGTCAGAGTATCCACACGCACTGGATACTCATCAGTCCCTGCATAAATAACTTCCTCTTTATATCGGTTATAATCAATCACAGTAAATAACCCCTTCCCCTAAATTATCAGTATTCCCTATATCTACAGCTTAATTTAAAAATTAAATTAAGTAGATAGGATACTACGTGATTATTTTTTAGCATATTCTGTGCCAAAATGTCTGTTTTTTAAAAATAACATAACATATTATAATTCAACTAGTTAAAAAAATAGCAAAAATACAAAATAAGTTATCCTAAAATTTTAATGTATATTTTTCTGAACATCTGTTGAAAGTATATCTTAAGTTAACAACAAAATAGGTATCCGGCAGCGTAATTGCAGGTTCTGCAGTCTGTATCTTGTGTCTTTGGTATTTCCCTGCTCAGGATAAGGATTAATAATGGCGGTCAGTTATTTTTAGGCAGATTTTTTGAAAATATACCTATGAGGAAAAAAAACCCATAGCTAATATGCATTGCTACTTTTTCCAGGCAAATAGGAAAAATTAATCTGATTTTACCTAGAAATAATCTTACTTTGTTGGTGCTGATTAACTGGCTGATCGTTGATAAAAAAATAGCTAAGGCATAAATTGTTAAGTTCAAAGAATAAATTAATGCTATTTGATGATTAAAAAGGGAAACAATTGCTCCCAGGATAATGTAAATCAAAAATAAACTGGGCATTAAGAAGGTAAGCTTAAAATATTGCTCAGGAAATTTTTTAGCATAATACCCACGGTATAAAGCATAATCAGCAATTTGTTTAAATTGCCAGTTTTTAAAACTATTTTCCATGATTTGCTGTGCTTGCAATGAATCAATTTCTAATAACTTAATACCCACATCAAAACCATAGGTCATATCTTTATTTTTATTACGCAGCCAAACAACCTTACCCTGAGTAAAAATCGGCATTAAATTTCCCGGAAATCGCATCTCAAATTGGATTATTTTTCCCGGCACAATCGGCATATTTAATGACGCTTTAAAACCATCCCGGCTAAAATTTGTCATGATCATTTGCCCAGATGTATTAGTCTCATTAAGGTGAAAAGTCCCATCAATCACAGAATCAAAACGGGCAAATTTTCTTTTATTGCTATACATTAAGTACCTCGCTTAATTTAATTATTGCCTTTTATTTAATTATAATAAACCTCAGGCTATGAGTCAACTACTTGTTTTTTTTGAAAAATTCGGCAAATCGCATCAACAGAATCAAAAACTTCCCGGGCCTCTCCCATTAAATTCTCTGAAGTACCCATAACAAAATACCCGCGATTCACAAGGGCATCGTAATATTTCATAATTAAATGTTCTTGTAAACTACGGTTAAAATAAATAAAAACATTACGACAAATAACCATATCTACGCCATCAATGCCTGGGTCGTGGATTAAATTGCCCTGTTTTATTTTAACCATTTCTTTTACGTGCGGAACAACTTGAAATTTATCTTTAACCGGAATAAAAAATCTTTGTAAATATTGTTCATTAACATTTTTTAAACTGTATCTTTCATATTGGGCTTGATTTGCTAATTTTAAACTTTCTTTATCTATATCCGTTGCCACAATTTCAACTTTAATTTTTTCATTTTCTTTTTCTAATAATTCATAAAGCAGTATCGCCAAAGAATAGGGCTCTTCGCCGTGCGCACACCCCGCGCTCCAAATTCTAATTTTCTTATAGCCAGTCTCATTTTTTTTATTAGCGATAATATCCGGAAGAATTTTTTCCCGCAACATGTCCCAGACTTCCTGATCCCGGAAAAAAGATGAAACATTAATCGTTAATACCTCAAAGAGTTTCTCATATTCATCAGGAACATGCATCAGTACTTGTAAATACTCAGCATAAGAATTTACTTTTCTTGCTCTCATCCGTAAAGCTATTCTCCGTTTTAACACTCTATCTCGATAATGAGAAAAATCAACTCCTCTGTCAATTTTTATTTGATTAATCAATAGACGATAAGCTTCTTCACGGTCTTGTGTTATTTCATGCCGCGGTCTTTCATTAACTAATTTTATGGCCACAACAATTTCTTTTAAAACCAGTGATGATTCCTCAACTTGAATTTGATCCACAATCGCATGCATTGCCCCTGAATCCGTAGTTACATATCTAGCCGGCAAACGCGATAAAACATAAGCTAAAATATCCTGGCGGCAAATATCGCAGGTACAAATATCAAAACGCCTTTCCCACATTTCACTAAGATATTTTTTCACAATATCTTCCATAACATTGCGTGCCTTCATTTTTAATTTTCCTTTTTGAAAAATATAAACTTACTTAACTTACACTTTTACTATCAGTTATAGTATTAATTATAGCATCTGCAATCACATTTATCAATAAAATGCATGAAGGTTAAATGTTACTAATAAATTGTGCCATATCTTGTGGCAGGCTGGCTTCAAATTCAACAAATTTATTTGATTCCGGATGCCTAAACCCTAAAATATGCGCATGTAATGCCGTCCGGTTTAATTGAGCATTAATTATCTTTCCCCCATAAATAACATCCCCAATTAAAGGATGCCCCAAATGAGCCATATGAACCCGAATCTGATGTGTTCTTCCCGTTTTAGGATAAAGTTTAACAACACTAAAACCTTCTGATCTTTTTAGAACCTGATATTCTGTTAAAGCTTCCTTTGGCGAACTAAATTGTACACTCATTTTTTTTCGGTTAAAACAGCTACGCGCAATTGGTGCATTAATCTGCCCCTGATCATGTTCTACGAGTCCGTGCACTATTGCGATATATACCTTTTTAACTTTATGTGTTTTAAACTCATCCGCTAAAAATCTGTGGCTTTTATTATCTTTAGCAATTACCAATAAACCGGATGTGTCCTTATCAATACGGTGGACAATCCCTAATTTTAAACTACCGTTAATATCAGATAATTTTTTATTATAATAAAGGAGAGCATTCACTAATGTATCATTAAAATGTCCGGCTGCCGGGTGCACAACCATACCTGCAGGTTTATTAATTATTAATAAATAACCATCTTCATAAATAATATTTACGGGAATTTTTACCGGCAAAATATTTTTTTCAGATAAGTTATCTTGAACAATAACTTCAATAATATCGGTAGGTTTAACTTTTTGGTGCGGCTTTATCGTGTTTTTATTCAGTAAAACGCATTTTTGTAAAATTAGTTTTTTAATTTCAGAACGCGAAAAATCCTGTGATAAACATTCTCCTAAATATTTATCAATTCTTTGGTTTGCATGGATTAAATCAACTTTAAATTTATAATTTTTATTCAATATTTTTTCTTTTTTTACTTTTTCTTGCCAGATATATATAAAGCCCTACCCCTAAGAAAAACAAAAAAATACTTATAAATTGAAAAAGGCTCAAAAAACTAATTACAACAGGATTATCACCTCTTAAAAATTCGATAAAGAACCGCATCAGTCCATAAAGAATAAGATAAGCACAAAAAATTTCTCCGTTAAACTTCTTTTTTCTATCAATTACCAGCAAAATTATGAATATAGCTAATAATAATAATGCTGAATAAATTTGTGTCGGATGCACCCGGATAAAATGATGCGGAAAAATAACTCCCCAGCCAAAACCAGCCGGACGGCCAAAACAACAGCCATTTAAAAAACAGCCGATTCGGCCAAAAGCATGCGCCAGAGGCACATACAGTATAACCAGGTCCATAACCTTAAAAAATGAGAGTTGATGTTGTTTAATAAAAACCAGAGCACTGATTAGGCCAAAAATTAAACTGCCATGAAAAACAAGTCCGCCTTTATAAATTTTTAAAATTTCAAAAAAATTATCACGATAATCTGTCATATTTAAAAAAACATATAGTAATCTTCCCCCGATAAGCCCCCAGACAACAACCCAGAATATTAAATCAACAATATCATCAAAATCAATTCCATTACGCGCCCCATGCCTGGCCGCTAAAAAAGTAGCAATAAGGGTCCCCAATGCAACCATAAACCCATAAGAATATACTGTAAACGGCCCAATTTGAAATAAAATCGGATGCATAATTATTCAAACGCCTTTTTATTAAACAATATTAAAATAAGTAAAAATACTCCGCAAGTAATCATCGTATCCGCCAGGTTGAAAATTGGCCAAATTCTAACATCAATAAAATCAACAACAAATCCCCGATATATACGATCAATTAGGTTTCCAGTTGCACCACTTAAAATTAGAAGTAAAGCAAATTGCCAAAATTGTAAATAAATGCGGGATTTAAATTGAGGCTGCCGAACCATAAGCCAAAGAATAAATATAATTGCCAGGATAGAAATATAAGTTAAAATCCAGTTTTGATTACGCAACAACCCAAAAGCAGAACCAGTATTATAAACTAAAGTTATGTGAAGAAAATCTTTTATAAGCGGAATGCTCTGATTTTGATTAAGCAATCTTAATGCTACAAATTTAGAAACTTGGTCCAGGAAAACAAAAGAAGCACTTAATATAATGTTTACGATAAAAAAAGCTGCGGGGTCAAGATTTATTTTTTTCAATTTCTTCTTTACAATGCCGGCAAAGTGTAGCGTAAGGAATTGCCTTCAGTCTTTCTTTAGCAATTTTTTTTTGGCAAGCTTCACATTTGCCATAAATGCCTTCTTCAATTCTCTGTAGCGCATCATCAATATGAAATAAGACTTTTTGTTCGACACTAGCGCGATCCCAAGACAACTCTCTTTCAAAACTATCACTAGCAACATCAGCCATATGAAAAGTATATGCAGATAAATCACCACTTGCATCACGTTGTGATTTTTTCAGGCTTCCGCCCCCGATTTGTTTCATCTCTTCCGTAATTTTTTCTCTCAGCTCAACTAATATTTCTCTGAATTCTTTGGATTCCTTCTTGTTCACTTTTCTCCTGCTCCTTTCTCTGGCTGTAATTCAAGTGTATAAATTATAACAAAAAATTGGCACAATTAAAACTTAAAACCGGTAATGTTCTCGCAACAACGGCTACAAATATCTGGATGTTGTGCATTTTTTCCAATTGTTAGAGAATAATTCCAGCATCGAATACACTTTCTTCCTTGGGCCTTCTCAATAATAACTTTTATTGAGGCTGTCTCGGCAATCTTATTATCCTTAAAGAAGTCCACATTATATACCGGTAAACCTTCCCTGTCAATATCCAAATTCAGCTCAACATGCGAAACAATAAAAATACTGGCTAATTGTCCTAAATATTTATTTAAGACATTTGTTACCTGCTTTTTGTCTGAGGAAGCAATGATTATCACCTTTGCCTCTAAACCATTACCAATTAATTTTGCTGCCCTAGCCTCTTCCAGTGATTTTAAAACACAATTACGTAAGTCTAAAATAAATTTCCAAACATTATTAAGCTCTTTATTTACAAACTTTTCTTGAAACTGCGGCCATTCTGTTAAAAAAATGCTTTCTTGTTTTTCCCCGGGAATAAAACTGTATGCTTCCTCAGCTGTAAATGATAATACAGGAGCAACAATCTTAGCAATCGTTAAAAGCAGTTCATAAAGAACTGTTTGCCCTGAACGTCTTTGTTTAGAATTAGTGGCAAAAGTATATAATCTGTCTTTTAAAACATCTAAATAAAAAGAACTCATCTGTACAGTACAAAAATTATAAATTAACTTTACAGCTTGATGAAAAACGAACTTATCATAGGCATTAGTAACTTGTTTTATCAAAGTATGCAAAGAGGATAATGCCCACTGGTCGATTTCCATTAAATCAGCATAGTTTAAACTATGCTGGCCCGGATCAAAATCAAATAAATTGCCTAATGTAAATTTAAGCGTATTACGAATTTTTCGATAACTTTCGCTTACGCGAGCTAAAATTTCCTCAGACATTCTGACATCATCGTTATAATCACTCGAAGCAATACATAAGCGTAAAACATCCGCTCCTAACTTATTAATAACTTGCTGCGGAGAAATCACATTACCCCGGGATTTAGACATTTTTTTACCTTGGCCATCTACGGTAAACCCGTGTGTTAAGACTTCTTTAAAAGGAGCACATTCATCAATTGCCATGGCTGTAATTAGCGCCGCCTGAAACCAACCTCGATGTTGATCCGAGCCTTCTAAATATAAATTCGCCGGATACCCTAATCCTTTCAATTTAAGTACAGCTTGATGGCTAACCCCTGAATCAAACCAAACATCCAAAATATCATTTTCTTTTATAAATTCGTTTCCCTTGCATTTTAAGCAGGTGTATCCCTTCGGCAAAATCTCCCCTATTTCTCGCTTAAACCAGCTATTTGTTCCTTCTTTTTCCACAATTTTAGCAAAACTTTCAATCACTTGGCTGTCTAAGACTGCGGTATTGCAATTTTTACAATAAAAAACAGGGATCGGCACTCCCCAGAGTCTTTGCCGGGAAAGACACCAATCCGGACGATTTTCAACCATGCTGGCAATTCTGTTTTCACCAAAATCAGGAATCCAATTAATATTTTTTATTGTTTTGAGAATATTTTTACGTAAATTTTTGTGATCAATATTTAAAAACCATTGTTCTGTAGCTCTAAAAATAATCGGCTTTTTACAACGCCAGCAATGCGGATAAGAATGACTGATATTTCCTTGTGTTAAAAGCATCCCTAATTCCTGTAATTTTTCAATGCTCGTTTTACTTGCCTTTAAAACATGCATCCCGCCAACTAAAGGAGTATCGTTAAAAAAAACTCCTTTACCATCAACTTGCATAATTACATCAAGATTATCGCGTTTCCCTGTTAAAAAATCTTCTGTTCCATAACCCGGTGCTGTATGCACAATTCCTGAACCATCTTCGCAAGAAACATAATCCGCAAAAACAACCCTGCCCTGCCTTAACCCCAAGGGATGGTTATATTTTATTTTTTCCAGCTTTGCCCCTCGTATTTGGGCTAATATATTATAATTACTTATCCCCGCTTTTTCTAAAACTGAAGGACAAAGAGTTTTCTCAATTACTAATATTTCTTTTTCAATTTTTACTAAAACATAATCAAAATCAGGATGTACTGCACAAGCCACATTCCCGAATAATGTCCAGGGTGTTGTTGTCCAAATAAGTAAAAAAAGTTTTTCCTCTTGCCGCGACACAAATTCCGGGATAACTTCCGGGTTAATTACCGGAAATTTCACAAAAATTGACGGCGAACTATGCTGATCATATTCAACTTCTGCCTCGGCTAAAGCAGTTTCACAGCTTGAACACCAATTTACCGGTTTTGTCCCTTTATAGACATAACCTTTCTCAACTAAAGACCCAAATGACCGAATAATTGCTGCTTCATATTCATGGGATAAAGTAAGATAGGGATTATCCCAGTCACCAAAAACACCCAGGCGTTTAAATTCCTCTTTTTGAATTTCTACGTATTTTACAGCAAAATCGTGTGCTTTTTCCCTAAATTCCACTTGCGGAATCTCATCTTTACGTTTACCTAATTTTTTAAATAATTGATGTTCCACCGGTAAACCATGACAATCCCATCCCGGAACATAAGGCGAATAAAACCCCTGTAATATTTTGTATTTAATAATAATATCCTTTAGAATTTTATTTAACGCATGTCCAATATGAATATTACCGTTAGCATAAGGCGGCCCGTCATGTAATATATATTTAGGGAAATATTTTGTTTTTTTAATAATACTGCCATAAATATCTAATTTTTGCCATTTTTCCATCACGCTTGGTTCTTTATTCGGTAAATCAGCTTTCATGGAAAACTCAGTTTTCGGTAGATTTATAGTTGGTTTGTAATCGAGTCCTTTATTCATCGCTTCTCTCTATTTAACTCCTTTGCTTTTTTTGTTGCCGCTTTAATCACTTTTTTTACTATTTCTTTAAGTTTCGTTTTCTTAAAAATTTTTAATCCTGCTTCTGTAGTGCCACCTTTAGATGCCACTTTTTTTACATATTCTGATGGAGTTAGCGCACTCTCCATTGCTAACAATGAGCCTGTACCAACCATTGCGGTTACCGCAAATAATTTTGCCTCATTTTTGCTCAGTCCGGACTTTTGGCCTGCCTCAATCATCGCATCCGTAATATAAGCATAAAATCCCGGTCCGCTACCGCTAACTGCAGTAATCGCATTCATTTTACTTTCCTGAACCTTAACAACCTTGCCTAAACCTGAAAATATTGAATGCACCAATTTTGCCGTATTTGCTTTTACATACTTTCCTGAACAATATCCGCTAATACCTGCGCCGATCATTCCTGGCATATTCGGCATAACCCGGATAACAGCTGGCTTAGATTTTAAGGATTTTTCAATAAATTTAGTGCTCACACCCGCAACAATAGAAATCACTGTTTGCTGAGAGTTCACTTCACTTTCTAACTTACTCATTACCGAATCTAAGTCCTGTGGTTTAACACAAATAATAATGATTTTACAAAGATTTGTCAATTGTTCTAATTCGATTTTTTTTACTTTGTATTTTTGAACAATTTGTTTTAAACGGTTCAAATTACTTTCCGTAACATAAATATTAAATTTATTTTGCTTTTTTAAACCCCGAATTAAGGCTTCTCCCATATTCCCCGCCCCAATCATTCCTACATTATTATTATTCACATTATTCCCCCTTAACTTAATCTTTAAAAATTTCACTTCCTATCCTTAACATATTCGAACCTTCTTCTATCGCTACCAAATAATCATTACTCATCCCTAGAGATAAAACTGTCAAAGAAAAATTACCGCGTGCTTCCAGGATTTTATTGGTTTGTTTGAAAACTTCGGCTAATTTGCGGAACCCCCCCCGCGTTTGTTCCGCATCTTCAACAAACGGACCAATCCCCATTAGCCCTTTGATATTAATACCCGGCAGGTTAATGATTTTGAGAATAAAATCAGTAACGTCACTAATTTCAATCCCGAATTTTGATTCTTCGCAAGATATATTAACTTGTACCAGAATATCAATCTTTTTATTTATTTTTTGTGCCTGCCTACTGATCCGCTCAGCCAAGTGTAGGCTATCAACTGACTGGATCATGCTTACCAAATCTAGCGCAGGTTTGACTTTATTTGTTTGTAAATGCCCAATTAAATGCCAAATAATTTGAGAAAATTCATCCGGACTTAAATTATCTTTAAGCAATGAATATTTTTCTTGTAAACTTTGGACTTTATTTTCCGCAAGATTAACATAACCGGATCTAATAACTTTTATAATGTCCGAAATCTTCGCCTGCTTAATGACACAGACAAGCTGAATACTATCACTTGTTTTACCTGCTTTAGCTGCCGTAGCACTAATTTTTCTCTTAAGATTTTCTAAACGTTCTAAAACATCCATTTTTAATATTTAAGTTATTTTTAATGTACACAAATTCTGTTTTTGCCTTTATCCTTAGCCTCATAAAGTGATTCATCTGCATTTTGCACAAATTCTTCTTTACTCATGCCGGATTTAAACCCGGCAACGCCACCGCTTAGTGTCATTTTCTTTTTCTGAGTACCTTTGCCGACATCAAATCTTAATTCTTCGACTGATTTTCTAATTTTCTCCGCAACAATGACTGCCTCTGAAAGTTTAGTCTCTGGAAGAATTATCGCAAATTCTTCTCCTCCGTAACGACAAGGAATATCTACTTTACGTACTTTACTTTTGATAACCTTAGCGATTTGACTTAACACCGCATCTCCCATCGGATGGCCATAAGTATCGTTAAATTGTTTAAAAGAATCAATATCAAACATAATTAAAGATAACGGATGCGGATAACGCTGTACACGGCTAACTTCAGAACCAAGATGGGTTTGAAAATAGCGGTGATTAAATAAACTTGTTAATCCATCTGTAATTGCTAAATTTTTAACTTCGCCGTAAAGCTGTGCATTTTCAATTGCAATTGCCGCATAATTGCACACAACCGCAAGAAATTTTAAATCTTCTTCCGTAAATGTATTTTCCTGGTGAGGGACTATTTTATCCGCAATATTAATTACCCCTAAAACATTATCCTTAACTTTAAGCGGAATACAAAGCAAAGACTTTGTTTGGTATTTAGGCAAATTTGTACGTCCGAATTTTAAATCATTTTCAATGTCGGTAACTAAAACCGGCTCGCCATTTAAAGCCACCCAGCCGCTGATCGAACTTCCCAGTTTAATTCTGGTTGTTTTCATAATTAATTCGTCTAAACCCACTGCCGCCTTGATTACTAAAAATTCTTCTTCGTCCAAAAGCATTAAAGAACATATTTTCGCTTGTAATACATCCGCAATTTTTCTGACAATGAAATCAACTAATTCATCCAGGTTTAAAATTGAACTCATTGCATGGCCAATTTGAAGCATTGTTTGAAGTTTTTGCTTTTCACTCTTTAAACTAACTAATAATTTTTTGTTTTCCTGCTCCAATCTTTTTTCTTCTAACCCCCGCTTGATCACCAGTTTTACATGTCCGATATCAAACGGCTTTGTGATATATTCATAAGCTTCTTCTTGAACCGCTCGAATTGCCGATTCGGTTGTGGGATAAGCCGTAATTAAAATTGCGCAAATATTAGGATTGTGCTTTTTTATATTGTGTAAAACAAAAGTTCCGTCAACATCCGGTAATTTTAGATCAATAATTGCGATATCCAAATGGGATTTGCCGCTTAAATTAACTGCTTCATGTCCACTTTTTGCCGTAATTACTTCATAACCATCTTCCTTTAAAATCGAACAAAGTGTTTCTCTGATTACAGCTTCATCATCAACAAGCAGAATTTTTGCTTTTTTTTCTAGTTTATTCATTTTTCGGACCTAATTCTTCAAAAATTTCTAACAGTTTATTAATTTCAAAAGGTTTATGTAAACAAGCATGCGCCCCCTGACTAAAAGCATCATTAACCAAACTTTCTACCTCATATCCTGTCATCATTATTGCTTTTATCCCCGGGTTGACAACTTTAATCTTCTCTAACAGCTCAACTCCATTGATATCCGGCATTCTTATATCTAACAATGCAATATCAATCTCATTATTTTCAACAATCGAAAACGCTGATATTCCATTTTCGGCACTTAAAACCTCAAACCCTTCATCTACCAGAATTTTTTTTATCGTCTCTCTGATGACAACTTCATCATCAACAATTAGTATCCTTGATTTTTTTTTACCCACACCAGTATTCTCCCTAAGGTTTATTTTATTTTTTAATATTTACGGGAAAAGATATTGTAAACATCGTACCCTTATCTTTTTTACTATCAACGTTTATTTGTCCATTATGATTTTCGACAATTTCTCGCGTAATCGCCAACCCTAGCCCAATACCTTTAATTTTTGTTGAGAAAAAAGGCTCAAATAATTTATCTAAACAGTTCTGGTCAATACCGCAGCCTGTATCAATTATTTGGATAACAACTTTATCCGTTTTTTTTGCAATTCGAATGTTTAATGTTCCACCGCCAATCATTGCTTCGGCAGAATTAATAAAAAGATTCATAAAAACCTGCCTGATTTGCATCGGATCCAATAATAACTGCGGCAAATTATCTTGAATCTTTCTTTTAATTTTTATGTTATTAAAAGACCCTTGCTGAGCAATTGCAAGAATTGCTTCTTCAACCAAGTTTTTTATATTTACTCGTTCCCGCACTGGTTTACCAATGCGGGCATGTTGCAGGAGATTAGCAATAATATTATTCGCAAAAATAACTTCATTATGGATGTTATTAATAATATCCATAGCATCCTGTTGAGTAGCAAATTTTCGCATTAAATATTCTGCCGCTACCTTGATACCGCTTAGAGGATTACGTAACTCATGGCTAATCGCTGCGGCCATTTGCCCCATAGCTGCTAAACGTTCTGAATGCATTGACCGCAAAGAAGAACTATTTATATCACAATTATTATCTGATATTTTAAATTTTTCATCAATGGCTGCCACTAACGCCTGTGCCTGAACTTCATTAATATCGTCAATACAGAAAATAAGCTCTTTTAATAACGATTGCAGATTTTTTGCTGTTTGTATTAATTTATCAACTTTCTTCACTGTCATGTTCTAACATCCTTTTATTTTCAATATCTTGAAAAATTGGCAATCTAACTATAAACTTTGTTCCTTTGCCTAAAGTACTGCTTATTTGAGTTTGCCCACCGTGCTTTTTAACAATGTTACTGACAATTGACAATCCTAACCCCACTCCTCGAGCCCGGGTTGTAAAAAACGGCGTATAAATATTTTCTAAAACTTTTTTGGGAATACCCACACCTGAATCTTCAATAATAATTTCAATAAAACTGCCATTTGTCCGCGTGCTTATTTTTAGCTGGCCACCTTTCGGCATAGCTTGAATCGCATTCGAAATAACATTAATAATTACCTGTTTTATTTGTTTATTGTCGATAAATATTTCCGGTAAATTTAAGTCGTAATTTTTAATAATTTCAAAAGATGCATCACGATTTTGCAAATGAATAAAATTCATTGTTTCTTCAATAATTTTATTAATATTACTGCGCGAAAATATTAAATCTGTAGGCCGAGAATATGTCAAAATATTAGTTACCACATTACTAGCATAATTAATTTCTAATTCAATATCCTTTAAAATATTCTGCTGTTCAATATTATTTTCGTCAATTTTGCTGTTCAAATAATAGGTCGCCATTTTTATGCCGGTTAAAGGATTTCTTAAATCATGGCTGATTGCGGCGGCCATTTGTCCTACTGCCGCCATTTTTTCTGTTTTAATTAACTGCTCCTGGGCTTGTTTAAAACTATTTAGTGCAATCTGTGCATTTGTATAAAGGCGTTGAAAAAGAAAAGAGAGTAAAATAATGACGATATAAAAAATCAGGGAAACAAAAACATCTCTTTGTAATACCTTTGAAAGTGTTTTCTTCATTGGCGCCCAGTCAATCCCGATACGCAAAACTCCCAAAATATCCTTTTTTTGACCATGACAGTTATAACAGCGCGGCTCATTTAAAATCGGTAAAGCCAAGCTAAAAATATAATCATCACCTCGCTGCTCAAAATTACCAATAGATTTTCTTTCTTTTAAAGCTTGCTTAATGATTATTGAGCCTGTCGGAGTATTAATTCTTTCGGGAATTGAACTATAACGAATCATCCCTTGATCATCGGTTAAATGAACTCTTTCAAAATTTTCTAGTTCTCCCACCGTAACCAGCATTTCTTGAAGTGTGTTCATTTTTCCCTCAAGCATGGGCAATTCCAGGGATTTTGCCAGGGTATTGCCTAAAACCCAGGCTTTTTCCTTCTGATCTTGTACTGTATGATTGTAATGAAATATACTATGAGAACTAATTATGATTACTAAAAAAATCAGGCTTAAAACTCCAAAAGCTAAAATCAATTTGTTGCCCATATTTAGCCCTCTAACATAAAGTTTTATAATGTGTTAAGTAACGTTAAATATTACCATATAATTATGGCTTTTGTCAACAATGGTATTCTTAACTTAGATTAAAAAAAAGATATAACTATAAATTTTTCAAATAGTTATCAAAAAAGTTCTCATCCGCGTGGGAAAATTCGAATTCATGAATTGCTTCTTTAATACTTGGCTTATTAAAAATTACATTTTTAAGCTTTCTAAATTGTTTTTCGAGGATTTTTAGTTTACTCAGTAATAAAAATTTTTTTTCTACTTTATATGTTGAAAAGTTAGTCTGCGGCTTGGGCACAAAAATCCCGACATTAACCCGAACCGGCATAATTAAAGCAGCTTTTCTCACTAATTCTACTATTTTCTCAATATCCTCTGCTTTTTCCTGTGGTAAGCCGATCATAAAATATAACTTTAATTTTTTTATACCGCATTTTTTTGCTGATTTAATTTTTTCGATGATATGTTTATTCGTTATTTTTTTATTTAAAAATCGCCTTAATCTATCTGAACCTGCTTCCGGAGCATAGGTAACTGCATTTTGCCCAGACTCACTTAATGCTGTGAGTAATTCTGGAATAACACTTTCAACCCGCAGACTAGAAACAGAAATTTTTGTATTTTTTTCTTTAAGAAATTTTAAAAGTTGTTTTAACTGCGGATATTCTGTTATCGCCGCACCGACAAGCCCGATCTTTTTTGTTATCTTTAAACCAAATTCAATTTGGTTTTTTAAAATCTCTAATCTCCTGGGGCGGAATTTAGCATACACAGCCCCGGTTACACAAAAATTACAACCCTGCGGACACCCCCGGGAAATTTCCACTAAAAAAATATTTGAAAATTCAGTCTCAGGGGTAATGATTTTTGATGCTGTCGGGAATTTATTTACATCTTCTAAATAGCTTATCGGAATATCCCTAGTGAGTTTTTGGCTGGGAATATACACGCCTTTTGTTTTCGGGAATTGATTAAAAAACTGGATTTTTTTCTGCTTTGAATTTATTAAAGTAAACTCAGACAATCTATCCATAAAAAAATCTAAAGATTCCTCTGCTTCCCCTTTAAAAATTACATCACTAAATTTAGAAAGCGGCAAATGATTGCTTGCAGTCACGACTCCTCCCACAAGAATCAGCGGCATGGCTGAACGCAAATTAGCTTTATTCAATAAACCGATTTTTTTTAGAATTTTAAAAAAATTAATATAATCTAATTCGTAGGAAATTGAAAAAGCTAAAATATCGAAGAACTTAAGCGGACTTTTGGTTTCAATAGACAATAACGGAGATTTTTCTGATTCGTAAAAAAATCGTTCACAAAGAGTATCCGTTCTTTTGTTAAAACAATCATAAATCGTATGCACACCCAAATTACTCATACCTAACTCATATGAGTTTGGATAAATCAGAGCTACCCGAAAACGGGAACTCTTTTTTCGCTGAATTGTATTTATCTCTCGATATGCTTTACTCGAATTGATTGACGAAAAATTATTCACCTAAAATTCTACGATCCTCATCTAAATAAATACCTTTAAGGTTCATTTTCAACGCTTCCGGATTACTAGAATTGGCTAAAGCTGTTTCTAAACTCACCAGATTAGCTTTGACATGATTAACTAAAGATTGATTAAATGTGATCATACCTTCTTTGGTAAAGGCTTGTAAAGTGCTGGATAATCTGTCCGTTTTATTTTCCCGGATCAACTTCATAATTGTGGGGTTAATAATCATTACTTCAATCGCCGGCACCACACCTGTCCCATCGACTCGTGGCATGAGACGTTGAGAACTCACCGCACGTAAATTAAAAGCTAATTGCATTCTAATCATATCATGTTGTGCCGTTGGGAAAAAATCTAATATTCTATCCACTACTTGCGAAGTATCCGAAGCATGTAATGTAGCAAAAACAAGATGCCCGGTTTCAGCTGCGGATAATGCAGTCTGAAATGTTTCTGCATCACGCATTTCTCCGATTAAAATTATATCTGGATCCTGGCGAATTACGTAACGCAAAGCTAAATGAAAAGACTCTGTATCTAAGCCAACTTCTCTTTGATTAATTAAGGCCTGCTGGTCTTCATGAATATACTCTATGGGATCTTCTATCGTCATGATATGACACTTTTTATTTTTGTTAATATAATCGATAATTGCCGCTAGCGTTGTTGATTTACCTTGAGAACTCGCCCCGGTAATTAAAACTATACCTCGTTCAAACATCGCGATTTTCTTAAATATCGGAGGTAAAGTTAAGGCTTCAAAACTGGGGACTTGATTTTTTACAATCCGCATCACCATACCGATATCACCCCGTTGCCGGAAAACATTAACCCTGAATCTGCCGATTTCCGGCAATTGATAAGAAAAATCAATTTCATTTTTCTTTTCAAATTCTTTGCGGTGACGCTCCCGCATCATAAAGTAGGCAATTTTTTCAATGTCCTTATTATTCATAATTGGGAAAGATGAACTGGTCAGTTCTTTTTTAATTCGGAATATAGGGGCCCTTCCTACTTTAAAATGAGCATCCGAAGCGCCGAGTTTAACCATAGTCCTTAGTATTTCAATAATATCAAGTTCCATTTCTTCTCCTTTTTTTTAAATACAATTAAATTGATTAAATACTTCTTACGCAGATTAATCTGCAAATGATTAGTAAGCTGTGTAAGTCAGTATAAATTAATATGATCAATCCCTTTTTTTATTTTAGAAAATCTAATTTCCCTGTTCTTTTTAATATATTCAGGAAAACATCAACGATACGACCATCAAATTGTTTGTTTTTATTTTTGATTAACTCATCTACAGCAACTTCTATTGATAATGCCTTCCGGTAAGGACGATCTGAAGTCATGGCCTGATAAGCATCAGCAATAGCCAAAATTCTTGCGCCAACCGGTATTGATTCTGCCTTCAATCCTTCCGGATATCCCTGGCCATCAAAATGTTCATGATGATGATAAATAAGCGGCACCTTATCTGCTAAACAATTAACCGGTTCAAGGATTTTTCTCCCGATTGAAGGATGTTTTTTAATTAACGCATATTCTTCATCATTTAATGGTCCGGGTTTTAATAAAACTGCATCCGGAATGCCAATTTTTCCAATATCATGTAAAATGCCTGCATCTCTAATCCGATCGATCTCCTGAACACTTAAACCCATTTCCTGGGCTATAGATACTGCATATTCAGTCACCTGTTCTGAATGTCCGTGTGTATAATGATCTCGTGCATCTAATGCCAAAGCCAGTATTTTTATTGTATCAAATAATTGCACATTATCTGCATGTAAGCGCTGCTTTTCAATAATTTTACGAATTGTTATCTTTATATCAGATGGATCAAACGGTTTACTAAAATAATCATTCGCACCTTGAGAAACAGATTCCATTGCAATTTCAATATCTGAAAATCCCGCAGTCGAAATAATAAATGAATATTTATTTTCTTCTCTAATTTTTTCCAGCATCTGTTTATACCCAATATCTGGCAACCGTACATCAGCAATAACTATATTAAAGCTCTGCATCGTTAGAAGTTGTGCTGCTTCAAACCAGCTTTTAGCGCGAACAATCTTATACCCTTCTTGTGTAAACAGTTGCGAGAATGAATCCAGAATACTAACTTCATCATCAATAACCAGAATATTTACACTATCTTTCATTTAGTCATTAACCTGATTTTTAAAAATATTCGTCGTAAACGGATTTTGCCCGGGAAACCAGCCTATTCATAAAACCATTACCCAATGAATTGTGGGCAAGAGGTTGACTGTTCTGCTCTAAAGCATATTTGACTAAACCAATTCCTGTAGCATAAAACATGTTGCTTAGTCCAGAAAAACTACTCACAAAACCTCTTAAAATACCTAAGTTAACCGGTATTCCTAGATAGTTTTCAACTTTTTCAATTATCCCATCCATAAAGGAAATTCCCCCGCAAATTACTATTCCACAATTTGCCCGGGCAATAATTCCCCCTAATTCTAAATCTTTCTTTAAGAGTTCTAGCATTTTTTCTATCTGCTGATCAATCACTGAAGTTAATTGTTTATGGGTTATACTTTCATAAACTGTTGCACTTTTCTTAATAATAATTTTATCCAATTGATCGTCTTTAATTAAGCAATGGTTATTACTGCTCTTATATTGCATTTTTAGCTGCTCTGCCTGTGCAAAATCAATGCTAAATTTCTCCATGATTTTTTCGGTAATATCATTGCCACCAAATGAAATTACACTGGTATGTTGTAATCTGCCGTCTTTAAAGAAAAGAATATTTATGCTGCCCGCCCCCACTTCAACTAAAATTATCCCTAATTGTTTATCGCTTTCTGTTAAAGTAGACATACTTGTCGCTAAACCGGAAAAAACACAGTCTTCAACATCTAACCCCGCCCGATTTATAACCTTAATCACACTCTTCATAAATGATGTCTGAGCACTGAGAATATGCAAGTTAACTCCTAACCTTGAGCCATAACTACCAATGGGATCTTTTATTCTTTTGTATCCATCAATAATATATTCTTGAGCCAAAGCATGTAATATTTCCCGGTCAATTGTGGTTGTCAAAAATTTTACAGAATCAATCGCCATTTGAGTATCTTTACGGGTTATTTCAACTGGCCTATTTGATAAATTAAGCATGCCTTTACTATTATTACCTAAAATATGTTCTCCGTTTACAGTGGTATAAACCTCATTAATTTTTAGGATTTTTTTTCCTTGATAAGATTTTGGCCCAGAGGAGAACTTAACTTTTAGTTTTTGTTCAACTTTTTTAACTACCTCTTCTATACAACGAGCTACTTCTCCGGGATTAGTAACTATGCCTCGATCCATACCATGTGTTTTAACCATGGCCGCAGCATAAATTTCTACCTGATTTAAGTGGTCATAATTACCCACACAAATTGTAGTCTTAGCGCTGCCAATATCTAATCCTGTAACTGGAAAGTTATATTTCGTCATTATTTTTTTCCGAAAACAAAATCTTTAAACCGCAAATCAATATAATAATCTTCTGAATAATCAATATCTAAATTTTGCATAATCCCCACTAGATTTTCAATTTTTTTCCGCCAATCCCTGTTACCAATTCTGATTTCAAGCCTATTTTTAATATAAAAAGACATACTTCTAGGTTGCGTTACATCAACTTTAGTTACTTTATATTGATCCGTAAAGTTTATTTTTTTTAGTTCTTCAATAAAAGAAATTGCCCACTTTAAAGCCGGAGTTTCATAACGGTGTCCGATTTGAATATTATCAATATTTAGTTCACTACCGATAATAATTGGAATATCTTTTTTCGGCCGTTTTTCCATATTAGCCAAAATATAGCCATCATTATTAATCAAATAAAAATAATACTCGCTATTTTCCTGTTTACTAATTTTTACAGCAGCTTGGGCAATAGATCTGCGCCTGAGTACCTCAATAATCAATTTATTCGGTAAAATTCTTTTTACAATCGCTTTTTGGATATCCGCATGTTCTCGCTCTATACCCTTGGCAATTTCCACCAGATCCACTTTAAAAATATTAGGATTATCTTTAATCCGAGCTAACGGGTAATCAATTTTCTCTGCATCTTGGTCAATTACTTCAATTTCACTGATATTAAAATATTCCGAAGCAAAAAGAAAAGAATTCAGGCTAAAACCTAAAAATACTAATAGCCCAATAATCACTAAAATTAACACTATATTACCCCGGTTTTTTTTAACTGTTTCTTTTACAGTTTTAGCATTAAAAATAAATGTTCTTTTTTTTCTTTTTCTGCGAATTTTCCTGATCATAAAATATTACTCCCAGAATTTTTAAGTTAAAATTTTATCCTTATATTTAAGCATTGCCGAATCAATCATTTTCAAACATAATTGAGAAAAATTTATACCCGCAAATGCTGCTGCCTTAGGCAGTAAACTTGTTGCAGTTAACCCTGGTATTGTATTAATTTCCAGCACTACAGGCACATTATCTTCATTTAAGATTATATCCACTCGTGAAAAACAACTGCATCCAATCAATTTGTGTGCTGTAAGTGCAACATTTTGGATTTTCTCTGTTAAAGTTCTGCCAATATTGGCCGGAATTATATATTCCGTCATTCCTTGAGTATATTTCGCTTCAAAATCATAAAATTTATTTTTAGGAATAACTTCAATCACCGGCAAAGCCTGTTCATCTAAAATTCCTACGGTAAGCTCTCGTCCTTTAATATATTTTTCGACAATTAGCTTATTGTCTATTTTTGCAGCTTCATTTATCGCCCAGTCTAAGGAATCTAAATTCTCAACAATAAAAAGCCCAATACTTGAACCTTCCCGGGCAGGCTTAACCACTAAAGGAAAAGCAGAATAGAACTGATCATCAATTTTATCATACTGACTAGGAATACGATAGTCCGGAACAACTAATCCATTAGCCTTAAAAATTTTATGCGAAACAGTTTTATCTATAGCTAACCGGCTGGCATTTACTCCGGAACCGGTATACGGTATTTTTAATGCATCCAAAATTTTTTGCACCTGACCATCTTCACCAAAACTTCCGTGTAAAGCATTAAAAATACAATCAACATCGCTTTTTTTGATTTTTTCAATCATCTCATCAGAATGCGAAAAATCAATCTCTGCAATTGCGTAATTTAAATTCTCTAATGCCGCCTTAACTGCATTTCCCGATTTTAAAGAAATTTCACGCTCCCGGGAAATCCCGCCCATTAAAATTCCTATTTTCCCAATGTTTTCAATGCCCCTGTTAACCATTTAATTATTCCCTTCAACTTTTTTCCCTTTACCATTTATTCCCAAATTTGAATTTCTGGTTCAAGATCAATCGAATAATCTTCTTTTATTTTTTTCTGGATTCTTTGCATAAGTCTGATCACATCCAGAAACTGAGCTTGGCCATTATTCACAATAAAGTTAGCATGTAAATTAGAGATCTGTGCCCCGCCAATGATTTCCCCTTTTAAAGCGGCTTGTTCAATCAAAGCCCCGGCGCTTAAATTATAATCTTTCGGATTTTTAAAAATACATCCAGCATTAGGAAGTTTTAATTCTTGTGAAGATTTTTTATATTTTAAAAATTTATTAATTTTTTCAATAATCTCTGCTTGGCTCGAAGAATAAAGTTTGAACCAGCAGCCTAAAACAATCTTATCCTTTAAATTACTCATCCTGTAACCAAATTCTAATTCTTCTTTTTTTTGTAAATAAATATTTCCTTGCTGATCCATCAATTCTATTTTTTCAATTACTCCGGAAATACAAAGATGCTTTTTTATCGGGGTTTTTTCTAAATTTACGTCCCAGCATCCAGCATTCATAATGGTAGCCCCTCCTACTGTTCCGGGGATACCCGCGAGAAATTCCAGTCCAGAAAAACTATTTTTACGGGAAAATTCTACAATTTCGGCTAAAGCAACTCCCGCGCCGGCAAATACTAAATTGTTTTTTATAAAAATTTTTTTAAAAAATTCAGAACTTAAGCTGATCACAACAGCTTGTAAAATTTTATCGGTAACAAGAAGATTACTTCCCTTACCAATCAGATAAAAAGGTATGTTTTGAGAATTAAGATATTTTATCAGTTTTTCTAAATCATTCTGTTCATAAGGTTCAAGAAAAATTTGTGCCGGACCGCCAATTTTTATAGTTGTATGAGCGGATAAAGGTTCTTGTTTTAATATTTTACCTTTAAAGAATTGCCTGATTTGTTGTTCTATTTCATCTTTTGCTAATAAACTCATGTCTTTATTTTAATTTTTTCCCGGGAAAAATCACGGGCGACTTCATCCGCCAGTTTGCCGATATCCCCTGCTCCCAGCATCATTAATAAATCACCTTTTTCTATAGTCAACATAAGATGCTCTCTAACTTTTTCCCTTGGTAAAAAGCAAACATTTTTATGCCCACTCTGTTTAACTTCCTTATAAATAGTATGCGCCTCAATGCCATCAATCGGAGCTTCACTTGCGGCATAAATATCTGTTATTACTATTTCATCCGCATCAGAAAAGCATTTCCCAAATTCTTTTTTTAAAAATTTTGTCCGGCTATAACGATGGGGTTGAAAAACACCAATTACTCTTCTTTTTTTCAAGCTTTTCGCCGCTTTTAACGTCGCTTCTATCTCTGTGGGGTGATGGGCATAATCATCTACAATCATTATTTTAGAATTATTTTGTTTAATTTGAAAGCGGCGGTTTGCCCCACTAAAGACATTTAACGCTTCTTCAATAATATATCGATCAATTTCCAGTTCAACGCCTAAACAAATAACTGCCAAAGAATTTAAAACATTGTGAATTCCCGGAATATTAAGTCTAAATTCACCAATAAGATCTCCTTTATAAATACATTTAAAGGTTACCGCACCAGCTACAGTTTTAACATTAAACGCATAAATATCGCAATTCTTTGAAAACCCATAGGTTATTATTTTACCTGAATAAGATTTAATGATTTCTGCAATATTTTTATCTTCCCCACAGCAAATCAGCAGACCGTTTTTTTGAATGTTTTTAATAAAACTTGTATAAGTTTTTTTAATATGCTCTAAATCCTTATAATAATCCAAATGTTCTTTATCAATATTTGTAATTACCGCATAATTAGGTTTAAGATAAAGGAATGATCCATCGCTTTCATCTGCTTCCGCAACAAAATATTTTCCTAACCCGTACTGTGCATTCCCCCCTAAAGATCCCACATCTGCACCGATAGCAAAAGTAGGGCTCATTCCGTTAATTTGTAACATGAGGGAAATCAATGCCGTAGTTGTTGTTTTCCCGTGAGCTCCGGCTACGGCAATCCCTGATTTTTCCTGCATCAGCGCAGCTAATAATTGAGCTCGGTGAATAAGTTTGATTCCTTTTTGACGGGCTAAAATCACTTCCGGATTCAAATCTTTGATACAGGATGAACGCACAATTATATCAACGTTATCGATATTTTCAGCTTTATGATCTAAAAATATCAATGCGCCTTGCGTTTCTAAACGCTTTGTTAATTCATTTGATTTTATGTCCGAGCCACTAACCCAATACCCCTGTTCCAATAATAATTGCGCTAAAGCACTCATTCCTACTCCCCCAATACCGATAAAATGAACTTTTTTATGAGGAATAAGTTTTGTGATTGGTTGCATATTAAGTCCTTTTAAATTTTTCCTGAATCTAAAAAATACAGGAATTTATCGCACCGAACTTTTAACCAGCGCCGCTAAATTCTTTACAGCCTGATCTTCGTGTAATCGGGAACATTGATTAGCTAACAATTTTAATCTTTCCGTATCATTAATTAACCGCTCTAACTCAAATACCAATTGTTTAAGCGTATTAGAATTTTGTTCAATAACAATTGCGGCTTTCTCCTGCTGCATATATAGCGCATTTATTTTTTGGTGTGCCTGTGCATATGGATACGGAATTAAAATCGCAGGTTTACTAAAAAAGCTGATTTCACTTAATGTTCCTGCACCTGCACGGCAAACTAATAAATCTGCTGCACAATAAAGTTTACTAATATCTTTTTCAAAGGAGCAAATTTTTATACGAGATTTTAAAAATTCAAGTTTTCTGTACTCTGAGGTTACGGATTCATAATGCTGATTTCCGGCAATATGAATTATTTGTACTTGTTTAAGACTATCCTCTGATATTAAAGTTAAAGCTTGGATAAAACAATGATTTATAAATTCTGAACCTTGAGATCCGCCAAAAACTAGGATTGTAAATAAATTTTTATTTAAACCTAAAAACTTTCTGGCTTCCTCTTTGTCAATTTTAATCAAATCAGTACGGATTGGATTACCTGTATATAACACATTACCAGCTTTTGATTTAAAATAAGTTATTGTTTGCTTAAACCCAATTGCAACTTTTGTTGAAATTCGCATTAAAAATCGATTGGCTAAGCCAGGAATTATATTCTGTTCATGAATCAGCGTGGGAATATTTAATACTCTCGCTCCCAAAATAGCACTGATTGATCCCACCCCACCAAAACCAATAACAATATTTGGTTTTAAACGACATAATATAATAAATACATTTATACTCTCTTGAATAAATTTTATCAGAAAATAGAAATTCTTCAAGCAAAAAGTCAATATTTGTGTGCCCTTTTTAGAAAATTTACGATAGGGCGGGATAAACCCTGAGAAAATTACTTGATATTGATGATTTTCAGCCAAAATTTCCTGATCTAAAAACTTTTTTGTGCAAAGGAAAATAATCTGATAACTTTTATCATTAATAATTAATTCACGCGCCAGAGATAAAGCGGGATAAATATGCCCTCCTGAACTTGCCGCACAAATTAATACTTTCATCAGCCTTTACCCACATTTAAAATTAATCCTACATAAATCATATTAAAAATTAGTGATGTTCCCCCATAACTAATAAAAGGAAAAGGCAAACCTTTAGTCGGCAGTAAACTTGTTGCAACTCCAATATTTACAATAGCTTCAATTGCTAAAGCACAAGTTAACCCAAAGGCTAAAAATTGCCCAAAAGAATCCTTTGCTTTTAAAGTAATTTTCATTGCTTGAAACAAAAAAATAATGAATAAACAAACAATAGCTGCTGTTCCTATAAATCCTAATTCCTCTCCCACAATAGAAAAAATAAAATCTGTATAAGCTGCTGGTAAATAGAGTAACTTTTGTTTTCCTTGACCTAACCCCACGCCCCAAAAACCGCCTGATCCTAAAGCTACTAATGATTGAATTATTTGAAATCCGGTTCCCTGCGGATCTTTCCAAGGATCGAGAAAAGCCAGGATTCTATTTCGCCGATAACTAACACTAAAAACCAGCATATAAACTAACGGTAAAGATCCCAAAATTACTGAAAGCATATGCGTTAACTTAACCCCACCCACAAAACACATTAAAAAACAAATACTGACAATTGCGACTACTGTCCCTAAATCAGGCTGCATAATAATTAATAAGCAAACCAGACCTAAGACCAAAAGAATCGGTAAAAATCCATAAAGAAAGGTATTAATATGTGATTTTTTTCTGGAGAGAAAATCAGCCGTATAAACAATCACCGCAACTTTAGCTAATTCCGAAGCTTGAAAGCTAAACCCAAGTACCCGAAACCATCTCCGGGCACCTCCTACCGACCGCGACACACCTGGAATAAGCAAAAGAACTAGTAAGAAAAAAGAAAATACAAGTAAAGGCTTAGCATAGACCTTTAGTTTTTGATAATCCATGGCCATGACTAAACTTGAAAAAAATAAACCAATAAATACATACAAGAGATGCCGTTTAAGATAATAAGCACTATCTCCTAGATTTTCTAAAGCATAAATTGCACTTGTGCTATAAATCATTACAATGCCAATACAAATCAAAACTACAGCAATTGCAGCAAAATTTATTCTGGTTTGTTTTAAATTCATTTTTTTACAATTTCCCGGACAATAGATTTGAACACATCTCCTCTGTGTTCAAAATTATTAAACATGTCAAAACTTGAACACATGGGCGAAAATAAAATTTTTGTCCCGGGCTGAGCCTTTCTGTAAGCAAACGTTACCGCCTCTTTTAAAGTTCTGGCCAATTTCACCTTTCCTTTAACCGCTGTGTTGAGAATAGAATTTATCTTATGCTGCGCTTCTCCGATCAAAACTAAAAAACTTACTTTTTCCTTCAATACTCTTTTCAGCGGTCTAAAATTACTACCCTTATCCCGCCCCCCGCTAATTAAAATAACAGATTGCGGATTAAACATTGCCAAGGCTTTAATTGTTGCATCTACAGTTGTGGATTTTGAATCATTAATAAAAATAATACTCTTTTTTTTATCTGCTCCGACAAATTCGGTTCTGTGTTCAACTCCTCGAAATTTAAGAATAGTTTTTTTATATAAATATGCATAAATTTTTAAAGCACAACTGGCTAAAACACAAGCCATTATATTTTCTAAATTATGGTCACCTGCCAAACCAATCTTATCTTTTCTAAAAAATTTAAAAGGTTTTTTATCCCAATACCCTTTAATTTCATTATTTTCAACCCAGCAGGAAGCGTAGCTTTTTTGCATAACTTTATTTTTTTTACCATTCTGACTTGAGAAAAAAATAATCCTGGCTTTAGTTTCATCCGCTAATTGCCGCACCCTTTTATCATTATAATTAAAAATCGCATAATCATTGCCATCTTGATTTAAAAGAATTTTTGCCTTAGCCTGCATATATTCCTGCAAAGAATGGTGGTAATCAAAATGGTTTTGCGTAATATTGAGGATTATACTAATAAAAGGCTTAAAAAACTGGATATATTGCAACTGAAAAGAACTTACCTCTAAAACAACAAAATCTTTATTTTTTAATTTTTGGATTACATCACTAAAAGGATTACCAATATTACCGCAAACCGCAATCTTTTTACCAGCTTGTTTGAGAATTTTACCGATTAAAGTCGTAACTGTAGTTTTTCCATTACTACCAGTTATCGCAATAATCGGCACCGGACAAAACCAGCTGGCAAATTCAATTTCACTAAATATATTTTTTTTATGTTTTTTTGCCCAAGCAATCGGCAAAGCACTATTTTTAACCCCGGGGCTGGTAATTAAAAAATCCGCCTTCTTTAGAACCGGCAAACTGTGCACACCTAGTTCAACAAAAATCCCTTTAGTTCTCAGCCGTCTTGCTTTTTGCTGAGTTTGTTTATTATTTATAATCTCTGTAACATAAACATTAGCTTGTTTTTGTTTGGCTAATTTAGCTGCCGCAAAACCAGAACGGCTTAGCCCGATAACCACAATATTTTTATCTTTAATTTGCATTTTATTTTTTTACCATAATTTTATCGTAATTTTAATGTTGATAAGCTGAGTAAAGCCAAAATTATTGCCACAATTAAAAATCGAAATATTATTTTTGCCTCAGCCCACCCCTTTAATTGAAAATGATGGTGTAAAGGAGCCATAAGAAATACCCTTTTTTTTCTAAATTTAAAAGAAACTACTTGAATAATTACAGACATAGCTTCTGCCACAAAAATCCCCCCCACTAAAATTAAAAGAAGCTCTTTTTTTATCAATATTGCTACGGTTCCGATTGCTCCGCCTAAAGCTAAAGCCCCTGTATCTCCCATAAACACATCCGCCGGATGGCAATTGTACCAGAGAAACCCTAATCCCGCGCCAAAAACAGCGGTACAGAAAATTGTTAATTCTCCCACTCCGGGGATATAATTCATTTGTAAATATTGAGAAAATTTAAAATGGCCAGTCAAATAACTCATCCCGCTGTAGGTTATCGCCACAATTAAAACACACCCAATCGCTAAACCATCCAAGCCATCTGTAAGATTTACGGCATTAGAAGTTCCGATAATTACAAGTGCAGAAAAAAATATATAGATAAATCCCAGATGCACAACAAAGTTTTTAAAAAAAGGAATATTCAATTGATCCCCCAAATAAGGATCATAATAAATAATAAATCCCACAACAATACCTAGTATTAATTGGCCGGTTAATTTTACGGTTGCGGTAAGACCGCGGGAATTTTTCTGAGTTAATTTAATATAATCATCAATAAACCCCACTGCTCCCAGCCACAACGTTGCAAATAAAACAATCCAAATATACTTATTAGAAAGATTAGCCCATAATAATACTGCAATCAGAACAACCAGCAAAATCAGAACCCCGCCCATTGTGGGGGTACCTTCCTTTTCTTTATGATGCTCATAAAGCGTAGCGCAGTATTTATCCTTTCGTACTGATTCACCGATATTAAATTTTTTAAGCAGTTGAATAACAAATTTTCCCATCATTATACTAAGAATAAACGCAGTTACAGCACTTCCCGCAGCACGAAAAGTAATATATTTAAAAACATTGAACCCGAAAAAATATTCGCGCAAAGGATAAAGCCAATGATAAAACATGATGTATCTCCTAACTTATAACTTCATTCACAATTAAATTTAATTTCTTAATTTATTATATACTGTATTTCTTCCGTAGCATATTGATTATTTAAAGCCTGGTTAAAAAAATTTAAAGCTTCGCGGTTATTTCCCTGCAGCCTATTAATTAATCCATAAATATAAGCCTTTTCTCCTGGCTCATAGCTTAAATAATTAGTATATTTAAATTTTTTAAAGAAATAATGCTCTTCAATATTTTTCAAATTTACAAATGAATCTACACTTTGAACTACTTGAATAATCGATTCACTAAAAAAAAATGGCGGGTAAACGCCATCATTATCAGGAATATTTGAGTTTTTAAAATAATTTAAAAAAGCATTAAACTGCATGATATAAATTGTTGCCGCCAGTTTTTCCTCAACTAAAGCCTTACTCATTCTTATCACTAAAAGTTGGCTAATTATCTGTTTGCGAATAATAGAAAGTTCTTTTTGCGATACCCCATTAATTATTTTATAATTACAATTTTTATTAAAATAATTCCAACAATCAGAAGATCCAATTACAGCAATCGAATGATTCCCCTTGTTTTTTTTATCACCAATTCGCATCGAATGACTTCCAAATTTTCTAAATAAACATTTCAAAACATTCATCTTATAAAAAAATCTGTTATAAAAAAAAATATCATTATCTTCCAATGTCTTACAAAAAGTACCTAGCTTATTTTTTCGATTTATAAAATGTTTGATGTCCACAAAAAAATGCCCCTTAGCTGTTTTTACTTCTTTTTTCATCTGATTTAATAAATAGTCTTTATTCAACATGGATAAACAATCTACGAATGAATAAATAAACTTTTTATTGTCTCCTTCTAATATGCTGAAGAAAGATTCTAGGTATTTTAAATCTTTATCACTAGGCTCATTGTTTTTAACTTTATTTTTTAAAGCAAATGCATTATCTAAATCAATAAAATAAATTTGAGTTTTATCATCAATTATATTCTGAGAAATTTTCATAAAAAAAATCCAGGCGAGAAGCTCATTTCTTACAATTTTCGGATAGATTCTTTTACTAAAATCATCTTTTTCCATAAGCTTATTTACAGGATCTTTATATTTTTTTAAAAAACTCTGAAGATACCCTCTTTTCTTAATATTATTTATATACATTTCATATCGGCAAAGCAGCGGAGTTTCCACTCCCAAAAAAATAATAATTTTATTAAAAAAAACTACTCTATCAACTGTAGAATCATCTGTGACCTTAAAAAGCCATAAGTTATTATTCTGGTCTTTTAATAAGTATTTTTCTCTGTTCCCTCCTAAAAATTGATATTTATTACTTGCTAATTCAAAATTCACTGCATTCACATAACTATCTAATTTTTTCTGAAAATTATCAATCAGAAAAAAAGATAAATTCATAAAAAACAAATCTGAGCAAATAAAACAAATAACGCTTCCTAGCAGACCTAGTACAATTAAAATTTTTTTTCTTTTATTCATAACAAGTAACCTTTGCTAATATTTTAATGATTACTGGTAATAAAACATTCCTTAAGTTCAAAAAGTTGGGTTTGAGTATCAATTTGCCCCTGGTTTAAAAAAGATAATTTTAAAACATATTTTACCTTTCCCACCCCTTTTCCATACCAGCCATATTCAGTAAAAATATAAATAAAATTATTAATTTTGTTATAGATGGTAATAGTAGAAATTAATTTATAGCAATTAAAAAAATCTCCTGCTTTTACGAACACGTTTTCCTTTCCACACACTTTGACATTCAACTTAATTTCAGCTACATTGTCAGAATTATTTTCCGGCATATAAATTTCTGTTTCTTCTTCCATAATTCCATATTTATAATATTTTTTGTTAAAAGGTAGAAACATTAACGGTTTCTTATTATAAAAATTAAAATCACTTTTTACAGAAGAGTTTCCTAAGAATATAATCCCATTTATCGTTTTTTGTAAATAAATTGAGCTTAATTCGCTATTAACAAGCTTTATTATATCTTGATTATTAAAGAAATGATTAGAAGCAGCTTTTTCTGCTTTTACAATAAACAAATCATCAGTTGAATTTTGCTCATAATGCCATTCATTGCCTATAGCTAGAGGAAAATATTCTGATAAATCTTCAGCAAAACTTTTATCAAACACTCCTAAAAATAAAAAAACTAAAATTAATGTCAGAATTTTTTTTATGAAATATCGCATAAGAAACATTTTCCTATCCCTATCTATAATTTATAACCAGGAATAAGTTTTTCTAATTGCATTAGGCGTGATCCTTTGATTAAAACCACATCCCCCTCTTTTAGCATTTGAAATATTTCTGTCTGAGCTAATTCTACGGAATCATACATAAACACATTATTTTTTTTATTTCCTAATTTAAGCGCAACCTCTGCGCTTAACGCTGCTTTTTCACCGATTGTAACCAGCTTATCTATTCTTATATCCGTAAAAAGTTCTCCGATTTGTGCATGGAATTTATCACTATGTGTTCCTAATTCAAGCATATCGCCTAAAATAAATATCCGTCTTTTCTTATAACTCATCGCCGCAAGCGTTTCAATCGCTGCGGTTACAGACTGGGGGTTAGCATTATAGCAATCGGCAATTATTTCTATACCTTGAAAATTAATTCTTTCCATTCTCATTTTAGCCGGTTTTATTTCTTTTAGTCTTTCCCGTACTATACTCATATCAATTTTAAAATGATCCGCAACCGCAATCGCGCACAACGCATTGTAAACATTATGCTCACCCAATAAATTCAACCTAAATGTGTCCTTTAAGTTCAAGGTAAAAGCTACCCCTTCTTGACGGCTGATAACATTGGATGCCTGGTAAGAGCACTTATTTTTAATTCCTATCCCTACAGCAGATAAAATATGTTCTTTAATTTTATGAAACAAATCTAGGCAATCAGCATTAGAAATCACTAAATCAAGTTCATTTGCTTTTTCAATTAATTCACATTTAGCACTGATAATCTCATCAACGCTGTTGAAAAATCCGAGATGAGCTGCCGCAACATTAGTGATAATTGCAATATTTGGCCTAACAATTGAACTCAAAATGCGAATTTCACCGGGATGATTCATGCCTAATTCTAATACAGCAGCATCATGTCCAGCATTAAGTTCGAGGATACTCAGCGGAACACCAATATTATTATTAAAAGAAGCCTTGCTCTTTAATACCTTAAATCGGGCACTGAGAACTTCTGCGAGCATTTCTTTGGTTGTGGTTTTCCCGTTTGATCCAGTTACAGCAATTACTGGAATATTAAATTTTTTCCGGTGTCCTTTTGCCATATCCATCAATGCGTTATTTGTATTTTCCACTAAAATTACCGGACAGGAAAGCCCGTTAATCTGATCCGGGTGGAAATCTGCCCATTTTTTATTGATTAAAACAGCACTTGCTCTTTTTTCTTCTGCCTCAAATAAATAATCATGCCCATTAAATTTATCACCACAAATCGCCACAAATAATTCTGCCTTCTTTATTGTACGCGAATCAATCGAAATTCCGCAGATAGGCCTATCTGAACTCATATTAACTGATTGTGCGTTTGTCCATTTAACTATTTCATTAAGTCTAAACATATCTTTCCGTTCCCGGCTTACAACCGGTGTAACCATCATTCTCCTAAGGTAAGCTTGGGGCTAGTCAGCAGGAGATCCTTTATTATTTTTCGATCATCAAAATCAATTTTCTTATCACCAAAAATTTGGTAATTTTCATGTCCTTTACCGGCAACTAAAATAAAGTCATCCTGTTGCGCTCTTGTGATTGCTTTTTCGATTGCTTTTTTTCTGTCTAAAATTACTTCAAAATTTTTAAAACTAACCTCAAACCCTGACTGAATATCTGCAATGATTTTTTCCGGGTTTTCATTACGCGGATTATCATTAGTTAAAATCAAAAAATCTGACAACAAACTTGCGGCTTTACCCATAAGCGGCCTTTTTTTTGTATCTCGATTTCCCCCGCAGCCAAAAACTGTAATAATCTTATGCGGTTTTAGTTCTTTTAAAGTTGTCAAAACTTTAGTTAATGCATCATCCGTATGAGCATAATCAACAAAAATCTCAAAAATGTTATTATTTGATAATCTTTCTAATCTTCCCGGAACAGAATCCATGGTTTGGATTGCTTTAACAATAGAATTTAATTCAATATTTTGGGCAAGCCCTACACAAATACAAGCTAAAATATTATAAATATTATAGCGGCCGATAAATTTAGTCTTAACCGGCAGTATACCTGCGGGTGTGATTATATCAAAAGTTGTTGAATTTAAATCAAAAACTATATTTTGTGCCCGGACAGTTGCATTTTTATCCATAACCGCATAACCAATAATTTTTGCTTGAGTAATTTTTTTAAGCCGGATACCGCAAGGATCATCCGTATTTATTACGGCAAAACTATTTTTACTAAGACGTTTAAACAATTGTGCTTTTGTCTTAAAATAATTTTCCATATCCACATGGTAATCTAAATGATCTTGACTCAAATTCGTAAACACTGCACATTGGAAATCAATTTCTGAAACCCTTTTCTGGTCTAAAGCATGGGAGGAAACTTCCATAACACAATGGGAAATATTATGATTAATCATATTAAAAAATAACTGCTGTAGTTTTATCGCATCCGGGGTAGTATGGGTCGCATCAATAATATGATCATCAATTTTGTAATAGACAGTAGAAATCATGCCCGTTTTAATTTGATTTTTTTTGAGTAAATGTTCAATAAAAAAAGTAACTGTTGTTTTTCCGTTAGTGCCTGTTACCCCAATCATTTGTAAATTACGGGAAGGCCTCTGGAAAAATTCCGCCGCAATTAGCCCGGTAACTTTGCGCAGATTATCAGTTTTTAGGAAAATTGTCTTCTTTGCTAATTCTAAGGAATTAATTTTAGGTTCAGGATAAAATTCAGGATAAATAATCAAACGTGCCCCTTTTTCTATCGCCGCTTGAATAAATTCATATCCGTTTGTTTTAGTTCCGTCTTGAGCGATAAAACAAAAATCATTTGCGACATTACGAGAATCAATACTAATGCCTTTGACTTCAAAATCTACAAAATTTTTAGCCTGGGGCTTAATTTTTAGAAGTTTTATTATTTCTGAAGCTAACATTTATTTACTTTCTTTTTCTGTATTCATATATCTTAACACTTTTTCGGCTATATTTTTAAAAATTGGAGCACACACAACCCCGCCATAATAAACCGGCTTGGGTTCATCAAAAACAACCGCAATTACAACCTTTGGATTTTTGACCGGAGCAAATCCGATAAAAGATGCGATAAACAGATCATGTGAGTACCCGCCTTGAGGATTTAATTTTTGGGCTGTACCTGTTTTTCCTGCAGCTGTATATCCATCAATTTTTGCTTTTTTAGCCGTACCGCGTTCAACAACTCCTTTTAAAATTTCCTGCATTTTTTTAGCAATATCCGGTGAAATAATGGATTTTTTTTGTGAATAATCAAATTCCTTTATGATTTGCTGGTTATTATCAATTATTTTATTTACTAGATGCGGTTTAACTAAATATCCGCCATTGGCAATTACCGCCATAGCTTTGGCCATTTGTAAAACTGAAACTCCAATTTCATGTCCAATGGGAATAGCTGCAATTGATAATTTTGACCAACCAGCTACCGGCCTTAAAAACCCGGCAGTTTCCCCGGATAAATCAATACTAGTTTTTTCCGCAAATTCAAAATTTTTAATATATTTATATAATACTTCTGCTCCCAGTTTTTGCGCGACTTTTACTGTACCAATATTACTTGATTTTTCAATAACCTCAACAAATGTTAAATCCCCGTGTGGCCGATGATCATGCAATGTATGCCGGGAAATTTGATAAGTTCCATTTTCGCAAAAAAATACCTCATCAAGTTCAACAGCTTTTTCGGACAAAGCTGCGGTGGCTGTAATAATTTTAAAGGTAGAACCAGGTTCAAAATAATCACACACTGCCCGATTGCGTCTTTGGTCTGAAGTTGCAGTTTCAAATAAATTTAAATCATACCCCGGGCGATTAGCTAAAGCAAAAATCTCTCCGTTTTCAGGATTCATAACAAGTACGGAAGCTCCCTTTGCCTGATTTTTATCAAATGCTTTATTTAACTCTTCCTCAACAATATGTTGAATTATCTGATCAATTGTTAAGACTAAATTATATCCATCCATTGCCGGAACATACTCATACTCAAAAGCAGGCAACATCCTTTGCTTAGCATCACGCAGTAACGACCGATAACCTGATTCTCCTTTTAAATATGAATCATACTCTAGTTCCAGTCCTTCCAGCCCGGAATCATCAATTCCCGTAAATCCTAATACATGCGCTGCTAATTCATTATTCGGATAATAGCGTTTATTTTCCTTTAATAATCCCACTCCATACAATTTTAAATCATTAACTGCTTGTGCCTGATTTTGCTCAATCCTTCTTTTTATCCAAACAAATGATTTATCCTTTTGAAGCTGGGTTAAAGTTTTATCATAATCTAAATCTAATAGATCCGCCAATTTTTGCGCTACTTCTAATTTATTATCAATTAATCTTGGCTCGGCATACACAGAAAAAACTTTTAAACTCAACGCCAAAACCTTCAGATTTCGGTCATAGATTAATCCTCTTTGCGGATAAAGAGTTAAGGTTAGATGATGTTGCGAATCAGCTAGCTCTAAATAATGCTGATTATTCAGAACCTGAATATTCAGCAGACGAACTAGAATAATTAGGAGAATTAAAAGAAAAAAGAAAAAAACTATACTCAGGCGAATTTTTTGCGCCTTTTTATACACTTTTTTTAATATATCCTTATATTTAGGAAGTAATTAATTTTTGGTGAAGCAGAAGAGAAAAACTATTGTCTTTTATCTAACGCTGCTTGTGCTTTAGGAATAAACAAATCAAGCAATTTAGTTCTCCAGTTACTTTTCGTTGTTTTCACCTGCTGCCTGTGATCTTTTCTCACCATTTTTACTTTTGCCACAACAGTAGTATCCGGAAATGTTAATTCTTGATCATTTTCTTTGAGCATTCCGGCTAAATACTGTGGTGATTTTAGGCTGGCATTATTATATAATAAAATTCTATTTTGGTCAATTAGTTCAGACAGGTTTTTTTCTTTACTCCGAAGTTGATAACTTAGTTTAACCACAGAAATTTGTTGATTAACATAACTTATAGATAAACAAGTGGTTATTACAGCAAATATGAGTGTCTTTTTTAAGCTCACCTTAAGCCCCCTATTTAAAATAAACTAGATATTTATATTTTCTCAGCCACCCGGAGTTTTGCACTACGACTACGATGATTTTCCTGGATTTCGTTTTGTGTTGGCACAAGCGGTTTTTTTGTAATTATTTTTATTACGGAATTTCTGGCTTGGGACTTAAATTCATTCTTTACAATCCTGTCTTCTAAAGAATGAAAAGAAATCACACAAATCCTCCCTCCGGGATTCAGTAAATCAACCGCATCTTTAAGTGTGCTTTGTAAGACTTCCAATTCTCTGTTAACTGCAATCCGTAACGCCATAAATGTTCTGGTTGCCGGATGAATTTTTCTAAATCTTTGATGTTTGGGAACAGATTCGATTATTAAATTAGCCAGTTCTTGAGTGGTTGTAATTACATGTTTGTTGCGCTGTTGTACAATGTTACGTGCAATTCTACGGCTAAATCTCTCTTGACCAAAAATATATATAACATTCGCAATTTCTTCTTCACTTAAATTATTGACTAAATCAAAAGCAGTAATTTGAGCTTTTTTATCCATACGCATATTGAGAGGGCCATCGATTTGAAAACTAAACCCGCGTTCCGGAGCAGATAATTGCAAAGAAGATATTCCTAGATCCATAACAAAACCATCCACTTTATCTAATCCCAAACGTTTCAAAATAACCCTAATATTTTGAAAATTATCATGAACTAGCCTCACAGAATCTTCAAAGCGAGAAAGACGCAGGCGGGTTATACTCAAAGCATCATCATCCTGATCTATGCCAATGAGCTGTCCGCCTGGCGTTATCTTTCTCAGTATGCCTTCACTATGCCCCCCTTCCCCCAAAGTACAATCAACAATCACCTTCCCTGGTGAAAGCTTCAGGTACGCTACTACTTCATCATACATTACCGGGGTGTGTCGGCCCATTTCCTCTTCATTCCAAACCCATGAGTTTTTCGGCAGTATCCTCAAAGGTTCCTCTAGTATTTTCATAAAATTCCTTCCAGCGATTTTTACTCCAGATTTCTATTCGATTAGAAACTCCAATAATTACAACATCCTTTTGTATTTGCGCGAAATCCTTAAGGTATTGAGGAATCAAAACTCTTCCTTGTGAGTCGCAGATAATTTCACTGGCACCAGAAAAAAACAAACGATTAAATTTCCTTGCTTCCGGCTTGGTAAAAGAAAGTGCTTTAAATTTTTGTTCCTGTTTTTTCCATTCTTCTTCCGTGAATAAAAACAAACAGCTATCTAACCCTCGGGTAACGAAAAATTTTTCGACAAAATTTTCTTTAAATGCTTCCCGAAATTTAGCCGGAATAATCACACGGCTTTTTTTATCTAATGAATGTTCAAATTCGCCATAAAACATCTACTCCACTTTCCTCCACTTTTAACCACATTATTAAATATACGCTATTTTTTAGGGACGTCAATAAAAAAATATCGTTTTTTTAAAAATATTTAACAACACTATTTATAGTAGGTTACAGAAAGAATAGACACAATATATTGTAGAAAAGATATTTTTTACTTTATTTACTTTTTTTTAAATTGGGAGTTGATTTAAAAAAGCAGCTTCCACGATAATTTTCAAGCTAATTTTAAATGGCTAGTTTTCTAAAATATAAGAAATAAAATTGCGGCTTACTTCTAATTTTTTAATATTTCTAAAATATTTTTTTGCAATTTCTGTTAAAAAATCATCAGAAACATAAGAAATTTTTTTTATTTTTTTTTCTAAAGAGGTAACAATTTTTAAAAAAAATCCTCTTTGTTTTTCAAAAGGCAGCAATTCAATTATTATAACTTTTCTCTTATTTTTAAGCACCCGTATGATTTCGTCAAATAATTTAATAATTGATTTTTTATCCATATGATGCAGAACATTATTTAGTATAATATAATCAAAGATATTCTGCTTAAAACACAGCAATTCTCCTGCACACAAATATAAGTTATTTTGATGTATATATTTTGCAAACAGCAGTGAATTTAAATCACAATCAAGTTCAATATAATTGATATTTGTATTTTTAAAAAGACCAGAAAATATTCCGTGACCACATCCAAAATCTAAAATATTTTTTTTTAAATTTATATTTATTTCTTTAACAATTTCCTTCCTAATAAATTTTTTATGAGCTGATATCGGACAGGATAGAAACTGGAGTAAATAATTTAGAATTATATAAATTTTTTTCATAATTTCTTGCGTTTTATATTTAAAAAATAAATATTAAATTCCAATCGTATAAAATTTAAATCAGTTCTTAGCCCTGATATTTCTGGAACCTTTAGCACTTCTAATAATGGTTCGGATCAATTTCTCTTTTGAAATACTATTAATTTCAAAAAAACTTGCAATGGAAACTTAATTTCCCTTATAAAACACGTTAAGTTTTCCTTTTTTAAAAAATTCTTCTGTTAATTTCAATTATACCCCCCAGTCTTTCCCTAGTTGATTCAAATAAGTAGATATCAATTTTATTCATCTTCACGCAAGAAATTTCTTTAAATTCTTTTTTTAAAAAATTAACGCATTTATCAATAAATTCCAAATTCATATGATCAACTCCAAAATAATCTTCTTTTGCAACAATCACCCAAAATCTTTTAAATTTTTTTTGCTTTAAAGCGATATTATTAAATATAACCCCGGCACTTCTTTCATCTAAAATGGTATTATCATGATCATAAAAAATATCATTTTTTTTAGTGTGAATAAAAAATACATCACTGGTAAAAGAACACAGCCAACCTAAAAAATCTCCATCTTTGAATTTATCTTTAATATAATAAAATGCTTTCTCGTAATCAGGAGTTTTATTGCTATAAATAACAGTATTTGATTTCACAATTCCTGAGCTTAAAATAATAATTAAAAAACTGTACCCTAAAATTTTCTTATAATTTTTATTACTCAAAAAACATAAATCACAAAAACCAAAACTATACATCATGATAATAAAGGGAACTATCCATAATAAATGCCTAATATTAAAATAACAAGCATTAACTTTAATATAAAACATATAAATGAAAGTTGCCTGAAATAGAATACTTGATATCAATATGCTTAATAAAAGCCAAAAAAAATTATTATTTTTTTTAATTAACGAAAAAACTGCAAAAAATAAGGGAAAACTAAATAGCCCTATCGTAAATATGGGCATCCCAAAAATTAAATTCAGCATAGTATTTATTTGTTCCGGTAATTTTTCCATACCTAAATAAAAATTATTTTCCCAAGCACCTTTGTAAAGAATTAAATGATTACTAATAATTGATGCACAAAAAATAGGTCCCAACAAAAAAAATAAACAAGCAAAAACAAGTACCGATTGCATAAACTTTAAATATAAATAATTTCTAGTTTCAAGTGGCTGCTTCCTGTTTAAAAAAAATAAAGCAAGAGCCTGCGAAAAAATAACTACAACGCCTGTATCATGTAAGCAAAATACAATAATTATCCATATGCCATATCGTAAGGTCTTATTTTTATCCCGATCAATAAATATTCTCCAGAAATCATAAAAACTTAATAATACAAAAAAACAAAATATAGAATAAACTTCAATTCTTCGGCAATAAAACAAAAAAAGCGCATTTAAGTTGAATAAAATGAACCCTAGGTATGCAATCAATTTATTCTGAAATACTCTGATTGAAAATTTAAACAGCAGTAAAGAACATAATACTCCAAAACCAAAAGAAATAAATCTATACAAAAAAACTAAATTTTCAGGAGCACAAAATATTTGTACAAGATTAAGCATAACTGCATAAATCAACTTATGTGCAATTACTATTGAAGTATCTAAAAACTTTATAATATTTGTACTCAATAAAGAATTAAATTGCATGTTGAAAGATTCCATACTATCAACATTTTCTTTACTAATATTAGTAATTTTCCAAATAAAAAAAATAAATGTTAGCATAAAAAGTAATAAATAATCAATTCTATTTAAATTTATTTTTTTTATATACTTTTTAATGCTTAAATTCTTACTCTTTTCTAAAAGCTTATTAACAACAAACAATATTAGAATATTTATTATTATACCTAAAACAATCCAAATCCAATATTCTTGATAACAATATATTACTCTGCAAAAAGCCTTATACTTAGCATAATTCATCTTTACTGCCCCTTCTTGATAACCGCATCCAATTCAATCCTAAATTTTTTATTTGTCGGATATAGCCTAGAAGCCATAGCTAAATAATCTTTTGCCCATGCTAAAAAATCATGCTGCTTGTAGTACTCGCCTAAATAAAAGTAATAATATACATAATACGGATTATGAATAATTGCTTTTTTAAAATTTTTAACTACTTCATTTGAAAAATTATTATTTGCTTCACGCTTTGCATTAATTGCTAAACAATAATACGCAACATCATTAAAAGGAATAAAATTTAAAGCATATTTTATACTCTGCCTTGCCTGATCATATTGAGCTTTTTTTAATAATTCTATTCCTTTTTTAAGATTAATTTCACTAATTAAAAATAAACCATTACTAATTATTATGAAGGAAATAGCTGCCTTAACTAAAAAATTGAATAGTTTTTTAAGCTTTTTATAATTTTCCTCACGGTTAGTAACTTTTGAAAATAGACAGGCAAACAACACAACCCAAACAAAGCAAACCTGCATAATAAAAAAAGAATAACTGACAAGATTATGGATTAAAAATGCCGCACAACTAAAACTTAAAGCTATTGTCAACTTTTGATCTTCATTTTTAAATAAATTTCTCAAACTGCAACCTAGTAAACTAACTGCAGTTAGAAAAAATATAATTCCGGTTTCAGCAAACAATTGCAAATAACTATTATGTACATATATGGTTTCATTTGCGTAACTATTTTTGTAAAAAGGATATACAATCCCAAAATTTCCCAGCCCTAACCCAAAGAATAAATTATTTTTTATTATCCTTAAAGTTGCCTGCCAATAGTATAATCTTTGAATTATTGAATTATTAATATCATTGAGTAAAAATGCACTGGCTCGTTCCGCAAAAAAAACTCCGCCTGAAATCACAAAAAAAGCGGCTATAAACAAAAAACTATTTTTATGGGCAATCTGAGATTTAATTGTAAATTTTTTTATAAAAAAACATGAAATTAAGAAAATAATTACCAGATAAACAGCAATAACTTTAGCAAACAAAACCGCAAAAAATATACAAATAAAACCTAAAAAATAAAATATATTCTTGACTTTTAAAATATTATTTTTATCGAAATCTATTTGAGCTAAAGCAAGCGGGATAAACATAAGTAAATAACTGGCTAATAAATTTGGGGTAGTAAACCAGGAAACGATTCTTCTTCGCTTAAGTAATTCAAAAGCATACAAACTTTCTTTTGCAATTTGTTCTTCTGAAAAAATTTTATTGATCAAGTTTAAACCAAATAAATATTGATATGCTCCCCGTAAAGCAATTATAAAACTTATCGCAACCATTGCTTTAATTAAGAATTCTTGTTTTTCACTTTCTAAAGAATCAACGAACATATAAATTATAACTAAAGTAAATAAATAGCATAAAACATTACAGGTGTTATAAATATTTATAGAAAAAATAATTTGGCATATAAAAAACACAAAAATAAAAAAAATAATGATTACAATAGTTTTACTAGTTTTAATATTTTTATCAACAATTAACTTCGAGAAAAAAACTACCGTAAAGACTAGATTAAACATAATTCCACAAACGGGAAAAACTTGTTCGCAAATAAACGGCCTAAAAATTAAAAGAATTAATCCTAAATAATTTATTATTTTTAGCATTCCTTCTGTCTTATTTTTTCATATTTTAAGTAGTAATATTTTCTTTTTTTCCAAGCGTTCATAATCAAAGGCACTTTATTTAAGCAATTTTTAATGACAATCGGGCAAAAAAATAAGCAGTAAATAAAAACTTTAAGATCATAAAATAAAATGAAAGGTAAATTAATTAAAAAATTACTTAATTTATCATTTTTTATTATAGTCATATAACGGTTTTTTATTACATCTACCTTCAAACTATTCGGAAGCCAAGCAAAATTAAAATTGTTTAAAAAACTAAATTTTGGTTTATTTTGTTTTACTGTAGCTCCGCGAACATGATAGCAAACAGCTTTTGGATCATAAAATACCTTCCAGCCTAAGTTTTGCGCCCGCCAGGCAATATCTAAATCCTCGTAAAATAGATGGTAATCATTATCAAAATATTCACCCGGAGTTATTTGAATACTTTCTAGCATTTTTTTACGATACAAAACTGCTGCCCCACAAGCTCCAAAAATATATTCTGCACTATCAAACTGCCCTTTATCTTTTTGACCATAACCCCTATCTAGTGGTTTTCGACTCCGGGCTAAAAATTGCCCTGCGCTATCAATAGTTATTTTATCCATACGCTTTATTTTCCCACAGCAAATACCTATTTTTTCATTCTTATCAATTGAATCAGTTAAACTAGAAATAAAATAATTTTCTAATATAATATCATCATTTAATAACAAAATTAATTCACTATTTAAATTTTTCATAATTTTATTTTGAATATAAGTAATACAATGGTTATCATTAAAAAAAAATTCCACTGGTTTTAATATTTTTTGGATATCATTAATTAATAGATCATTTTTGCGATCTAAAATTAAGTAAATTCTTAGGTATCGAATATCCTGAACCACCAAGCTATGCAGCAAATGCTTCAGTTGTTCAGATTTATTTTCCTTAGAGGTAATCAGAACGCTTACAGTTTTATTCATAAAATATAATTATTTTATTTTTAAAATATTTTAAAACTTTTTTGTATTTTAAATTAAACCTATTTTTTTAATTTTCTAACGTGTTGCATCACAACAAATTTTCTTGTCTAAATATACTCAGTAACATATTTTAACTTAATATTTAGATTCTTCTTATTTAAAATTTTAAGTTCTTTTATAAAACATGGTTTATATTTAAATTTATTTTAGGCATATTTTTATAAATAATTTCATAATCTTTACTGTGGTACTCATAGAAATCAAATAAAAATTTATTTATACCTGATTAATTATGTTTTTTTAGTATCTTTTCCCCTAATTTGACATATTTTTTTATTTCTTTTGTCCAAGACTGCATGGGAAAAAATTTAAATTTAAGATTGTATCCATACCAAACATAAAAAATCATAAAATAAAATCCTGATAAAGGAATTTTTACAAGCAATCTAATTATTTTACGTAAAAAAGGAAAACGAACTGTTAATCCAAATAAATAATGCAATCTTTCAATCTGAGATTTTTCTTTTTTATTAAAATTAAAAACTGAATATTTTTGATGAGTTTCAAAAAAAACACTATTTTCATTCAAAAAATTATTTCGTAATGATTGCTTCCGAATTTCAGTCCCAGGATAAGGAAAAAGTAAGCCTGAATGGGCATAAACTGGTCTTATTTTTAAATTCATATCAAGCGTTTTAATTCCTACTTCGAAACTATCCTTAACTGGGATCCCCAATAAATTATGTGTCCATATTTTAATATCATGTTTTTTTAAAATTTGTATTGCTTGAAAAATTATTTTATTCGATAAATTTCTATTTAACACTTCATTTGATACTCTCTCATCCCCACATTCTATTCCGATTAAAACTGAATTTAAGCCGGCATTTTTTAATAGTTTTATCTCACTATCGCTTACCAGATTTGCACGTACGTGACAAGAAAACGGCAGATCAATCTTTTGCTTATATAGTGTTGAAAACTCTTCTACCCATCCCTTAGGTTTTATCGTAAAAATATCATCTAAAAAAAATACATGTCTTAATCCGTATTCCTGCTTAGTAGCATCAATTTCCTGAATTACATTATTAGGCGAACGATGACGAACTACAATTGACTTATTTTTATAAATATCATTATATTTTTTATTAAAACAATATGAACAACTATAAGGGCATCCACGAGAAGATATAAAAACTTTGGTTCCATCTTCATAGACATCAGGTTGGGCCTCATACATTAATTTTCTATCTGGAAAAGATAATTGGTCTAAATCTTTAACTAAAGATAATAGTGGATTACTAAAAATATTACCATTATGCTTTACATAAAACCCTGGAGTTTGCCAATATTTATCGCTCTCTTTAACTCTCCGACAAAACTCCGCAAAAGCAATATCTCCCTCTCCTACACAAATTGCGTCAATATGGGATTCTTTAATTAAATCCGGATAAAATGTCGGGTGAGGACCTCCAAAAACTGATAAAAAATTAAATTTATTTTTTAAATACTTATTTACTCTATTAAGCGTATTATACTCACCAGTCATCATACTATAACCAACAATATCCGGAGAATATTCTTGCATTATTTGTTCTATTCCTGGAAACCCCTCTTTAGCAAAAACAGCAAGTTTGACATCATAGTTGAAACGCTTTAGAGGATAACTTAAATATAAAATGCCCAGTCTATCCATATAAAAAGTTTCCTCAACTATAAGTAATATTTTCAAACTTCATCCTCCATAGTGTTGGTAATAAAAAAATTACTTTTAAACTACAGTTCTTATTTCTAATTGAAGATTCGTTTATCAATTCTAAAAATACAAAAGCAATATTGTCGAAAAAAAACGTTAAACTTTGTTTCCACAATCGAACCATTTTTTTATTAATAACACGGAAAAGTTCTTCTATAATTCTTAATATAGAATTAGTTCTTAGCCATATTAAATTTTAACTAAAATACTTTAGCCCATTAAAAATTGCATTTAAATTTAAAGAAAATAATTGATTTAATTCTAATGTTGTAGTACATAAACAATATTTACAATTAACATTTTTTAATACTTTGAATGATTTACCGATATCTTTTTCAAAAGATGTATTTTTTAAAAACTCATCTTTTAGTATTTCGCACGGATATAGCCTTCCATCAACAGAAACACGCACATAAAGCTTTCCTGCCGTACAACATAAATTTTTTACATTTGGGTAATCACGCATATACTCCAGTGCATTTTTAGAATTTATTATATACCCGCTCCTCTTTTTTTCCTTTAATAATTTTCCCATTGCCTTCTGCTGCTGCTCTCGGGAAAGCTTAAGATTAGCAATGTCTTTAGATCCTGACAAGAACTCATTAACTAACTGAAATTTTACTGGGGTCCTATTTTCTTTAGCAAAATCTAAAATATAATCAATATATTCATAATTTTTTCTAGTTAAAGTTGCACTTAACGTTACTTTTATTTTAAGTTTTTTTGCTAAAACTAATACTTTAACAATCTGACTATAAGACCCCTTATGACGCAAATTATCATGAATTTTAGCAGGACCATCAAAACTTACTTTTATTAGATTTGCTTTCTTTATAACAGGTATCTTAGCTTCAAATAAAGCTCCATTTGTGAGAATAACAGTATAAATATTTCTTTTTTTACAAAATTTTAAAATTTGATCAAGATCATCTCGTAATAGAACCTCTCCCCCACCAAAATGTATACGGCAAACACCAAGTTTACTAAACTGATCTATCATTTTTAACACCTTATCCGTTGACAATTCTCGATCGGTATCAAGTTTCGGAATTTTACAATATTGACAATTAAAGTTACACCTGTAAGTTAAATCCCAGCCCACAAAAATAGGAATTTTATTTCTAAAAAATTTTACTTTAAAAAAAATTCTAACAATTTTTAATATATTCAATAATCCTGAATTCATAATTTTATCCTGATACTTTGATCAATTTAATATTTATCCAACTAAAAATAATTTTTTAATTCCATATTTGATATAACGTGAATAATATCTGCGTCTGACTATATCTAATCTGTCCCGAGCAATCATCGTAAAAGGGATTTCAATCAACGAGGGGTTTAATAATGAAAATAATTCAAATAATCTTTTCTTTATGATAAAATCAATAATATTTTTAGGTAAAAAATGTATCAGCAGAAGCAAAATATAATACTTATTCTTGCCCCTTTCATGTAACAGACTATAGATAGTATTCGCTGTAGCTTGCGGATTTGTTTTAATTTCTTCTAGCATTTTTTGGTTAAGCACCTCTTTTTCTAATCCTGCATCTATAATTTTTGTCCCAGGGAAATAAATCAGCCAAAAAATACAAATCCTATCGGGACGGTTATTATTATAAAACCTTGCCATCTGCAATAAATCTTCTTCCTTTTCACCAGGTAAACCAATTATATTATCCACAACACAACGAATTTTATATTCACGAAATAATTTAATTGCCTGTTTTACCTGATTATTAGTTTGATTGCGGTTTAACAAGATTCTATTCTTTTCTTCATTTAGAGTTTGCACACCCATACAAACCTGATAACAATTCATAGCTTTTAAACATTCTACAGTTTTTTCGTTTACAGTATGAGGACTAACAAAACAGAACATTGGCCGATTAATATATTTCTTATACATTGCAGAGAATTCCTTTAACCAGCCTTCATTAAGAGTAAAAATTTCATCGTTTATGCGAACCCTTTTAAAATTATACTTTTTTTTTGCCTGTTTTAACTCTGTAATTACATTATCTACCCCTCGGTACCGGACAATTTCACTGTCATAATCTTTATATAATTTATGCCATAAACTATTATGGCAATAAGCACAATGATTCGGACAACCCCGGCGGGTAATTATTGTATACCCGCTTCTATATTCAGGAATTTGATCATAATAAAGATCCTTATCTGGAAATGGAAGTTTATCAAGATCAGTAATATAGTCTCTTAAAGAATTATTAAAGATTTTATACCTATCTTTATACCACAGATTTTTAATGCTATTAATCGGTTTATTGTTTTCTAATGCCTCGACTAGTTCCAATAAAGCTTCTTCTGCTTCACCCACAATTAAGTAATCAACTGCATCATCCTTTATAACAACCTCTGGCACTGCACTGGCATGGATCCCGCCAAAAACTATTTTAATTTTCGTTATTTTTTTAAGTTTTTTTGAAAAATCCAATGCGGCTAAATAAGTTGAACTCGTCACAGAAAAGGCTACTAAACCCGGATTGTATTGGGTAAATTCACGTAATAATTTTTTCTCCCAGTTGAAAATTTTAGCCAATGGTTTAATACTCAAAAAAGGGTCGTTAAATAAACCCGGATCAAAGAGAAGGCGGGTTTTATGTCCGGATTGTTTTAAAACTGCAGAAAGATATTCAATGCCTAAATTTTCAAAGGCAGAATAATAAAACATTATTTTCATTTAAATTAATTCCTTTTAATAATCCCGTTTTTCAAAAATTAAACCAAAAAAAGAAGCTAGGTATCTCTTAAATTCATGAAATGATTTTATTCCTCTAAGAGTTTGCCAGAGGTAACCAATTCTAAAATAGAATTTTCGATACGCTTGATAAGTGCACTGCTCTATGGTTTGAGCTGATAAATCTGTCCAAGGCGTAGGTAATCTTGATTCTGGATATTTACCTAGAATATATTCTCTCCATAAATCGCGTCCTGTATAATTCTTAACTTGGTCGTACAATTCGGTTCCAGGTTTTGCTATTGTTTTATGAAATTGCGCATAATCAAGCTTTAATTCTTTAGCAAATTTAACTGTTTTATTAATAGTTTTTAAACTATCTCCGGGACTCCCTAAAAGAAAAAATCCTAATGCCTTTATTCCTAAATCTTGGGTAGCTTTAATCGTATCTCTAATTTGTGATAAATTTATTCCTTTCTTAATTTTTTTAAGAATATTTTCATCGCCTGATTCAATCCCGTATAATATTCTTTTGCACCCAGCCTGACACATAATTTTCAACATTTCTGGGTTCATGCAATCAATTCTCGCACGGCAAGCCCAATCAATATCCAGTTTTCTATCAACTATGCCTTGGCAAATATCCATCACTCTGCGTTTATCCATATTGAAAGTAGGATCAAATATTTCAATTTCACGCACATTAAATTTTTCATAACACTCTTGCATTTCATCCACAACCATCTGGGCTGACCTAGCTGAATATTTAATATCTTTAATATGACAGAAATTACAGCTAGCGGCACATCCACGGGTTGTAACCATTATCGTAAGATTTTTACGTTTTGACATTACCGCATGGTACTTATGATTAGGCAATAAATGCCTTGCCGGAAAAGGCAAAGTCTGAAAATCCTCAAATAATTCTTTGGGTTTATTAATAATTACTTGTCCATCTTTACGATAACAAAGCCCACTAATGTTTTCGATATTTTTATTATTTTCCAAAAATTCTATGAGTAGCGGTAAATTTTTTTGCGCGGAGCCAATAATTCCATAATCAATCTCAGGATACGCCATCACGTCCTGCGGGAAAAACTCCATTAATACATTACCGACAATAATCGGGATATTAGTTTTTTCTTTAAAAAATTTAATCCAGACTAAAGTATCATGAAACATATAAAACGTGAGCATAAATCCCAGTAATTTAGGCTGAAAATATTTTATTCTTTGCAGTGTCTGCTCTTTTGATAGATTCGAAGCCCGCGCATCAATAATATCCACACAATGTCCCTGTGCCTCTAAAATAGCCGCCGCAAATGCAAGCCCTAACGGCGGGAAAATACCAAATCTACGGCTGACAATTGAAATGTCCTCTTCAAATTTTTTATGCGTATAAGGCGGAAAAATAAATTGAACTCTCATATATTTTTAATAAATTTTCAATTTTTTATTTAATCGTATTAAGTAATAAATTTTTCCCATAATTTAGATTATTTAAAAATAAAAAAAAGTAATTTTTCACCGCAAAATTTACAACAGGAATTTTTCGTATTATTTATTACAAGATTATTTAAATTTTTACGTAATAAAACTAATTTCTTACAATTTGGACAATAAATTTTTTCTTCCATGCCCGGGATAGGATAATCTCCCATATAGAAAACATATACATATTTTAGACCAGTATTTTTAGCCAAACTCTGTATGGATTCCAAGGTTGAGATAGGGGTTGGAGGATAATTAACTAATTTATACCTAGGCAGGAAACGATAAAAATGCAATGGCACTTCCGTACCCAATTTATCTTTAATCCAAAAACACATATCTTTAATTTGTTGAGTATCATCATTAACAGTCGGAATGACTGGATAAATTATCTCAAAAGGAATTTTTTGTTTTTTCAGCAACTTTAAAGTATCTAAAACCGGACTTAATTCTCCGCTGCAAAACTTTTTATAGATATCATTGTTAAAAGCTTTCAATCCAATGCTCGCTCCGCCTAAATAAGGAGCTAACTCAAGCAAAGGGTCCCTATTTATATATGCATTGCTCCATAGCATTGTAAAAATTCCATTTTTTACCGCTATTTTTGCCACATCTAGCATATACTCATAATATATTGTAGGTTCATTAAGATTAAAATGAATTAATTTTACATTGTTTTTTTTGGCCATGCTTATCAATTGATCTGGAAGAATCTGAGTCTTATTTTGTTTCTTATTCATAGTAAAAGGAAATCTATTATTAATCTTAATATCTTCAGGTTTTACCTGACTAATTCCTGAGGCAAGACAAAACTTGCATCTCATATTACATCCAGCTGTACCAATACATAGCCCTTCAATATCATTAGCAAAATAAATCAAAGACCTAAACGGTCTATCCTTTGAATGGGTTATAATCACACTTCCGTATACCATACTAAATAATTTACCTTTACTATTTATCCTGGCTTGGCAAAACCCTCTTTTTTTATCCTTAATTACACAATTTCTGGCACATAATAAGCATTGCACAGTATTGTTACTTCCTTTACGATAATATTTTGCTTCTTTTAATAAAAAATTGTCTATCCTTTCTGTATTTTCAAAATTATCCCAGAAACTTTTTGTTAAGATGCATAATCCAACTCCTGCACAAAATTTTAAACTATTTTTTAAAAAATTTCTTCTCGAAATAGACATCTAGATCCTCTCGCCGAATTGTATATATTAATTGAAAAATATTTTCTTGAAAATTCACCACAACATTATTATAATTACGTAAACTAATTATACCTTCTACAGGACATGGCGATTAATTTAAATCGCTTATTATATTAGTCTCGGTATTCGTAACAACCTTATCAATCAACTAATAGTTAGTCCTTTAAAATAATTAAAATTACATTTTATTAAGCTTAATCGATTAGTTATTTTTTTCGAATCATTTTATAAACCAGTAATATCTACAATACTATCTTTCTCTTTGGAAACAACAGTAATATAATTAGTCCTCTAACCAATAGTAGAAAAATTTTAGCGGTAAAATTAATAAGTATCGCTTTATACGATATTATTTTTTTATTATTTTACTGGGCTAAATATAAATTTGATCATGATTAGAAGATTATTTATAATTGTACTAAATTGCTTACGATAAAATAGAATGTGAAAATACTTTAAAAAATTTTTCGGTCGAATATAGAAATCACAGTAAGCTTTCCTTCTTAATTTCAACAACATTTTTCTATTTAATAAATGAGTTTCAAAAACCGGCTCTCCATGCCAGCCATATTTATCCCAATCATAAGTTTTAATAAATCTTTTTTTTGAAAAATCAGCAAACGTTTTTGTCCCTGGTAAAGGGGATAGAAATAAAAAAGTACAATAAGTTGGATCAATAGCTTTAACAAACTTAATTGTTTCTTCAACTGTTGCCTTAGTATCATTTTCATGCCCAATAATAACTGTTGCCCAGCTGTTAATTTTAGTTTTTCTTATAAAATTAAACGCTTTTATGATGCTTTCTTTCTTAAACGATTTATTAGAATCAGACAGTATGCTATTTTCACCGCTTTCAACGCCTAATTGAATCTCAACACAACCGGCCGACTCCATTTCTTTTAATAATGGCAAAGTTAAAAAATCAACCCGAGCATGACAAATCCATTTTAAATCTGGAAAATATATTCTTTTTTTTGTGCAAAATTCATAAATCCTGTCAAAGTTCGATGTAAAGTTATCATCCTGAAAAAACAAAACCGAAGTATTTTTATTTTTTACCAAGATATCTATTTCTTCAAAAACACTATTCAAACTACGATATCTCGTTCTTTTTTGCCACATTAAATCATTTAAGCAAAAATTACAATTAAAGTTACATCCTCGAGAAGTTACTAAATTTTCATAATATGGATTATTTAACCTATAAGGATAAATATGCATAAATTTATGTTCAGGTAACAAATCTCTAGCCGGAAATGGTAAACAATCTAGATTTTCGATTAAATTACGTGATGGAGTTTTTACAAATTCTCCATTTTTTTTAAATGAAATCCCTTTTATATTATCCCAAGCTTTCTGATTATTAATCTCAGTAACTAATTCTGAAAAGGTAACTTCTCCTTCACCTATTACACAAAAATTTGCAACATCTAAATTCTCAAAAGGTAACGCACTAACATGTGGCCCTCCCAAAACAATAATAATATCTTTTAATATTTTTTTTGCTGCTTGAGCAATTTGTCTGGCACCATTTATTGTAATTGTCGTTGTCGTAATCCCTATAATATCCGGATTGAATTTTTTTATATCTAAAATGATATCTTTAATTGTAGCATTTAAAATAACTGCATCAAAAATCCGCACCTTGACATTATTCTGTTTTCTTAAAAATCCCGCAATATAAGCTAGTCCTAAAGACAGGCCTTTATAATTAACCGCCGTTGATAACCAACCGGGAAAGTAAGTATAATTTGGATTTATCAATAATATTCTTTTTTTCATCATACTTATAAATATGCAACAATTTAATAACTACTTTTTATAATAGGTTATAACCTTGCTCACTGCATCAATAACATCACTAATATCACTTTGTTTCATTTTTGGATATAAGGGTAAAGTAATTATTCTCTCTGCTGCATACTCAGCCTGAGGCAGCATTCCTTTTTTAAAACTAAAATGGTTCTTATAAAAACTGTGTAAATGAATTGCACGATAATGAACCCCTACCCCAATATTTTCAGCTAGTAGTGCATTTAAAATATAGTCTCTATTAATTTTTAACATTTTTGTATCTATTTGTATTATGAATAAATGATATGCATTTTTATTTTTTAGTGATGACATTTTTGTAATCACTCTTATTTGAGGAATATCTTTAAAAGCAGATAAATACATTTTTGTGTATTTTTTTCTTTTTTGCCAAAATTTTTTGATTTTTTCTAATTGGGCTAAACCAATTGCAGCTTGCAGATCAGTCATGTGATATTTAAACCCCGGCGCGATTGTTGTCCAATGCTGAAATCTATCTTGAGTGTATCTGGTCCAAGTACTTTTATCTATACCATGCAAACTTAACATTTGAGCTTTTTGTGCAAACTTTTTATTATTTGTTACCAGCATTCCTCCTTCCCCAGAAGTAATATTTTTAGCCGGATGAAAACTAAAACAAGTGATATCCCCGATCGAGCCGATTTTTTTCCGGTTATATACTGTTTCTAAAGCATGCGCCGCATCACTGATTACAAATATTTTATTTTTTTTAGCTATTCTTAAAATTTTATTCATCACACATGCTTGTCCATATAAATGTACGGGCATTATACATTTAGTTCTCATATTGATTTTAGATTCAATCTGCTCGGGATCAATATTTAAAGTTAGGGGATCAACATCAACAAATACAGGTTTGCAATTACAATGAATAATTGAATTAATCGCAGAGACAAAAGTCAGCGGAGAAACTATAATCTCATCACCTTTTTTTAAATCTAAACAACTCAAAGCAAGATGTAATGCACTTGTCCCAGAATTTGTCCCAATAGCATATTTGGCTTTAACAAATTTAGTAAATTTTTCTTCGAGTGTTTTTGTTTGCGGCCCCTTAGTCAGCCATCCCGAGCGCAAAACTTTTATTACCGCTTTTTCTTCTGCTTGAGAAAAATCAGATTGATGCAAAGGCAGCATTTTTTTCCTTACGGGTTTCCCCCCTGCAATAGCTGGTTTTAATTTATGATTAGCCTGCATGATTCTTTAATCCCTATATTTTTTCAATAAATTTAAATTTACCCAGAAAGAAAACATATCATAAATTGCCCTTAAAATTATCCGCGGATTTCCGCACTTAGCCATCCCTTTTGTCCTCGGATAAAAATCGGCTTCATATTCATCCATAATGTAATTATTCAAAAGCAGCCTAATAATAATTTCCGGGGGCACAAAAGTTCTGTGGGAATCTACGCTTATCGATTGTAATATTTCTCTTTTATAAATCTGGACAAATTGGAAATCCTTAACTTTTATATTAAAAAGCAGCCGAATTAAATAATAATTAATCAGAGAAGTAATTTTACGGTAAACACTGTTAGCGGACCTATTTTTACGGACCACAACGATAAAATCAATATTCTTTAAAAATTTTGGTAATATATTTTTAAGTTCTAATAAATTAAATGGCCTATCCGCAAAGTTTGTTGCCACAAGCGAATATCTAGCCGCGTGAAAGCCCTTAATTAAACTCCGGCCACCACCTATATTTTTCTCATTTGTAATAACTATTAACCGGTGTTGATATTTAGATTTCAGATTCTTTAAAATCTCTGCTGTCTCATCTGTGCTCGCATCATCAACTATAATCAATTCATAATTTTTACAGATATTTGATAAATCTGTTAAAAATATTTCTACTGTTTCTTGAATTAATTCCTGCTCATTATAAACAGGGACAATTAAAGATATTTCATCAACTACCATTACCGAATAAACCTTCTCTGGACAAAGATTAAGTATTTCATCCACTCCCTTTTGCGTGTGATTTTATCAGAAGCAACTTTACTCGTAAAATTCGATATTAAATTTAAAATCCATAAAGGGATTAAAAAACAAGATTGATATCTTTTATTAGCAAGCAGCCATTCAATTACTTTAGGGGGCAGAAAATGCAATAAACAAAAAATAATTCTTAATTTGGCAAGTTCCTTTGTAAAAATATCACCGCCTTGTGTAAAAGTTTTCTCTTTATTTGAGTTATCCACTTGCGTATTTTTGTCAATTTGGTTAATAAACTCTTTAATTTTTGTTTTAGGATAAAATTTAAGCCAAAAAACCTGAATTCGATCAGCTTTATTATAACAGTAAAACCTAATTAAATCTTCAATTTCACAAATTTCCTGATTGGGAATACCTAATATATTTTCTGCTGTAATTTTAATGTTTGCATTATAAAGCAATAAAAATACTTCCTGCCATCTTTTTTGAGAAATATTTCTGTTTAGTATTTTTTTCTGAGTCTGCTCATAGAGAGTCTGGATTCCTAATTGTACTTCCACGCATCCGCTTTTTTTTAATAAATCAATATTTTCTGGATTAATAGTGTCCGGATGAATATAACAAATAAACGGAGCATTTATACGCGCCTTAAATTTATCTGCAAATTCCTTTAACCACTCTTCTTTAAAAGGGAAAATATCATCGGAAAAACGGATAACTTTATGTTTTTTTTTATCAAAATTAATGGATAATTCTTCTATGATATTGCCTACACTACGAACACGATAATAATCAGAATGAGGATAAATTGTTCTCAAAAATGAGTGATGACAATATGTACAAGTATAAAGACAACCTCGGCTGGCTATTGTATAATAACCTATTTGAAAATGAAAGCTTGTATCATAATATATTTTCTTATCTGGATAAGGGATATGATCTAAATCATTTATCAATGGTCGTAATTTATTTTTAATAATATTGCCATCTTTTTTTGCCCAAACATTCAAAACATCAACCGGATTTTGTCTATTTTCTAATCGATTAACAACCTCAGCTAAAGCTTCTTCCCCTTCACCAATGCAAACCATATCTACAAATTTATTTTTAATCACTTCTTCCGGGACAGAACTCGCATGGATACCGCCAAAAATTATCGGTACATTTAGATGTTTTTTAAATTCTCGGGCTAAATCACAAGCCCAATGATAAAAATCGCTAACTACAGAAAATCCGATTAAATCCGGATTATAATCAATGACCTTTTTCACTAGGTTTTTTTGGTAACTAAAAATTTTTGCAGCCAAAGGAACATCTAAATGTTCATCATTAAATAATTGGGGATCAATAAAAACTCTAGTTTTATGTCCCTGCTGTTTTAAATACGCTGATAAATATTCGATCCCTAAACTTTCATTAGAGCAGCTAATAAAAGCAACTTTCATTATTTATCCTTACTGATCACTACTTAACGTTTAATAAAATTTATAATCATCTTTTTAGCAAAAAATAAATACCTTTTTCTTGTTCCGCGAATGGGAAACCAAAGTTTTTCTCTTTTGAATAAATTCAAGAAAAAAGGCGTAATTTCTAAAAGATTATATAAATTTATAGCGGGGAAAAACTTGTATAACTTATTTTTTAATAAAAAATTGATTACTTTTTTAGGCAAAAATTGTATCGCTAAAATTAAAACAATAATTTTTTTCGCCATTTTGTTCTGTGAAGAAGATAACGTAAACGGGGACAATCCATCATTGTTTTCTTTAAAGCTGTCTTGATAATCATGATACAATTCATGCATCTGAGTATTTGGAAACATTCTTAGTTCAAATATATAAATTTTTTCAGGCCGTAATTTATTATAAAAATCTACTAAATTTTCTAAATCTTTTATTTCTTCTTCGGGTAATCCGATAATATTATCTGTGATGCAAAAAATCTTATTTTTCTTTAATAATTTTAATGCGTTTTCAATCTTCTCATTGGGATAGTTACGCCCTAACCATTTGGCCCTAATCTCTGAGTTTATACTTTCTACTCCCATTTCAACAGCACGGCAATTCATTAATCTTAAGTATCCTACTACTTCCTCATCAATTTCAGCCGGATGAACCCAGCAAAAGCAATTCAAATTAATTGAATCATGGTACAAGATTGCAAATTCCTTCAACCACTTTTTATCGTAAGTAAAAGTACTATCCTCAAAAAAAACATCTTTGATATGATATTTTTCTTTAGCTTGCTTTAATTCAGTAACCACATTGTCTGCTGATCTACGTCTTAAAAAATTATTTTTCCCACTATTTTGCTCATTTATTTTCCTTAAACTGTGATTGCAACAAAAAGTACACGCATGCGGACATCCTCTTCCCGTTACAATTGTATAATGATCTTTTAAATATGGCATAATGTCATAAAATATATCTTTATCCGGAAAAGGTAATTGATCTAAATTATTTATTAATGGCCTTAATAAATTTTTTATAATTTTTCCATTAACCTTTGTATATACATTTCTCAATTTACTCAGAGAATTCTTATTCTTAAATTTATTAACAAACTCAAGCAATGCTTCTTCTGCTTCTCCCGCTATTATATAATCCACACAATCAAGTTTTAAAACAGATTCCGGGTCTAAAGTAGGATGAACCCCCCCCCAAACAATAGGAATGTTCAACCTTGCTTTTATTTCTTTTGTAAATTTAAATGCCCAATGGTAGTTAGTACTTAAAACAGAAAATGCTAAAAAATCCGGCTTAAATGCTTCTATCTGCTTGAATAATTGTTTTTTATAGTCAAAGACCTTGTTTAAAGACTTGCTCTGAGAAATTGTATCTGCAAATAATTGCGGATCAAAAAAAAGCTTGGTTGTATATCCATTTTGTTTTAAAAAACTAGATAAATATTGGATACCCAGTGTTTCCATTTCAGAATAAATAAATCCAATCCGCATTTTAGCTAAACACCTTTCTTCTGAATTTCCTGATTTAATAAATACATACCATTTTCATTAAAAACTTCTAATTTTTCTTGTTTATTTTTATACATCATGCCCACATGACAACGCTGCGAAATCTTCAAATCTGCCTTATCCACATCACAGGCAGTAGTAAATATTAGTTGTAAAAACTCACCCCTAACGCAAGAATAATCTCCCCGATTAAAAACATGCGAAAAAATCATTTTCAGCATTTGAAAAAAAGCTTTATTGTTTTTTATAGAAAAAAGTAAAAAAGGAAGTTTCAGTACTAAATACATACTAGCAATTATCTGATTTTGTTTTTTTACTAATAATACATACTTATTTAATATTTTTTCTAGCATATCAAAATTAATTATTTGATCAAATGTTAAATACTGGTTATTTTCTGTGCGGAAAACCCAAAAATATTTAATATAAAAACATGTTCTTTTCTTTAAAGTTGACATATACACATATAATAACTTCTGAAAAATTCTCATATTAACTCTGTTTATTCTCATTTTTGTAGCTTTACTTATTTCGTCTATTAATTCATCCGGCATAATTGCTTGATTCGCTAGATATTTTCCTCCTCCACCAGAACGCACATAAGCGATATAGTTTATTGTTTTAATAAAATTGTTATTCAGAGCGTATTCAAAAATAGATCCCATTTGGTTAATATTAACATCTCTGGCTAAGGCAACATCTAAAACCACAGGCATATTAATTTTTTTTAAATTATCTAATGCCTTAATCTTGAGATCTTTGAGCTTTACTTTACGTAAAACCTCATAAATAGAATCATCAAAACCATCAAATTGAAAATATATTTTGTTTACTTTTGTTTGCTTAATCTTCTCCGCATATTTATAATCAACTAATTTTATCCCATTAGTGTATAGACTCACCGAATGCTGCTTTTTTTTAAGAAAACTGATTATTTCAAAAATATCTTTACGGCAAGTTGGCTCTGCTCCAAAAATAATTATTTCTTTTTTGCCATTATTCAAAAACCTAACTAAGTCTTTCCTATTAATATCTTCTTTATCCTGCATTCCTGAATCCAAAAAACAAATTGGACAAGAAAGGTTGCACTTAGGGGTTAAAAAACAAAGGTAGCGAGTTTGGGGAAATATTTTTTGATGAGTTTGAAAGTAGAAATCTCTTAAAACAATAAATCCTTCTGCATCCGGAGAAAGAAACACCAAACTTCCTTTATGTTCCGGACATTTTTTTTCTAAATATACTTTATGGTCATCTTTTGTAACTACCGCAGAATCAATCCATTGTAAACAAACCGGACATAAGCTTTTTGTACTATCAATAATTCTCATTTTTAAAATTTAAATTAAAAATCCTCTCTATTGCATGAAAATAATCATTTTCCCAGGTTCTGGCTCTCCAATCCTGACATTGTGCACACTTTTCATTGTAACTAAAATTATTATTTATGTGATTTTTTCTTAAATCTCGATATTTTTGGCCTCCCCAGATAGAGGCAATACTCTCTTTATTTACATCACCTAAAATCGATTGATCTAACCAATCATCCACACAATATTCAGCCCAACCATCTACATTAATAAACAATCTCCGCCATAATAAAGGACAAGGCCATCGTATTTCCACATCAGTTTTATTATCTCGAATAGATTCCTTAATAAACCCGCCCGCACTCGTTAATACTCTTGTAATCACATAATCTACCTTATCCTGCCAAAAATTCTTAAATGTAGTTATCTCATTTTTAACTAAAGGCTGATCTATAATACTAACCATAATCTTTGAACTCTTTGCAGATAGTTCATTTTTTGACTGGATAAGATAATTAAGGTTATCAATAACTTTATGATAATTTCCACCCCGGCGGATTTTATTATAACTATACTCTGAAAAAGCATCTAAACTTATTTCGATAAGGTCACAACCAAATTCAACTATTTTACGAGAAACCTCCGGGGTTAAAAAATATCCGTTAGTAGTAAAACAAACCGGACTGATTTTTAAGTTTTTAACATATTCAACCATTCTTAAAAAATCTGGGTGCATCATTGGTTCCCCATCACAAACAAATCTAAAAATTGTCTCAGGATAATTAGCAGTTTGATCAGCTATTTTCTTAAAAATTTCCCAGGACATAAACTTAGGGGTATAATCTTTTCTTTGAGAAATACTTGGATAAGGACAATGTATACATTGATAATTACAGATATTAGTTATTTCCAAATTAAGCATCAAAGGAAAATTCTTTTCCCGTTCATTTCTAAAATCATATTTTATATTCACAACTGACTTACCCCGTCTTTAACTACTTTAATTATTCTCATAATTTCTGCTTCGCTTAAAGCTGGATATATGGGGATCGAAATACAATGTTTCATTATAAAATCCGTATTCGGAAATAATTTATTTGATATGCCTAAATATTGGTTAAGCGCATAATGTTTAATCGGCCTTTTCACCATTACCCTTTTTTTTTGACAATAATTAATGACTTTATTTATTTGATTTTTCTTTTTTAGACTAATTATAAATCGATGATAAGAATGAATCATATTATCATTTTCAAATGGTAAATCAACCTTTAAATTTTTAAATGCTTTTCTATAAATTTGTGCAATTTTTCTTCTTCTAAAAATAAAACCGGGTAATTTTTTTAACTGAACTCTGCCAATGGCTGCCTGTAAATCACTCATTCGAAATGTATATTTAGGCATTTGATCTTTCTCATAAGGCTCTTTAAATCTAGTAATTTTATTTGATAATTTCTGGGAATTAGTTAAAATCATACCTCCTTCTCCGGTAGTAATTGTTTTTGTCCCTTCAAATGAAAAAATAGATAAATCTCCAAAACTACCCACAAGTTTTCCTTTAAAATCAGCTCCGATACTTTGTGCGCAATCTTCAATAATCGGGATTCTTATTTTTTTTAATTCATCCATCTGAGCCGGAAAGCCAAACATATGCGCTACAATTACAGCTTTTGCTCTTTTATTAATTTTTGACTTAAGAGCTGCTGGTAATATGTTAAATGTGCGTTTATCCACATCACATAAGACCGGCCGTGCTCTAGCATATTGCACAGCGTTTAATACTGACCGACACACATAGTTAGGTATAATTACCTCATCCCCAGCTTTAATGTCTAAAGCTAATAGCGCCAAATGCAAAGCTGCTGTACCCGAATTAACAGCTTGGGCATGAAAACATCCAACATATTCGGATACACCTTTTTCAAACTTCTCAACTTCTCTGCCTTGAGCCAGAAAGCTCGTATTTAACACCTTATTGAGAGCATTTTTCTCAGCATTACCGATTAGCGGAAATGAATGTTGAATCGTTTTTAACATTAGTTTTCCTCTTTTTAAATGCCCATAAATTTTAACTGATTCTTATTACTTGAACTAGAAATTTTATCACAAATAAAAGCACCGCTGCCTTTAATGCTTAGTTTATTGTTTTCATCTTTAAAGGCCATTGAAAAAATACAATTTTTAGCAATCATATCATCCATTTTATACCGATCACAACTAGTATTAATACTTACATAAATTAATAATTGTGAGTTTAAGTATTTTTTTTTCTGCATAAAAAAACTAATTCCTCTGAAAACAATTTCTTTTATTACTCTTAAATTTTTTATCTTAAAAAAAACTTTAATCCCACCCAATAATAAACATATTTTAGCTAATATTTTATTATGTTTATACTTATCCGCGTAATTATCTAAAATCTTTTCTAAATCATGCAGATCAATATATTTATCCAATGTAACCAAACTATCTTTATCCCGCACTAAAATAATTGCTGCAGAATCATAGAAACACCAACGCTGCGTAAAAAAAGAATTAACCGTAATAAAAAACTTTTGAAATAATCGAATACTTTCTCGAGAAATTAAACCACAGGCATTCTCAACAACAATATCTACTAATTGATCTGGCATTAAGTATTTTTTAATGTTCCGCTTCTGTGCATGTCCCAAATAGCCAACTGTTCCGAAACTAAGCAGTTTAATATTTTTATTGTTTTTAGCCAAATCAATAATTTTAGGTATTTCAGCTTCATTCCCCTCTGGGACAACCCTAATATTTAATCCTGTTGGTAAACAAAGACTATTTAAATTTTCTAGCGCCTTAAGTTTCGGTTCTAAATAATTATTTCCTCTCATGTTTCTTTCAAATTCTATATTAAAACCATCAAAAGTTAAATTAACACAATCAACTCCGCTCTGTTTTAACTTTTTTACATATTCAAAATTAGCTAATTTCAAACCATTTGTATTTAAAATAATTTTTTTATTTAACTTTTTTGCCATTTTAATAATATCAAACAAATCATTCCTACAAGTAGGCTCTCCTCCTGAGAATCTAATAACTTTTGCTTTAGTTTTAATTAACAGCCGCTTTATTTCATCCATTACAGGCTGATTATTAGTCTTGCCTATTCCCACATCCTCACCCCAAGCACAAATTGGACATTCCATATTACATTCAAATGTTAAATCTACTTCTAAGGCCCAAAAATTAAGATTATTTTCGCTAACATTAAAATAAAATTTTTCTAAATCCATATATTCATCTGCATGTTCAGAAATCAGCAGACAAAAACTTCCATGTACCGGACAAAATTTTTCTAAAAATACTTTATCCAAAACTTTAATAAGCGATGCATCAACTGGTTGTGAACAAACAACACATCTGCTTGTAGTCTTGCGAATAATATTATTTTTATTGTTCCCGTTTTTGCAATAATTTCTATTTATCATACCACTTAGGCTTTTCCATAATAAAAAATAGCGACTGAGGAATTTTCTTTTCTAAATCGGTTGGTTTATTAAATAATTCTTTAACCTTCAAAGAAAACATTTGAAACGATTTTAAAATTAAAACTCTTAATACTTCACGGTAACGAAATCTTTTACTCGGATATTTTGAGAAAATACCTTTGAACATAGTTTTAAAATTCATTAGGATGCAATATAATTGTGCTTTTCTATTTAAACGAGCCTGCTCTGTTCTGGATAATCCATGAATATTCTTTAGTAATGGATACTCCCAATAAGCTTCTTTAAGATCTTTTTCTTCAAGAAAATTATTTTTGATCACCTCTTCATAAAGGTATGTTCCCGGTACAGGCGTCGCTGGATGCAAAACCGGAAAATCACAATCAATTTCAACCGCATATTTAGCTAAATTCATCATTGATTTTTCATCATCAAAAGGTAAACATGTAATAAAAGTTGCCTGCCGGAAAATTTGCGGATATTTATCTCTCATTATATGAAATAACTCTTTAATCTCATCTCTTTTATATCCATGTTTTCCTAACTTATTCCACTCATCAGCATGAGATCTTTCTACACCAAAAAGTGGATGTACAATACCAGCACGCACCATTTTTGCTAAGAGTCCGGTTTTTTCATCTCTTAAAGCATAATCAGTACGCAAAAATACCCAATGTTCTAACTTGTAATTTCTCCTTAATATTTCATCACAAAGTTTATCTGTCCACTCCGGATTAACATTAAAAGTCGGATCTGCCCATAAAAGCAATCGGCGATTATATTTTTCATAAAGAATCTCTATTTCCTGCATTACATGATCAATACTTTTTTGCCGAAAAAAAGGCGTTGCCTTAATTTTATCTTCTCGGCATCCCGAGTTATTGTGTTTCCCCCAAAATGTCCATAATGAGCAATAACTGCAAGTATCTATACACCCCCGGCTGCCTTCAATCGTGGCACTTTCCGGCCAAAAAATGGCTCTATCACCATATTTACGCATGGGCATTAAATCATAGGCAGGGATAGGCAGCTCATCAAGATTTTGAATAATTGGCCGAGCTTGAGTTTCAATAATTTGGCTGTTTTTCTTAAAAGCTATTCCCGGGACAGAGTTTAAATCCCGCCTTTGTTTTAGCGCATCAATCAAATCTACAATTGTCTGCTCTCCTTCAAATTTAACAATAATATCAATGGGATGATTTTTCAAGCTATCTTTAACCATCCAGGAAAAATAATGTCCGCCGGCGATATTGATCACATTAGGGTTAATTCTTTTAGATATTTCAAAAAGTCTTATGGCCTCATGATGATATAATGCTTCCTCTCCCGCTCCGATAACATCCGCTTTCTCTTCCTTTAATATCTGTTCTAAACTTTCCCATCCAATCTTTAACGGAGGACAATCAATAATTTTTACTTCAATTTTATTTTTAAATTGATTTCTTATTGCAGCAGCAAGAATCGGTAAACCTAATGGTAATAGAAAATTGTCTGATTCATTAACCCATGGCCACATATGTTTCGGAGCACGGACTAATACTATTTTCTTAATATCATTTTTTAGTTGCATATTCTTACTTCCATAACATCCAGTAATCCTTTAAAACAGGTTTACTTACTTTTCTAAATCCATCTTCGCTTTTATCAAAAAAGAATAATGATTTACACGTACAACTTTTAAATATATCATGATCAATGCGATATTTATCACATTCAACACAAAATTGTAAATAAACTAAATTACTTTGTCTTAAAAAATGCCCACGTTTTAAAAAATAGGAAAATAAGATTAACCAAATCTGGCTAAATATTTTTAATATTTTCCAATTTATAAATAATAAATAAGGCATGCTCATTATTAAAAAAATTTTAGCCAAAAATTTACTATTTTGATATATTTTATTATATTTTTCTAAAATTAGCTCTGTTTTTTTTAAATTTAAAAAATTACTGATCGGCATATAACCATTCTTTTTTCTAATGATTAAAAAAGCATGATGATAAAAACATGTAAATTTATTTAAAAATGAAGAAATTACAAGTTCTAGTTTTTTAAAAATATAAATATCTTCCCGATTAATAATTCCCTTTGTCTGAACCTGAATTATTTTCAATAAATCGTCAACAACTAAATAATTTTTTTGAGGGAAATTCTCAGCGCCTCCAGCAAAAACCATCGTACTAAAATTAATCATCCGCAAGGATCCATATTGAGGTACCATTTTTAGAACTTCAATCATCTGTTTTTCATTGCAACCCCCGGCAATCAATAAATTTAGCCCTATAGAAATATTTAAATTATTTAAATTCCTCAGGGCCTTTATTTTTTGGCCGATGTAATTGTCACCTCTTAAAAATTTTTCCGCTTGTGCATCAAATCCGGAAAATTGCACATTAACTCTGTCAATCCCCGCCTTCTTAAGACCAGCCACATATTTATAATCTGCTAACTTTAGGGCATTTGTATTCAGGCTGACAGTTTTTCTGTATTTTTTTAGAATTTTTATTATCTCAAATAAATCATTTCGGCAAGTTGCCTCTGCTCCGGAAATAACCAATGATTTATAACTAGTATTTTTAGTAAAAACATCAATTTCATCAAGCGAAGGATTAAATTTTTCCAAATATTTTCGATTGTGTCCTAAATAACATACCGGACAATTCATATTACAATTAAAATTAACGATAAGCTCTGGACTTGCTATCGTGCTGTTTTTATTAGACCGTATTTTAAAATAAAAATCATCAAGCTGTTCATAAAGATCAGCATCTCCTAAAAAAACATCTATTTCTCCATGATCCTGGCATATTTTTCGTAAAAATACCTTTCTGTTTTTTGTAAAAACCTCCGCCGGAATTATTTGTTTACAAACACTACACAAACTTGTAGTTTTTCTTTTTACTTGCCTTACGTCCATCAAATTAATCCTAAATCATTTTTATTATTCCATAAAAACCAGTAATTATCTTCTATCGGGTGATCACTTTTTTTAAACCCTTCTTTATTTTTATCAAAAAAGAAAACTGCTTTAAACGGACATTTTCTAAATATATCATAATCAATACGGTACAGATCACAATCTGTAAAGAATTGGATCAGGATTAAATCACTAGGATAAAAAATCCCTAATTTTTTAAAAAATTTTGAAAAAATCATGCGAATAAGTTTTCCTGCTATTTTCAAAATCTTATAATTGATTAAAAATAAATACGGACTAATAAATATTAAATAAACCTTGGCTAAAATTTGATTATTTTTATATATATTTTTATATTTATCTAAACATCGCTCAGTTTTTTTAAGATTCATCAATTTGTCTATAGGAATATAAGATTTTTTTTTCCTAATAATTAAAAAAACAAAATCATAAAAACAAGTATTTTTATTAAAAAAAGATAATATAACGATTATAAGTTTTTTAAAAATATATACGCTTTCGCTCTTAATTTTTCCTTGTGTCTGTTCCTCTGCTAATCTTAGTAAATCATCTGGAGCTAAATATGTATCCAGAACATAATTTTCTGTATGACCAATAAAAACCATGGTTGAAAAACATATCATCCTCAAAGAATTATATTGTAATGCTTGAGTTATAACTTTGCCCACCTGATCTTCATTATGAGTGCGCGCAATAAGTGTATTTAATCCTATAGAAATATTAAGTTTTTCTAAATTCTCTAACGCTTTTAATTTCAGATCTATATAATTACTGCCTCTTAAAAAATATTCCGCTTTTGGATCTAACCCAGAAAACTGCACATTAACTTTATCAACCCCCGCTTTCTTAAGACTAGTCACATATCTATAATCTGCTAATTTTAGAGCATTTGTATTCAAACTGACAGTTTTTTTGTATTTTTTGAGTATTTTAATTATTTTACATAAATCATCACGACAAGTCGGCTCAGCCCCAGAAATAACAAAATAATGATGCTGGGTATTCTTAATAAATTCTTCTAATTCACACAGCGAAGGATCAAACTTTTTTAAAAATTTACGCTCGTCTTTCAAGTAACAAATCGGACAATGCATATTACAATCAAAACTGATCATTAATTCTGCGGCTTCACTATGTATTTTTTTAGCGGGATAAATCAAAAATAAATAATCGTCTAAAGACTCATAAAATTGAGCCCGGCCTAAAAAAACGTCAAAATTCCCATGCTCCGGGCATATTTTACGTAAAAAAATCTTATTGTTTTCCTTAAAAACCTCCGCCGGGACTTTTTGTTTACAGACATGACACAAGCTTGTTGTTTTTCTTTTTATGACTCTTAATTCCATATTCTATTCCTAATTCTTTTTATCTTTCCATAAAAACCAATAATGATTTTCTATGGGATCCCTTTTTTTCTGAAACCCATTATTACTTTTGTCAAAAAAGAAAATTGATTTAAACGGACATTTATTAAATATGTCATAATCAATCCGTAACACATCACATTCAACAAAAAATAGTAAATAAATAATATTGCGCTGTTTAAGAAAATTGGCTTTCTTAAAAAAGTAAGAAAAAAACATTTGAAAAATCTCACCCAGAATTAAAATTATTTTGTAATTTATAATTAATAGGTAAGGAAGAATCATAATTAAATATATTTTAGCCATAAAACTACTTCTTCCATATATATTTTTATATTGCTCTAAAACAGATTCAATTTTTTCTAGATTGAGAAATTTATCTATCGGTTTATAACTATTTTTCTTTTTTACAATTAAATATAAATGATGGTAAAAACAAGTATCTTTATTAAAAAAAGATGCAATTACAATTTCAAGTTTTTTGAATATATATACACTTTGGCGTTTAATTTTATTTTTTGTTTGTTCTTGAGCAAACCTCAACAAATCATCTGGCATTATATAATTTTTTCTGGGATAATCTTTTGCTAGTCCCGTAAAAACCATAGATCCAAAATTAACCATTTTTATTACCCTATAAGCAGAAACCATTTCGATAATATTACCGATTTGATCTTCATTACAATTTCCGGCAATAAGGGCATTTAATCCCACAGCAATATTTAATTTGTTGAGATTTTCCAAGGCTTTAAGTTTTTGATTGATGTAATCTTCTCCTCTGAGATATTTTTCTGCATCTGAATTAAAACCGGAAAATTGAAGATTTACACGGTCCACACCTGCAGCTTTAAGTTTTTTCACATATGAAAATTCAGCTAATTTTAACCCGTTTGTATTTATCCCCACTGTCTTGCTGTATTTTTTTAGAATTTTAATTATTTCGAATAAATCGTCCCGGCAAGTTGCTTCCGCCCCGGAAATTACAAATGATTTATACTTTGTTTTTTTAATAAAAGATTCTATTTCATTAACCGTTGGGTCAAAATTTTTTAAGGTATCAAAATTATCTCCTAAAAAACATACCGGACAATTCATATTACAGCTAAAATTAACCACTAACTCTACACTTACTATAGGTTTATTAATATTCTTACGTATCTTAAAATAAAAATCTTCTAAAGATTCATGGTATTTAGCTTCACCCAAAAAATAATCCTGCGCCTTATGCTCAGGACATAACTTGCACAGGAAAATTTTTCCATCTTTTTTTATAACTTCTGCCGGTATTGTGGTTTTACATTCTGGGCAAAAGCTTGTTGTTTTTCTTATTACTTCTTGTCCGTTCATTATATTATCCTGATATTTTTTACGCAAATAACTTTAATTATCACGATCTCTCCATAACAACCAATAATGATCTTCTATGGGCTTACTTTTTTTAAAGAATTTATTATTTTCTCGATCAAAAAAGAAAATAGTTTTACACTGACAGCTTTTAAATAAATCATAATCAATTTTGTACAAATCACATACCGCTGAAAATTGTAAATAAACTATATCGCTAGACTGCAAGAAAAGCCATCTTTTAAAAAAATAGGATATGATCATTCTTGTAACTTCACTTAAAATTTTTAAAATTTTATAATTTATAATCAATAAATATGGAGTCATTACAATCAGAAAGGTTTTACCCAGAAACTTATTTTTTTTAAAAAGATTTTTATAACATTCTAAATATGGTTCCAGTTTTTTTAGATTTATAAAATTATCTATTGGGAAATAATTTTTTCCTTTTTTGATCAGCAAATAAGCATGACGATAAAAACAAGTATCTTTATTTAAAAATGATGAAATAACAATTTCAAGTTTTTTAAAAATATAAAGATTTTCTCTTTTAATTTTCCCTTTTGTTTGTTTTTCAACAAGCATCATTAAATCATCGGGCATTAGGTAATAATTTAAAGGATAATCCATTGTCTCACCCACAAAAATTAATGTTGAAAAATTTATCATACGCAGTGATTTATATTTTAAGCCAAATTCTAGTACCCTAATTATATCATTCTCATTTAAGCTTCCGGCAATTAGAGTATTTAGTCCCATAGAGATGCCTAGCTTATTTAGATTTTCCATAGCTTGAATCCTAATCTCTATATAATTTTCTCCTCTAAAAATCTTCTCAGCTTTTTCATTAAAACCGGAAAACTGTATATTAACACGGTCAATCCCAGCTTTTTTCATTTTTTTCGCATATTTATAATCTGCTAATTTTAAAGCATTTGTATTAATACTTACTGTCTTACCATATTTTTTAAGTAATTTAATTATTTCCAGTAAATCATCCCGGCATGTTGCCTCTGCTCCGGAAATGACAAAAGAATAATACTTTGTTTGTTTTATAAAATCTTCTAATTCATTAAGAGTCGGTGAGAATTTGCTTAGTTCTTTCCGCTGAGGGCCTAAATAACAAATCGGACAATTCATATTACAATCGAAATTAACAATAAGCTCAAGAGTCGGCATGTGTTTATTTTTATTCGTACGGATAAGACAAAAGAACTCATCTAATGATTCATAATAATCCGCTCGTCCTAAAAAAACCTCCATATCTCCATGTTCAGGACATATTTTTTTTAAAAATATTTTTTCGTCTTTCTTGTAAACTTCAGCCGGGACTCTTTGTTTACAAACAATACATAGGCTCTGCGTTTTTCTTTTGATATTCACGTTATTTACCACAGCTAAAATCTCCTTAAAAATAAATTTTATTACTTTTGCAAATAAAAGCTAATACTTGAATTTATCTTGTATTAAAAAATTCTTAATTGTTCGCAAATTAAATTTAGAAATATCATTTATCATTTTATATGAATAACAAAAACACCCCTTACAGCTAATTCTCCTTACTGCTAACTGATAGTTTTCTAAAAACCCCTGATCAAATATCCTGTCTCTTAATAAAGGATCTTGGCTTAACCCGCAAGATGTCACAACCCCATTTGATTCAATATTTACAAATAGCCTCCCGCCAAAACACAGTTTATTTTTAAGTATTTCTTGTTTTTCCTGAAATTCTTTCATCAATTCACACCAATATTTACCCCCACAAGATTTATTAATCAGTTGATGATTTTTTAAATAATTTAGTTTATTAATTAATTCGTTTTTCTCTGTTTTAACTTTTTTTATATTCGAATTAACTTCCCATTTATCATTTACAATGCCCCTATCGTTTACAGGATGGAATATACAATAAATTTCGTAAAATTTAGCTAGATTTAAAAGAAAATCAATATCTTCATTTTGAGTTTTTGCTGAAATTACACAAGAAAGCATAAGCGGTACGCCTAGGTTTTTACTTAACTCTATACCTTTTATTACTTTTAAAAAAGTCCCTTCACCCCTTAAACTATCATTAGATTCCTTTTTCCCGTCTAAACTTACAATTAGAAGCTTGACTTCATCAATCTCTTTTAATCTTTGTGTCAAAAGAACCCCATTTGTCGTCAAAGAAACCCATAAGTTATCTTTGAGTCCAGCCCTGATTATCTCTGAGATATCTTCCCGGACTAAAGGTTCACCTCCCGTAATATTAATCACTTCTGCATACAGCTCCCTTAAATTATGGAAAGCCTTCTTTATTTGTACAAGTTTCATTTCGTCCGGAAAATTATGATTATTATTTTTGCTGATCTCTCCTCTCCAACAATATTTGCAATTTAAATTACAGCGTGACGTTACAGAAAAATTAACATTTAATAATCTAATTTTGTTAAACAATCTAACTTCAGTAATTTTAGCAATTACATTTAAAGGGCTTATAATTTTTTTTAATTTCATAATTAATTTTCTAATATATTTTTAAATACATACTTAATTTTATCAAGTAAATCATTCCGATAGGAAATAAATATTATTTTTTTATTTTTTTTAAAAAAAGCAGAAAAGTAATATATAAATTCATTCACGTGATTAAAATCATCAAAAAAAGGAAAAATATTAAATAAATGTTTTCTTAATAAAAAATTCACTGATTTAGCTGGTAATATATAACTTAAGCCTATAAGCAGCAACATTTTTGAGACCTTTTTATAATTAGATCCTTTAGAAATAAATAATTCCCCATTATTTATTCTTTCTTTATCCTTTTTAGCTAAATTACTCATTTCGATAATTGACGCCTGGGGATAGAACTCAAGGCGTAAAACTTCTATCTTACCTGGCTTTAGTTTAGCATAAAATTTTATAGCAGCTTTTATATCCGATAATTTTTCCTGCGGCAATCCAACAATATTATCACAAATACAAATTATCCCTTTTTGCTTCAAAGTTTCAATAATTTCTACTATTTTTCCATTAGAATAATACCTACTTAATAAATTTTGTCTTATTTCTGGATTTAAACTTTGCACTCCTATTTCAACACAAGAACAGTTCATCTCCTTTAATAATTCAATCATCTCTAAATCTAAGGTTTCGGGAGTAGCATGAATAAGACAGGGCAAATTGACTTTTTTAGCATATTGTTTAGTAAATTCTCTTACCCACTTTTTATCAAAAGTGAACAAATCATCTTCAAAAAATACTTTCCTAATATTATACTTTGCTGGAGCTAACGTCAATTCTTCAATTACGTTATCAACCGAACGCCTTCTAATCTTACTTCCCAACCCTTTATAAAATTCTTTTAAAATAGGCGCACAACAATAACTGCATTCTCCTATACAACCACGGCTTGTAATAATCCTGTAAGCCTTTTTATTAAACCATCCGGGGAGAATATCCTTATCCGGAAAAGGCAACTCATCTAAATTGTTAATTAACTCTCGTAAAGGATTTATTATTATTTTCTCCTTATCCTGGAAACATAAATTTTTAATTTTATGCCATTTTTTATCAGATTCTAAGCTTTGGACCAACTCCATAAATACATATTCTGCTTCACCCCTGATTACAAAATCAGCTTTTACTTTTTGAAAAATTACTTCCGGCAATAAAGTTGCTTGGATACCGCCAAAAACTATAAAAGCATTTGAATATTTTTTTATTTCATTTGCTAATTGACATGCCCATTCAAAATTATGGATTGTTACTGAAAAAGCAACTATATCTGGGGTATTGCTTAAAATATTTCTTAATAATTTTTCTTTTAATTGAAGAATTTTTTTTAAAGGATTTAAAATTGCTTTCAAAAATGGAAACATGGGGTCAATTATTAAATCCACATTATGCCCATTTTTTTTAAGTATTGCACTAAGATATTCAATACCCAACGCCTGTAAATCTGAATGCACAAATTTAATTTTCATAATGAAAAGTGTTCACTTTTTCCTTTTTAAAAAATATATTCCAAATAACATCAAAAAAATTAGGGAAATAATACTTCCTAAATAAAATTCTATTGGAACATACTTAATCGTTACCTCATACTCACCTTTTTTATTTATTGCTAATGCTAATAACCCCTTATAATTGATAACGTTACCCTCTTGAGACATCCAGTATTTAGAGTAATTCTGATTGATGATCAATATGTCCGGTTCAATAACCTCAATTTTTAAATGAACACTATTAGGTTTTATAGAAAAATACTTAACTAAATTACTTTTACTAAGAAAATTTACCTCCCCATTATATGCCGGATTCTTGAGTATCATTATTTCTGTACTGGGTTGAAGGAAAACAAAACGAGGAATTACAAAATATTTAGATTCAAGATAATCGGACCTAAAAGTTCCGGTACTTCTATACATAAAATTATGCGCCCCTATTCCTTTTAGAAATAGCGCATTAAATAGCAATACAAAACCACCTTCATCTCTGCGATGCATATTAATACATCTAGCACTGCTAAAATTGCCTGAAGAAAGTTTTTTCTCTAACATAATTTTTTTATTATAAACGCTAAAATATCCGATATTAGCCCATAATAAATTCCCATAGGTGAGCAAACAAAGAGTTATGGCAATAATATTTCTATTCTTCTTTGAAAAATTTGATTTTAATAATTTAAAAAAAGCACCGCTAATTATACTTATAATAAAAACAATAATCAATGCGTAATATTTAGATATTTCAATCATATATTTAAACAACGGAATTTTTTGTACCCAGTAATGTAAATCTAAAAGCGAATTAGGTCCAAAAGATAATACGATGAAAATTATTAAAATTATCAGCCACTTTAGATTTTTTTTAAAAAAAATTACAAAAGATATTATGCATAAAAAAACCGGTAAAATCCCTGTGTACATTGTCCCTAATCCAGTCATTCCTGGAACCAGAAGATGAGTAAAAAATAGGTTTATATTATTCGCCGCATGATTAACGCTTAAAATACTTTCTGGATAATATACGGTATTTAAAGGTTCATAGTTTGCGTCAATTAATTGCGGTACTGGAGAAATTTTTGGTAAAGAAAAAATTAAAGTAAAGAATATTATTGTTAAAAAAATTATAAAAAATCTATGCGAAAAATACAATTTATCATTTTTTTCTGATTGAGAATTTACACACGAAAATATGAATAAAAAAAGTAAAATCACTAAAAAATAAATTCCTGTTGAAAAAATAAATACACTCAAAATTACTGCAGTTAAATAACTATACTTATTTGAATATTCTGCTTTTAAATACATTGCTGTAATTAAGGGTAAAAATACTGTCTCACGCGCATAAATAAATCCATTAAACTGCATAAAGGGGAAAAACCCACACATCGCAAATACTAAGGATGAATAAACTGCTCCATAAATATCATATTTTAAAACCATACGGGTTAAATAGAACATAGATATTCCAGCAATCAAGTAGGATATAGCATATATAAAATTAACTCCTTTAATTACCCCTAATAACAGAATAAATATTGAGAAAGGACTGACTCCTATAAATGCAGGGTGCATTAAAACATATAAACCTCCTTCCCTAAATGGCCACCAAAACAATAACTGACCTTCCTCCAGCAAACTATATCGATACATCATTGCACAATAATAAATATCATAGAATCCATTAACAAAATTTTTTTTAGGAAAATCAAATGCTTTGTCTAGATTTAATAATAACGGAAGTAAATATATTATGACTGCAATCAAAATCATCAAAATTGCTGTTAAATTTTTTATGTTTTTCTTCAATGGACCACCCCAGTTAAAATTAATAATTTTTATAATCAATCAAATTTATTTTATAAATATCTTTACGAGTATGCGTATCTTTAGGTAATTTGTTAAATAAGTAATAAAAAATTTTATAAAAAATACTTTTTGAAGCAAGGATTTTGCTTTCTTGATAGCGCAACTTAAGATCGTAATCAGTTTTTGAAAATTCTAATTTTACAATTCCTAAAAAAGGCACTTTATCTGAGCGCCACAAATCTATCCCTTCATCAGAAAATTCATCCGAAGGATTAGTTTTTACTTGGTAATGCAAACAGTTAAATTCCTGAGAAGAAACATTAATCTCTTCCCTCCCAATCATCACAAGTTTAGAATAATCAACTTTCCCTAGTTCATCCGGAACCTGTTCATAGAACGAATTTTCTAATAGTTTCAAATTTAAAAAGTACGTTTTAGGATTAACCTCTACCCACTCGCTACCACCTGCTTTTATATAAAGTTTATCCGAAGCTTTGAAAAAACTTATTATCCCTTCTGCTATAAATTGCTCTTTTTTAAGCTTTAAGTCATCTGTTTTAAAATTTTTCATTAAGGCCTTAAATGATATTTCTCTTTTTCCTTGGTTAAAAACATCAAAACCAATCCAAAAATAAATTTCTCCATCAATGATTTCTTCATTTAAAACTGAAATTTTATATCTATTATCTTTACTTTGCTCCTCTAAACTAACGATCTGATACTCGACCCATTGACCTACTTTAAAAGGAACTATTTTAAAACATTGATTATCTGCAGCTTCTAAACAGTATTTTGACAAAAAGCTAAAAACCGCAAAAAAAACAACGCAAAGATTGAAAACTTTAATTAGCCTCACTGGTTTTATCCTTTCAAATTTTTAAATACTTTTTCATAAATCTATGCTTTAAAAATTAATTTTATCTATTATTTTTTGCGATTAGAAATATTTTGCAAACTTTCTCTCCCACAGTTAAACAATAAGTCTAACACAGACATATACGGAATAAATGGTTTATATACTTGTTTATATTCAGGATGTTTATAATTTTGAAATTCTACTACTATTCCCTCTTTTGCAAACAAATCAATATCAATAAAACTAGCCGCTGCTGCGCTATCATAAAGATAATTTGCTTGTAATTGTTTACAAATACTAATTATTCGTTGAGTTTTACCAGTCTTAATATTATTAAGCATAGATGCTCGTATAGTTGGAGTTTTGATTCCTAATAATTCTCTGATAACTTCAATCATTGTAATATTTAAATCTGTTAAATTTTCCCAATGTTTTAATAATATTTGCGTTATTACACTAAAATTGTTACTAAAAAAACTAGCTTTTGAATAATTAATCTCAAGTGCACGCAAATGACTACCCCTCCAATCAATTTGATTATTAATTAAGGCATCCTTTAATAGTTGTTCCCGTCTAGATTTATGCAATACAGGAATACTTAACCACTGCCACCCCTGAGCCGTCCTGATTCTATTCCTATTTCTCCAATCTCTGATTGTATACTGCACGTCATCTAAATACACAAATAAATCCGCTTTATCCATTAATTCAAAAAATCCCAACCAGGGGATATATCCAGGCTGCATTATTGCAATACGCTTATTTTTCATTATAATAAACTCTTATTTTGGATTAATTTTTTGAAAAATGTAATTGTCGATATATATTCGTTTTGATTATGTTTTAAAATTAAATTATATTCATTTAATTTTTCAAAACTTTGGAAATCAAAATTAATACTTTGCAAATCAATATCTTCTTTATCGCAGATAATAATATAGTCATAACCTACAATATTTTTCGAAAGAAACACCCTTGAATCATACCATTCAATTCTATTAAAATGATAAATATTCATCTGGGTAAAATTTACATTTAATTTTTCTAACATTAATAAGTAATGTAAATAAATTGAATTAGCATTTAAAGCATTACTTTTTATTGTATCTTGATTTATGATCAATAATAAATCTTTAAAATTTTCTGGATCTTCTTTAGTTTTAATTATCTGTATAATTTTTTTAAAATTTTCAATATTATTTATGTTCCATTTTTCTCGATCGCCTGAATTTAAGCAATTTGATACGTAAATAAACAGCCCAATTATTATAATCAAGATTATTAAAAATTTTTTAAGTTTTCTACTAAATCGAAAAACTGTTACGCTTGTCAATACGGCTAATCCCGGAATTATCGGAATAAGATACTTATTGTAAGGCGACCCGGTAAAAAAAGAATAAAAAATAAAAGGAACTCCTACCCAGGTTAATAAAAATTTTTTGTAGGAAAATTTTATTTTCCAGAAAAATAATAAAAATGGTAAATAAATAAGAACCCATATTAAATAAAATAAAAATGTTTCTTTAGTACAATGTAAATACGATACGATATCAAAAATAACGGATTCCTGATTTATTGTACGGAAATACTTATTCACAAGTAAAGATAGGTCGCAAAATAACATAAACCAAATACCGAAAATTATTGCCCCCACATAAAAACTTATTTTAAGTCTATTTAATTCTTGTTTGCGTTTATTTAGTATTAAAGTATAAATGAAGCCCCCTAATGGAACTGTAGCATAAACAATAAATGTCCATTTTATAAGCATCCCTATCGCCCAGATTAAGCCAAGCGCTATATACCAATATTTATTTTTAAATTCATTTAGATGAACCAAAACACATAAAAATAAACAAACGAAACTTGCTACCCCAAACTCCATTGCATAATGCCTTGAAAATCTAGAAAATAAAGGGTCAAAAAATAATAGTACAAATAGTGCAAATAAAGCACACATTTCATTTTTGCTAATTTTTTTTGTCAGAAAAAAAATAGAGATAATTAGAGTAACTAAATATATGAGATTTGAGAGTAAACATGTTTTTATGGAAAACCCGTTAAATAAGTGGCAGACCATTGCTGAAGTCACAAAATAAACCGGCGGGAAATAATTTAAATTTACACTAAATAAACTTGATTGCGGCATCAACTCTGGGGAAAATAAGTATTGGTAATAGCCTAAAGCAATAGTCAGTTTGGCCATTTCATCGGGAGGAAATAATTCTATGTTAGTTCTTGAAAATAAATATAAACTTACCAGATAAATTAAAACTGTGCAAAACATGAATACAACTATCATAAACATTTTTCTCATAACTTTTCTTTCTAAACTTTTATGGAATACTGTACTCAAATATAAAAATCTTAACTAATTAAAACTTAACCGTCCCTAATTTTTTAATAAATATTATATTGGGTTTAGCAATAATCCTCTTCACCGGATTAATTATCTCTCATTCCTTAGCTAAAAAGTCATTCATCTTACCAAAGGGGTATTTTTTTATAAACAATTTTATTATAATTTCTAATCTTTTTAAATTGGCTTTGCCGCACCCTCTGATCAAATGATAAGGAATACCCTTAATTCTAGGGATATTATCAAATTCCCAGGGATGAAAATATAAAACTACTGACCGGTTTTGGTTTAAATTCATATTCATCCCTAATTTAGTTATCCCTACGCCTAAATTTCTCATCCACCACCAGGAAATAGGAAATCTTACCCTGGGAATTACGGATATAGGAATTTCTAAAACCCCATTACTCTTATTATTAAAAAATGACTTACTTTTTAAACAAAGATAATAGGGATCCAGCGGATATTTCCAATTATAATAATAGCCGGGAATAATTGCCGGATGAATTGAACTATCATATTTAAAATCTAGCTTTTCTAAGATTTTAATAATATCGGGTGTTAACCAACAAAATGGTGCACGAAAACTAACTATATTTTGCCCGGTTAAATCCTTTAGTAATTTTTTTGTTGCACTTAATTCAGAATAAATATCCTCTATTGATAAATCCAACAAATTAATGTTCGCAAAAGAATGAGAACCTATTTCATGCCCTTTACTTGAAAGCAGTTTTATAACTTCTGGCTCATTTTGCGCAAAAAAACCCGTGACAAAAAAAGTACACTTAATATTGTATTTACTAAATAAATCCATTAATTTTAAAGTTCCATTTTTTGAAAACTTTGTATTTTTTTCAAAATTAGGATCTATCTTATAACGTCCTCTTATCGGCCATTCTTCAAGGTCAAATGTTAAAAATATTTTTTTATTATTTTTCATTTTTTATTAAAAATCTTCTGTTTTTTCTAAATTTTTAGTTTGAAAGTTTTTATCGCTTTTTTCGAGCATATCAACTTTTACTAAAATAAATCTTTTAATATAAAACTCTCCTTCTATTTCTTTATCCTGTTTGTCCCAGCAAGATTGTTTTGATTCGAGCCAGAATTCAATATTAAGTTCACCTTTATGTAAAAACCAAAAAGGATTTGCACTCAGCGCCCTCATTTCCCAGCGGCCGCTATTTTCTGGTAAATACCATCGTTTTTCTGAAAATAAAAAATCCGAAAAAGTTTTTCCTTGGCTGTCTCTCGTATTAAAATAGATAAAAGGACAGAATTTGTGCCAATTGTGATATAATTCAATGCATAATTGGTAAAATCCATCTTCCGGGATATTTAACTGTATTTTTCCTTTTGTTTTTAAGGATGCCGTCTTAATTACCTCATCTTGTTCGATTACTGATTCCTGCCATTTCCCGGTAATATCTCGGGCATCAAATGGATAAAATAAATTTTCTGCATAAAGATACCTATTGAAACTAATAAAAATTATGCTTATTGTTAAAATCTGAATTATTTTTCTAAACATAATTAGGTAACTCCGGATATGTATTGGCTTGCGGCATTTTCCAGGGCATTTTTACCTCGTTCAAAGCTGCACCTTTAATTATAATATTTGATTTTTTTATATTGCCTAATCCCTGTTGATACGCCAGTCTCAAATGTTTAATATACCAAGGAACTCCTAAATCAGTATTTTTAGGTTGTGGATGCCAATTTTCAGTTATAATCCGGGTTGCTATAGCATCTGTAGCTACAGGATCAACTCCTGCGATCACAATGTATCCGCCAATCCTTTGACTGATATCAACCGAAATTCCACCAAAAGATTTAACAACTCCTTCTCCTTCCATGCCAAAAACACCGCTAATCACTGTTAAACTTGGCGTTATTCCCCGTATGATATCTACGATTATCTGATTAATCCCTGCCTGATGTAATTTCATTCTGGGCTCACCATAAAGAATGGAAGGCATAATACCGACAAAATTCTTCATGCCAAAAGTTACGGAAATTGGGTAATGATGTGTTTTTAAAACAGCAATTGAAATAATAACATCTGCTTCTTTAACTAAATTCGGAATCGCCAGCCATTTAATCTTTGTCAAAGAAGGCACATAAAAAAATGATTCTGTATATTTTCTTAGATCAATTAAATATACTTTATTTCCGTATTTTTTATTAATTAAATCAATTTTTTTCTTTAATTGAGCTCCTTCTTTACCTTCTTTTCCCTGCCACATTATTTCTAACGGGCGTTCAAACCATTCTCCAATCAATACATTTTTTGCCCCGGCTTCTAAACATTCACAGGCCACTGCCGCCACTACTTCCGGATGCGGGATTTCTCCGGAAGTCACCGGATCATGCCCCATAAATCCTCCCGCAATATAATTAGGTTTTATGAATACAGTTTGCCCCGGTTTTACTATTTTATCCATACCTCCGATTTCTTGAATTGCTTCCTGTGTAATTTTTGAAATATGCTTTCCTTTAGCTATTGAAACAAGACTTGGTTTAGTTAAATTAATATTACGCGCAAAAACATTTTCATTGAATAACTGTCCGCTGACCACTGCAGTACTTAAACCTATTCCTTTTTGCAAAAATTCTCTTCTTGTAAATTTTTTCATATTTTTTTTACACGCTTTGATAAAATTTCAGGCATATTCATAAAAATTTCCGCTATTGCTTTCGCTGTATACTTAGTATTAGTTATTAAAAGAAAAACCAGCCTGGGAAAATCATAAAATAAAAAACCTAATGCAAACAAAAAAACAGTTTTAAAACCCGCATTTTTAATCAATAAATAATACCTGTTTCTGAATGAAAGGTATTGTTTGAACTGGGATTTATGCCCTGAACTATCCCGGTAATGCCAGCAAACTGCATTTGGAACATAAAACCCCTTACAACCTATTCGCTGTGCCCGCCAGGCAATATCAAAATCATCAGCCAAGAAAAAAAACTGATTATCAAAAAATTCATCCTTATATCTAATACTCTCTAAAAGCTCCCGCTTATATAAGGCCGCGGCTGCACAAGGACCCATAATTTCTAAAGGAACTTTATATTTACCCGTATCTTTCTCCGATTCTGCGATATTTAAGAACCGATAAAAAACCCCCAATTTTAGGCCGATAGTATCGATAGTTATTTTATCCATTCTTAACAATTTACCCCCTGCCATGCCTGCTTCTAAATTTCTTTCTAAAAAATTTTTTAAATTTAAAACGTAGTCCTTACTTAAGTAAACATCGCTATTTAAAGTAAATATATATTTTCCTTTTGCAAGTAATATGCCTTGATTAGTTGCGAAACAAAAACCCTCATTTTTTTTATTTTCTATTAAAATTATTTTTGACAAATATTTCTTTAAGATATTAATAGTATTATCGCCAGAGTTATTATCAATAATAATAACTTCAAAATTATTTAAATCCTGCGCAAAAACAGAATCTAAACAATTTTTTATGAATTTCTCTGCAGAATAAGTTACAATAACAATGCTGATTTCAATCATTTTACGAAATAAAATTTAATTTCTGTTAATATTCTAAAAAAAGCCTTTGCCGCGCTTCTGAAAACTCCATGTTTTTTATAAACATTCCCAATCCATTGGAAAAAAGTCTTATTTTGAATTTTATTTTTTAAAAAAAAATGATCTCGCATCAATAATGCATTTTGTTTAGTTTTTTCAATAATTTTATAATGATAATCTGGATAATTTATAATGCAATGATTCCCCCCGTCAAAAATATTAAAAGTTAAATCATTTCGCAGCATATGATTTTCTTTTACTTTTTCATAAAAAGGAGTTCCTGGCTGAGGAGTGCAAATTGAAAGCTGTAAGTTATCTAAATAATCATTATTTATTAAATCTTGAATTAGTAAAATTGTTTTTTTATCCTCAGTTTCATTAGAGCCCGGCGCTCCGAAAGTAAAAGTACCGTAGGTTTTTATGCCAATTTTTTGGGCCAGCTTTAGCAGATTAAAAACCTGTTTTAAATCAATTTTTTTATTAATTTGCTGCATAATTTTCCGGCTTGCTGTTTCAATGCCGATTCTGATCTTGTAATAACCAGCTCTTTTCATTGCTCCTAAGATCTGCTCATCTAAAAATCTTACATCGCACATCGCTTCATATTTTAAATTATTCAGTTTTGCATCGATTATGGCTTGCGTTAAATCCAGGATAAAGTCTTTTCTGCCATTATGAACTTCTTCATCAAAAAAAACTCCTTCCATCTTTGGATATTTATTTTTTAAATAAATAATTTCGCTAATAATGTTTTCTATTTTTCTCGGTCGCCAATTCGGCTGGTTGTAGTAAACGTGCCTGGCAACGCAAAAACTGCAGGATCCCGGACAACCCCGGGATGCATACATTTGAATTTCTCGATATTCTGAACTCGGTTCCCCCGGAGATGCATAATCAATACGTTTTACGTCAGAATCCTCAGGCCAGGGTAAACTGTTAATATCTAATAAATCTCTTCTGGGATTAGGATAAAGCCCTAAAATCTGCCTCTTATCCTTATTCTGCAGCAATTCCAGCACAGTATATTCATACTCTCCGATACAAACATAATCTATACCCTGGGTTAATAATTCTTGTGGAAAAGCACTGGCGTGCTGGCCCACAAAAATTATCGTTGCCTGACATTTTTGTTTAATGCGCCGAGCAAGATTAACATTTTCATCAATCATTCTGGTTGCACTTTCCATAATCAAAACATCTGGATTAATAGTTGTAATTTTAGAAAAATATGTTTCTGAATCCCATTGCATCAAACAACCATCTAAAAATTTAATATTAAAATCAGTTTCTTTTTTTAATAAACTGGATAAATAGGATAGTTCCCAAGGATAATAAGCAAACCAATGTGATTTACTTTTAACTCCTTCTGACCAACGACTGGGAGAATGAATTATAAAATTGTTATTTTTGTCAACACCTATAGAGTTTGCAATAACTACTTTCATTTTTTTTATATCTTCCCTATATATTCTAATAATTTTTCCGGAATTTTATTTAAATTATAATCTGCAATTACTGTTTTACGTGCGAACCTGCCAATTGTTAACCTTAACTGCTCATTTTCTATTAATTTTTTTAGGCACGCAACAAACTCACTTTTTGTCGATGCTAAAAATCCATTTTCCCCGTTTTTAATAATCTTTTGTGCTTCTCCCACAGTACTAGCCACCACTGCCTTTTCCATCGCCATATATTCAAACAAGCGGGTGGGGCTTTTCGCTTTATTAAATTTTGAATTTTGGGTTAAAGGCATAACGCCAATATCAACATTCTTTAGATAATCCGGCATTTTCGCAGGACTAATCCAGTTTTTAAAAATGATATCTTGATTATTAATATTTTTAATTAGCGCGATTAATTTATCTGCATAAATACCCTCTCCGGCGATTTCAAGCCTGATATTATTAAATTCTGCAAACAGCTCCTGAAAACAATCTATAAGAAATTTTAAATTTTCCAGATTATCCTTGCGGTAAATAGTCCCAATCCAAGACAATACTATATGCTGTAAATTATTATCCTTTTTATCCGGCTTAAAATTTTCCACATCCACACCTGTTGGTATTTTTAAAATATTTTTATTATAATTCAAAAGAAACTCACATAAAAAATCGCTTGCGCCGATACATAATTTACTCTTTCTCGCAATTAGCGATAAGAGAATTATTGCTTTTGAATTAGGGATTTTATTAAAATAATAATGAATATCTTCACGCGCTTCCCAATCATCCAGGTCGAAAATTAACTTATTCCGGTTCAATAATGCCAGCAGTAAGGGCGCAAAAGAATGGTAATTACATCTTTGTAAAACTAAAATTGCTTTCTGAGAAGAAAGATATTTTAGAGTTTTAAAATTATATTTAATTTTGTCAAAAATACTTAACTTATCCTCTTTTTTTCCGCTTCCAGCCATTAAATTATCAGCATAAGAGAAAATTATAGTTTCATACCCTGCTTTTTCTAAAAATTTTGCAAACCCATAGCTGCGGACTCGCACTGCTGGCATTTCTTTAGATTCTCGCGTGATAAAAATTATTTTCATTTTTATTAACAATCTAGTTATCTAATTTATATACAGAATAACCTTCTAAAACTATTAAATTCTCACCCGGAACATTTTTAGCTTGACTATATTGCTCCAGACTAAGAATAAGATAATTATCCTCAGCATCAACCTGGCCAGAAAAATCATCAAAGCTATTATAATATTTAAAATTACCCTGCGGCAGACCGCTAAGCATGATAATTGAACTATAATACCCTGTTTCATCCTTGTTTATATAAATTTTGGTTTTCTCATCAATATTTTCTTTTAGCCAGGCACTCAATTCTTTTACTTTTTCCGGTAATTTCGGTTTTAAACAAGTACTGACTAAAAACAAAATCAAACAAAAAATGCAAATTAAAACAAAGATTATCTTTTTTATTTTAAATTTTTGCAATATGGATGTAACGGCAAAAACAAAAAAAGGTATGCACATGATTGATAAAAAGTTTACACCCTGACCTAAAATGCAAATTTCATCTCTAAATATCCCTAAACAAATCAATATTAATGTGAGTCCAAATAAAAAAATTAAATCATAACACTTTATCCTTTTTTGTTTTAAAAAGAAAAAAACTCCGATTAAACTAACCAGGAAAAATCCCGAAACCGGCTGCATTAACAAAGCCCTGATTGCGATTTTAACCGTATTGCCATAATTTATTATGTAGCGCATAAATGAGTCTGCTAAATAAAAATTCCTGTAAAAAAGCCCTTGCGAGCAATATTTAATCTTGATTAAAACTATGATAGCTGCAGGAACAGAACAACTAATTATACTGAAAAAAAATAATTTTATTATTTTTTTTATATTTTTTTTATCCGATTGGATAAACATAAATAAATTTAAAATCAGCACAAAAACCCATGCTAAATAGGTAAATCCGCAACTTATTGCTAATATTATTGATGCGTAAAAATAATTTTTATTTAAAATTAGATTTAAACAAACAAGTAAAAGAAAAAAACCTATACTATCCGCGCTTGTAATAATACTCATTATGATATGGGCCGGATAAAAACACAAAATTAATGCGGCATAAAAAGCGATTAGTTTATTGAAATTTTTTCTTACAAATAAATAAAAAATTGGTATGCTTAAACTGCCGAATAATAAACTTAAAAACTGTGCGCAAATAATTTGTTCCGTTCCCATCCATACTGAAAAAACCAGTGAATATAAATAAAAGGGTAAAGGGCAGAAATAAATATTTTCAAAAAAAGAAAAATAATTAAAAGCCTTTAATGCGGTAATAATATTTAACATCGGCCCAAATCCGTAAAAATTATCAGAACTCATTAAAAAACCAAGCCGCACAAAAAAAGCTAATAAAAATAACCCGCCGACTCCTCGTAAGGCATTCTTAATTATATTCAAACCACCCTCCATGCTATGATTATTTTTCACAATGCTTCCTTTATTAATTTCGAAATTTTTATCATTACTTCTCTTTTCAGCGGATGATAAACCGGTAAATATAGATTTTCTTTTTCCCAAATCCTGCTTCTAGGACAATCGCACTGGTAAAGCTCAAATCTGGCTAAATCCGGACAGCATTCAATAAACCCCGCACTTACATCAATTCCTTTATTAAACATACGATTAATTAGTTTTTGTCTGTTATTAATGCGGATCACATAGTTTAAATAAATGTTTTTTGAATCACTTGATTCTTTAATCAAAGAAACACCATCGATATTATTAAGAGCCTGATTTAGAACTTTAGCATTATTTATCCGCTTTTGATTTATCTGTTCAATTTTTTTAAGGCCGGCTATGCCAATCGCCGCTTGATAAGGAGAAAATTTTACTTTTAGCTTTTCCATACACTGTGCTGTTACAGGTCTAGCTTTAAATAAACTCTTAAATATTTTTTCTCTTCTGTTCTCTTCGATAATAAATAGTAACGGATATACTACAAATGAGAATATAACCGGCGTAGTTAGTATAGATACAAAAAAAACTAAAACCGTTTTTTTAAAAAGTTGCCCCATCAAATTTTCAGAAAACTTATTTATCTGTTTTCTAATAAAATTTATTCGATCAGAATTTTGCGCTACAATCATTCCCCCGCCTAATGTATTTAAATTTTTCATGATGCCAAAGCTAAAATACCCAATATCACCAAAACTTCCTATTTTTTTTCCTTTATATTCAGCCCCACAGCTCTGAGCTCCATCTTCAATAACTTTAAGATTATATTTTTTGCTTATTGCAATTATTTCATCAATGTCACAGGGGCATCCAAACATATGTACCATTAAGATAAATTTAGTATTCGGAGTAATTCTTTTTTCAATCAAGGATACATCAATATTCGCGTCTTTAAGATTAATATCCACAAAAACCGGTATTAATTTACAAAGAATAATTACATCAATAACTTCGCTAACTGTATAGGCAGGAATAATAATCTGATCCCCCTCCTTTGCGCCTAATGCCTTCAACGTTAAATACAATGCCATCTTACCCGAAGCAACCGCAACTGCATGTTTACTGCCAATATATTGAGCAAAATCATCTTCAAATTTTTTAATAGTTAACTCTCCATTATTTTTTTTACTAAAAAAACTTTTAATTAAATCTCCGAATATATCCATTGAAAATATTATTCGGCCTCGGCACAATTTAAACATCTTCTACCCCCTCTTTTAAAGGGTCTACCTTATAAATATGATATAATCTATTTTTATAAATAAGCTTGAACCAGAACCCATTCATATTAAACTTTTCCCCTTTTCCCTCAAATTTCAGAATATTTCCTAACTCTCCCTCTGGAGAATAGACAAAAAACTTAATATTCTCTTTTTCTAAATATTGAAAAAATGTTTCCAGTTTTATAATAAATTTGTTTTCATACGGCTCAAGATACGGAATTAGTATAAATTGTTTAGGATTAAGACGGCTTCTTAATTTTATCACTTCACGATAATTTTCATTTTGTTCTGAAGTTATAAAAATATTTTCATTTTCTTTAACTTCTTTACCTAAAAAACTGCTTATATTTTTAACTGTATCCGGGAGAAATAAGCTTTCCTGGGAAAGTGTCTTTCCCCAGGCAGGAATCAGGGTCAAAAGTAAAAATAAAACTAACCAGTCCGGCAAGTTACGATTAATCTTTTTAACAGTAACCTGAAAAAAGTAAATTGCAAAAGGAATTAATAATAAACCAATGGTTATGCCGTAGCGAGTCTGCAAATAGAGTTTTTCTTGATAAGTTCTTAATACAAATAAACATAATATAAATATGACTAATCCTGCCGGAAATAATTTTTCTCCTCTCTTTAAACAAAAGATAACTCCCCCAAGTCCAAAAAAAAGAAAAAATACTCCTATTGTATTGATTAAAACTCGCGGCCAAAATAGAATTTTATAAGTAACGTTTATATCTAGCCCCTGCAACCGCATCCAATTAAATTGTAAAGGTACGGTAATATCATTAGTATTTAAAAAATATATAAAATTTCCGGTAAAATAAAAATTTACGCACATCCATATACCCGGTAAAATTAAAGAAACAATTAGAAAGAGAATAATATTTTTTATTTTCTTAGTTAAAAAAACAGAAAAAAAAGGGATAAATATTATTCCTTCATACCGGCATAAACTAGCTATTGAAATCATTATTGCACTCAGATAAAAATACCGCATATTCTTGTTTTTTTTAAAAAATAAAGCAAAAACTAAACTACTGAAAAGAAAAAAATGAAAAATTGTTTCTGAAGTCCCAATAATACTATAAGCAATATGATCAGAATACAAACTAATTGCTGCTAGCGAAAATACAGCCACTTTTTCATCAAAAACACTTTTGTTATAGTAATAAAAAGGAAGGCAAGTAAGCGTCCCGAAAAATAAACTTACTAACCCAGGTAAAATTATCGGATTATTCCAGATAAACAATCCCGCAACTAGCATAACTGTATGTATTGGCGGATGTACGGGAACAAAGCATAACTTTGAATAAAAACCGTTCCTTAATATTAATTCTGCAAGCAAAGTTCTTCCTGCGGCAATACCATGAAAAGTATCCGTGTCCAGTAATAAAAATAATCTTAAACCTATAAAGATCGCGGTTATTATCAGGATTAAAATGATGCTGCTTTTAGTGATTTTATTTGACATATAATTTACTTTATTTTATAAATTTTACAATCAGAAGCTTGAAAAATTTGTTTTAAATTAAGATTCCTGGTTTTTGAAATTAAAATACGATATTTAATATTTTTTAAAGAAGCTGATTCAATCAATTCTTTATGTGTTCCTTCTGCCTGCATATCCACAAAACTGTCCACATCCAGTCCCGATAAAATTTTAATCGGCTCTATAAAATTATCATCATCAGAATCAATATACACTAATTCATTTTTATTTTCGTCTACATTAGCAGCAAGAAATTTAGCTGTTTTCTCTACCCAGAGAGGAGTATGCGGTAATTGCACTAAACTTAAATATGATCCTCTTATTACTATATAAAAAAGAATTAAAAAAAATAGCATTTTAAATTGATCCCGAGCCAGTATTAAATTTTTGGAAATTTTTTTTACTCTTGTATAGCCAGTTAATAAGGCATCTGCAATAAACGGGATGAATAAGCATCCGAGACTTAATCCATAACGCGGCTGCATTGCCAGTTCTTTATAAAAAGTTTTAAAAATAAAAAAACCTAAAATACTCAGGAATAGAACTAACAGCAGTTTAGTTTTAGCGTTGCGAAAATTAGACCAAAGCCCGATTATACCGAAAATAAATAATATATTTCCAAAATACCCTTTTAATACCATTGGCCAATATAAAATTCTCTCGGTTATTGTATATTGAGTTCCGTAAACTTTTAGGTTATCAAATTCATACTTTACGATATTATCGCTTGATGTTAAAAAATAGAAAAAATCGCCGTACAAAATAAAATTAAAAACTATCCAAACCCAAGGCAACATACAGGAACTTATTAAAAAAATCAACATTATTTTTGGTTTTTTTATTAAAAAAGCACTTAATAAAACTATGTATAACCCTCCTTCAAATCGACACATACTTGAAACTCCTACACAAAGCGCAGAAATTATCAACTCAAAAACTCTTTGACTTTGGAAATATTTAAAATAAAAATACAACCCCGAAAATAAAAATAAAATAAAAATTGATTCCGCAGTCGAAATCACACTATAAATTACATGTAAGTAAAAAAAAGCTGCGATAAAACAACTAAAAAGCGCAATATCTCTGCTGAAGGAAAGTTTGATCAGTTTATAATAGGGAAAAAATAAGGCCACTCCGGAAAATAAACTTATTAATCTTGCAATAATTATATAATCACCAAATATTTTAAATAAAATTGCGATCAAGTATAAATGCACCGGCCCATGGGCCGGGACAATCCAAGCCCAAAGCTCCTCTGGATGTTTGAGCAAATAACGAGCTTCAAAAATTTTACCTGCCGCAATACCATGGAAATTATCTGAATTTATTAAAGAAAAAAGCCGCATAAAAAATCCACAGGCTAAAATTACTGTAAACACTAAAAGTTCTGAATTATTTTTTTTTTGTTTTAACTGATTTATCATCTTATTTTTTTTCCATTACTAATACGTAATATGCAAAAAACTTATTCACAAAATAAACTTCTTTTTTAACAATAAAAAAATTCTCAAATAACTCTCTGAATTCATCTTTTCTTCTCACGAATCTACCCCGGTCAAAAAATCTAATTAAATATCCTAAAATATTAATTTTAGAATCCGGATATACCCCATCTGCAATAATTATTTTTCCCGAATCTTTTAAAATCTTTTTTATTTGCTCTACTATCGCACGAATATTATTCTTTGAGCAATGATGGAAAAAACTCGTTGATATTATGTAATCAAAAAAGTTATTTTCAAATTTTAAATCATTCGCATCCATACACTCATATAGCCCATCTGATTTCTTTCTCAATTTAGCAATAATATGTTTATTAGCATCAACACCTGTATACACAAATTTAGGCAGCTTTAGAAAATTACCCCTCAAACCGCAACCGATATCTAAAAGCTTAGTTTTATCCGTAAAATTAATGCTTTCTAAATATATATCCCTTAATAAGTTATAACTTTTATTTAACAAAATTTTCATAATTTACAGCATCGGTTACATCCGGGTAAAATCTTTTGCTTTAAAGTTTTTTTAATATTTTGACTGGCTTTATTTCGCCAGGCATCAACTAACTCAACCTCCTTGATATTCCCTAGTTTATAATTTCCTAAAAACTGACAGGGAACAATATCTCCGTTTGGGTTTACAAAAACTGAATGCTGCACAAAAAAACACTTACGATTTAATTGAAAATTCTCACAATACCATGATTCAATTTCAGCTTGACTCAAATGCGGTTTAAATAAAACAAAATTTTTGTATTTCTTTTTTAAGCGAGGTATCTCTTTTTTTAAAAAATCACCAATTTCCAAATTATTAATATCCTTTTTAAAAATTACAAGATTTGTATTGTTCTTTGGAAAAAGTTTCCGGCAAACTTCTAAATGCTGCTTGTATTCATTTTTTGTTAAAAAAATTAAATGCTCAATTCTTACTTGATTTACTCCTTGATTTTTTCCAAATTTAATAATTTGCTCAAGCTGTAAATAATTCTCCTCATTTATTACAAAATTTAAAATTATTTTAGTACTTTTCTTATTTTTCGCAGCAAATTTTATATTATTACTAATTAAACTATATGCCCCACTTTTACCGGTCACCTTATCATGCTGCAGCTGATTGCCATGTAAAGAAAAAATCAGCACATTTAATTTATTATTGAACAATTCACCCATAATTTCGGGATTAAGCAAAGTCCCATTAGTAACAATCCCGTATTTTAATTTATTCCGGCTGAACACTCTGGCAAATTCCAGGATATCCTTACGGATAAAAGGTTCTCCTCCTCCGATAAAAAAAATCGGTTTATACTCTGCATTTTTTTCAATAAAGCTGATGATTTCACCCGTGGTTAATTCATTCCCTATATTAAGCATGTCTTTAGCTGAGCAAATCCGGCAATTTAAATTACACTTTGCCGTTCTCAATAAATTAATTGATAACGGCAAATTTTGTAAAAAACTGGCTGCTTGCCGTACTGAAAAAAGATTGTAAAAAGCCATAAAATTATTTAATTGAAAATATATACTTTGCAGCATTTAAGGCATCCTTTTATAAATAAAAATATTTTCCTTTTGCAATTTATTCCCTGTGGTTTCAAAACCTAGTTTGTGCGTTAATATAAAATTTTTTTTAGCCGCCAGGATTCTCTCCAAAAAATACGGTCTAAATTTGTATCTGTAAAAAGTTTGTTTATTTAAATCCTGCTCAAACTTAAAAAAAGATTTCTCGCTGATCCAATCCTGCCCTGAGCAGGAAACAAAAATTAAACTGTCAATCCGATCTAACTTGTTGAAAAATAAAGGGATGCGAAATAGCATATCCAATATTTGAACTTGTTTTTTTGTTTCTACACTAATAAACCTGGTGAAATAAGCCGGGAATTGCAGGTTTATATCATCATAAAAAATTCCTATTGCTTTGCCAGAATTGCCTAATTTTTTTAACAAATCCTTAAATTCTGTTTTCCTTTCGATCTGACTTATCCCAGTGATCTGATCACTCTCAATAAGTTCCCCTTTGAGATTTTGGTAATAATATGTGGTAAAAAATGATTTAAAATTAAAATAAGATAACATAAAAAAATTCACTGTAGCCATAACTAAAATACTAATTATTAAAATTTTTTTTAATTTAATATTTCTAATTAAACTGATTGCTGATCCGGAAATTATCGCTGCTGCCGGTAGATAGGCAATAGAATATTCAGTATATTTAATTTTTATAAAAGTAAAAACTAATAACGGAAATATAAACCAGGCAATTAGTAAAAACCGCAGCGGTTGAGTAATTTTCCTGATACTAAATAAAGAAAATATTAACAGCAAAGTAAATCCCCAGCCTAAACTTAATGTTAATGATTTTACATAATACATCAAATGTTGTGTTTGAAAAATATTATTGCCGTTAACTGCACCAGTAAAGTTTATTCTTGTGTTAATATTCATATAAATATCGCCTTGGCTATAAAAATAAAAGCTTAAAAGCAGTGCAATTGCAAAGCAAAAAATAATATTCCTAATGCTTGTAAAAAATATATCGCGATCGCGAACTACTAAACATTTGTATAAAATTATGGCGATCGGTCCTAAAACATATATCAGGAAAGACTGTTTCGTTAACATCCCTAAACCTAAAATAATACCCAGTAAAATAGAAAATAAGCGTTCTGTAAAAAAATTTGTTCTTAATAGCATCCAGATACTTACACAAACTAAAGCACTCAGAGCTATTTCTAAATTAAAATGTCGCGCTGTAATAAAAACAATCGGGAAAGAAGAACAAATTACCGCAGCTAAAATACCTGTTTGCGGGTTGAGAAAACATCCGATTTTATAAACTGCGATTAACAGCAGTAAAAAAAATACTGTTGAAGTAAAAATTATACAATAAAATATAAAATTACCGAAAATCATATTTATAAAAAAAACAGTTAAATAAAAAAATACCGGATAGTCAAAAACAGAAAAAAATATGTTATAAAATAAACTTTTCTCTGGTTGGTAAAATAAACTCTTGGTTCGTTGTTGTAAAATATCAGAAAAATTCAAATAACCCATAATGTGCGCATAACTGTCCTTACCTTCTGGTAAGGGATTTTTGGTTAATAAATAAGCATTACTAAAAAAGTGGAATGCTAATAATACAGCAAGCAAAGTTATAAATGTTTTATTTGAATCTATGTTTTGTTTTAAATTTATAGTTTCTCTCATATTTTACTCGACTGATAAAAAAACATCATCTACGATAATTACAGGAAGAGGCATGCCTTGAGCCTGATTTAAAACAATATCAAATGTTATCGCCCGGCCATTTTCCGGTATTTTTTTCATAATTTCTAAATATGTCCACTCATCTGTAGCTGGCCCGGAAACAGATCCTAAGCCTATCCATTTGCCCCTTTTATCCAGACAGTGCAATGATACACGCGGCACATCCCCCTTATACCACAAACTCAATTTAGCATTAACTTGAGGGAGAATACCCAACCAATGCTCAGTTTCGTAAAAATCAAAAGCACTATTGATAACCGCACTATTCTCAGTTTTAGTATAGTAATATCGATTTGCCGGTACGATTGATTCGATTTTCATTGCGTAGGGAGGTGAATGAAAATCATTTTTTTCTAAAGTCATTTTACTCTTTGAATTTCTAAAAACTTTTCCCCCATCAGATGTGCTCCAGTGTATAAGCCCTTGGCTAAAATCACCATTTTTAATTGTTTGATTACCAGCAAAATAATTTTTTTCAATATTTTCTTCAATATATTCATAAGAAAAATTACTATTTTTGTGCCTTTGAAAAAATTTTTTTGCAATTTTAGGATAAATATTTAACAAGAATAACCCGGCTACCAGAATAAAAATTATTACTATTTGCCAAATATTTATTTCAATGATTTCTTCTTCACTCGAGTTTTGAGAAGAATTATCTTCTTCTTTAAATAACCAATCAAGTGATCTTTTAAATAAATTACGATTATCTATTTTTTTCATTATTTTCTCCTTTAATCAAAAAATTTCCTATAGCTAAATAATCAAGACTTACTTTTTTAAATGACTTTAAAGCATCAAGCGGTGTACAAACAATTGGTTCTTCATGGACATTAAAACTTGTGTTTAATAATACAGGAATTTGAGTTATCCTTTTATACGCATCGAGGATTTTATAAAAACTTGCGTTACTTTGTTCTGTTACAAATTGCGGCCGGATTGATCCATCTTCATGGACAACAGCCGGACACGTCTTTTTTAAATACTCTGTAGCATTAAAACCCATATTCATAAATAAAGCTGTATATCCTGCTTTGTGGGGCATAAGACAGCATTTTTCTCTGTCTGTCGCTAATATTGCCGGAGCAAACGGCATAAACGCATCACGTGCCAGTTTTTGATTTAAAAATAACTGAATACTTTTATCGGTTGCCTGAGCAATAATCGAACGATTGCCCAATGCCCGCGGCCCAAATTCCATAGGCCCATTAAAACGGGCAACAATTGCTCCCTGACTTAAAAATTTCGCTATCTGTTCTTCAATATTATTAAAAAACTGATAGTTTACTTTATTTTCTTCTAGAACTAATTTTATTTCATCCTGATTAAAATCATTTCCCCAAAAAATATTTTTTATTTTAAACGGCTTAATTTTTTTTACAACATAGACCGCACCCAATGCTAACCCGCCATCTCCCATATGCGGAAAAATATAAACATCATTAACTGTATCTAACTGGCAAATTTTCTGATTGACTTTAATATTAGCAAAAAACCCGCCGCTTAAAACAATATCTTTTATCCCGGTTTTTTTAATCCAATGATTTACTACTTCCGTAATTTTTTTCTCCAGATGCTCCTGGAAAGCCGCAGCCGTTTCTACATTTCTATTTGATTTTATTTGACCATAATAATCTCTATCCCGAAAAAGAGAAAACAAATAGTTTCTTTTCCTAAAACTTCCGGCTTCTGTGCGGAGTAAAATACCCGGCTTAAGATATTTAGAATTTTCAGAGTTTTTAGCATTTTCCGTATAACATTGAGAATAAGCCGCAAGGCCCATTACTTTCCCTTCATCCTGGATCGGAATAAACCCTAACTTTTCTGTTAAACGAGAATAATACAAAGTTATATCATTTTGTGCATCCTGCTCAAAGATACGTTTCACTTTTCCTTGTTCTCCAATATTAACGGTAAAGGAAACCCCATCCCCTAAACCATCTATTGTAAAAATAAGCGCTTTATTAAAACCAGAAGTTGCATAAGCCCCATAAGCATGTGCCTGATGATGCTCAACTGTTAAAAGTTGCGCTTTGATGCCTATTTTTTTTAATTTTGATTTAATAATCAATTTCGAAAAATAAGCCTCTAACTTTTCCATAAATTTTATTTTCTTAGCAAAAACCTGATAACCAATGTATAAACTGAGCAAAAAACTAAATTGGCTATTTTTATTCCTGATCTTTTCATGGTACTTATTAAATTTTCTTAGTATCGAAACCGGGGTCATATGGGAAGCTACCACCACTAATTTAATATCCCCGGACTTCACATTTCTGATTCGCATGACTTCTTTGATTGAAAATAATGGGAACCCTCCCTTTAACTTAGTTCTGGTTATGCGCTCCTCATTAACCGCCGTTATGGACTCGGTTAAATCATTTATATTATTTTGATCTTCAACCAGAACTGCTCCGGAATCCTGGCTATCACAAATTCCTAAAATATACATTAAATTTTAAATCCTTTTTCTCCATAGCTTTTAATTTCTTTAATCCGGTATCTTTTTCTATCTTGTGAACCATAATAAAGCCTGATAATTAATTCCGCTAAAATTCCCATTAAAATGAATTGCATGCCAATGATAAAAAACATGATAAATAAAAATAGTAACGGGCTAACCCATACGCCGCCCCAAATCAATTTTCTGATGATAATAAATATCGCTAAAAATAAAGATAACCCGAAAGAAAACATTCCTATCCCGCCAAAAATATATACCGGCTTACCTGTAAATTTCCACATAAACATTAAGGTCAGCATATCCAAAATAACATTAAAAACACGAAAAGTTCCATATTTAGACTTTCCATTTAAACGTTTATGATGTTTTACTGGAATCTCGGTAATTTTCGCTCCGTACATTGCTGCACAAATCGGTAAAAATCTGTGTATTTGGCCGAAAAATTCAATTTTTTCCAATATTTCCTTTTTATATCCTTTAAGAGAGCATCCTAAATCATGCAATTTTACCTTTGTCAGTGCGGAAAAAAATAAGTTTGCGATATAAGAAGGAAAAACCCTGAGCAGAAATCCATCTTTACGATTAACCCGCCAGCCGCTAACCACTTCGAATCCCTGGTTAATTTTTTCTAAAATTTTAGGAATATCCTTTGGATCGTTTTGTAAATCTGCATCCATGGTAATAATAACTTCACCGGCGGCATTATCTACCCCGGCTGCGATTGCCTGAGTTTGCCCATAATTTCTGATTAAATTAATAATTTTTACCCGTACATTTTGTGAACATATTTGTGCTAATTCTTCTAAACTATTATCCTTACTTCCATCATTAATATAGATTATTTCAAAATCCAATTTTTCAGACTCAAGCATCTGCTGAATTTTAGAATTCAGTAATGTTAAGTTTCCTTGTTCATTAAACACAGGAATAATTATTGATATTTTCATGAACGTAATCCTTCCTAAAATTATTAATATAACACTGTTTTGTAAGCGCTTAATAAATTATTTGCCGTTGTTTGCCAATTAAAAATCTCCTGAGCCCGTATTCTGGCTTTATTCGCTAATCTTTTTTTAAGTGGTTCATCTTCTAATAGCTTAATTATTCCTTGAGCTAAGGATTCTGCACATCCTGGTTCGGTTAAAATTCCCGCACCCCCCAACATCCTTTTTGCTTCTCCGACATTACTGGCAACAATCGCTTTTCCACTGGCTAAATATTCGGCAATTTTTAATGGGCTCTTACATTGCGTAATCTGATTATCTTCAAAACAAGCCACGGCAATATCTGTTGCCGCCAAATATAAAGGGATCTCTTTATGCTCAACCGCACCGGTAAAAACTAAATTCCTCTCTAAATCTAAATCCGCTGTAATTTTTTTTAATTCATCAATGCGATACCCATCGCCAATAATTATAAATTTTAAATTTGGCATATGATTTAAAACAATTTTAGCCCCGCGGATAAACAATTCTGCGTATTGAGCTCCATGTAATTGTCCCAAATAACTAATAATTGGCTCGGAGATATTATATTTTTCTCTTATTCTAATTCCGGAAATATTCGGATGAAATTCTACTAAATCAGCGCCAACATGGGCCATGGCCATATATTTTCGGTTTATTCCATACCTTACGCACTCATCCGCTAATCTTAAACTGGAAACTGATACTGTATCGCAAAGACCCGGCAGAAGACGCTCCAGAGTTGCTAAAAATTTCCCAATAAACCAGGGCTGGCGAGCCGAATAATAAAAAATCTTTATTTCCCAATCATCCCAATCATAATGCAAGGGTTTTCTGTTTAAAAAAGCTGCTAATAAAGAAGGCACCGCTGCCCAATGAAAACATTTTTGCAAATGGATCATATCGCACCACTTGCTTTCTTTTACAAAAAACCTTAAATTACTCAGGAATATTTTAATTCCTACTTTGCGGCTGCGCGGTATATATTCGATTCCTTCAAAACAAAACTGCTTCTGGTACCCTTTTAATTGAAGCGGAAAATAAATTATTTTTACATCATGCCCTTTTTTTTTAAACTCTTGAGCAATTTTTTTAATTCTTATTGTCCAAGGTTCCTCTTTTGAAAACAAATCATGTGGATGCACCATTAATATCTTCAATTCTTCTGAAATCCTTTCCCACTCTTTGCTATACTCTATATCCCCCACGCTAATCGCTAGCCGCTCTAGAATGTATTTCTAACTTCCCGGGAAGATTATTGAACCTCTTATTTTTTTTAACATAGATAAGTACATATCTGCAAAAAAACTAAAAATTAATAAAAATATTAAAATTATCATTTTAAATAGAAAATTATTTCTTTTAAATTTATTAAGATTTAGATCTTTTCCAACTTTTTCTGTTTTCTGTTTCAATTGAATATCTAAATCAAACTCTATGTTTTTGTTTGTTTCTCGGGCAATTATTTCTAGTTTATCTTCCTGGTAATTAATGATCAAATTTTTGATGCTCAGTTGTCCTAATAAATCACAAGCTTTTTTAACTCTTTTGTTGCGATCTGACTGAGTTAACCCATTTTCATCAATCCACTTCCCCGGATCATTCGAATCAATAAACCTAATCCCAAATCTGTGCGGATATATGCTTAGATCTGCACCTGGCATTAAAACAAATGCCGAAACATTAGTTACTTGGTGAATAAATTGTTTATTTTCTCGTAAAAAATCTAAAGTTTGTTCAAAATCATCCTCAGTTTCCCCAGGAAAACCAGCAATTATATTTAAGCTTGTATTAATACCTGCATTATGTGTATCCCTTAACAGCCTTTGTGCTTCTTGCTTTGTATAATGCTTATTCATCCGCTTTAAAATACGATTTGAACCGCTTTCAATCCCATAACACAAGGAATTACAGCCTGCTTGTTTCATTTTATCCAATAATTCTTTAGTCATATTTTTTCTAATTGCCGCATAACTTATCCACTTAACCTGTATTTTTGCCTTAATCATCAAATCACATAATTTTTCTAGTCCGACTAAATTTCCATTACATAACAAATCATTAAACTCAATATGGCTTATCCCATAATTTCTAATATGGTATTGTATTTCTGTAATTACATCCTCTGGGTTTCTCATCCGAAAAGGAGCACACATATACCAATCAACGCAATAGCTACATTGATTTATGCATCCCCGGCTGGTAATTAAAGGCAGGGGGCGGTATTTTTTGCCGAAATTATAACGCGATAAATCAAATTCGCTGAATTTAGGGTAAGGAAATCGGCTTAAATCATATTTTATAGATACCGGCACATATGTTTTTCCCTTATATTTATCCGAAAATAATAATCCCGGAATTTTCATATCAAGTTTATTCGGATCATATCCATTACTAGATAAAGCAGTTAAAAGGTCTAGTAATACTTGCTCTCCTTCTCCAATCACAAAAAAATCTACTGCTAAATCTGATATATCCCGGCGATCCCAGCTGTGAAAACATCCTGGCCCGCCAAGTACGATTATCTTATCCGGAAACATATTTTTTATCCATCGGCCCAATTTTCCGGCAAAAATAGTACTAATCAAGTTATTGACTGAAAATCCGATAACTCTAAAATCTGTAATTTTATCAATAAACTCGTTAATTTCTGAATTAAAACCATCAAATATACTTTTAGCAATCTCTCCGGGCTTAATTTTATTAATTGTGTCTAAATCCCATAGTTTTTTCTGCTGCGGAGTTGCTTTTTCATATAAATTCAAATTAAGATCAAGAATGCCTGGTTCAAAATTATTTACTTTTAAGTATTCGCTGATATAGGCGATCCCTAAAGGCGGCATTACTACTCCCCAGGGCGGGCAATTAACCAAAATAATTTTAGCTTTGTTCACTATTTATTTCCATTTTTGAGGAGAAAAACTGGTATTCTCCGGGTAAAAAAACTTTTCCTGTGTTCGGCTGTTCACACTTAGCGGAAATAATCCGGGCATTAATAATGCTATCGGAATTTTGCACCTGCGGATAAAATTCCATTTCTGAATCCGAATAATTCAAACAAATCTGAGGTAATACATTACCTTTTAATTTTGTTTTTTCAACGGCGATTTTTTTAAAACTGGATTTTTCTATTAACGTTTCCTGCCAATTCATCGTATGGGGAAACCGGCCTTTTTGTTTATCAATCAGCCATTTTTTATAAGCCGGCGAAAGCATGATGCTGGCTTTTGTCTGTTCAATCTCAATCCTTGAATCAACACTCATATTTACCCGCCACTTTAAAGTAGAATTTGAATCAAATTCTATATGCCATTGCTGCGCAATCGGAATTTTACGCCAAACATTCTTTAATATAATTTCTTGATTGTTATGTTTAATTACTTTCCAATCTGCTTTTGATGAATCATACCAGAGGCCAAAAATGCAGACTGAAGTACTCAGCCCGACACTTTGAGTAATTTCTATATCCTTCCAATAAAATTTTACCCCCTCAATATGAAAAACAACTTTTAAATCATTTTGGAAAATAGCAATTTCTTTATTCGCTTTAGCTTTTATTAACTTATTTTTAATATCTTCTTTAAAAATTTTTGTTTTTAACCCGCGCTGGATTTTTTTGCAGAGCAATATAAGTTTTAAAACTCTCAGTTCAATCCCGGTCAGAGACTGAATTCTTTTGTGCATATGAATATTGCGCGCTAGATCATCGCAACTTTTAAAACACCCAATTTTTGCTTCCGGGTCATTGCCGATAAAAGAAAAGAACACATCATCACGCGGCGCAAACAAAGCTCTTTTTCTAAATTCTCTTTGTTTTTGAGAATTCCAAATTGTTAAGAAATCATGTGCATAAATATTACCCACGGGGATACGATGGGCTTTTAAACAAAAATTCACATTGCCATCGGCTAAAATCCGGGTAAAGAGCCATCCAATGTAACAAGGCATCTGAGCTAAAATATCTTTATCATAATTTGCGTCTTTTGCATCATCTGTATGGATTCGGCGGATAAATTGCTCGAACTGCAGGATCTTTATTTTTCCTTTCCATTCCCCCTCAAGCCGCTCTTTGATTTTTAAACAACTCTGATAAACAAATTCCCTTTGTTCATCAGTTAGCATCAATTCATCTGTTGCATCTGGAATCGTATCAATGACTGTAAATTCTACTGAATCACAATTTGTTTTAATTGCAAATTCTACCATCTTTTCCAGCTCTTCATAATTTAAATTAGAAATAACATTGTAAATATTGATTTGAGGATTATTTTTTTTGATTAAATTCAGAAACTGCAGCACCCCTTTTATTTGATAAAACATCTCTGGTGATTTATTAGGATGTGTCTTAAAATAAGTCTGGGCTGTGCCTGCCCAAACACTAACGACTAAATTGTCAATTTTAAGCTCAGCTAATCTTTTGGCAATCGCCGAATCAATTAAAGTAAAATTAGTATTTACATAGCAGCGCAAACCCCGGCACTTGACATGTTCTAAAATTTTTAGAATATCCGGATGCATAAAAGGCTCGCCGCCGCCGGCAAAATAGATTTCTTTTGTACCCATCTTGGCTAATTGATCAATTGTTTGCTTAACAATAGCTATAGGCAATGTTTGTTTTTTAACATTAGCCATGATTTTCTTATCCTTAAGCAGCGGAGAATTACACCAGCACCCCATACAATTACTATTACAATCATTAGTCAAATCAATTTGTACACAATATGGCCCTCGATAAGCATAACTGCCGTCCAGCACTCCAATGATATCTCCGTAATATTCATTTAATTTTTTCGGATACAGATTTTTTGTAATTTTTCCTAAAACTTTTGCTAATCCGTTTTGGCTTATTTGCTCTCTGAGAAAAGCTAAGGGTACCTTCTGCTTATATTGAGAAATGTTTTGTTTAATTAATTTTTCTTTTTTAACTTTAATTTTCAGGTTAAAACAATGATAATCACCTGGCTCAAACCTGGCAATTTTAAATCGCCGCATTTGCAGTAAATGCGCATCAGTTTTTTTATCTGTATTTTGAATTTGCGGATAAATTTTATCCACAATCCCTCCGTTCAGCTGTAGTTCCACATCTGGAAAAAGATATTGTTTATCATCTTTAATCCGTAACGCTATTATTTTTTGACTGTTGGTATTATAAAGTTCAATCTCTTCCCAATCCTTTATCGGAGGAAACTTTCCTGTTCCTAAATCATCTTTCCACATATTATAAACTGCATCCAGCATAATCCCTGCTTTATACTCAAAAATCTGCACTTGTTTTGCTATTTGCATATCTATTGACCAGGAAATCTCTTGGTTGTCATTTATTTCGATCAAATATTCTTGCCGGATTGGCACATTATCCCATTTTAATTTAATGCGTATTTTATTTTCATTATATTTTTCCAGTTTCCAGCTAGCTTGTGATGAATCAATCCAACGCTCCCCATAATGTAAAGAAGTAGTTAACCCGACATCCTTAGTTATTTCCTGATTTTGCCAATACAACTTAATTCTGCCTTCTCCAAAGCTAAGTTTTAAATCTCCTGCACAAAGAGTATCTTCAATTATCCACATTTTTTTTATAATAAATTGTTTTATTTTAACTGGCACCAACAAAAATTTTCTTATTAAAAAACGCATAATTTTAAGTCCTGTCTTTACCATTCCGTATTTTCTTAAAGAAACAATAAATTTTTCTTTTAATGTTGGCACAGGTAGTAAATTTTCGGCAAACAGATTTTTATAACGCATTTGACAATGCTTATCCCAAGCCGCATAAGCATCTTTTTTAGCCTTTTGTAAGTCTTTAGCGGATAAATAATCAGTTTTTATTACGCTTTCATGATTTCCATCAAACTTATCCCAATTTTTAGTTAGAATAAGACCTTTCTTATCCATCTCTGCAAAAAATCTGGTTCCCGGAAATGGTGTGGCCAGAGAAAATTGTACTGATGTCGGGTTAAGCTTTTTTGCATATTCAATTGTTTTCTGAATAGTTTGTTTTGTTTCACCCGGTAAGCCAAACGTAAACGTAAGATGGGTTTTTATGCCTAGATATTTGGTATATTTTACAATTTTCTCAACTTTTTCCAGATTTGTGCCTTTTTGAATATTATTCAAAAGTTCCTGTGATGCAGATTCAACCCCATATTTTACAGAAAAAAGCCCCACACTATTCATTCGCTCAAGCAGTTCTTCATCCATAAGCTCAGCCCGCGCCATAATCGCCCAGGGAATTATTAGCCCCCTTTTTTCCAGCTCAGCACAAAAAGCCAGCATTCTTTCACGCCCGACATTCCAGGTATCATCATCAAAATAAATAGATTTAAAACCGAGTTCTTTAACCAGATATTGCATTTCATTAACAACATCAACAACATCTCGCACCCGGTAGGAGTTACCAGAATACATAACCTGCGGCCACAAACAAAAACTGCATTTAAATGGGCATCCTCGGCTAGCCCACATTGACGCGCAAGGAATCGGAATATCACCCGGAGAATCATTGTAACGCTTAATCGGCAGTTGTTCTCTCAGCGGCCAGGGTAATTCATCAAGATTTTGTACTAACTCTCGCGGTGGATTTTTTCTAATCCTATGATTATCTCGATAAATTAATCCCTTAACATTTTTTAAATTCTGATGATCATTTAAATGTTTCGCTAATTCTAATAAAGTTGCTTCATACTCGCCATACATTAAATAATCAACATTTTCTGTTTCTGCTAAAAATCTTTCTTCTGTTAATTGTATTTCCGGGCCGCAAATGGCAATTGAAAATTTTTTATCAAATGAACCTAATATTTTTAAATCATGGGTTAAAGAAACAGTAGATATTTCTGCAACTAATAATTCTGGCTTCAAACTCTTTACTTTTTGGATAAAATCACGGTAAGAGAGCTTTTCCGCAATCGCATCAATAATCTCAACCTGAAATCCGTTCTTTTTTAATAATGCTGCCGCATAAGCCAGGAAAAAAGGAAACGGTAAATAATTTTCTTCTGTGTGGTCTTTAATATGCGGCCAGCGTGAACCAGCCCGGACTCCCCAACTAGCCCTTTTTTTCCATGGTAAATTTACCAAAATAATATTCACGAACAAATCCTTTAATTTTAAAAATCACCTGCTTATTTCTCACTAATAAATTTTTCTAAATTATACAGCTTAAACTGATCCCAAACATCACGGATTACCTGATGCGTATCACATTGCTGACAATGGCTATCCCATAAAGAAGTACCATTAAGAAATTTCTCATTTTTAAATTTATTTAAATATTTTGCCTGATAACGGAATTTACGATATTCCGGGGATTGCCAAATTTCTTTAAAACTCTTATCTTTTAAATACCCCACTGTGCGCAAATGACAGCAAAAACTCACGTTTCCGGCAGCCGGAATCAAAGAAAAACTCCAGCCCAAACTACAGCCTTTTTCTAAAAATACATCTTTTGACCAATTACCGCTTTTCTGCTCAAAATTTTCCAGCTGAAATTCAGTGGTATCCAGCAGTTGAATCGGTTTATCCTTTACCAGCTCTTTAATTTGCGAAATGGTTTCTTTAATCACTTTTGTGTCTTCTGTTTTTAATTTTAAAAATTCTATATTCTCATCCAGCCGTATCAAATAGAATCTGATTACATCCGCACCGATATTTACATCATTAACTGCCATATCCATAAGTTCATTTGCATTCAGAGTATGGATAACATGTGTTAAAATCAACCGCGGCTTATCTTTACCCAGTTTTTTCTTAAGTTCGCACAGATAACGTAAATTCTTCAGGATTTGAGCAAATGTTTCCGGAGATTGCTTTGTATTAATTTCCGCAAAAGTTTTAGGAGTCCCGGCTGGTAAGCTACAGAATATTTCGGTTATGCCTAAATCAATAGCCTTTCGAGCAATTTTTTCATCTAAAAGAATACCGTTCGTAAAAAATGAAGCCTGAATATTTTTACTGATTGTATATTCAAGCATATCAAAAAACTCTTTGTGCATCAGCGGCTCTCCGTCCCCTTGAAAAATTATTAAATCTGTCATTAAATCACTTAAATCATCTGCAATTGTTTTAAATTTCTTAAAATCCAGTTTTGCCTTATAAAACTCAGGATCATGTGTAACCCCTGGCGTATGTACCCAGCAATGGATACAGTTAGCATTACAGTTATGATAAGGATCAACTACTACAATCTGCGGCCCGATAAAAGCATGCTCGCAAATCACCCCCAGCATCCTTAATAATTGCCTTTCATTTTCTGGCCCGGATTGAGAGCAAATAATCGTTAGTAATTCAAAGAGCTGTTCATCAATTAAAATTAATTCAATATTACCTGTCTGTTTTAATATTGCTTTTAATTGATCCAGATACTCAATGAAATTTCTTCGTAAACGGCGCAGAGGAAAAATATTTAATTGAACAGAACGCAAATCAATTTTAAAATTTAGTATATGCATAAGTTGATCAATGATTTCGTTCAGCTGGAAAAAGTTATAGCGGCTAACCCCGATTTTTATATTTAATTTTTGACCGGCTTCTTTTAGCTGTTTTATTTTATTTATTTTTTGTTCAAATTCAATCACCCCAGCTATCCGTTCATGTAATTGAGCGCTATCTCCATAGATATAAATCGCCTCTGGCTCTAAAATAAGCGGCTGTGCCTGCCGGCGATAGCTATCAATATCTTTAATATCTTCTGTCAATTTTATTTTCCCCCTAAAAAAAGTAATCACTCCTTTTTGGTAAAATTTAGTTTCTTCTGATTCTACAACCTGGCCTTGTAAAACTCTTCCCCTTATATTTTCATCTGTATTTTGAATCAAGGACATATGCGTATCATCAACACTGAACATAACTGCCGGTATTTTCCCTGCCGGATAAACGCCAAAAGTTTCTCCGTCCCGATTACGGATCATATCATCCCAAAACCCGAATTTTTCCGGGAATCCTCCTATTTCAAAAGCATTAAACCATTTCTGATAATCACTTTTTAAAATTAACCCGGCTTTACGTTCTCTTATTTTTACAGGCGTTCTGATATCCATCGTAACTTTCCAATTAATTACATTTTCATCATCTATACTTAAAAACCACTTTTGCACGACCGGAAAAGGCTTAAAATCTATAGTTATCTCCATTTTTTGTGAAGAAATCTTATTCACCTGCCAATGCATTTTTCCGGAATCATACCATTTATTATCAGAATAAATTGCGGTATGCATGCCAATATCTGTAGTTAATTCTTGATTCTGCCAGAAAATCTGCAATCTTCGATGGGATACAAGAAGTTTAATCATTTTATTTTCTATGCCTTGAGTCATAATTAATGCTTTTATTTTTTTATCTAAATGTTTATTTATAAGTTGAGCATCTTCAATAATTCTAATTTGTTGAATAAAGTCGTATTGTTTGCCTGTGATTTGATTCATTACCAAGTTTTCATTATCCTGAATAGCTTGAAGATATCTTGCATTCGTATTTTTATCTGCATTCTGAACTAATAATTCTGCTTTAGCAGGCTGCTTATTCTCAAACATAATCCCCGGATATTCCCGGTTTTCTTTCACCCCTATTGCACCCGAAGATACATCAGTAAAAATTTTCTGCCAGCTATTTATTGCCTGAGTGAAAAATCCTGATTCATAACCGCCAAACCATTCTTTATATTCACAAGAAACCCCTAAACCCAAGGTTTGTTTTTTAATTAAATTAACCCTTTGTTCTTTGAGTTTAGTTTTAACTTTCCAAATAAAAGAATCGTCATCAACAATACTGATTTGCCAAGCCTGTTCAATCGGATAGGGATAATAATCAATTGTAATATAAACACACCTTGAATCTATTTTTTCAATAGTCCATAAATATTCACTTGAATCAAGCCATTTCCCGTCGACAAATAAAGCGCTGTGCATCCCTTGTGCTGCAGTTATTAATTTATTCTGCCAATAAACCTTAGTTTGTGAATTATCAAAACTTATTTTTAACTCACCCTGAGTGAGTGCCTTAGAATCTAGGAATTCTTTGATTTTTTCTTTTTTCACTTTTTCAAAATCACTTTTTTCTGCAGCAAAACTCAAATTTGACTTAAAGATTTTATAGCGGCTCTTTTCCATCACTTTCTCTCTCTTATCAATTTCAATCCGCAAAGCCCTGCCTTCATTAACCCGGGGTAAATTTTGTAACAACAAATTACCTGTTTCAAAGTTTTTATAAATAATTCCGGGATATTCTCCGCTGGGTTCTAAACCAAAAACTTTATCCTGCGTTTTTTGTAAATAAATATTTTCCCAGTTATCTTGAAATGCCGGGAAAATACCTTCTTCTTTAACGGTAAACCATTTTTTATAATTTTCACTAATAATAATACCCGCGAGCATTTTTGCAATTTCTACGGAATTTTTCACATCCAAATATATTGTCCAATCAAAACCATTAGCTGTTTTTTCTATTTTCCATACTTGTCTTAGAGGAAATTTTTCCCAATCAACTGTTATATTTAGTATATCCGGCTGAATATTTACCTGCCAAACCCCCTCAGAACTGTTAACCCATTGCCCCTTTATAAAAAAAGAACTGTGCAATCCAATATCACGCGTAATTTTAATTCCTGCATAAAATAAATGCACTTGTTTGTTCTTAATCAATAATTTAAGTTTGTTATGCTCAAATGCGTACTTAGTAACTTTAGATAAAACTTTTTTCACTAAATACATAACTTATTCTCCTGTTTTCTGTTTCATCAATTGCTAATTAGTTTCATCCTGATAATAACAACTTACAATCAGATGACAATTCCTGCGGCAGGCATTGATATTTTTTTTATGTAATTTTGTTTTATCAGAAGCTATTATTTCAAATAAACTTTTTTCTTTATTTATCCTGTCAATAATCCCTACTAACTGACACATCGACACATTACCCGCAGGATCAATGACCAATACATTACCGCGCCCTAAATTACACCGCGAATTTTTAATGAATTCCTCAGGATTTAAAAAATATTTACGAAAAACATTAAGTTGAGTGATGGAATTAGCGATTTTAAAATTTTTATTTTTCAACGCAATAATTGAATCCATGATTTCATTAATACTTTTTTCATCATCCGGCCACAAAAACTTATACTTATCCGACTTAAACCATTCTAAATTTAAAGCTTCGGTGTAGGAAAACGGCTGGGCAATTGCCTGAAAATTAATGTATGAAATTTTCGGATCATTTTCAGCCCAGTTTATTACATCAATTATCCCGGCTAGGTTTACTTTACTGATTACATTATTTATACCAATTTTAATTTGTTTACACTCCTGCGCCACTAAATCAATTGTTTTCATTAATTTTTCTTGAACACCTTTTTTGCCTCTTAAAAAATCATGGATTTGTGGGTCCAAACTGTCTAAAGAAAAACATAAAAAGCTAAGACCAGACTCATCAATTTTCTCAACTATTCCTTTATCAACAATAAACCCATTAGTAATTACCTGTATGGGTAATCCTAATTTTCTCCCAGTACTAATCAGTTCAAATATCCCTTTTCTTAAAAACGGCTCCCCTGGACCGCCAATATTAATCATAAAATTATCTGTTCTTTTTAACTGGCTAATATTCTTCAATACCGTTTTCCAGGACTCAATGCTTAGAATATTATCTTCAGATAGTTGGCTCTTGTGCCAAAAATGACACATTTTACATTCTAGCATGCATTGGTACGCAATCCCTAAGTCACAACTATCTAGCGGTATATTATTATCTTCTCCCATCACCTTTTAACCTTTACCCGGTTTTTTCATCTTCTTCAAAATAACAATTCATTAAAAAATGACAATTTTTCTTGCAGTTTTTAATTTTCGCCCTTACCAGTTCTGCTTTTTGAGAAGATAAAATACTTTTAATATCACCATTATTTTTTATATTACCCAATACTCCATACTCAAAACAAATATAAATTTCTCCGATTGAACTAATATGTATTGCTTTATACATATTGCAAACTGTACTTTTGACAAACCTCTCTGGATTAGCAAAATAGTTATATGCGGCTTTAAGTTGTGCAATAGAATTACTGATTTTATAGCTATTTTTTTTCATTTGAATAAGCTCATTGACTAAATTCAACGCTTTTTTTATGTCTTTTGGCCACAAAAACCCGTATTTACCCTCCCACCAACGCTCTTCTGGTATAGTATTATTCGGCTGCATAGGCATCATGACTAAAACTTGTTTAATCTTTTCATTATGATTAATCCATTCCATTAGCGGAATAAATTCCCGGTAATTCTGCTCATAAATCACACTAATTAAATCAATTTCAACATTTGGTGCAAATTTATGTAAATTATCAATAGCCTGCAGCGTACGTTTATAAACACCATCAACACCACGCAAATAATCATGCGTTACCGGATTAATACTATCTAAGGATAAATTAATGCTAAACAACCCGGTTTGCCCTAAACGCCGGGCAAAATCCTCGTTAATTAAATAGCCGTTTGAATTTAAATTTGTCCAAAGCCCGCACTCAAAAGCAGCTTTTAAAACTTCACAAATTTGCGGGAAAAGCAAAGTTTCACCGCCGCCAAAATTAAGCACAAAATCTTTATCCACTATTTCACTTAAGCTCTTAAAAAAAGCCATATATTGTTCAACTGTGGGGAAAGTATTAATGTCGCTTTTTTTTATAAAAATATCATCCTGCCATTTGTAGCACATTTTACAGCGCAGCATACACTCTTCAGTTATGCCAATACACCCGAATTTTGGTTTAATCACAATATTTTTATCTCTCCTGATTATCATAATTAATGTCTGCATCAAAATTACAATTCACTAATGCCTGGCAATTTTTTCTGCATTTTTTTATATCTTCCCGCACCCTATCTGCAGTATCAGAAAACCACAGTGTTTTAATCGAAGCACTTTTTATATTTCCAATAGATGGCTTATAAAAACAAATATGGACCTCACCGGCAGGAGTGATATTTAATGCTTCCTGAGATAAGTGACATTTCTCTTTTTTAATAAAACTCTCCGGATTTTGAAAATAATTTTTATACATTTGAAATTGTTTTGAGGGGTTTTTAATTTTTGGCGCAAGCCTTTCCTTATCTGCAAACTTTAATTCTATCAATTCATCAATTACTTTATTTACCATATCCGTATCCTTAGGCCAGAGAAACGAATATTTCGGGTTTTCATACCATTTATCTTCTGTAAGAGTACTAAACGGCTGGGTTATTGCCTGAAAACCAATACCATTTATCCGTTCATCCCGATTAACCCACTTGACAATATCTGCAATCTCATTAAGATTTACTGCGGAGATAGCTGTAGCAATATCAATTTCTACTTTCGGAGCAAAAGCATGCAATAAATTTATCGCCTGCATAACCCGCTCATATCCGTCATTTACTCCTCTTAAAAAATCATGTGTACTTTTATTTATCCCGTCTAATGATATTGATATATTTTTTAAGCCAATGCTTCCTATTTTTTTTGCTAATTGTTCATTTATTAAATATCCGTTTGTCGCTAAAAGAGTATCAAAACCCAGGTTTACCGCAAATTCAATTAACGACAAAGTTTCTTCCCTGGCTAAAGGTTCACCCCCGGCAAAATTAATTTGTGGTTTTTTTTGAGTATACATCTGAGCAAAATCAGTAATAAACTCTTTCCACTGTTCTAAGCTTGGCTCATCCGGCTCCCGCTGGTTTACATCTTTTTCCCATTTATAACACATCCGACAATGCATGAAACAACTCTCCAGCAAAGCGATACAACAATATTTAGGGATTGAATCTAGTTTATTTTTTTTCATCTTAATTTTTTATCATCCCCGGATTTTTCTTCTGGAAAATCATTTTCAAATTCATCAAAGCAATTTAAAAGATGATGACAATTTTTATTGCATGCAGCAATATTGTCTCTAACCTGCTGCGCTTTTTGAGAATACCAGACATCTTTTAACCTGTCTTTTTTTATATTTCCTAAGCTTTTAAATTCATAACACAAAAAGATATCTCCGACTGAGCTTATTAACACGCATCTGTCCAGATTACATTGTTTACACTTAACAAATTTACTCGGATCACGGTAATACGCAGCAAAAGCTTTTAATTGACTTATGGGATTGCCTATTTTATATCCCCTTTTATGTAAATCAATAATCTCTTCAATGATTTGGGCTGTTTTATCCGGATTTTTCGGCCAAAGAAAACTATATTGCCCCTGATACCAATTCTCCTGAAAATGTGTATTATTTGGCTGCATTGCAGCCATAAAACTGATAAATTTAATCCTTGTGTCTTTATTGGCCCATTCGATTAAATCCGCTATCTCCTCTTGATTAATATCATATAAAACACAGCATAAATTAATATTCATATGCGGATTATACTTATATAAATACCCGATTGCATCCATTACCCGCTTATAAACGCCATCAATACCTCTTAAAAAATCATGGGTTTTACCCTGTAAACTATCTAATGAAAGGCTGATACAGCGCAATCCATTATCTGCAAGTTTTTTCGCCATTTCCTCATTAATTAAATAACCGTTAGAAGCAATAGAAGTATCAAATCCCCTTTTTACACTATAGTTTATAACTTCTAAAATATGCTCATACATTAAAGCTTCTCCTCCGCCGATATCCAGTTCAAAAGGAAATTCTACCATTTGCGCTAAATCATCAATACACTGCTGCCAATGCTCTAAACCAGGAAAAACAACGTCTTTTTTTGTAAATATGTCATCCTGCCATTTGTAGCACATTTTACATCTTAACATGCACTTGTCTGTTATTCCGAAACAGCAAAATCCGGGTTTAATCCCCACTTCTTTCATTATGAGAAATCCTTTATTTAAATTACTAATTTAAATAACTATTAAAATCTATAATTATCTCTTTCTTATAAAGCTGGCTTAAAGGGGTTCTTAATTCTTCTTTATTATTTTTAAAACCAACTATATCTATTGATGTATTATCTTCAAATAAACTTAAATCAATTAATTTATCACCCTGAGCCCTTATACAAATAGGTTCATCCACAGGCATTAATTCAATTATTTTATATTTACAGTTTAGCTTAACAGGACAGACTAAATGTCTATCTATAAAAAATTTACTAGATACAATATATTTTTCGGCTTTGATCATATTGAATAAATCTTCATTTATTTCTAAAAATATTTTTTTATTTCCTTGATCAAAATCTATATTCTGATCTACTAGAAATCCCATTTTTAATTTCTCAGAAACCATTTTAATGTTTCCCAAACAATAAGTTTTTGTTTTAAAAAATGTTTTAACCTTTAAATAAAGCTTTGATTTGCCATTTAAACTAAACTTTACCGGTAAAAAATAGTTATTAATAATATCTGCTTCTTTTACTTTTAATATCAACAAAGACTTAATTTTCTCATTTTTAAAAATTTTAGATTTATCATTATCCCTCTTTTCTAAAGGCTGCCTTATTGCAACAAATTGCCCGAATTCTTTATCTTTAATATAAACTTTCATCGAATCAAAATCAGAAAAATTACAGAGCAATGATTTTTTTATAGGTTTTGCCTCAATATCTTTCATTTTTACTATAGTTAGTTCATTTTGTTTTTTGTTCATAAAAAAATTAAATATTTGCCTGGCTAATAATTCATTGCCAAAAGGGCTGTTGTGCCCATAAAAAGTTTGGTATGGAAATCCACTTATTTTCTTTAAGTTTAAGATAAAAAAATTGCCCGCATCTTGCGGCTGTTTAAAATCCTTAAAATAATTGGAATAATCAGTTATTACCACCAACTTATTATTTCTTATTAAATCTAGGATTAAAAGCCTGTAAATTTCTTTTAATTCTTCCTCTAGATCAGCTTGATAATAAAAAGGGTTTACTAATAGCCTGTTTGGAAAAAAACATTCTAAAAATACAGGAGCGAAACAATCGTACTTTAAATATTTATATTCTGGTATCCAGGAAAAATATCTAAGCATTCTCTCAAAATAATCACTACCACTAACCTCGATAAGCTTAACTGTATTATTCTGTAATATATACCTTGCACTTAGAGCATAAATATTTCTTCTAGCTACAGCCTGTGTGTTAAATGTTAAATCCCGCATAATCATTCCCCAGCCGTTTGGTCCAAAAATTACACAATCTAAATCAAACTTACAGCCTACGTATTTACACATTATAAAAGATTGAAAAAAACCAAAACCGCTAGATCCAAAGTTTATTACCTGAATATCTTGATATCCATGTTTTTCAAAAATTTTTTGCAAAAGTGCCGGATAATCATATCCTCTTGAAACCTCCGACCCATAGGTGAAAGAATCCCCGAAACATCCAATACGAAAAATACCTTTTGTTTTTTTTAATTCAAAATTTTCAAAATTATTTTCTTTATCATTATAAATCCATCCTAATTTTAACATGGTTTTTTCATCTACATTTTTAAATTTTTTAATCTTGTTTCCGCGCGGAGGCATTTCAAAATATCTAACCATATAAAAGAAATACACAACAAAACAAATAAATAAAAATGTTAAAATTTGTAAAAGAGCAAATATAACCAATGAAAAAACAACCTTTTTTTTTCTGATTCTAATTATCATTATCTGTTCTGTGATTTATTTTTAAATAACAAAATACCACCGCTCAGGGATATAGGCTGAGTATCAATCAAAACATAGTTACTAGAATACTTCACCCCATAATTTACTCGTAAAGGATCTTGAATCATGGGAAAATTTTCATTGCCATCTCCGGTTGATCATAAAATTATCTCCATTAAATTCTCTTAAGAAAAACGCTGCCTATTTCTAATATTCTAGTTCTAATTACACTCGAGCTCTTTTATAAATATATCTTTCTTTCATTTTTGACACATTTTACCTCTAAACATACATTTATCTATAATACCAAAAAGCAAAATCCAGGCTTAATCTCTTCCTTTCCCATGCAAATCCCCTTTTTTTATTAAGTTTATATTTTAATTTAAAATTGTAATAGATTTTTTAAACAAGGATACTTCAAATCCTTTTTGATTTATTTCAAATCTATCAACTAAAAAATAGTCTTCTGTTTTATCTACATATTTTTTTTTTACATAATCATCAAAAAACTCAGAATTATCCGGGAAGATTTTTTTTGTTAAAGTCCTTATGCTAGATAAAGTAATTATAAAATCATAAGAATCTCTTTTAGCCGTACAATATACCCCCGGCTCTTTTTCCATTAAAGCTTCTACATTTTCCCATTTGTTAAGCTGAAAAAAACAATAATACGGGCTTTTGCTTTTCAAAGCATATCTTATGCAAAATGCTTGATTATATAACTTTTTTTCATAAAACATCGCGATATTAATATTTTGATTTTTATGGCTAAAATCCATTTTTTCAATCAAACGTTTCGTAATAAAGTTTATATCCAACCTATGCGGCTGGATACAAGGACTTTCCACAAAACTGCATTTTAAGGAATCTTTTGCAATCCCTACAATTTTAGGCCTATGCATTGGCGTGATAAAATAAAATATCGAATTTTTTTTAGAATCTAGTGTTAACTCATTACTTTTAGGATAATATGACAAAAACAATGCTTGAGATACAGCAAATACGATGACTGCTAAAACTAAAAAAATTCGTTTATTTTTATTTTTTATCGAAAAAAAGAATATACTCGTAATTATTGCCATTGCGGGAATAACCGGCATTATGAATCTATCTTTTTTTACTGCGCAAAAAGTAAATAAAATAATCGGTACAAATAACCAAAAAATTAATATTGTTTTATGTTCACGATTTACTTTTACCTTAGGCATAAAAAATAATCCCAAAACAAATACCAGAAATAAAATAGGGGAAAGATTATTGATTAAAAAATAAACGTAACACAAAAACCAGTTTAATGAAAATATCGGTAAAACCATTATTCCGCCTAAGTAATGGGGTATTTCTGAGTTGACAGAAGATACTACTACATGTGCACAAAATCTTTCCCAAAGGTCAAAAAATCTTGGTGCCCACCAAATAGCAGAAACAAAACCAGCAATTAAAATCGCTCCGACTAAATTAAATACACTGGCAAATATTTCTTTTTTTACACAATTCTTTTTTCTGGAAATACCTACATAAATAGTGTAACACAAAGGGCCTAAAATAATTATCAACATCGGAGCCTTTACTAAAATACCAATACCTAGACTTAAACCGAAAAATAAAGAATTTTTTCTTGATGAGAAAAAATTAGTTTTTAATAAAAAATAAACCGCTAATGATGAAATACAGGTAAGCGGAAAATCCAGGTAATACAGCCTTGAGGGACCGAGAATTGCCGGATATAAGGAAACCAGTATCGCCGCAATCATCCCATAATAAGCACCGATCATATATTTACCAATCCCGTAAACAGAAAGGATTAGTATTGCAAAAAACAAAAACATTGAAAATCGAGTAATCAGAATACTACTATTAAGTAACATTAAATTAAGGAAAACAGAAATTGTATACACAAAAGACGAATATCTTAATGAATTGTATTTTAATATTTCTTTAAGCATATTAACCATATTTGGTATTGTCCCTTCCCGCTGGGCTATGCTCTGTTTTAAACCATAATACAAATTCAGATGCGATTCTAAATGATCACTCATATCATCTTCCAGTGTAATCCAATCCTGGGAACACCAAATAAAATTACTGATAAAATGGAAAATTAGTAAAATTAAAATACCAAAAAAATATTTTTTCTTTTTAGCCTGCAAACAAATAGCTGCCATAATTACTCCATAGTCTTTTTTAACTCCATAATTTTCCAAAATTTACTAATATTTGTTTACAAGCCTATCATTTTTCTCTGCTACGTTTTTACCAATGCATTTTTAAATAACAAAATACTACAATCGCCCAGAGAGGTAGGTTGAGAATCGATCAAAACATAGCTACTAGAATCCTTTACCTCATAATTTACTCGTAAAGTATCTTGAATCATAGAAAAATTTACACTGTTATTGAAACTACACACTTTGCTTTTACTCTCTAAAATAATTATATAATCAAAAAAATTATTTTTAACTTTTGTATGCAAAATATGATCGCGCTCACAAAAAACCGAAGCCCATTGACCTTTATCTATTTGAAAAAATTTTACATTGGGATTTTTCAATTTATATATATATCTCAAACAAAATGCTGCTTTCCAATATTCATTTTCCGTAACCATTCCGATAGTGATTTTTTCCTTTTCCGCAAAATTATTTATTTTATCGATTGTTTTTAATATTGCCGGCTCCAAACTCAAATTTTCAGGTTTTATACAAAAAGATTCAAAAAAATTTTTTTTCCCCTTAGTTTCATCACTCAAGCCTACAATTTTTGGAGCATGCATAGGAGTAATCAAATAAAAAATAGAACTTTTTTTTGCATTACGACTAAATTCATTACTTTTAGGATAATATGATAAAAAACCTGCTTGGAATAAAGCAAATCCTAGTATGATTTGCAATAAAATTTTTTTTCTGTCATATTTTTCAAAAAAACAAGTACTGGAAATTAAAGCCATTATGGGCAGTGCTGGCATAAAAAATCGGTCAATTTTCATCGTTATTAAAGTAAATAGTACGTACGGCACAAGAATTGCTGAAAGCACTATTCCTTTATGTTTTAATTTCAATTTTAAAAAAAATATTAGTCCGCAAACAAAAATAATAAATAAAACGGGAGATAAATTATTAATCAAAAAATATGCATAACTCAATAACCAATCCCCGGATAAAATTTTTAAATCCATAACTGGCACCTGAGGCTTACTTATCGCATTAAACATAAGAAAATGAAAACGTTTCACAATCTCACGATAACGCGGCAGCCACCAGACTGCAGAACAGCTACCGGCGACAATTATAACCATCATAAATCTTAATACGAGAAACATTTCTTCTCTTAAAGTTCTATTCATAAGGCTGCTCTTAACTAAAACATATCCGACCGGGCCGATAAGAAAAAGTAATACCTGTGCTTTCATCAGTATGCCTGCTCCGGCAGCCAGAGAAAAGATTAAAGTAAATTTAAAATTTCGAAAATAATCGGTTTTTATTAAAAGATACATGCAGAAAGCAGTAACACCGGTTAATGGCAAATCTAATGCATATAAACGAGAGGCTCCAATAATCGCAGGATACAAAGAAAGCAACATTACTGATATTATTGCACATCTTTTATTTAATACGGTTTTACAGATTTTAAAAAGAGAAATAATCAGAATAGAATAATAAAAAATAGAAACCATCCGGGTAATTATAATGTTTGAAGAGCCGAATATAATATTCACAATTGCAGAAATAAAATAAGTCAATGGCGGATAAAAAAAAGGGCTATGATTTTTAAATAACTCAACTAAAATCATAAAAACCGGCCATAACCCCCGGGAAAAATCTGCTTTTTGTGTTAAATAATTATAAAAAAACAAATGGGTTGCTAAATGATCACACATATCTGCATCGATTGTAATCCAGTCCTGGGAACACCAAAAAAAATTATTTATAAAATAAGAAAGAATTATTAATAAAATATAAAACGAATACTTTCTCTTTTTTAAATAAGCTAATGTAAGCTGCATTTAATCTTTATCCTTTATTCTTCAAAATTACAGTTTAGTAAAAAATGACAATTCTGTTGGCAGTTTCTAATTTTTTCTCTGACCTTGGAAGATTTTTCATTTAACCAAATATCTTGAAGCAGATAATTTTTAAGATTGCCTAAACACTCATGCTGATAACACATAAACACATCTCCCACAGCACTAATATGCACAGCCTGGTTAATATGACAAGCATTTTTTTTAACAAATTTTTTCGGGTTTTTAAAGTAATCTTTATACGCAGTTAAATGCTTAACCGGGTTACAGATTTTATATCCCTTTTGTTTAAAATCAATTAATTTATCTAATACGTATGAGACCTTTTCATAATCTTTAGGCCATAAATAATTCATTTCTTTTTCATACCATAGCGGATCTTCTTGAGTATTATTAGCCTGCATCAGGACCATTAGATAAAGTAAATCAACTTTTTCATTCTGCTGCACCCATTCGGCAAGTTCCAGCATCCCCGTTAAAGTCGGCTCCATAATAATAGAACATATGCTGATTTGAGTTTTTGGCGCAGTAAGTGAGATTAAATCTATCGCTTGCATTACCTTTGCATAAACACCTTTAACCCCTCTTAAATCATCGTGTAAAGCCTCATTTAAGCTGTCTAAAGAAATATTGATATAATCTAATCCGGATTCGCTGATTTTCTTTGCCATTGTTTCATTAATTAAAAAACCGTTTGTCGCAATATTTGTTTTAAACCCTAAATCGTGACAAAATCTAACAATTTCAAACAACCAAGGGATACTAGTAATTTCGCCGCCGCCAAAGTTAATCACAAAATCATCTCCGGTAAACTCTTTTAAAGAAAGTGCCGTCTTTTTCCAATCTGCCAGTTCTAATTGCTCACGACCCGGTTTTATAAATATATCTTCTTTCCATTTTTGGCACATTTTACATCTGAGCATACAATTATCAGTTATGGTAAAACAACAAAATTTCGGTTTAAACAGCATATCTTTTTCATTACCCATTTTCTTAATTATCTGAAATTATTATATTCATTAAAGCTTCATTATTTTTAGTTAAGCCTTGCTTAAAGCCAAGAAAATTGCATTTTAATACCCGGCTCTGATGTATACCATCAGTATTTTCAATAACATTTTGACATTTTATATTTTCACTAAAACCAGATACCGCTATATGCGGAAGCGGGTCTTGTTTTTTTACCCCAATATATTTATCCGTAGCAACTATTTCTTGCCAATGATCTGGATTAAATTCCGCCACAAAGTGCCCCTCCCGCGACCCTTGTTCCTCTTGCCATTTTTGATAACAATCTTTAACCATTAAAGCTGCGCTGAAGTTATGGATATGCGGCTCATTAATCTCATTAAATATTTTCCAGTTAATTACGTTTTGATCGGATATTTCAAAATGCCACTTTTGATGGATATTTAATTTGTTCCAAAATAATAATATCTGTATTCGATTATCAGCAGGGTGAGTTAAAATATGCCACTTGGCTATAGTTGAATCAATCCATTTATCTTGGTGATAAAAAGCAGTATAGAGCGAAAGATTCTTTGTCAATTCGATATTTTTCCAGTATATCCTAGCTTTAGCCAGATCAAATTCGATTCTTATATTTTTTTTAAATATTTTAATCTGCTCCTCTTTTTGGTTATAATTAATTATATTTAAATCTTCAATTTCTACGTCACTCATCATTATCAATCCGGAAAAAATACTATGGTTTCCTTCTTTTAAGATCAACTTATTTTGTCCCATTAATTTATGCACTCCTAAGCATCTAAAATCATCTTTGCTTTTCTTATGCAAATGAAAAAACCAGTCGTGCATATCAACCCGCGGTTTAAAGATTAAAACAGGGCTATTCTTATCTGAATCATTCTTTTTAACACCGATGAAACTACTCCGATTATCTATAATCGTCTCTGTTTTTTCTAAATCAACCAGTTCCGGCTTATCACTCAAAAAATTTATTTTATTATTTTGATGCTCGGTAAATAGGTAATTATAAAAATCAGTTAATTGCAAATCAACAGTTAAATCTTCAATTTGTAATTGCCCAGTTAAAACAAAAATTATATCCCACTGTATTTTATTCTCCTTTAAAGTAAAAAACCATTTTACGCTTAAAGGTAAATCTTGCCATTTAAGAGTTACTTGTATTCTTTTATCTGTCATCCGTTGAATAACCCATGCGGCATTTTTAGTTTCTATTCTTCCCAAATTTGTATCTAAAAATAAGCATAGTCCATTGTTAACTAGCAATTCTACATTAGCATATACTAATCCAATTTTTTGAGGGCTAACCAAAAATTTTTGATTTTCTGATATTAAAATACCAAATTGAGTATCCCTATATTTTTTAAGATAATTAAGAAAATTTTCTTTACTTTCTAATTTAATATTAGCTTCGAATACCGTACAAACTTTTTCTAATTCTGCCTTTATTTTAAACGCAAACTGCAAATTATTTTCATCTTCCCTATTTTGCATCACCTTAGCTAGCGGTTGAACCCTTCCTAGGATTTCAAATAAAAAACACGGTAACTCATTATTTTCAGCTGTGATAATTAATAATTTATTTATCGAATTATTATTAAAAACTGCTTGATGTGTTTTTAAAATATCATTGAAATTATTTGTGTTAAATTCATCACTCCATTGATTAAAAATATCCGGCACCCAAAATCCTGCTTTATATTGAAACTCTGGTAATACCTCATGTGCGATTAAATCTGCCTGCCAACTTATCTGCCCTTTATTCAGGCTAATCCGCCAGATTTCATCAATTGCCGGGATTTGTCTTTTAATTAGGATTTTAAATTGATTATTATTTTTTTTTACTTCTTTAATGATCGGTGTTGATTCATACCAACGCTGATTTAAAAATATTGCACTGTTTAACCCGTCGCCTGGCGTAATTTCTTTTCCGTTATTAATTATAGTGATTTTTTTATCATCCGCTTTAACTTGCAGGTTTTCGAAGGTTATCCGATTTGTTAAATTCTCTTGATTTTTTTTCTGCTCCAAAAAATTCTCTCTTTGCTGCGCAGTTACAAATAATAATATCTTTCCTGATAATTTATCCTGACTTAATATTTTTTGTTTTAAAATTCTGGCATTAATATCAAAACTGGCATTTTCTAAATATAATTGCGCTTTACTTTTGTCTTCAATTATTAAATCCGGATAATTGTTATCCTGAGATCTAACACCTAAAATCCCTAACCGGGTATCAACAGATTTGATTTGTTCATTAAATTCTGTAGCTAAAATAAATTTATCCTCTTTATCAGCACCTAAAAATGTTTCATATTTTGAATTTAAAAAAAGATTCATGTTCAGCGAATTTAAATCTTTTTTAATTGTTTTCTCAGCCGTTAACTCCCATTCTATCTGATCAGGAGTTAAAGATATCTTTAACTTTAAACCTACTCCTAATTCTTTAAAATCGGCTGATAAATTTAATAAATGTGGAGTAATTTTTTTTAATTGCCATTGCCCCTTAAATAAATTGAAGTAATATTCTCCAAAAAAGAAGCCGAAACTTAAAGCATCATTTTGTGTTAATTCATATTTTTTATAAAAGATGTGGAATTTATCCTCTTTTAATTCTAATTTTAAATTTTTGTTTTTTAATGTTCTCATATCCTGCTGTAACTCTTGCGTTTGTTTAAATTCTTTGCGGTTTATTAGTTCTATGTCTGCATCGCAATCCACAACATATTTATCACATTCTGCCGCAATTAGATGCTCTGAAAGCTTAAAATGCATTTGCACCACCCGGGAATCTAAATCACTGTCTGTAGATTGAATTAAGCTGTACCCTTTATTGTTTTGGCTGCTAAAGCAGCTCAATACTACCGGCAGATCATTTCCTGAGTTTTCAGATATTAAAGCCAGCTGAGCATTTTTTTCATCAGTGCGGTATAAATCCTTCCATTGATTGTTTATTTTACTTTTGCCTGAGATTCGAATTTTTTGGCCGTCTTTAAAATAATAGTTGTACTCGCCGGTAACCATTAAAGAAACTGCGGCTTTTTGAGCCTTTACAACTTTAGGTATTTTAATATTACAACTCCATTTAAAGTGAGATTCGGAAATTAATTTAATTTTTATAGTTAACTCTATTGCATATTTATCCCAATTTCCTATAACCTCAAAATAATCCGCATCAGTTTGAGAAACCTGCCAGTTAGCTTGCCAGGACATTAACCATTGCCCTAAAATCTCTAGAGCAACATATCCGCCAAAATTCTTGGTTAGGGGAATGCCTTCCCAAAGCACAATAAGTTTTCCTTGATTAAAAATAATACTTAAGCGATCCTGATCCAGACTAGCGACACAATTCTTTGCGCCGATTGATTCAATATAACGCACAATAGTTTTATGAATTAAATCATCACGGACAATCTTACCGTTTTTGATCAGAATCCCTCTTTGACAAACACTGCTGAGTGTACTCAGGTCATGAGAAACAATAATTATAGTTTTCCCCAGCTTTTTAAGTTCTGATATTTTTTTCAGGCATTTACGCTGGAATTCCTCATCTCCGACCCCCATACTATCATCAATGAGAAAAATATCAGGATTTACATGTACTGCAACTGAAAATCCTAATCTTAAAAGCATTCCTTGGGAATAAGTCTTTACCTGCGCATCAATAAAATTGCCTAATTCGGAAAATTCAACAATATCTTTATATGCTTTATCAATTTCGGACTTACTCATACCAAATAAAGCCGCATCTAAATAAATATTTTCCCGCCCGGTGAGTTCCGGATGAATACCTGCTCCCAATTCCAATATCCCTGCAATTTTGCCCTCAGTTTTAACATAACCTTGACTCGGTGTAGTAATTTTACTGATAATTCTGAGAATTGTTGTTTTCCCGGAACCATTCTCCCCGATTATTCCCACAGTTTCCCCTTGTTGAACAGAAAAATTTATATCATCTAAAGCAAGAATTGTTTGGTTTAGAGATTTTTTTCTAAACCAGGATAATAAATTACCAATTAAAGATTGCTTGCCTAATTTTAAATTATATTTTTTCGTAATATTTTTTAAATCGATAACCACATTTTTCATGATAGTTTTATTTTTATGTTTTTATTTTACGGCAAATTAGAATATTAAACAGATTCTTTAATCTTATTATTTGATTTTTACCTGTCACTTGCTACCTGTTCCCTGTTACTTAGTTACGTTACATCCACAAACCTCGGTTTATAATATGCAAAAATTAAAACTCCAAAAAAACAAAATATAAAACTGATTACGCTTATTTTTACTAATATTACTAAATCCAGATTTTTACCATAAAGCAAAACATCCCTATATGCATTCACAAATAAACTCATCGGATTAAGGCTAAAAAAACCTCTGATTTTATCCGGCACAAAAGACAACGGATAAAAAATTGGCGTAGCATAGAACCAAACCACAAGCAGTAATTCTACCGCATATTTAATATCCCGATACACTGTATGCAAAGCACAAAGTATTAAACAAACACCAATCAAAAATATTGTTTGCAATATCACTAATAATGGCAAATATAACCAGAAAAATGTGGGGTAAATTTTAAACCAAAATAAAAATATAAATAGTAATCCTAATGAAATTAAGAAATTCACAAGATTTGCCGCAATTATCGAAATCGGGATTATCGCGTGGGGAAAATATACTTTTTTTATTAAGCTGGCATTATCCACTATTGATGTTGTGGAACAAGATACGGAAAAACTCAGAAAAAACCAAGGAATCAGCGCGGATAATAAAAAAACCGGGAATTTTTCTATTTCTATCCGCAGTACATAGGTGAAAATGACCGAAAAAATAATCATTAAAATTAAAGGATTTAGAAAAGACCAAATATAACCTAAAAACGCAGATTTATACTTTATCTTGATTTCTTTTTCAGCTAAAGCAAAAATTAGATAGCGATAATTTAAAATATGTTTTAAAAAATTCATATTTAGACTCTATTAATTTGTTCGCTGATATTTTTACCGTCTAAAATTACATCTTCCATAGACATATATTTCCAGCGTCCAAAACGCCCGGCACAATATATATTATTAAGTTTTAAAAACTCGTTTATTATTTTTGTACTCTGACAATAATTATGATCGTAAACAACATAAGCATATTTAATATCATTAATATGTTCTGCTAAAATTTCATCGTCTTTAGTAAGAATTTTTGCGTTAATTAGATCTTTAATAATTCGTTCTCTTATTCCCTTTTTTTTTAAGGGTTTTGCCGGCGAATAAGAGATTTCTGTATAAATAGAACTCATATCTTGCGGGGTGACATCCGAAGAAAAATTCATCGGAAAACCCACTCTAAAAAAACAAAATTTATCTTCGGGGAAATAAACCCAGTGTTTATCACTTATTTTTCCCCGTTTTATGCCAAAATTCATATTAAATATTGAAATATATTTCAATTTAGAAAAAGCATCACTAACATTTTGCGGCAATTCATTCACAATAAGGTTTTTAAATTCAATCAAAGGTAAGGTGAGAACCAAATCTGTAAACTCTGCACTTTTTTTATCAATAAAATAAACTATTCTTTTCTTAATATCTATTGCTTTAATCTGATAACGTAAATTAACTCTCTGGACCTTCTCCACAAAAGTATCCGCAATCTGCTGAATACCCCCTTTTTTCGGATACCAAAACTCGCTATTATAACCAAAAGGTTTCATTTTTGGACTAAAGGCTCCGTTTAAGACATCTTTTATCCCCACTTGAGGCACGAAATCTAAAGTCCAATCTGAGATCAGCTCTTCCGGAGGCACGGTCCAAAACTTGTGATTATACGGATACATGAAATATTTTGTAATCCCCTGTCCAAAATTTTCCAGCATCCAATCTTTTAAATTAATTGGTTTTTTTGATTTTTGCCTAAGTGTTGCTTTAACCCGGCCCAAAATACACTTTTTAATCACATTTACCGGTAATCCGAATGTATTGGCCTGAAAAGGATATTGCGTATAAGTATTTTTAGAAAAAATCCAAGCATTCCGCTTATGGGATTTAAATACGCCCGGTAACAACCGGTTATTAATTAATTTTTTTACGTAATCTGACCGAAAATGCAGAAGATGTCCGGTCCAATCAAAGCTAAAACCATTAATATGCTCAGTTCTGGCCAGACCTCCCGGAGTTTTTTCCTGTTCATAAACACAGCATCCATTCTGTAAATGATATGCCGTACTTAATCCGGCTAAGCCTGCGCCTAAAATAACAATCTTTTTCATTTCTCGAATTTAAATTTATTCAAATTAATCCCATAAAAAAATATTAAACTTATTAATACAGTTGCTAATAAAGTCCCGGTAATATTTGATGTTTTGTAAATAATTAATGCACAAATTTTTGTTAGTATTGCTAATGTGATCATAATTACTAAAACTTGCTTATGTGATTTACCTGAAGCAAGCATCCGAAATACAAAATGATCATTACTTTTTAAAATAATTGATTTTTTTTGCCGAAGTCTCATAATAACTACAAATAATAAATCAAATAGCGGTACCGCTAATAAAATCAGGGGGATGATTATGCCAATTTCATGCCCTAAAGACGAAAAACTTAAAGATAATGCCATTACGGCTTGAGAAAACCCCAGGAATTGGCTGCCCATATCTCCCATAAAAATCCGGGCAGGAGGCAAATTATAGTTTAAAAAAGCAGCTAAACTTCCTATTAAAATTGCCGCGACCAACATTACAAAATAATTTCCTGATAAAAATGCAAAAATAAAAAATGCGATACTATTGATTAAAGCAATACTACCTGCTAAACCATCGATAATATCTAAAAGATTAAATGCATTAATCACAACAATAATCCATAAGATACTAATAAAATAATTAATTAAGTCAGGGAAAAATATGATTTCAGTTCTCACGACAAAAACAGTTAAGACAAAAGCCCCGATAAACTGCCCAATTAGTTTATATAGTGGAGTTAACTCTTTGAAATCATCATAAACGCCAAAAAATGCAATAAAAGCTGACGCTGCCAGATAGGCAAAAAAATGGTTTGATTTGATCAGCCCGGGAAAACGAAAATAAGTTCCGATAAACAACATCATAAAAATTAAAAAAATACCTATTCCACCGATATAAGGAATTTTTCTTTGATCAGATTTTTGGGGGTTTGGTTTGGTAACATACCCTTTTTGTTTAGCTGCTCGCTCAAGCAGGGGCAACAGAAAAAAGCAAAGCAAAAAAGCAGTAATACAGATTAAAATATTTTGAAGAAGAATAGAAAATATTGACATTTAAATTTCTGTAATTATCTATCTTTGAAAGAAACGTTATTTACCTAACTATAACATTATGTTATTAAACAAGTTACAAATATAATTTTAAAAAATTATCGCAACTTCTTGAAATTATAGCAGGTTAGGTAATTTTTTAGTGTAGGAATAATATAGCAAAAATAGTGTTTTTTGTCAATCAAAAGAAAGGCTTGGGTAGTGTACACTAAAGTGTGTAAAAAGTCTTAACAAGGAAAAGAAAAAGGCGTATCCTTTTGGTTGAAACATTTTAACCAAACGAGAAGCGGTAACCAGCCGCAACTCAAACCAGAAAGGAGACGCCTTATGAAAACCGT
>JBDRJV010000036.1:0-16486 GCA_043814605.1 Candidatus Omnitrophota bacterium | reverse complement strand
ACGGTTTTCATAAGGCGTCTCCTTTCTGGTTTGAGTTGCGGCTGGTTACCGCTTCTCGTTTGGTTAAAATGTTTCAACCAAAAGGATACGCCTTTTTCTTTTCCTTGTTAAGACTTTTTACACACTTTAGTGTACACTACCTAGAGCAAACTTATTCTTGCTTTAATTTTAGAGAATCTATATAATAATTTTAAATAATGGTTATATATTCTTTCCATAAAAGGAGTAATAATCAATGGGAAAAAATGTCTTAAATAATTTTGAAACGATTACTGCTTTAGCCTTAATGACCTTTATTCTTATTCCTTCAGCAAAAACCGCTGCAAAATCAACCGACCTTTTACCCCCGGAGAAGTGGGAACAAAAAGCACAAGAACAGGATGCACATTATCAGGCTCTTTTGGGCGTATCTTTAAGATGCGGGTACTTTCACAAAAAAGATTATACCGAAGCAATTAAATGGACAGAAAAAGCGGTTGAGCAAGAAAACCCCATCGGATATTTTAATTTTGCCCAAAGTTATTATTACGGACAAGGCACAGAAAAGAACGAAAAAAAAGCAAAAGAGCTATTTGATAAAGCCCTTCCAGGGCTAGAGGAACTTTCCAGCAAAAACGATACCTACGGGCAGTTTTTTCTGGCTAAGTTATACCAGGATAAAAACACAGATATTGATACTGATTCGAAAGTCATAAAACTAATTAAACGATCCGCAGCAAAGGGTAATCCGGTCAGTCAGGCAGAACTGGCAGCTTTTTATTACAAAAAAAGATTTGAAAATAATAATGAAAAACTTGCATTTGTTTGGTATGAGAAATCAGCAAAGCAAAACTTGCGCTCAAGCATCAGATGGTTAGGAGAACTTTACGAAAAAGGCCATGGAATAAACCAAAATACTCAAGAAGCCATAAAATGGTATAAACTTGGCGCGGAAATAGAAGAAGGCGATTGTATTAATAATCTCGGCTCTTTATATGAAAATGGCCGTGGTTTCCCTAGAGATATAAAGAAAGCTATTGAACTGTACCAGAAAGCAATGACGCTCGGAAATGAACGCGGTATTATGAATCTAGCATTATTATACGAACAAGGCAAAGGCATTGCCAAAGATACGGCAAAAGCAGAAAAATTGTTTGCCATGGCCGCGGAAATGGGAAACGAATACGCAGAAAATAAATGTCTTGAATTTGCAGAAAAATATTCAAAAAAAGCGGAAGAATATAACCAAAAAGTTATTATTGCTCGTAATAAAGCTGATTATCTTCTCGCCCGGGAGTATTGTTTAAAAAAAATCGAATCCTTAAAACAAGCGGCTGAGCTCGGAGATATAAAATCACAAAACTCATTAGGGCTGCTTCTGTTGCAGGGAGAGGACAATAATCACAATTATGTAGAAGCATTAAAGTGGTTTAAGACCGCAGCAGCCAACAAGAATTTAAGTTCTTTAAAAAATGATTTTCTTCCAATGAAAAACATAGGATATATGTATTATAAAGGCCTGGGTACACCAAAAGATTATGACGAAGCTCTGCGTTGGTTTATTCTCGCTAAAAAAAATAATGATAAAACAGCGCCAGAGTATATCGATGCGATTGATAGAGAAACACAAAAACAGAAAACACCTGATTTAAACCTATTTAGAGATGAATTACCCTTTGAAAATTTCATTTTTTTTAAAGCTACTCCTGATGGAAAATATATTATTACATCGGTAACTTTCAAACCAGATGATCATCAAACAGAAAAAACCGCAAGAGAAAAACAGTACACACAAGAAGTCATTTTTATTTGGGATGCTCAAACCGGGCAATTGATTAATAGCGCTGGTCAAAATATTAGCTGTTTTAGCATTACTATCAGTCCTGATAGTAATTTTATTGCCGCCCTAAATAAAGATTACCAGTGGATTGAGATTATTGAAATACCCTCAGGAAATATTAAGCATAGATTACAAATAACTGACGGAAGAGTTGATCTTGGCGGAATTTGTTTTGCAAATGATGATCAGCATTTATATATATCAACCTTTAACTCGGAAACAAAAGATAACAGAATAAGGTTATTTAATATCCTCACAGGCCAAGCGGTTAAAACAATATATCCAGAACAGCAAAACGCAGATTATTCTTACATAAATCTTAATACTGATAATAAATATTTAACATTTGTTACCCACAATTATTCTGCAACAAACACAGTAGGCACAGAACTTGAAACAAGAATATTAATTGATTGTAAAGATAATGCCAATCTTTATAAATTTAAAGAAAAATCCGATTGTGCAGCTGATCTGTGTTTTAGCCCTAAAGATAATCTCGCCCTGCTTTTTGACTCTCAAGCCCATGATCTTCAGCTCTGGGATATTAAAGATAAAAAAATTATTTTTCACAATATGGGTATTCACGAAAAATATGAAAAAGCAGCTTTTCATCCCCAGGGAAACTATTTTGTAACAGCTGGGGATAATGAAAACTATGATATTTGGCTTAAAAAAGCAAACGAAGTTAGACAAATAGCCAGAAAATCATCTGGATTAAATGAAATAACCGCGTTTTATTTTGCCCCGAATGGAAAGACTTTTTACCTGGCTGGTAAAACAGCTCAAAATCTCTTTGTAAAGCCCCTGGAATTTGACATAAACATTGATGAAAAACAGTAAAACCTTTATAAACAATATCAGAAATTAATACAAAATCAGAGGCGGCGTTCCAGGCGTGAGATTTGCTGATGAAATTTTTTCCGTTGATGTTCTTTCAGCGTTATCCTCAGCCCCTTATTTAAAGTAAGAATTGCATCTTGAATGTGATCGGATTGTTCATAAACAATCGACAATTTTTGATACGCAACTGGATCATTAGGATTAAGATCAATCGCATTCTGCAGATATTTTTCTGCCCGAGGGTATTCCCCTTTTTTAAGATATGCTTCACCGGCTAATATGAATAGCTGAAAATTATTTGAATTTTTTAAAAGTTCCTGTTCAACCAAATTAATAACCTGATCATAGTTGCCCTCATTTAAAAGCTGTTCTATATCTTTTTCTCTTTGAATAGATCCTTCTTTTGACTGACTTGACAAAGAATTCTGAGACTCTTGGTCCTGATGTTTTTCCCTTTCTTTCTTTTCCCGTTCCTCTATTTTCCGGCGCTCTAAGACTTTAAGCCTGATCATTGCCTGATCTTTTAAATCTTTATCTGTCTCTTTGCTGATATATTTACCTAGAGCTTGGATTGCTTCTTCATATTCTCCGTTACGTTCATAACTGTCTACAAATTCAACCAGACGATCCAGCTTTTGTTGTTGTAATGCTTTATTGGCTGCATAATTTTTACTTGTTTCTATCTCCTCTGATCTATCCTGTCTATTTAAATTAAATAATAAAAAAAATATAACACCAAAAACACAAATCGCAGAAATTAAAGCAATCTTTTTTATTAATTTTTTTTTATTTAAACTTTTTAGATCTGTCTCTCCTTCTACTACTTTGTATACCCGGACATCGTGCACAACATTTTTAAAATTTTTTAATCCCAAATCCTGCGCGTTCAACTCTGACTTATTCATTGCCAAATAAGTAGATTCACCGATATATACGTCATTGGCTTTGGCAAAACTCTGAATTCTGGCCGCAATATTTACCGCATCACCGTGCACATCATTATGCTCATCAACAGTCACTTCCCCGGTATACATGCCAATACTAAATCTTATAAATTTATCATGGTCAAGAATATTAGCATTACGTTTAGCAATATCTTTTTGTATCTGCAGTCCGCAATTAACTGCGTCTGTGGGTGAATCAAAGGCAAGCAGAAATCCATCCCCCATTGTTTTAACCAAAGTCCCATCCTTGCTTTGGACTTGTTTTTTAACAAATGCCTGGATTTCTTTTTGGAACAATTCGTTTTGTTCCCGCGTCTGTTGGCCAGTACGACTGGTGTACCCCTGTACATCGGCAAAAACAATAGTAAGGGTTTTATGTTTTATCATACAATTTATTCTACATGATTTTAATTTTTTTTCAATAAATTATCTCTGTTAAAATCCAAATAGTTAAAAAAATACCCCCTAAAAGGGAGTAGGGAACTTGTCCAGACTTATTGTCCGGACCACCCTGGCTACGTATTGAAATTGTTCCAATTTCAATTGCCAGCCCTTCGGGTAAATTTTAGTGCCTAAAATCTAGTTGGCTACCCGAACTGGGCGTCAGACAAACTTCAGAACCTTAAGAAATTCACCTACTTGTGAAAATTACTGTTCGCCATTATAAAAGCGGTTTTATCTATTTAGGCAATCGACCGAATTAAAATCATCAACCTAATCATCAACCTAATCATCAACTCCGCTTTCAGCGAGACCTCGCCGAAACGGCGGGCAATTGACAACCGCTTTGTCCTAAACCAAAATGTAATGCAAAGCCCTGCCCTCGCCTACGGGTTTAATCACCTTAAGCTCTACGAGCTTAACTAATTCCTTATGAACAGCTTGGGCAGAGATTTTAAACAATCCTTGTAAATCCTTGTTTGTTACCTTGCCATTGGCATTAATAAATTCGACTATTTGCATCTGCTTTGGTGTCAGAGCAATTTGCACCTGACCGGTTTTCCTTTTGGAACCTACTTTCAAAACGGCATCCTTTGCTTCTGTAACTGAGTAGAGTATGCCATCGGTAAAGTACTCCAACCAATGCGTAATATCTCCATCGGTAGTTTGAGCCGTCTTTAAGGCAGCGTAATACGCCTGCCTATCCCTATCATAATAATCATCCAGAGCAAAGATTCTCCTATGATCAAAATCGCTCAAATATAAAATTAGCGTCGCTACCAGTCTCGCCGTTCTGCCATTGCCATCGATAAATGGATGAATTCTTGCTATCTCATAATGAACAACGCCCGCCAAAATGACAGGATTAAGCCCCCAAGACGTATCAAGATTAAGCCAATCTATAAATTCTTGAACAAGCTGCGGCACTTCTTCTGTCTTTGGCGGCATATATTCTACGATTTCCTTGAAAGTTGTGCCATCAAAAACTCTCTTGCCTACAAAAACTTGCCTGTTTCTAAATACACCCGAATCGGTACTATTTTGCATTACATCTTTGGTTATTATCCTATGAATGTTCAGCAAGTCGGCGGTTTTAAACTTCCCTTTTTCAGTAAAACTAGAAATTTTTTCTAGCGCCTCTAAGTAATTCAGGGCTTCTTTCTTATCTTTTCTAGTGGCGACAACATCTTTTCCTTCAGCTAACGCCTCGACTTGTTCAAGAGTTAATTTATTGCCCTCTATGGCGGTAGATGAATGGGTATTACGAATCAAGGCCTGTCGCCTTAATTTCGCTTCCCATTTCGGCACCAGATGCGCCTGCTCAATAACCTCCCGTGCTGCAGCAATCGCCGTCAGGTTATTTAAAATTTTTTCGGTAATCGTATATTTTGGGTTAAATAACATAATATTGCTCTTGCAAATGACAACCTAAATGACAACCGCTAAGTTAAATTAGGGGCTTAGCTGTGCTCTGTTTAATTCTTTGCTCGACACTTCATTTATAACATCTAAGATGTCAATGAAATATCTGTGTCCCTTATCAATAATTTCGCGTACTCCTCTATTCTCAATCGCCAAGATATACACTATTACCTCTTTTAAGTCTTCTTTGCATTCATCCACTATCGCTTCTTTGCTTTTTGGGAGAACTTCGGGGCCTATAATAGCCTTCCCTTTGGGATATCTATTTTCAATCATAGTGAGGAGCGCTTCCCTGTGGGGCAAATTAAATTTCTTTCTCATTGCAGTATATGAACGGGTCAAAGCTCTCGTAACTGAGCCAATAGATCCGAATCCATAAGTTAAAATAAATTTTTTAAAATTCATACGGTTTTTCTAATCTCCACTGTCTATTCGTAATCTTTCATAAAACTTTGTTCGCCTGAGCGTCAAGGTTGGCTGCCCCGCATGGGCTCGAACCATGAATACTTGATCCAGAATCAAGCGTGTTACCATTACACCACGGGGCAAACTAATCTCATTTAAAAGTTTTAATTGTTTTTTGTAACATCAAACGAAGGGTGCGCTTGCCTTTTGTTGTCTTGAAATATCTTTCCCTTCGCAACGCATCTTCTTCCGAAACAAATCCTTCATAATGCACTATCTCTATTTTCGTAAAACGTACTGTTGTATGTACAACTCCCTGCTTATGTTCGGAAATACGTCTTTTTAAATCCCTGGTATAACCAACATAAAACTTATCATTTTCTGCGTCATATAACGTATAAACATAAAACATTAGCAATTAGACTATAATCAATAATTTCTAGCTGCTAAACGCTGTTCGCTAATCGCTATAAGATATCAAAGCTCATTTAGTTTGTCAAATAACTTAAGTCTAGTATGAATTTTCTTAATCACAGTATTCAAGCGTTTAACTGATTTTTCTTTTCCTAAAAATTCAATTACTTCAAAAATTCCCGGGCTTACTGTTCCTCCGGTTAAAGCCACCCGCGCCGGATGAATTAATTCTCCCGCGTTAACCTTTAACTCATTCACAACAAGCCGTACTTGTGCTTCTATTTCCTTAACTTTAAACGGTTCGGATTTTTCTAAAGCTTGTTTAAATTTGTCTAAATAAATTACTGCATTTTTTGTGGTTAAAAATTTCTCTACTGCTTCTTGGTCATAATGCACCCGGTCTGTAAAGAAAAAACCAGCTAAATTAGAAAAATGATCTAAAGTCGGCAGTCTGGTTTTGTAAAGATTTACTAACCCTTCCAGCCATTCTCTATTTAAATTTTCATCAATATAACCTTTTTCTTTTAAATTAGGAATGATTAGATCCGTTAATACCTTAATATCCAAATTCTTTATGTATTGCCCATTAATCCAGTTTAGTTTAGTTAAATCAAATATTGCTGCAGTTTTATTAATTCTTTTTAAAGAAAAATCTTTAATTAAATCTTTTAAGCTGAAAATCTCCTTATTATTGCCCGGATTCCAGCCAAGCAATGCTAAATAATTCACCAAAGCTTCTGGTAAATATCCCTGCTTTTTGTACTCACTGATTGCTGTTGCTCCATGCCGCTTTGACATCCGCGATCTGTCTTCCCCTAATATCATCGGAATATGCACAAACTTCGGCACTTTAAATCCAATCGCTTCATAAAGCAGAATTTGTTTTGGCGTATTCGCAATGTGATCATCTCCGCGAATTATGTGCGTAATCCCCATTAAAGCATCATCGACAACACAACAAAAATTATAAGCCGGGCTGCCGTCGGATTTTATTAAAACCTGATCTTTAAGCTGCTCTGTATCTACGGCAATTTCCCCGTGCAAAAAATCAAAGAATTTTATCTTTGTATTCTCCGGAATTTTATAAATTATTGCTTCGCCTTCCTGGTAAGCTTTTTTCTCATCTAGTAATTTTTGCGCGTGTTCTCGATAAATATCAAAACGTTCTCCCTGATGATATAATTCATCCCAATCTAATCCCATCCATTTTAAGCTTTTCAGGATTTCATCCAGATATTCTTTTTTAGAACGGTTAACATCCGTATCTTCAATGCGCAAGATAAATTTTCCCTGATTTGCCCGCGCATAAAGCCAATTAAATAAACAAGTACGTGCACCGCCAATGTGTAAATATCCCGTAGGAGATGGGGCAAAACGAACGACAATAGACATCAATAAACTCCTTTATTCTTAGTAGCGAGTAGCACCCTTACGGGCACAAGCTAGTAGCAATTAGCGAGAAATAATATTTTTAAAACTTAAAAATTCATCAGTTTTCTCTTTTTACTACTTATAAGTTTTCACTTATCACTCATCATTTATAATTCGTAACTTTTTTTATAAATTAATCGCTATCCGCTATATTTTGATTTTTAATAAAATTTCTAATACTATCTGCTATTCCTTCCGGGCTTAAGCCGCATTCCGCTAATAATTCATCGCGTTTGCCGTGTTTTAAAAATTTATCCGGCAGGCCTAAAATTTTAATCAACATTGGTTTTTCAATATTATTTTGTATAAATTCACAAACCGCACTGCCGAACCCGCCGCTGATCACCCCATCTTCAACTGTAACTATAATTTTGAATTGCTCGCATTTTTCTTTAAGCATGTCTTCATCTAAAGGTTTCACAAACCGGGCATCAATAACTTCAGCATTAATTTTATCTTTACTTAAAATCTTTGCTGCTATTAAGCTTGGCGCAACCATGCTGCCTAACGCTACAATTACTAAATCCTTACCTTTTTTTAATTGTCTGGATTTACCTAAAGGAATTAAGCTTTGGGTTTTTTCGGTTTTAAATTTATCCACATTGGCTTTCGGATACCGAATCGCACAAGGCGGTTTTAAAGAAACCGCTAAAGTCAGCATGCGTTCTAATTCTTCCTGATCAGAAGGAGCCATAACCACTATATTCGGTATTAATCTTAAATAGGCTAAATCAAAAACTCCGTTATGAGTTGGCCCGTCATCCGGCACAATACCCGCCCGATCTAAAGCAAATACTACTGGTAATTTTTGTAGACACACATCATGAATAATCTGATCAAAACTTCTTTGTAAAAACGTTGAATATATTGCCACTACGGGTTTAAACCCGCCGCGGGCTAAACCTGCGGCAAAACCCACTGCGTGCTCTTCCGCAATACCCGTGTCAAAAAATCTCTCGGGAAATTCTTTCCCAAATTCTTCCAGCCCTGTACCATCAGTCATCGCGGCTGTTATTGCTACAATCTTCTCATCTTTTTTTCCCAATTCCAACATCTTATCCCCAAAAATCTGGGTAAATGTCGGATGTTCGGACTTTGTCATGGACCCGGAATCAATTTTAAACTTACCGGCACTATGGAATTTGGAGGGAAAATTTTCTGCATGTTCATAACCTTTTCCTTTTTTAGTTAAAATATGGATAAGGATAGGCTCATTAAGCCCGGCTACATTTTGAAAAGTAGAAACCATTGAAGGAATATCCTGACCACTAATCGGGCCGAAATATCTAAATCCTAGCTCTTCGAACCACATGCCTGGAACTAAAAGTTTTAATAACCCATTTTCCAGCTTTTTTGCAGCAAGTAATGTACGGAACCCGAACCAGGGAACTCTTTTTAATAATTTTTCCACGTCTTTACGAATACGATTATATAAGGGGCTGGTAACAATTCGGTTTAAATACCGGCTTAATGCCCCAATACTCGGTGAAATGCTTAATTCATTATCATTTAAAATTACCATCAGGTTTTTATTTAAATGACCCGTATGGTTTAATGCTTCAAAAGCCATGCCATTAGCTAATGCGGCATCACCAATAACTACGGCAATCTTTTTCTTTTCGACATTAATTAAATCCCGCGCACAAGCTAAACCCAAAGCCCAGGAAATAGAAGTTGAACTATGCCCTACTGTAAAATAATCATAAACCGGACTTTCGTTAATGTCCGGGAACCCGCTTAAGCCGCCTGGCTGCCGCAAGGTATGGAAATCATTTTTTCTGCCTGTAATCAATTTGTGGGTATAAGCCTGGTGCCCGACATCCCAAAGAATTACATCCTCTGGCATATTTAAACAATAATGTAAAGCCAGTGTTAATTCAATCGTGCCTAAATTGCTCGCCAGATGTCCTCCGGTTTGTGAAACGGTATCGATCATTAACTTCCTAATTTCAACAGCCAGCTGTTCTAATTCTTTGATTGATAATTTCTTTAAATCCTGCGGATTATTTATCGTCTTTAAAATTTCACCCATTAGATTTCCCTACTCATCTGCATCTGAAGTATCTTGTTCCTCAAAGCTTTTTAGTTCGAATTTTCTGCCTTCTTTTTTTACTAAAACATCAACTTTCTTTTTTGCTTCCTGCAGCTTTTTATTACAAATACCTATCAATTTCATTCCTTCTTCATAATGCTTTAAAGAAACATCTAAAGAAACATTCTCCGCTTCTAAATCCTCTGCAATAGCTTCTAAACGTTTTAAAGCTTCTTCAAAAGAAAGTTCTTTCATTTTTCCCTCTCCTCTACTCGACTTATAATAACACCTTTGTATAGTTTTGTCTTTAAAATATCACCTTTTTTTATTTTTTCACTGTTTTTAAGTAATGTATTTGTTGTGTTTAAATAAGTTACGCTGTATCCCCGGGACAATATAGCCAAAGGATTTAGATTAAAAAGCCTGCCACCGAGTTGTTTCAAACTGGATTCTTTCGCCTGCACTATATGTAAAACAGCTGTTTTCAGAGTCCGCTCAATAGTATCTAAACGCTGTTGATATTGCTCGACAATCACCTGCGGCCGGCGCAGGGCATAGCAAGCTTTAAGCCGTGAAAATCTCATTTGCGCTAATTTTAATCTCTGGATCATGCCTTCGGTAAGTCTTTTGTTCAGATTATCTAATGTATTAACCAGCTGATCTTTTTCCCGGACAACTATTTCTGCGGCAGCCGAAGGCGTCGGCGCCCGTAGATCCGCGACAAAATCACAAATTGTAAAATCTATTTCATGCCCAACCGCGGAAATGACCGGAATTTTAGAATTATACACAGCCCGCGCCACAGGTTCTTCATTAAATGCCCAGAGGTCTTCCAGGCTACCGCCGCCGCGTGCGACAATAATCACATCAATTCCCTTAAAAGTATTCAGTTCTTTTATTGCCTTAGCAATGTCTGCGGCTGCTGTCTTTCCCTGCACTAAACTGGGACGGATAATAATGTGAACGTTTGCATAACGGCGATTAATCACATTCAGAATATCTCTGATCGCTGCACCGGTTGAGGAAGTAACAATACCGATTTTTTTCGGTAAAAAAGGAATCGGACGTTTACGCACAGTATCAAACAAGCCTTCCTGTGCTAATTTATTTTTTAATTGTTCAAAAGCCAGCTGCAGGGCTCCTTTACCTTTTGGCTCGATTTTTTGAACATACAATTGATACTGCCCGCTGGCATCGTAAACGCTGATGCGGCCAAAAATTATACAGGATAATCCTTCTTCGATTTTAAAATTCAGGTTCAGGCTGGCATTACGAAAAAATACGCATTTTAACTGCGCCTTATCATCTTTAAGTGTAAAATACATATGCCCGGATTGCGGGGTTCTTACAGTTGAAATTTCGCCTTCGACCCAGACACTGGGAAAACTATCTTCTAAAATTTTCCGGACATCCTGGGTTAGTTCCGATACTTTGTATACGTGTCTTTCGGTAAATAAATCCTGCATTATTCTCTCTACTCTCTACTTTCTACTTGCTACTCTTTGCTAACCTGCCATTTTAAAAATCCCTCTAAAAAATTATCCAGCTTACCATCCATAACTGCCTGCACATTACCTGTTTCTACTCCGGTGCGATGGTCTTTAATCATACTGTAAGGATGCATCACGTAAGAGCGGATTTGTGAGCCCCATTCGATTTTCTTTTTTTGCTGATGTTGTTCTTCCGCCTCCTCCTGCCTTTTTTTAAGTTCCAGTTCATGTAATTTTGATTTGAGCATTTTCATTGCCATAGCTCTGTTTTTTATTTGAGAACGCTCGTTTTGACACTGCACCACAATTCCTGAGGGTATGTAGGTAATTCTTACTGCTGAATCCGTAGTATTAACATGCTGGCCTCCGGCACCGCTAGACCGATAGACATCTATTCTTAAATCTTCTTCCTTTATTTCAATATTAATACTCTGATCTATTTCCGGGATAACCTCTACCGAAGCAAAAGAAGTATGCCGGCGCTTATTAGAATCAAACGGAGATATTCTAACCAGCCTATGTACGCCGCTTTCTCCTTTTAATTTTCCGTAAGCAAAAACACCTTTAATCAATATTGTCACGCTTTTGACTCCGGCTTCTTCTCCGGGCAAAATATCAATAATATCCGCAGAAAACCCACTGTTCTCCACCCAGCGGGTATACATGCGCAAAAGCATACTCACCCAATCACAAGATTCTGTACCCCCGGCGCCAGAGTGAATCGTTAAGAACGCAGAAGATTTATCTTCTTTACCGGAAAGCAGCAGGTTAATTTCCAGACTTTGGATTTTTTTTTCCAGGTCTTTAATTTCCGAATTCAGTTGTCCGAGGATATCTGTATCATCAGCTTCGGCTAATTCCAAAAGTTCACCGATGTTTTTAATATCCGCATCTACTTTCTGAACCGGTTCGGTTTGTCTTTTTATATCTTTTAAGTTTTGAATTATTTTATTGGCTTGGTCTGGGAAGTTCCAAAAATCAGGCTGGGCCATTTCTTGCTCTAGAGCTTGAATGCGAATTAATTTTGTATCCAGGTCAAAGATACCCCCTGAGTTGTTCAAACTTTTTAGCAATATCACTAAATTTATCTTTAAGTTCATCAATCATTTACAACTATCCTCCAATTAACACTTAGGGCTTTTATTATTCCCCTTGGAAAGGGGTAACAGTGAGCCTCCCGCCAACAGCGGGGCGAACGCCATAAGGGGGAAACTTCGTTTCCCCCTATGGAAAAGAGCGAAGCTCTTTTGGTGCCGAAGGTGGGATTTGAACCCACACGTCCTTGCGGACACATGGCCCTGAACCATGCGCGTCTGCCAGTTCCACCACTTCGGCATAGGAATTTATTTTACTATGCCTAATAAGAAAAATCAATCCTTCAAAATTGCGAATTAATTCAGAATTTTAAGGGATAATTTAGCGGGTTACGGATAAAGACAGGTAAGATATTTTTGTACAATAAAAAGAATCTTTTTTTATAACGCCATTAACCTGCACTAAATCGTTTTCCTCGATTGCCGTAATTTTCTGCGGGATTTTCTTCTCATCCATACGGCTGATAATTAATGTCTGCGACATAATCATTACTGTGATTTGCTTATTTATATGCGGCACATAAATTTCTAATGAATCACTGGAGACTGTCTTTACTTCCCCGTAAAGTTCAAAAGGCGGGTTATAGAATTGCTCTGCCTGGGCGTTAACAGTTAATAATAAAAACAGCATTGTAACTATAATTATGCTTTTATTTTTTTTCATCTGAAATATCCGAAAGCATCAACCGAATTTATATACTTTTTTTACTGGTTTTTCTACAAACCAGGTACAGGCTAACCCTTTAGGAAAAATCACTAAATCCCCGGCACCAAAACTAACTTCCGTATTTTCAGTTTTTACTCTAACTTTTCCTTGTTTTAAATAAGCAGTTTCTTTATCTGTATAAGTCCAGTCAAAAGTACTTACTTCGCATTCCCAGGGAGCCCATTCTTGAACACCCAAAACATCCAATTCATCCGGCGTGGGTTTTTTTACAATAATTTCCATCTTTACCTCCTTTAAAGAATTAAAGATAGTTTTTTCTAATAATTTTAAATTAAACGGCTTAACCATATATTCATCCGCCCCTAGCTCTTTTGCTTCTCTAATAATCTCTTCCCCCTCATAAGCGGATGTCATGATTACAACAACAGAAGGATCGTTTTCTTTTATACGTTTCAAAACAACTAATCCATCCATACCCACCATATTAATATCTAAAAGCACGGCTTGTGGTTTTTCTATTTTTACTTTAAGTAATGCTTCCTCACCGTTAAACGCAGTAAAAACTTCGTATCCTTTCTTGTGAAAAAATTTCTCAAGCAAAGCCACTGCTTCTTTCTCATCATCAACAATTAAAACTCGTCTTCCGGATTGAGCCCGCTCCTGCTCTGAGGATTGACCGGACATAGCCACCGCAACATGTTCCCTCAAAAATTCGCGTACACCTAAAAAAGCTCTATCGCCTTCCGGCACATCAATAACAATGATACCATCATCAATATTTTGAACTTCTTTTTTAAATCTAACTGCATCAAAAGTGATATGATCTTGATCTAGGACAATATATTTAGGGCGATGTGTTTTAAGGAGGTCTAAAGGTTCGTCTACTTCCGGATTGGTAATTACCTTATCCCCTTGAAAAGAAAAAACATCATAAAAATCATTTCTTCTTTTAGTATCATTACTTATAAATAATATTTTCTCAAACATAATTATCCTCAAGATACAATATTCTCTTTATTTGGTCAAGAGAAAATTTTCATAATGCTGGCCGGATATAATGTCCAGTCTCCATATTTTTCATTAATTTTATCCTGTGCACTATCAACATTATACTTTTTCTTATCCGATTCAAATAAAAAATTATTACCTGATAAATTTAAATTACGCGCACTTACTCCTAAGGCTCTTACCGAAATATTCCGCAGTTTTAGTTTATCTAAAATAAATAATACCCTCTGAAATAAATCTCCGGAGTTATTTACAAAACTTTTAAAATTTTTTTCGCAGGATATAGCCTTCATGTCTGCTTTTCTTATATAAATTGATATTGTACTTGCTTCAAGCCCTATCTGCCGCAAACGCGTTCCTACCATTTCACTCAATAATCTAAACCATCCCTGGATATCTTCCTGTTTATATATATTCTGCGCTAAAGTATAGGAATGCCCGATAGATTTAGGTAATTCTTTAGGATCAGATATCCAATGAATCCCTTGTCCATCTTCTTCCGGATGAGTTAATGCATAGAGCCAGATTCCGACTTTTCCAAATTTTTTATATAAAAAATCTAAGGATATTTTTTCTATATCCTTAAAATAAAACACTGATAATAAATTTAACTTAGCTGTTAAGCTTGGCCCAATCCCGGGAATTTTTTCAATTTTTAAATCCGCTAACACAGGTTTGATATTTTCTTTTTCTAACATTATTAACCCATCTGGTTTGTTTAGTTTGGAAGCGATTTTAGATATTAACCGGTTTAGAGAAATCCCAATCGAACCAGTTATATCAAACTTTTTTTTAATCGCTGTTTTTATGCTTTGGCCAAGATTTAAATAAGAACCAAAAGTTTTATCCATACCCGTAATATCTAAATAAAACTCATCAATTGAGCCTTGCTCTATTTGCGGGCTGTAATTAGTCAATAATTTATATATTTGACGGGAAGTATAGAGATACTTGGTTGAATCTGCCGCCACAAATTCTGCTTCTGGGCAGATTTTAAACGCTGCTTGCGTACTCATGCCTGAGTCAATACCCAGTTTTTTTGCTTCATAGGAAGCGGCGCAAACCACAGTTCTTTTCTGATTTTTCCTGCCGCCGACGATTACAGGCCTGCCTTTTAATTTTGGATTTATTGCCTGTTCAATAGAAGCAAAAAAAGCATCCATGTCAAGGTGGAGTATTTTTTTCTGGTTCATGCTTAAGCCCCAAGCCGCAAGTCACAAGCTACAGGTTACAGGTTAAAAGCTACAGCTTCAAGTTACAGGATACAAGTTTCAGGCTCTTAGCGTTTGTTCTACTTGCTACTTGCTACTTGCTACTTGCTACTTGCTACTTGCTACTTGCTACTTGCTACTTGCTACTTGCTACTTGCTACTTATTGAGAATATTAATTCAATTTTCAGCGAAATCCCGCCAAGGCGGGGCTACCTGCTACTTATAAATTTTCTGATAAAATTCTCCATTGCAAATTTTCCCGATTAAAACAAAGTGTGAATGAGGTATTATTTTCATCGGTAACACTAAAAATATTAAATGCCTGTGTTCCTTTTTTTTCGCACCAGGTAAATTGAATTTTTTTAATAATATGTTTATCTGAATTGAACGCAAAATACTTGGGGATAAATTTATTTTTCTTAAAATAAACTACCACATCTACCGGTTCTCCCGGTAAAATATTATCCTTAGGCATAGTACGGTCCCAGCGAGCATTAGGATTAAACATATTTTCGTATCGCGGTTATAACTTTCCCTACAATTTGGGATCGTTCGTTTAAAGGGATTATTGAATAGTTTTTATTTGCCGGCTCTAAGAAAAATTTGTTTTCCCGGCTTTTTAATATTTTTACGGTAACTTCCCCATCAACCCGGCAGACAACTATATCCCGGTCCTGGGCACAAGGTTGTTTTTTTACTAATACCAGATCATCCGGCATGATTCCGGCATCAATCATACTATCTCCGTGCACACGCAGAAAGAATAATTCATCTTTTTGCGCAAATAATTTATCGACATTAAAATAATCTTCAACGTTTTCTATAGCTAATACCGGCACGCCTGCAGGCACACTGCCTAAAATGGGAATACTTAACATTGCTTTTTCCGTAAGTTCAATTGCCCGAGATTTTTTCTCTTCGATTAGCAAATAACCTTTTCTCACCAAAGCATTCAAATAATCCCTAACTGTGCCGGTTGATGAGAATCCAAATTCCGTTGCAATTTCCCTGATTGTCGGCGGCAATCCTTCGCGCACCATTTTGCGGATAAACATCAATACTTCTTGCTGTTTTTTGGTAAGATCCATATCAACCTCCTTATAAGTTACAGGTTACAGGTTATAAGTTATCACTAGTGTCCGGTTATAAGTTGAATAATTCTAGTTGGTTACAAGAATCAGTTAATTTGTTGTTGTATTCATAATCTGTAAGTAGTTGTAATATCGGCATTTTCTCAAAAATAGTAACACTAAAAATCTGTAAAATT
>JBDRJV010000035.1:0-85788 GCA_043814605.1 Candidatus Omnitrophota bacterium | reverse complement strand
AGTGATAAGTGATAAGTGATAAGTGATAAGTGATAAGTGATAAGTGATAAGTGATAAGTGATAAGTGATAAGGAAAGCACTAAGTGCTAAACTCTAAAGTGGTTAAAAAATATTTTAAAAATTTGTTATTTTAGGCTTTGGATTTGTTTGTATAATAAGGAGCAGTATTTATGTATTATCGGCCAACATACGCGGAAATTAATCTTAAAAATTTAGAATTTAATTTTAAACAGATCAAGAAAAAAATCAGTAAAAAGACAAAAATTTTAGCCGCAGTAAAAGCAAATGCTTATGGCCATGGCTCTAAAGAGGTAGCGAAAAGATTGGTAAAAATCGGCGTGGATTATTTAGGCGTGGCTTGTGTGGATGAAGCTTTAATTTTACGCCAGGAAAAACAATTAAAAACCGTGCCGATTTTAGTTTTAGGCGCTGTTTTGGGAAAACCGGAAATTAAAGCGGCTTTAAATGCCGATATTACCCTTACCGTAACTGATTATAAAAACGCCAGATTTATTCAAAAGCAGGCTTGCAGTTTAAAACAAAAAGCAAAAGTGCATATTAAAATTGATACAGGTATGGGCCGGTTAGGGCTTTGGCACACAAGCGCTTTTAATGAAGTTTATAAAATCAGTAAACTGAAAAAATTAAATCTCGAAGGTATTTATACGCATTTTCCTTGTGCAGATACAGATATGCTGTTTACACAGCGTCAGCTGAGCTCATTTGCCCAATTATTAAGGCGTCTTCAGCAACATGGGATTATTATTCCCATTGTGCATGCAGCGAACAGCATTGCGATTTTTAACTTAAATCAATTTAAAAATTTGAAAAGAACTAAAAATAATTGCTTAAATTTTTTAAACTTTTTAAATATGGTCCGGCCAGGGATTATGCTTTATGGGTTAATGCCAAATACAAACCCAACATTAAAAAGACAATTAAAAATTAAGATTAAGCCGGTATTGAGCTTAAAAACCAAAATAACCTATTTAAAAGATGTAACACAAGGCAGAAGTATAAGTTATGGGGCTACATATAGAACCCAAAAAAAGACAAAAATTGCCACAATCCCGATTGGATATGCAGATGGTTATGTAAGGTCTTTATCGAATAAGAGTTATGTGTTAATTAAAGGTAAATTTTTTCCAGTTGTTGGCCGGATTTGTATGGATCAGACAATGATTGATTTAAAAAATTCACCAAAGATTTGTTTAGGCGATACCGTAACTTTAATCGGCCGGCAAAAAAAGCATTCCATTGGCGTTGAGCAATTAGCAGCAATCAGCCAGACAATCCCCTATGAAATAACCAGCTTAATTTCCTCGCGTGTGCCCCGGGTTTTCATTAAATAATTTTAGTAATTTAAAACTATTTTTATTACGAGAAAAATGGGGAAAAACATTGACTTTAAATATCTGTTTGCTATAATTAAAAAATAGATATTTTATGCAAGAAATACCGGAAAATAAAGGAAAGCATGCACAAAAAATATTTTAATGAAAAAGGCCTGACTTTAGTGGAAGTGGTTGTTTCTGCAGTAGTATTATCATTATTAGCTGCAGGGATTTTTGCTTCTTACATAACAGCCAGAAATATGGCGGCGTTAGCTTTTAATAAAATGATTGCTTTAAACTGGGCAGCTTCACGTATTGAATTTAGAAAAAGCGGCATAATCAAGCCATTAACAGATAATCCGGCAGAAGAGAACGTATTAGAAAATGACAAAGGCGGAACCTGCACTCCCACACAAACTCCGATTAATATTGCCGGGGGAAATGTTTTGTCGTCTTATGCTGTCAGAATTGATTGGGTAGAATAAATTATTTTTATATAATAATATGTTAAGAATATTAAAAAAATCACTGAATAAAAAAGCGTTTACGTTAATGGAGCTTCAAATCGCCAGCTTTATTATGATTGCCGTGCTTTTAGTAACAGGCGTGCTTTTTTATTTTGCACTGGCGTCTTTGCGTTATATGCACGATGGTTTTGAAGTAATTTATAATGCCAATATGGTGATGAAAGTAATATCGCAGGAAGTAATGATTTCTAATTGTTACGGTAGCACCCAAGGGCCAACTCAAGCGAATCTGGTTTTGGGGCTAAATCCAAATGAGCATTTTTATGGTAATAGGGGATATCAGCACAGGCTTACAACAGGGCTTTCTGCAAGCAGAGCTTGGGAAGCTTTATTTGCCACACCAACTTTACAGGGGCAGAATACAGCCTGGGCAGATACAATTTTTTTAAGGCAGGCTTTGCAGAATAAAACTGGTTTTGTAGCAACGGGTGATCCGGAGAATTCAGGAAATTTTTTTGAGCATGATGCAGTTGTAATCTTTCGCGATGCTGCAACTAACGACGTTTGGATTGATCGCAGTAGTAATAATAATCCAAACAATATAGATTTTGTAGCCGCAAATCCTGGTAATGGTATGAGAATCGCAACCCATATTGAAGCCCTGGAATTTTGGCCAATAGAATTTAATTGTGTGGGGGTAAGAATAACTGCACGGGGAAGAATACCAAATCCTTTACCCGGGCAATTACAATATTTTGAACTTGTACTTGGCAGATTTATTACTTTACGCTGTGCCCCGCAAATCGCGCCAGTAAGCTGGAATGGCGCACAAAATATGTGGTAGTTAGCGGTAGAACATTGATTAAAATTAAATGTTATGGATAAAAAAATAAATACGCAAAAGAAGAAACAAAACCAAGGCCAGGCAATGCTGATCACTTTTATCTATGTCAGCATTTCGGCTTTAATCGGAATCACATTAATGGGATATGCCCAGCGGATTAATACGCTGGTGATTAAAGAAATTGCACATACAAAAGCCTGGTACGCAGCGGAAGCCGGGTTAATGGCGGCAATTTCCTGGCGGTTTGGGGGTAATGCCTTAAATCAAAATATAAGTTTTCCTATAACATCTGACCCACTTGGTAGGCTGGTAGTTGTGCAGATTGAAGATGTTGATGTTAGCCCAGCTCCGCCGGCTGAGCAAATAATATTTCTCAGGGCAACGGTAAATAATTGGTGGCAATAGTATTAGTTAGATAAATTAACTGAATTTAAAATTAATAATCAACAAAAAAAATAAAAATAAAAAATGTGGGATTTTAAAAAAATAAATAAAGAATATCTACTTTTATTTGTGCTGGTAATTTTCGCCGGGTTTTTGATTTATAGCTCAACGCTTAAATCACAAATTGCGCCAGAGGAAATTTTATTCCCTACTTATTACAGCTCTCCTTCCGGAGTGTTTGATCATTTAATGTCCCGGGAATACCGGGATTTAAATTATTGCGACACGATAAACCAAGGTGCAGGACCTATTCCGCAATTTTATCAAATTGATCCTTCGGGAGTAACGGTTTTAGAAGATTTATGGGTTGATGACGGAGCTACTCTCGGGGATATTGTCATGGATGGCAGACTTAGCTGGGATAATCAATGGACGACTATAGGTTATTATATTAATTTAAATTCTACGGTAGTTGGAGATCAACTGGCTGCATATGTGGGCCATTTAAAAACCCGTTTTCGGATAACCATGGGAGCAAATACTCCTGGAGCAGATGATACACCCCCCACAATAGGTCCAGATGGGAAGCCAATAAAAGGAGAACATGTTTGGGATATTTCCGAAGGTATTCATGCCCGGGATTGCCAGCCAGGGGATGTGGTTAAAATCAGCCAGGGACAGAAATGGACGCTGGTAAAAACTGAAAAAAGTTTTGACAGCCATGTTGCCGGCATAATTTCCCAAGACCCTAAATTGTTTTTAGGAGATGAGCAAGGAAAAATGCCCTTAGCTTTAGCCGGGATTGTTAAATGTAAAGTTACCAATGAAAACGGGCCGATTAAAATCGGTGATTTATTAGTCAGCGCTTCCTTAGCCGGCTATGCAATGCAGGCAGCTCCGGATGAGATAAAGCCAGGCATGCTGGTGGGTAAGGCACTGCAGGCTTTAGATTCAGAAAAAGGTGAAATTTTAGTTTTAGTTAATAAAAAGTAAAAAAAGGCAGATAATTTTGGAAATATTAAAATTTATTAAAATTAAAACCAAAAATATAAATAAGGAATATGTTCTGCTTTTTTTAGTAATGAGTTTATTTATATTTTTAGCTTATACATCATCGCGAGTTTTATCGCAAGCTGCTCGAGTTCCTACGGATATTACCATGACCACCTATTATCCCTCTTCTTTTAGCTGGTTTAAAGAAGTTCAAGCATCACAATTTAATGATCTGGATAATGCGGGATTTTTTCTTGATCCCACTGGCCAAAGCATTCTGGGGGATTTATGGTTAAATGGGGATTTGACTATTCGCGGCCGCATACTCGGGAGTGCATTAGCAAGCAGGTATTATATTGATTTAAATACTAATAATAATGGGGCTGTAGGAAACCCTGCCGGGATGTTTGTGCGCAGTATTTTATGCGAGGGAACAATTACCATGGGAGCAGCAGAAAATGATGTTGTTTCCGGGCCATTCCCTCATGATACTGGCCTGCCAGCCACCGATCCTTTGAAGTGGGTGCTTCATCCTGCAGGAGGTAAGCATATTTATGAGTATATTTATGATATTGCCGAAAGCATTCCTACATCAGAAGAATGCCAGGTTAATGATGTTGCGGTAATTGATTTAACACAGGAATATCATTTAAAAAAATCAGATAAAAGTTTTGAGACAAATATTGCCGGTGTAATTTCTGAGGATCCAAAATTTCATATGGGCCCGGGAGCAGGGAAAATGCCTTTAGCTTTAGCCGGTATTGTTAAATGTAATGTCAGTGCAGAAAACGGAGCAATTAAAAGAGGCGACTTATTAGTCAGCGCAGCAATACCTGGCCATGCCATGCGGGCTCATCCTAAAAAGATTAAGCCCGGGATGTTAATTGGTAAAGCATTACAGCCTTTAAAAAAAGGCACAGGTAAAATTTTAATTTTAGTGAATAAGCAGTGAACTCCGTTAGAAAGTTCACACGGGGCTTTATACCCCGTGTGAACTCTAGATATTTTACCCCGTGTTGAAATATGGGGCTTTCTAACAGAGTAAACATGCGAAAATAAATAAAAAAAATGAAGAAAAAATTTTTAAAATCCATACAATACAGCAGTTTGGTGTTCATTCTGATGACAATCACTTTTACCAGTGTTATTAATTTTTGTTTTGCACAGCAAGGGTCAAATCAAAGCGTAACTTTATTGTCTTATGTTACCCGGCTGGCGATCGGAGCTTATGCTACGATTATTGCCGAACGCTATGTTGATAGTGATAATCCTGATGTTGCTAATCCGGTTCATTTCTCGATTCCCAGCGTAGAAAGCCATTTGGCAAATATAAGTTTAATTAGAAATCTGGCTGGGCCCACTCCGGTTAACGGTGATATTTTTTTTGATGCTACAAATGATTCGCAGGGGATGATGATGACAGGTGCATGGCCAAATGATGCTATTCAGGGATATTATATTGATTTGTGTGATCCGACGAGAACTCAAGCTGACCCCCATGTATATATTTCCAGCTTGGCAACTGATGAGAGAATCAGTTTTGTTAGTACTGGTAACTTTTTAGGTGCAACCCAGCCGTCTAAAGGGCCTGACCCGATGGGATTAGATTCTCCGATAGGAGGAAAACATGTTTATGATATTGCCGAAGGAGTCAGAGTTAGCGATGATTGCCAGGCTGGGGATGTGGTGGTGATTAGCAGTAAAGAAGATATGTTGTTTGTGAAAACAAAAAAAGCTTTTGATACCCGGGTTGCCGGTGTAATTTCGGCTTCACCGAAATTATTAATGGGTAATGGGCCGGAGACAAAGCCTTTGGCTTTAGCCGGGATTGTTGAATGTAACGTAACCGCGGAAAACGGGCCGATTAAACAAGGGGATTTGTTGGTTTGTGCGTCTTTAGCTGGTTATGCCATGCGTGCTGATGCAGAGGAAGTTTCTCCTGGTATGATTCTGGGCAGCGCTTTGGATGTTCTGGATTCAGGAAAAGGGAAAATTTATATATTAATTAATCAGTAAATTATTAAAAACTCTATTGAAAAATACAAAAGACCAAAATCTTTTTGGTCTTTTCATTTCAGGATGAAATGATCCCCCCGCCAAAAAGCGCGGGACAGGCGAGCAGCACAAGGAGGTGTGATGGAGAGGGATGATTTTTTATAAATAACCAAAAATATCTTTATAATTTTTTATGAGGTGAAAGAATGTTAAGAAGCGATAAAATAAAAAAAGGCTTAGAACGGGCACCGCACCGGGCATTATTATTCGGAACCGGTGTCTCAAAAAGTGATTTAAAAAAACCGTTTATTGCCGTAGCTTCAAGCTACAATGATTTTATTCCCGGGCATATTGGGATGCGTGATTTGGAGAGGTTCATTGAAAGAGGGATTAGTAATGCCGGCGGAGTGCCTTTCTTTTTTGGCGTGCCCGGAATTTGCGACGGGATTGCGATGGGGCATGAAGGCATGCATTATCCTTTAGCCAGCCGGGAATTAATTGCGGATTCTGTAGAATCAGTAGCCCGGGCGCATGCGGTTGACGGTATTGTTTGCCTGACTAATTGCGATAAAATCACTCCCGGCATGTTAATGGCTTGTGCACGTTTAAATATTCCGGCGATTGTGATTACCGCTGGGCCCATGATTTCCGGACGCCGGGGGATGAGACGTTTATCATTTGTCCGGGATACGTTTGAAGCATTAGCGCAAACTAAAAACAAACAGATATCCGAAAAAGAACTGGCTTGTTTGGAGATGGAAGCTTGCCCGGGCCAGGGCTCATGCCAGGGCCTGTACACGGCAAACACGATGGCTTGTTTAACCGAAGCGATGGGGATGTCTTTACCCGGCTGCGGTACAGCTTTGGCAGGTATGGCTAAAAAAAAGAGAATTGCCCAGGCAACCGGCGAGCGGATTATTAAGCTTGTACAAAAAAATATTACACCCAGCATGATTATGAATAAGAAATCACTGGAAAATGCAATTATGGTGGATATGGCCTTGGGCGGTTCCAGCAATACAATTTTACATCTTTTAGCTATTGCCCATGAATGCAAAATAAAAATTGAACTTAAACGTTTTGATCAGATTAGCAAGCAGACGCCGCATTTGACCAATTTGCGCCCGGGCGGAGAATATTTTATGGAAGATTTAGAATTTGCCGGAGGAATTCCTGCGGTATTAAAACGTTTGAAGCAAAAACTGAATGATAATTTAACAGTATCAGGGTTAAGAATTAAACAAATTGCTGCCCAAGCCCAGATAATGGACGAAGATATTATTCGGCCTTTAAATAAAGCGTATCATAAACAAGGGGGTATGGCGGTTTTATTCGGTAATCTTGCACCAGAAGGAGCTGTGGTTAAGCAATCTGCCGTGAGCGATAAAATGATGTACTTTAAAGGCAAAGCCAAGGTTTATAATAGTGAAGAGGCAGCGATGAAAGATATTTTGGCTGGCTTTGTTAAGAAAGGGTCGGTTATTGTTGTGCGCTATGAAGGCCCGCGCGGCGGACCAGGCATGCGGGAAATGCTTGCGCCGACAGCGGCAATTGTGGGTATGGGGCTAGCTGAGGATGTAGCGTTAATCACTGACGGCCGGTTTTCCGGCGGAACCCGCGGCCCGTGTTTAGGCCATATTTCACCAGAAGCTGCTGCCGGAGGCCCGCTTGCAGCAGTTAAAAATAATGACCGGATTATTATTGATATTAAAAACAGAAAATTAGAATTGTGTATTACGAGCCAAGAATTAAAACAAAGATTAGCAAAAGTAAAACATCCGCAGCCAAAAGTCACAACCGGATGGTTAGTGCGTTATGCTAAAATGGTCAGCTCAGCCAGCACCGGAGCTGTTTTGGATATTTAATAAATTAAAAAAATACTTAAGTTCAAAAATTTGACAAAAGAGAAAAAAGGAAAAAATAGTGATGAAATATACAGGGGCAGAAATTCTGGTTAAATCTTTATTAGAAGAGGGAGTCAGGACAATTTTCGGCTATCCCGGCGGGTCAGTTCTCCCGTTAACAGATGCGCTTTATGATGCGCCTTTAGATGTTATTCTTGTCCGTCATGAGCAAGCAGCCGCGCATGCAGCGGATGGTTATGCCCGGGCTACAGGCAAAGTTGGTGTTTGTATGGCTACATCCGGCCCCGGCGCGACTAATTTAGTTACAGGATTAGCTACCGCACATATGGATTCTATCCCGATTGTGGCAATTACCGGACAAGTAAAAACTCATTTAATTGGTAATGATGCTTTTCAGGAAGCAGATGTGACAGGAATAACCCGGCCAATTACTAAGCATAATTATTTAGTAAAAGATATTTCTGATTTGGCGAAAACAGTCAAAGAAGCATTTCATATCGCAGCTACCGGCAGGCCAGGGCCGGTTGTTATTGATGTGCCGGTTGATATTCAAATGCAAAAAGCAGAATTTCATTACCCGGAAAAAGTATGCCTGCGTTCGTATAAGCCAACCTTTACAGCGCATCCAGGGCAGATTAGAAAAGCGGCAAAATTAATCGAAAAAAGTAAACAGCCGGTGATTTATGCCGGCGGAGGCATAATTATTTCCGGTGCGCATGATCAATTATTAGAATTAGCGGTTAAAATTAAAGCCCCGGTAACCACAACATTAATGGGCTTAGGCGCATTTCCGGAAAATAATGATCTTTCTTTAGGTATGCTGGGAATGCATGGCACTGTTTATGCCAATCATTCAATTATGGAAAGTGATTTGATTATTGCGATTGGAGCGCGTTTTGATGACCGGGTAACCGGCAGGCTGGATAATTTTGCTCCGGATGCAAAAATTATCCATATTGATATTGACCCGACGGCAATCAGTAAAAACGTAAAAGTACATATCCCCATTGTTGCGGATGCAAAAGAAGGGTTAACAGCTTTAAACAAAATCGTCAAAGCTCCGGATACAAGGCAATGGTTAAAAAAGGTAAATGATTGGAAAAAGAAAGGCCCTTTAAAATATGATCAGAACGGAGAAAAAATTAAACCGCAGTATGTTGTTGAGCAGATTTATAAAATTACTAAAGGCGATGCGATTATCTGTACAGAAGTCGGTCAAAACCAAATGTGGGCGGCACAGTACTATACTTATACAAAACCGCGTACCTGGATTTCATCCGGCGGCTTAGGCACAATGGGGTATGGATTTCCCGCGGCGATTGGCGCAAAAATCGGCCGGCCGGATAAAATAGTGTTTGATATCGCGGGCGATGGGTCGATTCAAATGAATATTCAGGAATTAGCCACAGCGGTGGCTAATAAAATTAATGTGAAAATTGCGATACTCAATAATGGTTATTTGGGCATGGTCAGACAGTGGCAAGAGCTTTTCTATAATCGTAGATATGCAAATACTCCGATTACCAGTCCTGATTTTGTTAAACTGGCGCAGGCTTATGGCGCAGTAGGGATTCGGGTAAAAAATAAAGAAGATGTTAGTGAGGCAATTAAAAAAGCAATTGCCACCCCGAATGTGGTAATTCTTGATTTTAAGGTTGAGTCAGAAGAAAATGTTTTTCCCATGGTTCCGGCAGGGGAAGCGATTAACCGGATGATCGGGGGAATGGCGTAAAATTATTTTAAATTTTATGATATAGTTTCAGGTTACAGGTAACAAGTTGCAAGTTAAAAACTAAAAAAATAGTAAGCTTTTATATTTTTGGCTTGTGACCTGGAACTTGCAGCTTGTGACTGATAATAACATTAAACAGTAAATATGGAGTTAACACATGAAACATACAATTTATGCATTAGTTGAAAATAAGCCGGGTGTGCTGGCACGGATATCCGGACTTTTTAGCGCCCGGGGATTTAATATTGAATCTTTAGCTGTCGGCCAGACGCATGAGCCGGATATTTCCCGCATGACAATTATTGTTGATGCTCAAGATGAGAGGATTTTAGAACAGATAAAAAAACAATTACATAAATTAATTGATGTGGTTACAGTGAGTGATTTAACTAAAAAAGATTTTTTTGAAAAGGAACTTTTTTTAATTAAAGTTAATTGCGCAAAATTAACCCGGCAAACATTGACAGCAATGTTGAAAAATTTTTCCGCGAATATTTTATCTTTTGATAAACAATTCGCGATTATCGAAGCGGTTGGCTCAAAAGAGCAGATGAGTGAACTGTTGGAGATTTTAACTAAAGCGGGGATTAAGGAATTAGTACGCACGGGCAGAATTGCAATCGCCAAATAATTAAAAAAAGGGAAAAATATCCATGTTGAATATGGAGCAGTTATTGCGAATGATTGTTGATAAGGGAGCATCGGATTTGCACCTTACCGTAGGCATACCTCCGCAGTTGAGAATTGCCGGGCAATTAGTCTATACGGATCTGGAAGCTTTACTGCCGGATACAATCAAGCAGCTGGCGTATAGTTTATTAACCGATGCACAAAGAGAACGGTTTGAAACGCAAAAAGAATTAGATTTTTCCTGCGGGATTGAAAATATTAGCCGTTTCCGCATTAATTTGTATTATCAACGCGGCTCTGTGGCTATGGCTGCCCGGGTAATTCCGTTTACTATTCCGACCATGGAGCAATTGGCATTGCCAGCGATTATTCGGGATTATGCAGATAAGCCCAGTGGTTTAATTTTAATTACCGGAGCAACTGGCAGCGGTAAATCAACAACACAAGCAGCGATTATTGATTATATTAATAAAAAACGCCGGGCGCATATTATTGCGATTGAAGACCCGATTGAATATTTGCATAAGCATAATAAGTGCACTATAAATCAAAGGCAGCTGGGCACAGATACGCTTTCTTTCGGCAGTGCGCTTAAACATGTTTTTCGGCAGGATCCGGATGTGGTTATAATCGGAGAAATGCGCGATTTAGAAACAATTCAAGCTGCATTAACGCTAGCGGAAACAGGGCATTTGATTCTGGCTACATTGCATACCGGCAGTGCGGTTAATTCGATCAGCCGCATTGTGGATGTATTCCCGGCGCATCAGCAGCAGCAAATAAGAGTACAGCTTTCTCTGGTATTAATCGGTGTGATTGTACAGCAATTAATCCCCAACACTCAAGGCAGCGGACGCCAACTGGCTATGGAAATAATGACGGTAATTTCGGGGATCCAAAATTTAATCAGAGAAAATAATATACACCAGATTTATTCTTTAATCCAAACCGGCAGGAGATACGGAATGTATACAATGAATCAATCTTTGTGTGATTTAGTTGTGGATAATAAAATTACTTTTAATGAGGCATTAAAACACACATTGGATGAGGAAGAATTAACCACTTTATTAAGAAAGAAAAAAGAATAACGGAGGATAAGATGGCAAAAATGTATTATGAAGCAGATGCAGATTTGAAAAATTTAGAAGGTAAAATTGTGGGGATTATCGGTTATGGCTCACAAGGGCATGCCCAGGCACAGAACCTAAAAGATTCTGGCGTGAATGTAATTGTTTCCGAACTTGAAGGCACGCCTAATTATACACTGGCAAAATCACACGGCTTTAAACCTGTTTTGGCTTCGGAACTAACAAAAGAAGCAGATATTATTCAGATTCTTGTGCCGGATGAATTTCAGGCAAAGTTATATGAAAAGGATATTAAGCCGAATTTAACCGCAGGGAAAGCAATTATGTTTTCGCACGGGTTTAACATTAACTTTAAACAGATTGTGCCCAAGCCGGATATTGATGTATTTATGATTGCTCCGAAAGGGCCGGGACATTTAGTCCGCAGCGAATTTGAAAAAGGCGGCGGAGTCCCGTGTTTAATCGCTATTTTTCAGGATGCATCCGGCCGGGCCCGGGATATTGCTTTGGCTTATGGCAAAGGTATTGGCGGGGCACGCGCCGGGATTATTGAAACAACTTTCCAGGAAGAAACAGAAACAGACCTTTTTGGCGAACAGGTTGTTTTATGCGGCGGTGTATCTGAGTTAGTTAAGAAAGCTTTTGAAACTTTAATTGAAGCTGGCTATCAGCCGGAAATTGCTTATTTTGAATGTTTACACGAATTAAAATTAATTGTAGATTTGTTTTATCAAGGCGGGTTAAGTTATATGCGGTATTCTGTTTCGAACACTGCCGAATACGGTGACTTAACTCGGGGCAAGAGAATTATTACGGATAAAACAAAACTAGAAATGAAGAAAATTCTTGCAGAAGTAAAGAATGGCAGTTTTGCCCGGGAATGGATTAAAGAATGCGCACAGGGCAAGAAAAACTTTCAAGCTCTGGAAGCAGCCGATCGAAATCATCCCCTAGAGGTTGTGGGAAGAAAGTTAAGAAAAATGATGAAGTGGATAGATTCAAAAGAAGTTTAACAGACCAAAGGCCAAAAATTTTCTTAAAGAAAATTCTGTAGTTTATTTAGGGTTTAGAATTTGATGTTTAGAGTTTTTAAAAAGGTATGGTGAAAACATGGCGAAGAAAATAATAATTTTTGATACAACATTAAGAGACGGAGAACAAGCTCCCGGGGCAAGTTTGTCGGATCAGGAAAAGTTAGAGGTTGCACATCAGCTGGTGCGCTTAGGCGTAGATGTGATTGAAGCTGGATTTCCGATATCTTCACCCGGAGATTTTAATTCCGTGAAAAATATCGCAAAAATTATAAAAGGAGCAACAATCTGCGGCTTAGCGCGTTCTCTGAATAAAGATATTGAAGCAGCTGCAGCTGCGTTAAAACCAGCCAGAAGAAAAAGGATACATGTTTTCTTAGCAACTTCCAAAATTCACATGAAATATAAATTAAAAAAAGCGGAAAGCGAAATTCTAAAAATTGCCATAAATGCGGTTAAACAGGCGCGTAAATTTACAAATGATGTTCAATTCTCACCGGAGGATGCTTCGCGTACTGAACCGGAATTTCTGTTTAAAGTTGTGGAAACAGTAATTAAAGCTGGCGCAACAACGGTAAATATCCCGGATACGGTCGGATTTGCGCAGCCGGATGAATTTGGCGCACTGATCAAAGCTATTTGCAATAATGTGCCGAATATCAATAAAGCCATCATTGCAGTGCATTGTCATAATGATCTGGGATTAGCTGTGGCGAATTCATTATCTGCAATTAAGAATGGCGCCGGACAGGTTGAGTGTACAATTAATGGTATTGGAGAGCGGGCCGGAAATGCCGCACTTGAGGAAATTGTTTTAAGCCTCAGGACAAGGCCGCAGCAGTTTAAAGGTATAATTACTTCGATTAAAACAAAAGAAATTTATAAAACCAGCCGCCTGGTGAGTAAGCTGACCGGATTTGTGGTTGCGCCGAATAAAGCGATTGTTGGCGGTAATGCTTTTCGCCATGAATCAGGCATTCATCAGGATGGGGTTTTAAAGAAACGCCAGACTTATGAAATTATCAAACCGGAGGATGTGGGATTTTACGGCGAAGGTTTAGTTTTAGGCAAACATTCCGGCCGGCATGCGCTTTTTCAAAGATTGGGGCAGATTGGGTTTAAACTTAATAAACAGCAATTACAAGATGCATTTACCCGGTTTAAAGAATTAGCAGATAAGAAAAAAGAAGTTTTTGAGGAAGATTTAATTTCTATTGTTGAGGAACAAATACAGGGATTGCCAGAGGTTTGGGCATTAGAAGGGCTGGAATTTCATGGCGGGAATACGATTAATCCGCAAGCAACTGTAAAACTGAAAAAGCAGAAAAAAAACTTTTCCGCCACTTCCTACGGAGACGGGCCGGTCGATGCGTGTTATAAAGCAATTGAAAAAATCACAAGAATTAAAGCGCGTTTACTTGATTATTCGATCCAGGCGGTAACTCGTGGTAAAGATGCTTTGGGTGAGGTTAATGTAAAGCTGGGAATAAAAAAAGAAGAAATCAGCGGACGCGGGGCGAGTACGGATATTATCGAGGCCTCAGCTAAGGCATATTTAAATGCGGTGAACCGGATTTTATTCAAGAATAAGAAATCTCAAAACATCCGTCTTTGATCAATTGGAAATACAAGATTATGGCAGAGAGAAATAAAAAACTATACGGCTTAATCGGCTATCCGGTCAAGCACAGTTTTTCAGCGGCAATGCACAATGCCGCTTTTTCTCATTTAGGGATCAATGCAGAATACAAGCTTTTTGAAGTCAAGCCAGAGAAACTGGAAGATTTTTTGTTAAACAGAAAAGATTTAGAAGGATTTAATATTACGATTCCGCATAAAATAAAAACTAAAGAAATTTTAACAAAAATTAATCCGATTGAAATTAATGATAATGTTCAAACAAATTTGCAGGATGCTATTTTAACGGGTGCTGTCAATACAGTCAAAAAAGCAGAGGATAAATTAGATTATTATAATACTGACGCGGGAGGATTTATTCAGTCATTAGAAAATGATTTACAGTTCAAATTAGGATCTGGACACAAAAATGTTCTTTTGTTCGGTTGCGGCGGAGCGGGTCGTGCTGTTATTGCCGGGTTAAGTTGGAAACAACATAATGTGCATAAGATTTTTGTTTTTGATAAAAGTGAAAAACAACTAGCCGAAACAAAAAATCATTTTAAGAATTTACCGGGAATCTGGCCAAAAATAATGCAGGAAAAGATTGAGTTTATTGTAGAAAAAGAGATTGCAGAAAAAATTAAAGAAGTACAACTATTAGTCAATGCCTCACCCGTCGGAATGAAAGAAGAAAATGATTTTTTAATTGATAAGAATTTGTTGCATAAAAATTTGTCAGTTTATGATGTTGTGTATAACCGCGAAACTCAACTTGTAAAAGATGCTAAGCAAAAAGGGCTCAAAGCAACCGGTGGCTTAGGCATGCTTTTATATCAAGGAGTTATTGCTTTTGAAATCTGGATAGAAAAGGAAGCGCCAATAGATATTATGAGAAAGGCGTTAGAAAAGGAACTTGCCAAATGCCGCAAAGCTTAATTAAAATAATCATATTTTTATTTGGGTCATTAATCGGCAGTTTTTTAAATGTTTGTATTTACCGCATGCCGAAAATGAAAAGAATTATACCGGATGAATTAAAACTGATTTTAAAAGATGATTTGGCAGTAAATAAAGTTTGGAAAAACTTAATGGATAACAAATATATTGATGAAGACGGGAATATCGGAAAAATTTTTACTGATTTTAAAGAATCAGATAAATTTAAAATTGAAGGTTGCCCTCAGGATAAAAAAGAACAAATTTATAAAATAATGAAAGCAAGCTGTAAAATATCTGTTAATGATCCCCCGCGGTCTTTTTGTCCTTATTGTCAAAAGCCCATACTTTGGTATGATAATATTCCTTTTGTAAGCTATATTTTTTTAGGCGGTAAATGCCGCTTTTGCAAAAAGACAATTCCTTTCCGTTATTTTTTAGTAGAATTCATTACAGCTGTACTTCTGGTTATCCTTTATAATTTTTTTGGTTTAACCAGTCATTTTTTTATTTACGGAGCGCTTACTTGCGCTTTAATCGCTGCAACATTTATTGATTTTGATTTTCAGATTATCCCGGATGAAATCACTTTGGGCGGGTTAGTATTAGGGATATTATTCAGTATAATTTTTCCGCAGCTGCATAACGCCTCTTCCAGCATAAATTCTTTGATCCAGTCAATACTGGGAATTTTAGTTGGGGGTGGAAGTATTTATTTAATTGGTAAGTTCGGGCAGATTGTTTTTAAGAAAGAAAGCATGGGCGGCGGAGATGTAAAATTTCTGGCAATGATCGGTTCGATTTTAGGCTGGGAAATGGCCATATTGATATTTTTTCTCGCGCCTTTTTTTGGTGCGATTGTGGGAATTACGGCAAAACTTACCCGCGGGGCAGAAGTCATCCCTTACGGGCCGTATTTATCAATTGCAACATTTATTGCGATTATTTGGGGTAAAAATATTTTAAATTATTTTTTCTGCTTCTGAAAGAAACTAAAAATTTTTAAAAATTATAATAAAAATAAGAGAGGTTAAGCATGCTAAAATTTATGAGTGCAGGAGAATCACACGGGGAATGTATGGTTGCGATTATTGAAGGACTTCCCGCAGGATTAGGTTTAGATATTGATTTTATAAATTGTGAGCTGGCCCGCCGCCAGCAGGGTTATGGCCGCGGCGTGAGAATGCAGATTGAAAAAGATAAAGTAAAAATTTTATCCGGGATAAAAGGGGCTCAAACAATTGGTTCTCCCGTGGCGTTACTAATTAAAAACAAAGATTTTAAAATCAATCAGCTGGATCCTATCAGCCAACCGCGTCCGGGGCATGCGGATTTAAGCGGGGCGATAAAATATGGATTTTCGGATATGCGCTGTGTTTTAGAACGCGCATCCGCGCGGGAAACAGTTGTCCGCGTCGCGGCCGGAGCTTTGTGCAAATTGTTTTTAAGAGAATTTGGAATTAGCTTATCCAGCAGAGTTATTAGTGTGGGCGCGGAAAAAAACACAAAAAAAATAAAGCAAAAAATTGATTTAGCCAGATCACGTAAAGATAGTTTAGGCGGTGTGTTTGAAGTAAAAGCGGAAAATGTACCAGTGGGATTGGGTTCTTATGTGCATTATGACCGGCGCTTGGATGCCCGTCTTGCCGCAGTGTTAATGTCTATTCCGGCAATAAAAGGGGTTGAATTCGGGCTGGGATTTAAAGTTGCGGATAAATTCGGCTCACAAGTACATGATGAAATTTTATATTCAAAAACAAAAGGGTTCTACCGGAAAACAAATAATGCCGGCGGCATTGAAGGCGGCATGAGTAATTCCGAAGCGATTATTGCCCGCTGTGCGATGAAGCCGATTGCCACTTTAGGTAATCCTTTGTCCACAATAGATCTTAAAACAAAAAAAACAGTAAAGGCATCAATTCAGCGTTCGGATATTTCCGCAGTTGAGGCAGCCGGAGTTATCGCAGAAGCAATGGCGGCGATTGTTCTGGCGGATTGTTTTATGGAAAGATTTGGCCAGGATAATATGCAAATGATCAAAAAAAATTTTCGTACGTTAAAATAAACAAGTGTCAGGTCTCAGGTAACAGGTATCAGACAGAACATGAAATGTATAATCTCAAGGGTGTATTTTCAAATTTATATTATTTGGTAAAAAGTGAAGGTAACGAAGCCTGTTTCGGCAACTTACAACGGCAACGTGTGCAAAGCATTAAAAATACGTCACCGTAACCGATTGACGATACGGGCCCGCTACAATGCATATCGAGGTCTCGCTGCTTCTCCGGCGGACATCGTAACCGTTCAACCTTAGCCGTTATTTGTAAACTTTACATTGAGACACTACATATGAAATAATACTTGCGGCTTGCAACCTGCAACCTAAAAAATATGGGTATTCCTTGTAAACACCCCAAAGTAAAATTAATTATCGGCTTGATTGGGCCGGTAAAATTATTCATTCCGGTGATTAAAAAATTAATCAAAAAGTTTGGAGAGCTTGATTTTGAAAGCAAAATTATTGATTTTAATTTCACAGATTACTATGAGCCGGAAATGGGAACAGGATTAAAAAGAAAATTTTTAAGCTTTAAACGTGAGATTTGTGTTAGGGATCTAGCGAAAATAAAGCTATATTCGAATAAGCTAGAAAATATTTTCGCGGGAAAAAATAAAAAACGCCGGATCAATATTGATCCCGGGTATTTAACTCTTTCTAAACTGGTCCTGGCCACAACTAAAGACCACCAGCATCGGCTGTACCTGGATAAAGGTATCTTTGCAGAAGTTACGCTGCGTTTTCGCGGTAAGACTTTTACCGCCTGGGACTGGACATACCCGGATTACGCAACCGGCGAATATATTGCAATATTTAACCATATTCGCAATAATCTATCACGTAAGGAATTTTAAATGAAAGCAGACAAGGTTTATTTAGAAAAAAAGAAAATTATTTTTTATCTGCATCTTTTTTTAACTGTTTTTTTTCTGCTGATAATGTCTTACAGTTTTTCCTCAAGCTTATTAGAGTTCATCCGGTTAATTACCGGCAACTCAATTATTGTGATTACCCTATTTTGTTTATTTTTTTATCTGTCCTATTTTATTTTTACGCTTGGCCTTAAAATTTACGATGAATTTATTCTCAGGCCAAAGTATGCACAACCGCAGCAGAGTTTTAAACAATGGCGGGATAGGGTATTAAAAAAAGAAATAAAAATATTTTGTTTTTTCTTATTTTTTTCTCAAGTTGCTTATTATTTTTTAGAATCAGATACTACGACCTGGTGGATTCCTACAGCCTTGATTTGTTTTTTTACTTATATTTTTACGGATAAGTTTTTCTGGCGTTATTTGACGATTATGTTTTACCGTAAAATTGATTGGGCGGATGAATCCCGGAAAGAGTATTTACGGAGTTTAGCGGGAAAAATCGGATTTAGTATAAATGATATTGTTCTTTTGCGTGATTATAAATTAAAACCGCAAGCAATGCTTGTGGGGTTTGAGCCGGGACGCAAGCTTTTTATAAATGAAAATAGCGTGCAGTATGCAAAAGAAGAAATCGGGGTTATTTTCACCCGGGAAGCGGCGTATCATTATTACGGATATGTTTGGAAATTCATCCTGATACCGGCAATCGCTGTTTTTTTCGGATTTTATTTAGTCAGCGTGATGTTTGAAAAGGCTGCGGGTATTTTTAAATTTGAGTTTTTATTTTATATTTCTACTGTTTCGGTTCTGCTGTTACTATTATTTTTTGTTTTTCTGGTATTTTTTTTGCTGAGCAGTGTGATTAAGAACAACATCGAAAAAACAGTAGATTTATTTATTTTGCAAATTACTAATGCTCCGGATGCATTTATTTCAGTATTGATTCGGGAAACAGATTTAAATATTCCGGAAGAAAATTTTATTCTCTCTGGTTTTGATTTTTATTTATCAACGCAAAAACGGATTAATATCGCTCAGGACTATGCGCAAAGTATGCTTTTAAGAGAAAAAAGGAAAAATAAACAATGATTTTAGCCAGTGCTTGTTTAGCCGGAGAAAAATGCCGTTATGATGGACTCTCTCAGCCCCTGGCTTTAATCGTAAAGTTAAAAGAAAAAGGCAAAGTAATCTTAGTCTGTCCTGAAGTTATGGGCGGATTGCCTGTGCCCCGGCCGCCTTGTGAGATTATCGGCGGCAGCGGAGAAGATGTTATTAATAACCAGGCAAAGGTGATTAATAAATTAGGCCAGGATGTAACCGCGCAGCTGCTCGACGGAGCGGAAAAAGCGAAAAACTTAGCACAAGAAAATAAAATCAGCCTGGCAATATTAAAATCTAAGAGTGCGGCTTGCGGCGTAGGAAAAATATATGACGGAACTTTTCAGCAGAGATTAATAAACGGCAATGGGATTTTAACCGCGCTTTTAAAAAATCAGGGGATAAGGGTTGTTAGCGAAGTAGATTTTTTTAGTGTATAGGGAAAAAAAGAGAAAAAAAGGGAAAAAGAAAATATGAAATTTAGTCTGACAGAATTTTTAATTAAAAAAATAGACAGTTCCAATAATACAGTTAATTCAAATAATTTAAAGGCCAAACTTGACCCGGATCAAATGCGGATACGTTTTGGTTTTTTAGAAGGTTGGGTTAGCGTAATTGTTAATGTTATTTTATTCTTAGTAAAAATTATTCTCGGTATTTATACAGGCAGTGTAAGTATTATTGCCGATGCAGTGCATACAGTTTCTGATGTAGCAACTTCCGGCGTGGTGATTTGGGGGTTTACGATTTCGCATAAGCCGGCGGATAAAGACCATCCTTTTGGCCACGGCCGCATAGAGGATATTGCAACACTGATTATTGCTGTTTTATTGTGTGTGGTGGGGGTAGAAATTCTGCAATCTGCTTTTAGCCGGATTAATAATCCTGTGGAAGTAAAAACCAATTTTAGCATTGTTTTTATTCTGGTTATTTCGGTTATGGTAAAAGAATGGCTGGCGCGGTTTTCTTTTTATTTAGCAAAAAAAATAGATTCATCAATCTTATATGCTGATGCCTGGCACCATCGCTCCGATGCAATTTCCACGCTCTTAGTAATTGCGGCAATGATTGCTTCAATGTTTGGTATGTTTCGTTTAGACAGTATTTTTGGGGCAATTGTTGCGGCATATGTGATTTATACGGGAATTAAATTAATTAAAATCTCTGTTTTTCATCTTCTGGGGAAAGCTTTAGATGATAATTTACGCAAAGAAATTGAAACTATTGCTTACAGTGTAGAAGGCGTTCAGGGAGTACATGATATCGCGGCCCATGACTACGGAACCCATAAGGCAATTTCTTTGCACGTTGAGGTATTCTACAAATTAGATTCGGTTACCGCGCATCAGATTGCCGCAACCGTAGAAACCAGAATCGCCGAGAAGATAAATTCCAGTCCCATTGTGCATATTGATTTGCAAAAAACAAAAAGAAAAAAGAAAACAGTTACTTTTAAAATTTTAAGGAAAATAATAGCCAGATATCCCAGAATTATAAATTTTCACGGTGTAGAAATTTTAAGCAATGAAAGCGGTGATTTTTTAACTTTACATATTGTTATTTCAAAATTAATGAATATCGAGCAGTCCCATAAACTTGAGCATGACCTCAGGAATGTATTGCGTAAGTATTTTCCCAAATATAAAATAAATATTCACGTTGAACCGTGTGGTTCAGAATGTGAAAAATGCCCCCAGGATTGCCAGAAAATTAACACTAAAAAGCAGAAAAAATAAAACGTGAAAAAAACAAAATTTAAATCCGGATATGTTACTTTATTGGGGAAACCGAATGTAGGTAAATCCACAATATTGAATTATTTTTTAGGCCAGAAGCTTTCGATAATTTCCGCCAAACCTCAGACAACCCGGGATGCCATAATGGGTATTTATAGTGAAAATAATTGCCAGATTATTTTTACGGATACGCCGGGGGTGCATGTCCCGAAGACGAAGTTGGGAGAGTGTATGATGTCTCAGGCATCCCAAGCTGCTCAGGATGCGGATCTTCTGGTTATTATTCTTGATGCAGCCAGCGGAATAACAACTGCGGATCAAGAAATTTTCAAACTGATTAAAAATAAAAAAATGTTGGGAAAATATGTCTGGTCTTGTGTTTTAATCAACAAAATTGATCTGATTAAAAAAAATCAAATTTTCCCGCTTTTAGACCAGGCGCGTCAATATTTAGCGGTAGATGAATTTATTCCGGTTTCCGGGCTCAGCGGTAAAAATCTTGATGTTGTATTTGAAAAAATCAAAAAATCCCTGCGGCCGGGGCCGGCATTTTATCCTGAGGATCAGTTAACAGATAAAAATGAGCGTTTTATTGTGGCGGAATTAATCCGGGAGCAAGTGCTTAATTTATGCCATGAGGAAATTCCGCATTCTGTGGCAGTGGAAATCCAAGCTTTAAAAAATAATCCCGGCCGGAAAACATTGATTCAAGCTACAATTTTTTTAGAACGCCAGGCTCAGAAAAAAATTATAATTGGCAAACAAGGGCAGATGCTTAAAAATATCGGTACAGCAGCCAGAAAAAAAATTGAAGAATTTTTACAAAGAAGTATTTTTCTGGAATTATGGGTAAAAGTGCATACGCATTGGCGTAAAGACAGTGCTTTTTTGCGCAGGTTAGGATACGAAATAAAATAAATTTCCGGCAATTAAGAGATTTCTGAAAAAGTCCAAAAAAATACAGAAATCTCTGATATAGTTTTAAGGAGTTTTTCAGAGAGCTCATTAAAAATCTTGACTAGAAGCAGGGAAGTAATAAAATAAGAAACATCTTAAAGATATTTTTTGAAGGGCCTGATTGTTTTAACGCAGGGAGAAAATAAAGGGAAAATGAAATTTACCCGCAGACAGTTTTTAAAAATTTTTAGCTCATCCGCTGCTGCAGCAGCCATAACCAGTTCCTATAATCCGGTTATTGTCAAAGCATTAACCGGCAGTGGAGTTGATAAACCTGCGGTAATTTGGCTCCAAGGCGCAGGTTGTAATGGCTGTTCTATTTCTTTACTCAATACTGTTCACCCTAAGATTGCCGAAGTTTTAATTCAGATTATTAATTTAGAATATCACCCTACGCTTATGGCCGGTACAGGAAAGACTGCTTTTGACCATATTCAGGAGACTGCACAAAAATTTAAAGGTAAATTTATTTTGATTCTTGAAGGCGGAGTGCCTACAGCTGAAAATGGTCTTTATTGTACGATTGGCGAACGTAACGGCCAGCCAATTACTTTAGTTGAAGCAGTCCAGAATTTAGTCCCGGATGCAGGAGTGCTAATGGCGGTAGGCACTTGCGCTGCATTCGGCGGTATTCCCTCAGCAAAACCTAATCCAACGCAGGTCAAAAGTTTAGCTGAGGTTAGCGGCAAGATAGATAAACCGGTAATTAATATTTCTGGCTGTCCGACGCATCCGGATTGGGTTGTGGGAACCATAGTGCATGTGCTTAATTTTGGTATACCAGAATTGTTAAAGGATGGTCGGCCGGCAATGTTCTATAAAGAAAACATTCATGAAAATTGCACAAATTATTCATTTTTTGCTAATGCAGAATTTGCTTCAGAATATGGACAGCCCGGGTGTTTAGCGGAATTAGGCTGTAAAGGGCCAGTAGCTTATGCTGATTGTAGTTTACGGCGCTGGAATAACGGAGTTAATTGGTGTATTGGTTCAGGTACAGGATGTATTGCTTGCTGTGAAGCAGAGTTTCCGGATAACGGAGTTTCTTTATACGCAAAATTACCAAAACATAAAATTCCTAAAGCTAAAACCTAAAAATCTGTAACTTGCCGCATGTAGCTTGGAGCTTTAAAAATTATGGCTAAACAAAAAATAGTGATTGATCCGATTACACGTATTGAAGGGCATTTAAAAATCGAGGTTGAAGTTGATAATTCTAAAGTGATTGATGCGCGGGTGATGGGTACATTATGGCGGGGCATAGAGGTGATTTTAAAGGGCCGTGATCCGCGTGATGCGCAGATGATTACCCAGCGGATTTGCGGTGTTTGCCCGGTGAGCCATGCTCAAGCTGCAGCGCTGAATCTTGATTCTGCGTTTAAAGTTATTCCGCCGGCAAATGGCCGAATAATCAGAAACTTAATCTTAGGCAGTAATTTTATTCAATCTCATATTTTACATTTTTATCATTTAGCTATTCTTGATTATGTCCAGGGAGATAAAATTGCTCCTTTTGTGCCGCGTTATAAAGGTGATTATTTGTTTAATAATGCAGATAATGCCACGCTTATGGAGCATTATTTACAAGCTTTAGATATGCGTGCTAAGGCACATGAACTGGCTGCAGTGTGGTCAGGGAAAATGCCCATGGCCCAGTCAATTACCCCAGGCGGTGTTTCCCAGAGTGTGAGTGTAGATAAAATTGCGGCGAGTTTATGGAGAATAAGGCAGTTAAAACAATTTATTAATCAAGTTTATCTGCCGGATGTTATGTTATTGGCTAAGGTATATAAAGATTATAAAACCATTGGCTCAGGATATAATAATTTTTTAAGCTACGGAGTTTTTGCTCAAGATGATCAAAGAAAAAATTTGTTTTTTAAACCCGGCCGGTTTGTTGATAATAATGAGCAAGGATTTAATCCGGATAAAATTACTGAAGATGTGACTTTTTCCTGGTATAAAAGCGCTAAAAAACTCAGACCCGTTCAGGCGGCAGATACTGCGCCGGATATAAATAAAGATAAGGCTTATTCCTGGGTAAAAGCGCCGCGTTATGATGGTCTTAGCCACGAAGTCGGGCCTTTGGCCCGGATGTGGATTAATGGCGATTATCATCAGGGGGTATCTTTAATTGACCGGCATATTGCCCGGGCTTTGGAAACAAAAAAAATAATTGAGGCTATGGAAAATTGGCTATCTGAGCTTATTCCCGGCAAACCGGTATTTAATGGTTATAAAATACCTAAGTCATCACAGGGTATTGGGTTAACCGAAGCTCCCCGCGGTGCACTAGGACATTGGATAAAAATTGAAAACAGTAAAATCAGTAATTATCAATGTATTGTTCCTACAACCTGGAATTGCTCACCGCGTGATCATAAAATGCAATTAGGCCCAATGGAACAGGCATTGATTAATACGCCAGTTGCAGATCCTGATAATCCGATTGAAGTAGTGCGTGTTGTGCGTTCGTTTGACCCTTGTTTAGCTTGTGCAGTACACTTAATTAATCCTAGCGGAAAAATGAAACAATTCCGAGTCTGCTAACTATTTTAAATTTCCTAAATATTATAACAATTTGAATTTATTAATGTTAAGAAAATTTAAAAAATGAAAAATTATAAGAAAATCACAATTCTAGGTATAGGTAATTTATTGCTTCAGGACGAAGGAATTGGGATTCATGTGATTAATAAATTAAAGCAAAAAAAAATACCAGATAATGTAGAAATTATTGATGGCGGAACTGCTGGGTTTGACCTTTTACCGGTTATACAGGCTTCTCATAAATTAATTGTGATCGATGCTGTAAAAACAAAGGACAAACCAGGCACAATATACAAATTTAGTCCGCAAAGTATTGATATTAAACAAGATATATCAATATCCTTACATAATATTGGGTTTATGGAAGCAGTTGAATTTTGCCGAAAACAAGGAAAATTACCACAGACTATTATTTTTGGTATTGTTCCGGAAAAAACAGGCTTAGGATTAGAATTATCTGCTTGTTTAAAGAAAAAGATCACGGAAATTATCGCACTTGTTAAAAAGGAAATAAAATTACACAAAGCAATAATATATTCAGCCTAAATAAATAACTATTTATTGTTATACAAAAAAAAGATTGACAGAAAAGTTGGTTTGTGTTATTTTAGTGAATAAGAAATTGTTTCTCGTTTTCACAAGTTAAACAGTAAAAGGGGAATGAGTCAAAAGGGCTATAATCATCATAAATAACTTTAATCTGGCGCCAAGGAGGTGGGTAATTAGAGAAGCCTGAAGTTATACTAATATGGTGATAATGGATATAATAGAAATTATCTGGGTAACTATAGAGAATATTAAACCTATAGACCTAGTTTGATAAATAACTAAACAGGAGGAAAAAAAATCATGAAGCGAATGTTGATTATGATTTTAGCACTAAGCATGGTTGCAGTTTTGAGCTTACCAGCTTTTGCTGAAGTACAAAATATTAAAGTTAGCGGAGAAATTACAATCCGTGGTTTTGTCCGCGATAATTATGCAACAACTGGTTCAGGCGGCGGAGCAGATTTAACCAATGGTGGAGCTTTAACTCCATTTTTGGACACAGGATCTCGTGATTGGTACAACACAATTGCAAAATTAGGCGTAGACGCAGATTTAACTGATAATGTATCAGCAACTTTACAAATGGGCAATGAAAGAGACTGGAGCGGAAACGGCGCAGCAGGAACTAATATCCTAATGGTTGCTTCTTACATTACTTTAAAGGAAATGCTTTATTCTCCTTTAACAGTTAAAATGGGTAGAATGCCGGTTAAGGTTGCGGATGGCTTAGTTATTGGTGATGGTTCAAGAACCGGAGAAGCAGTCCTGGGTACAGATTATTCCATGCATAAAGAATTTGATGGGATCGTAGGTATTTTAGATTATGACCCTCTATTTATCGGCATTGGAACAGCAAAAGCTCTGGAAACTGCCTCTACTGCATTTGATGATGTTGAATTATACACCATTGATACAATCTATAAATTAGAAGATGATATGAATACAGTAATTGATACCTATTTATCAATTTCTCATTATAATTCACCAGGCGCAGGAGTAGGTACTGGACCAACTCTAACAAGTACAAAAGCTTTAGACCAATATGTATTAGCAACATGTATTACACTACAGCCAAAAGAAAATTTGAACTTAAAAGTTGGCTTAGCCACTCAGTTTGGTGATTATATGAAAACAGCAGCAGCAACCAGAGATCTGGAAGCTTATGCTTATGACCTGGCTCTAGATTATGCAATTGAGAATGAATATTCACCAAAAGTTGGTGTAAAATGGGTATATCGTTCTGGTCAGGATACAACCAAAACAACGGGTGATTTTGAAGGATGGCAAGCTGGTTTTGAAGATCAGACCAACGGTATAATTTATGATCCAAACACAAATATTAATGCAATTGCTTTAACCGGCAGTTTAGTTCCTATGGACAGACTTACGGTGGGCGCAGAGTTTTGGATGTATAAATTAGCCGAAGAAATAACTGCACCAGCTGTAGGCGCAAACACCACTGGTTTACAAAAAGATGATGATGCTGGGGAGGAACTTGATTTATATGCAAAATATGCATATACAGAAGATGTTAACCTTGGCCTGAGTTTAGCCTGGTTTTTCCCAGGAAGTTATTATGGAACAATAGATTCTGGGGCGAATAGCGGCAAAAAGGTTGATGAAACTGCTACTCAGATCATGGCTGAAATTGGCGTAAAGTTCTAAGCTGATTCACAAAGAGTATTTTTAAAAACCCCTGTTATTAATTTAACAGGGGTTTTTAATTTTAATAAAAATGCCTAAACCCCAAGTTTAAATTCAAGTATAAATACATGAGGATTCTCTGGGATCGTAGATGATGAAATTATTCCAGAAAAATTATTCAGGGATATTCGTAAAACATATTTTAAAATAACATATAAGAATTGTTAACTTTAATATTCTATTTAATAAATACTTATTTTTTTCTATATCACCGACGATTTTGTGCTTGACAGTAACTGGTTTTTTCAGTATGATTAAAACAGACTTAACTTAAGTTATTGCAATTTGTTTTGTAAAAAAATTGTGTTATTATCTAAAAAAAATTTTACTTCTTTTGCCAAAGAATCTCAGAATAAAGATTCTGGAGAGGGTATTTTTGTGCCTAAATATAATTTTTTAAAATAAGGGGGCATTAGTGTTTAAATTTTTACCAAATAATCTAGAATTTAAAATTCTGCTTTGGATGGGGATTGGTTTATTTCTGGTCATGGGCATGACTACTGTTTATAATATTAACTCACAAAGCAGGATATTTTCTGATTTAGAAATAAAACTTACCCGTACTCTTACCACCAGCGGTTTAAATGCGATTTATTTTCCCATGCTTTCTGGTAAACAGGAAGAGGTAGAACAAGTTTTTAGTTTTTTAGCAAAAGAACCAGAAATTCAATCTATTTTTCTCGCTAATCATGCCGGACTGATAAAAAGAACTACAGATAAAAGCAAGTTAAATCAAAAAATTGAAATTAATCAAATACTAGAAGAAGCGAAACAACATATTAATTTAAAAAATCAGGGTATAATGCTGACTAAAATTGTGGATAAGGGAAAAAAAATTCTTAGAACGTATGTTCCTGTTAAGAACAGTAAAGATTGTCAAAAATGCCACGCAGATACTTTAAAAATTTTAGGCGTTTTGGGGATAGATTTTTCCCGGGATAATTTTGAAAAATCACTGGGTGCGGTTAAAATTCAAAATGTTTTAATTTTGCTTTTTAATTTTACTGCAATTATGATATTGCTCATAATTTTACTGCGTAAAGTGGTGATTAAACCAATTAATATTTTAATTAAAACGGCAATGCCGGCGGCAGAGGGAGATTTAACAAAAGGGATTCCCATAATATCTCAAGATGAGATTGGGATATTAGCGGGTGTTTTTAATTCTATAATTAAAAATTTGCATAAGATGGTCAAACATATTCAGGATTTATCCGGAAAAGTTTCTAGTTTTGCCGAAGAAATTTCAAGTTCCACAAAAGAAATGAATGCTTCCACCGAAGAAATTTCATCCACCATACAAAAGATTGCTAACGGAGTTAGTACCCAGGCAAAGCGCGTCGAAGATACATCTAGTCTTATGGAGGATATGGCAGATTCAGTCCGCAGTGTTGCGGAAAATGCGCAAGCCGCGACAAAATCCTCAGAAAGGTCTTTAGAGCAAGCTAAAACCGGCGGAAAATCAACAACTGCGGCAGTAGAAACAATGAATAAAATTACGGATACGGTTATGAATGCAGCCACAGTAGTGCTTACCTTAGGGGAAAAAACACAGCAAATCGGACAAATTACAGAGACAATTACGAATATTGCGGATCAAACTAATCTTTTAGCGCTTAATGCGGCAATTGAAGCTGCCCGGGCTGGTGATGCGGGGAGAGGATTTGCCGTAGTTGCCGAAGAGGTGAGAAAATTAGCGGAAGGCTCAGCCGAAGCAGCCAGAAGAATCGGCATATTAATTAAAGGGATTCAGGTGGAAACACCCAAAGCAGTGGCTTCCATGGAAGCCGGCACAAAAGAAGTTACCGAAGGGCGGGAGATTGTTAAACAGGTGTCAAATACACTTATTGATATTATTAACGCTGCAAAAATATCTGCAACGATGGTTAATGAAATTACAATGGCTACACAAAATCAATTAGCTAATTCTCAGGAAATCGTTAAAGCGGTTGATGAAGTTGCGGTTGTGGCGGAAGAATCAGCCACAGCAGCACAAGAAGCATCCAGTTCATCTGAAGAACAAACAGCTTCCATGCAGGAATTAACCGCCTCAGCAGAAGAATTAGCAAGACTAGCTTCGGATCTTAAAGATTTAGTCGGCAAGTTTAAACTTTCTGATTAAACGGGGAATAAAACTGATTAATCTCAGAAAGTAAAGATTTTAATATTCATCATTTTTTAGAAGGAGGCAATAAAATGGCTGGGGCAGAAAAATTTGCACAAGAAAAACAGCTGGTTGTCTTTAATATTGGCGAAGAAGAATTTGGCGTAGAAATAAACCAGGTGCGTGAGATCGTAAAGATGATTGCAATTACCCGCATGCCCAAAGCTCCGAAATTTATCGAGGGAGTTGTAAATTTAAGAGGTCAGATTATTACGGTAATTGATTTGGCTTGCAGATTAGATTTACCCTCAATGGGAAAAACAGATTCAACCCGGATCATGGTCGTCGAAGTCGGCGATAGTACGGTGGGAATGATTGTTGATTCTGTATCTGAAGTAATCAGACTTTCCGCGGATGATATCGAAGACACTCCTTCGTTGATTAATACAGAAGTGCAGGAGCGTTATTTAAGAGGCGTAGGTAAAATAAAAGACAGGTTATTAATCCTGCTTGATTTAAATGCTGTGTTGAGTAAAGAAGAGCTGCATCATATTCATAAACAAGCTGAGATAATTGGTCAAAATACAGAACAAAAAGAGAATTAAATTAGAAAGAAAGGGGCGGAGATATGGGAGTAAAAGTTTTGGTAGTCGATGATGCTGTGTTCATGCGCAAAATGATCGGAGATATCCTGAAAAAAGAAGGATATGAAATTATCGGCGAAGCGGAAAACGGGAAAGAAGCCGTAGATAAATATACGGAACTTAATCCGGAATTGGTCACTATGGATATTGTCATGCCCAAAGTCGGCGATATTGATGGCATCGGAGCGGTTAAGCAAATAATGGGGAAAGATTCCCGAGCAAAAATTCTTATGGTTAGTGCGATGGGTCAGCATGCTTTAGTTGTGGAAGCGATTCAGGCAGGAGCAAAAGATTTTGTGACTAAACCTTTTCAGCCTTCCCGTGTATTAGAAGCGGCAAAACGTGTTTTAGAAAGCTAATCCGGGATGTATAATTTTATAATTTTAAAATTAAAAATTTATTTATTTTAAAGGGAGTTAGAATTTGCTAAATAAATTACAAACTTTAAATGACCAGCAAAAAGATATTTTAAAAGAAATCGCCAATATTTGTGCGGGCAATGCCGCAACGGCGCTTTCACAGCTTATGAATAAAAAAATTCAAATGAATGTTCCGCAAATTCATTTAGATAAAGTGAGAAATGTTCCGGAAATTGTCGGCGGTGCAGATGTCTCAGTTGTTGGGGTTATGTTTCAAGTTTTTGGTAATGCCCCGGGATTTATAATGTTATTATTCCCCCGCGAGGATGCTCATATCCTCGCATCTATTCTGACGCAGGAAAAAAATACAACAGGAATTTTTACGCCCTTGGATGAATCCGCCATAAAAGAAGCCGGCAGTATTCTAACTGCGGCTTATTTAAATACTCTTTCCCAATTTACTAAATTAGGACTTGTCCCTTCTGCTCCGGGGATTGTGATTGATATGGCCGGAGCTTTAGTTGATTATATTTTAATTGAACTTTCTTCTGTTACAGAATATGCATTATTAATTGATTCTCAATTTATGGAAGAGGGGAAAAGTGTAAAAGGGCATTTTTTCTTATTACCTAACCCGGGAAGTTTAGAAGCAATTTTAAAAGCAATTGGAGTGGAAAATGACTGAACAAGAAATTCATGTAGGAATGGCTGATCTGAAAGTTGCCAAAGCACCGGCGATTCTTTCCTCTTTAGGAATCGGTTCCTGCGTAGGGATTGCTTTATATTTTGCTGTATTAAAAATTGGCGGCTTATCCCATATCATGCTGCCGGATAGTAATTTGGTACAAAATAATTCTAACCGCGCTAAATTTGCCAATACGGCAATACCGGACATGATTGATAAAATGGAGAAAATGGGCGCTAACCGCAAATTAATAAGAGCTAAAATTATGGGCGGTGCCCATATGTTTAATTTTCCTGCAACGAATAAAGTTTTTAACGTGGGAGAACGCAATGTGGCGAAAGTGAAAGAAGTATTGCAGCAATTACATATTCGTTTGATTGCGGAAGATACCGGGGGTGATCACGGCCGTTCGATGTATTTTAATACCGAAACAGGAGATGTTACCGTTAGAACTATTGCGCACGGAGAAAGAATTATATGATCCGAGTTCTTGTTGTGGATGATTCTGCATTAATCCGCAGAACCGTGACCGACATCCTCAATTCAGATGAAGAGATTGAAGTTATTGATTATGCAAAAACCGGGGCTGAGGCAATCAAAAAAATTGTTCAATTAAAACCGGATGTTATCACATTAGATATTGAAATGCCGGATATTGATGGGTTGACCGTGTTGACTTATATTATGCACGAAATACCTACACCAGTTGTAATTCTTAGTGCAAATGTTGGGCCGAATAATAAAAATGCAATAAAGGCATTAGAATTAGGTGCGATTGAAGTGATGGCAAAACCGGGCGGTGAAATTTCTGGTGATCTTAAGGAGAGAGCAGAAGAAATAATCAGAAAAATTAAACTGGCCAGCCGGGTTGATATTAAAATGGTTAAATCTGTTCTGGGTAAAATTACACAGCAAAGAACAGTTAATCCGGGCAACAAGGTATTATTAGATTTAAAAAAAATTGTTGTAATTGGCGCATCAACCGGCGGACCCAAGGCAATAAAAGAAATAGTTTCTTATTTTCCGCGGGATATTCCGGCGGCAATTTTAATTGTACAGCATATGCCGCCTGAATTTACACGCTCATTTGCTTCCCGGATAAATTGGGCTTCGGAGATAAAAGTTAAAGAAGCCGAAGACGGTGATATTATTCAACCAGGATGCGGTTATATTGCGCCGGGAGATTACCATATGAGAGTGGATGTGGAAAATTATCAGGCAATAATTCGTTTAAATCAGGATCCTAAGGTTAATAATATCCGTCCTTCCGTGACCGTTTTAATGGATTCTGTGGCAAAGCATTTTAAAGAAAGAAGCATCGGAGTTTTGCTTACCGGAATGGGGCAAGACGGGGTAGAAGGAATGCGGAGCATTAAAAATGCCGGCGGAATTACTTTAGCTCAAGATAAGGATTCTTGCGTAGTTTTTGGTATGCCGCGTGTAGCGATAAAAGAAGGGATTGTTGATAAAATAGTGCCATTATCTCATCTGGGATTTGAGATAATAAAGTGTACTAAAGCATAAAAGGACTTATGTTATGGGGTTAGAGCAATATAAAAATTTATTTATTACAGAATCAGAAGAGCATTTACAGTTACTTAATAATGCAATCTTAGAACTGGAAAAAAAACCGGATAACTTAAAAATTTTAAATGAAATCTTTCGCAGTGCCCATACGCTGAAAGGGATGTCCGCCACAATGGGGTTTGAAGCATTAACGAAGTTAACCCATAAAATGGAAGATGTCTTAGATATTTTTAGAACGCAAAAAAAAATTGTTACAGTTAAAATAATCGATATTTTATTTAAATGTTTAGATATGTTAGAAGTGCTGCTTGAGGAAGTTAAAACAGAAAAAAATCTAAATGTTAACGTGGAGCAGATGGTTGAGGCATTGGAAGAGATCATTTCTTCTGATTGGCAAACTGAAAATGCTCAGCTTACCGAAAAAAATACAATAATTGATTTAACAGAATTAGAAAAAAAGAACATAAATAAGCTTGTAATTGAGCATAAATTTAAAGTCTACACAATTGATATATATTTGACAGATGATTGCCAGCTGAAGTCTGTGCGTGTTTTTATGGTTTTTAATATCTTGGACAAGATGGGAGAGGTAATTAAATCCGCTCCTACGATTGAAGCCCTTGAGTCAAATAATTTTGATAAGATGTTTTCGTTGCTCTTTCTTACCTTTGAAACTGATAAAAAAATTGAATCAGTTTTGAAAAATATTATTGATGTTGAACGTATTGTGATCAGTCAAACGGAAAATATTGATGCAGCGGATAATGATCAATCACAAATGCAAGAAGAAAAACTAAAACAAAAGCAAGCAATTTCAAAAACCGCAATTCAATCTGCCGGGTTTAAAAAAATTCAGAGCATTCGTGTGAGTACACAAAGGCTGGATAAACTGATGAATTTTGTCGGAGAATTGGTTATTTCCAAAATACGTTTAATGCAGATTGGCCAGGCACAAGAAATTCCGGAGTTACATGAGGTTCTTACCCAAATTGACCGCTTGACCAGTGATTTACAGGATGAAGTAATGCAAGCCCGGCTTATTCCTATGTCGCAGGTTTTTGACCGGTTCCCGCGTATGGTTCGAGATTTGGCCCGGGAAAGAAATAAACAAATTGATCTTGAAATTAGTGGAGGGGAAATAGAGTTAGATCGTACTGTCCTGGATGAAATTGCCGACCCTTTAGTGCATCTTTTACGCAATAGTATTGATCACGGGATAGAAACTCCGAGTGAACGAAAAAGTTTAGGTAAAAATCCGATCGGAGTAATAAGTTTGACTGCATGCCGGCAAAGGACATATGCATTAATTAAAGTTTCTGATGATGGCCGGGGGATTGACCCTAAAATTTTAAGAAAAATTGCTCTGGAGAAAAAATTTTTTACTAAGGAAGAAATCAGTAAATTAAGTGATCATGAAGTATTAAATTTTATCACATTGCCGGGTTTTAGTTCCGCGGCAAAGGTTACGGATATCTCTGGACGCGGTGTGGGCATGGATGTGGTAAAAATGAAAGTAGAATCTTTAGGCGGCATGCTGAGTTTTGAGTCGGAAGTAGGCAAGCGCAGCAGCTTCAAGCTATTATTACCGTTGACGGTCGCAATCATTCGGGCGATGCTGGTGAAAGTCGGCAAGGAAATATATGCAATTCCGATTTCAAATATTGCGGAAACAGTTAAAGTGAGTACGCAAAAAATAAAATTTATTGAGAAACTTGAAGTAATTAATTTGAGAAATGAAGTATTACCTTTAGTCCGCTTAAGGCATATTTTAGGAACGCAGGATTCAGAAGAAGCGGGAAAAGACCAGAATAAAGATAAAGGAGTATCCATTGTTGTTGTCGAACGTTCGGCAAAAAAAATTGGGCTGGTAATTGATACAGTTATCGGACAGCAGGAAGTGGTGATAAAGTCAATAGGTAAACTGCTCAAAAGTATTAAAGGTTTTGCCGGGGCGACAATCTTGGGGGACGGAAAGGTTGCTTTAATCCTGGATGTAGGAACTTTAGTGGGATAATTGACCAACAAGAAAAATACATGAATTATGTGCGGGAGAAATGTTTTAAAATACTAATTTTTAGTATTTTAAAATGGAGGGGAAAATGGCAGATTTAACTGATTCTCAAATGGATGCGTTACGGGAAATGGGAAGTATCGGAGCGGGTAATGCAGCAACAGCGCTTTCTCAATTAATTACTGATTCTGTAGAAATGATTGTCCCGGCGGTTAAAGTCTTGCCATTAGAGGCAGTGCCGGAATTTTTAGGGGGAGCGGATAAGATTGTTTATGTGGTATTTTTACAAGTTATTCGTGAGTTGGAAGGCACAATGTTAACAATTTTTGCTCCGGAAAGTGCGGAATTTTTAGTAGACAAGCTTTTAGATAATAAAGAGCTTGATATGCATTCAGAAATCGCATCCTCCGCATTAAAAGAAGTAGGGTCGATTATTTGCGGATCGTATTTGAGTGCTTTAAGCCAGCTTGTGGGTATAAATTCAATTGCCACTGTCCCGGCGATAGCTTGTGATATGCTGGGTGCTATGCTGGACGCTATTTTAGCAGAAATCGGCCAAGTTGCAGATGAAGTTTTTATGATTGATGTTGAGCTTTTAATTTCCAACACAAAATTAGAATGTTCACAATTGTTTTTACCAAAACCAGAAGCTTTAAAAATTGTGCTTTCGTCTTTAGGTGTATAAAGAATAAAGGATCGTAACCATGGAAGAGAAAAAAATAGTTTTTTCTTTAGATATTGGAACCCGGAAAGTTGTGGGGATTGTTGCCAAAAAAACAGAGGATAAGCTGGTAATTTTAGATACAGAGGTTATCGAACATCAATTGCGGACAATGCTGGATGGACAAATTCATAATATTAAAGAAGTGGCAAGAGTTGTTATTGAAGTTAAACAAAGATTAGAATCGCGCCTGAATATAAAATTAAAAAATGTCGGAGTTGCTGTAGCCGGGCGGGCTTTAAAAACGGTAAAAGCTAAAATTGAAAAAAAGATTGCTTTAAACGATGAAATCAGTGAAGATCAAGTACGCAATCTTGAGCTTGAGGCAGTGAGCAGTGTTTTAGAAGATGCCCGTTGTGATTTTGGCCAGGGAGATTATTATTGTGTTGGCTACAGTGTTATTGGCTATAAGCTTGATCAATCGATGATGAACAGTTTGGTCGGACATTTTGGTAATTTAATATCCGTAGAAGTAATTGCAACTTTTTTACCGAGAGTTGTTTTTAACAGTATGCTTAGTGTCTTACATCGGGCAGAACTAGAGATCGTTAATTTAACCCTTGAACCCATTGCGGCAATAAATGTCATTATCCCCGAAGATATCCGGTACTTAAATATATTATTATTGGATATTGGAGCCGGGACTTCGGATATTGCTTTAACCCGTGATGGTTCAGTTTTTGCTTACGGTATGGTGCCGGAAGCGGGCGATGAAATCACCGAACATATTTGTGAAAAATTTATTTTGAACTTTTCTACAGCCGAAACGGTAAAGAAAAATATTCTTTCTCATCCCCAGGTTAAATTTAAGGATATATTAGGCCGGGAATACGAATTGCAGTCTGCAGAAATTATGGAAAAAATCCGTAAACGTGTCGGACTTTTAGCCGATTCGATCGCCGAATGTGTTTATAAACATAATCAAAAAACCCCGAATGCAATTGTCTTAGTCGGCGGCGGGAGTTTAACCCCGCTTTTAGAAGATGAACTTTCCCGTACTTTTGATTTACCGCGTACAAATATTGGTATTCGCCTGCCGCAAATGATTGAAAAGATTGAAGACCAAACCGGAAAAATTAATAGTCCGGACATGGTGACGCCTTTAGGTATTTCTTTAATGAGCGCGGATTCCCAAGGCTTAAAGTTTATGGAGCTTTATGTTAATGATAAACGTGTATATATCTTAGATATGCACCAAAATATTGATGTTTTAAGCGCTTTAGTTGCCGCAGGTGTAGATGAAATGAAATTATACGGGAAAATCGGCAGAGCGCTCTGTGTTAATGTTAATGGTAAACTTAAAGTTATAAAGGGGAAAATGGGTAAACCCGCTAAGATTGAATTAAATAATCAAGCAGTAGATTTAACAACAAAAATTAAAAACAAAGATAGAATTACTTTTTTGGATGCCTGTGACGGTGAGGATGCGCAAGGTAAAGTTAAGGATGTTGTGGACGCCAGTTCAATAATTATTTTAGTTAATGGGGTGGAAGTAAAAGTAGAACCTCAAATTTTGATGAATGGGTTGCCTGTGGAACTTGATACTCAATTATTTGACCGGGCGGATATTAAATATAATAATTTTGTTCAAGTAAAAGAGGTTTTGGCAATAGCGGGTATTGATACTAGCAATCTGGAAGAAAGAGAAATTGTTATTAGTGTTAATAATGAACCAAAGGTTCTCTCACAAAGCAATTTTGCTTTATTCGTAAACGGCCAAAAATCTAGTTTAAATACTAACCTTGTAAATGCAGATGTGGTTGATTTTAAAAGCGATAAACCTGTATTTTACCGAGTCAAAGATGTTGTGGATATTCCTTCTAGCGGAGCTTGTGTGAGCGTTTATTTAAACGGGCAAAAACACACTATTGCCGGGCCCCCGGGTAAAATAATTATGAACGGCAAAAAAGTAGAGCCAAATGAATTTCTTATTGACCGGGCGGAAATTAATACTTACCCGGGAGAAAATATTTTACCTACTGTTTCTCAAATTTTAGAGTATTTGCCGATAAATTTTAGCGAACAAAAAGGAAGAATTATTCGGATTGAAGTTAATGGCCAGCCGGGAGGATTTACAACTCAACTAGCCGAAGGCAATGAAGTCAAGATTAATTTTATAAAACGGCAATAGTTTTTTTGATTTTTACACTCCTTATTAACGAAAATAATCAAAATATTATAAATCTTAAAAGTCCTTTAATCTATTGACTATAACTACTAAATAAGTTATTATATCTGAAAAATATAGAGCATTCATATTTGGATTGTTAAATATTTTATAACTAATTAAAAAGTAATAAGATAGATTAAGCTCGAGGATGCCCCTTAATTAAGAAATAACTAAAAATATTGCAGACAGAAGAGGATAGAATTTAATGAAAAAGCTTGTTATTGTTGAGTCCCCGACAAAAGCCAGAACAATCGGCAGAATATTAGGTAATGATTTTGTTGTTTATTCTTCTATGGGGCATATTATTGATTTGCCGCGCCGAAAAATCGGGGTGGATGTTGACCAGGATTTTACCCCTACCTATGTTGTTATACCCGGTAAGAAAAAAACTCTAAATCAGTTAAAAAAAGAAGTGAAGAATTCAGAAATTGTTTATTTAGCAACTGACCACGATCGTGAAGGAGAAGCAATTAGCTGGCATTTGAGGGAACAATTGCAGGATAAGACGAAAAATAAGGAATTTTTACGTGTTGTTTTTCATGAAATTACGCCGCAAGCAATAAAAGAAGCGTTTGAACATACTGCAGAAGTAGATGTAAATAAAGTAAATGCACAGCAGGCAAGAAGAGTGTTAGATAGGATTGTGGGGTATTTTTTAAGCCCTTTGCTTTGGAAAAAAGTCGCCAAAGGATTAAGTGCCGGGCGAGTCCAGTCTGTAGCTTTAAAACTTATTGTCCAAAGAGAAAGGCAAATACAGGATTTTAAACCAGAAGAGTATTGGAAAATTGAAGCAAAGCTTAAAAGAAAAATTGAAAGTGCCGAAATTATTCAAGCGGAACTTGTTAAAATTGAAGGAAAAAAAATAAATTTAGCAAATCAAGAATCATCGCAAAATATTATAAAAGAGTTAAAGAAACAAGAATATATTGTTTCAGCTTTAAAGAAAAGAGAGAAAAAGCGCAGTCCTTATGCTCCTTTTATTACCAGTACATTGCAGCAAGATGCTTTTAATAAATTAAAATTTACTACGCGTAAGACAATGTTGATTGCCCAGCAGTTATACGAAGGGCTGGAATTAGGAGAAGAAGGTCCGATTGGATTGATTACCTATATGCGTACAGATTCAGTAAAAATTGCTAATTCCGCACTCGATCAAATAAGAAAATATATTGTTAATAATTTTGGGTCGGATTATCTGCCGGCTAAACCGAATATTTATAAGTCAAAAAAATCAGCACAGGAAGCGCATGAAGCAATCAGGCCGACATCTATTCTGCATACTCCGGAACGAATACAACAATATTTAACTCAGGATCAGTATAAATTATACGAGTTAATCTGGAAAAGGACATTAGCGAGTCAAATGTCTCAGGCATTATATCGTACTAACAGTGTTGAAATTACTGCGGGAAGGTTTTTATTTACCGCCAGCGGATCAATCCTTGTCTTTGACGGATTTATGAAAGTATATGAAGAGCAGACAGATGAAAAAGAAAAAATAATGCCTCAATTACAGGAAGGGGAAAAACTTGATTTAATAAAATTGCTTCCCACCCAGCATTTTACCCGTCCTCCGGCGCGCTATTCAGAATCGTCTTTGGTTAAAGCTTTAGAAGAAAAAGGCATTGGCCGCCCCAGTACATATGCTCCGATTGTTCATACTTTAATCATCCGTAATTATATTCGGCGCGAAAGGGGATACTTAGTTTGCAGTGAATTAGGCATGAAAGTCTGTGATATTTTGGTTGAATATTTCCCGAATATTATTAATATTGCCTTTACCGCGGCGATGGAAGAAGAATTAGATAAAGTTGAAGAAGGCAGTCTTAATTGGGTTTCTGTGCTGAAAGATTTTTATACCCCTTTTAAGAAAAAAATAGGATTTGCCCAGGAAAATCTAAAAAAAGAGGTAATTGAAACTGATGAAGTTTGCCAGAAATGCGGCAGGCCCATGGTAATTAAATGGTCTCGTGCGGGTAAATTTTTAAGCTGTTCGGGTTTTCCGCAGTGCCGGTTTGCAAAGTCAATATCTTTAGGGATTAAATGTCCCAATGTTGGATGTGACGGAGAGATAGTTGCCCGCTGCTCAAAAAGAGGCATGCGTTTTTATGGCTGTACTAAATATCCGAAATGTACCTATGTATCAAAAACCTTACCCAAAGAAGAAGGCAGTAATAAGGAAGGACAAGCCCAAGATCAGGATGAAGAGACTGATTCTTGATGCTGATACTGGATAAATTAAATGCGAAGCAGAAGGTTTTTACTTACTACTTACTACTCGCTTGTGCCCTTAAGGGTACTACCCGTTACTAAAAAAATTTAAATATGGAACGCTATATAGATAAGTTCTTAAATTATTTAAAAGTAGAAAAAGATGCATCTATACATACTTTAATAAATTACAGTGTAGATCTTAAGGGGTTTTCTAGTTTTGCGCAAAGTAAAGATATTGCTAATATTGATGTCCTGGAGGTACGGAAATTTTTAGTTGAGTTAAGGAAAAAAGGATTTAAAAAGGTAACTATCGCCCGTAAAATGGCCTGTTTAAGGTCATTTTTTAAATTTTTATGCCGGGAAGGGCATATTAAACTTAATCCCATGGTGGGATTGGTCGGGCCAAAACTGGAAAAAAAGTTACCGATATTTTTAGGAGAAGATGATGTTTCTAAATTACTGGATTCTCCGCAGGAAAATGACCTGATGGGGTTACGCGATAAGGCAATTTTAGAAACTTTATACAGCACGGGTATCCGGGTGAGTGAATTAGTGGGATTAAATATTACGGATGTTGATTTTATTGGCGGAGTAGTGAGAGTTCTGGGAAAAGGGAAAAAAGAACGCTTAGCGCCAATTGGCGACCGGGCATTAAGGGTAATAAAAAATTATTTACAAAAAAGGAATTTAGCAACACCTCAAACAGTGAAAGCGTTATTTTTAAATAAAGATAAGCATAGATTAACAGACCGGAGCATTCGTAACATAATTGAAAAATATATAAAAGTTGCGAGCATCCGCAGTGATATCTCTCCGCACAGTTTACGGCATTCATTTGCTACACATTTATTAAACCGCGGAGCTGATTTAAGAGCGGTTCAAGAATTATTAGGCCATGCAAATTTATCGACAACAACAATTTATACACATTTATCTACGGAAAAATTAAAGAATGTTTATGACCAGACGCATCCCAGAGCATAAAAAATGTGGCAGGTGGCATAGGGATCATGTAATATGCAGTTTTTAGCTTGTAGCTTGCAACTTGCAGCCTGTAGCCTGTTACCTGTAACCTGAGACTTAGAGCATGCATATTTTTTTCGATATTCTATATCTTTTGGCGGCTATTATTTATTTACCTTCCTTTATATTAAAGGGCAAGCATCGGGTTGGGTTTAAAGAACGCCTGGGAATTTTTAAACCAGGCACTATTCAGGCCATAAAAAATGCTAACAAACATAAGCCGATTATTTGGGTGCATGCTGTTAGTGTGGGAGAAATTAAAGCCGCTGCGGTATTAATTGACAAATTACGCAATGAATTTAAAAATTATACATTGCTGATTTCTACGATTACTCCTACCGGGAATCAGGTCAGCCGGCAAATAGCAGAAAAAGAAGATATTATAATTTATTTTCCCTTTGATTTAAGTTTTATTGTAGAAAAAGTCTTAGCGTTAATCAACCCGCAGGCATTATTAGTCATGGAAACTGAACTTTGGCCAAATATAATCCCGGCTGCAGCAAAAAGAAAAACACCTGTAATTATAATTAATGGGAGGATATCGGATAAAGCGTATCCTGATTACAAAAGAGCAAAATTTTTATTTAGGCCAGTTTTAAATAAAATAAATCTTTTTTGTATGCAAACAGAAATTGATAAGCAGAGGATTATTAATTTAGGCGCCAGGGCAGAAAAAGTAAATGTTATTGGCAATTTGAAATTTGATCAAATAAGACCATCACAAAATAGTAATCCTCCAAAATTAGGGCTAAACTTAAACGAACGTTTAATTGTCGCCGGCAGTACACATTATCCGGAAGAAGAAATACTTCTTCGGGTGTTTTTGAAATTAAAAAAACATTATTCTAATATCCGCTTGCTGATCGCCCCGCGTCATGTGCACCGGACGGGTAATATCCAAAATATGCTCAAGCAAGAAAAAATAAAATGCCAATTAATCAGCCAATTAAATAATCCCCCGGGCAGTGATGCTATTTTTGTGCTGGATGTCATGGGAGGATTAGACCAAATATATAAGTTAGCGGATATTGTTTTTGTGGGAGGCAGTTTAGCCAAACACGGCGGCCAAAATCCGATAGAGCCGGCAATGTTTGGCAAACCCATTATTTTTGGCAAGCATATGTTTAATTTTTCAAAAATTACAGAGATGTTTTTAAGTAATCAAGCTGCGGTTTGTGTAGAAGATGAAGGAGGCTTATACGAAATTTTAATGGAACTTTTAAACCACCCGGATAAAATTAAAATATTATCAAGAAATGCCGAAGCTTTAATTAAGAAGAATCAGGGAGCAGCGCAAAAAGCAATTGATTTATTAAAAATACATAAAATTTTAAAATAAGCGGCAAATAAAAAATTTTTTAAAATAATGTCAACCAAATATTAAGTAATGGTTAACAATATACAGAAGAGTGATTGATTATGGCTCAAAATTACTTAAAGGGATTTATCCTGCCCGCATTAGAAACTCTGGTTTCCCAGCCGGAGATGAAAATAACACTGCGATATTCCGCTCAGAAACCCCGGTTTTTAGCTCGAGGGAGCTTAATTTTTATTTTATTAGTAGCTCTGAATGCATATGTTCTAATGAATACTGTGTATGCTCAAGAAAATACAAAGGGAATGTCGCAGACTTACTATCTGGACCCAGTGGTGGTACATCCGGAATTAGCAGATGAATGCTATCATGATTCTTTAAGAAATATTGAAAATATTGATTTAGGCAGTATGAATACACAGCAATTTTCCTCTGAAGTATTGAGCACAAATAATTCAGTCGATGTGCAACGGCGGGGAATTTTCGGGACTCAAGCAGATATACAAATAAGAGGGGCAAGTTTTGAACAAACCGATGTTTTAATTGATGGAGTTAAAATTAATGACCCGCAAACCGGGCATTTTAATACAGATATTCCCTTATTCAGTGAAGACATCGATAATATTATTATGATACCCGGTCCGGCGGCAAGTATTTATGGATCAGCACGGCAGGGAGGATCTATTCATATCATCACCAAAAAACCCCGAAAAGAACAATTAAAAGCCAAGGTAATTGTGGGTGAAAATAGTTATTTGTATCAAGACATTTCTTATTCTTATAAAATTGTGCGGTTAAATTCCCGGACAAGTTTAGGAAAGTCAACTAGTGACGGATACCGATACAATACTGATTTCCAGACAACGGGTGTTTCGCATATATCTACGCTCGGACATGATTTTGGGGATTTGAATTTTACTTTTAATTTTTTAGATAAAGAATTTGGCGCAAACGGGTTTTATTCGGAATTCTATCCGGAGCAAAGAGAACACACTAAAACAATTTTTACAACTTTAGGTTTTGAATCTAAAATAAATGAGTACAGTATTAATTTTAGCCCTAAAGTTTACTACCGGGAACATAAAGATCGTTTTTGGTTAGACGGGACAAGGCCGGGATGGTATGAAAATCTGCACACTAATTATGTGCAGGGAGGAAAAGTTGATTGTATTATCGATATTCAAGAGGGAAAATTATTTACCGGTGTTGATTTAACTCAAGAAAAAATAGCCAGTGCAAGTTTAGGATACCACCAGCGGATAATCCATACTGTTTACTCAGAGTACCGAGCCAGCCTGGATAAAATTTTATTGGCGATTGGCCTAACCGGATGTGTTTATGATGATTTTAAAGATCAAATACTGCCGGATGTAAGTTTAGGGTATAGGTTGCAGGAGGCATTAAAAATTCGCAGTTCTTTTAACCGTTCTGTCCGCGTGCCTACTTTTACAGAACTCTATTATCAGAGCCCGGCTAATATGGGTAATGTTAATCTGGCACCGGAGAAATCGAAAAATTATGAGTTAGGATTAGATTATACCAAAACGTATTTTTCCTCTTCGTTGACTGCTTTTAAAAGAAAAGGAGAAAATCTTATTGATTGGGCGAGAACGCCGGATTCTACGGTTTATCAAGTCTTAAACGTAGCTGAGGTAGAAACCAGAGGCCTGGAAGCTGATTTAAAGATAAAGCCGGAAAAAATTAATCCCAGTTTAGAAAATTGGCAAAAGCTGAAATTTGGTTATACCTATATTGATAAGGATAAACAAGTCAATAATCTTATTTCAAAATATGCTTTTGATTTTCTTAAACATAAGTTTACTCTAGGGACAGAGCATAAACTAATTGCCGGTATTATCCTGGATGCAGAATTAAGTTATCTGCAGAGAATTGATTCCGGAGGCGATTTTATTATGAATATTAAATTTTCTAAGGTTATTAATGAATATACATTATTTTTTAATATTGATAATATTTTTAATCATGGTTTTACGGAAAAAGGAAATATCCCTATGCCTGGACGCTGGCTATTTTTCGGTGTAAGTGCAGTATTTTAAATAAAATTAATCTCACCTAACCATTTAAAAACAAAGGTGTTTTAAGTTATTCAAGTAAATCATTAAAATTATCAGACTTAATCTCAAAAAATTGACATTAACGCATTTATCTGGGATAATCCTATCTGTCATGCAAAAGAGGCAAAATCAGGATTTAGGTTGTTTGGGAGAAAAATTTGCGGTAAGTTTCTTAAAAAAAGAAGGTTACAGTATAGTTACACAAAATTACCGCACGCTAATGGGTGAAATCGATATTATTGCCTGGGACCGCAACATATTATGTTTTATTGAAGTAAAAACACGTGTTGATGATCAGTCAGGTGAGCCGCTGGAATCAATAAATACAAAAAAACAACGTAAAATATCTCAAGTTGCTTTAAGTTATCTGCAAAAACACCCGTGGCACGATAACGATTTGCGTTTTGATGTAGTGGGTGTGTTATTAAATGAGGATTTAAATATTCAAAAAATTGATTTAATTAAAAACGCATTTGAATTAGATAAGAGATACTTTTATTAATTATGAAAAGAAAACAAATAATTTCCGGGCTTAGCCCTAATGAATTAAAACAAATAATTTCAGAGCATAATTTGCCGGCTTTTCGCAATAAGCAAATTCTCGACTGGGTATTTAAAAAAAATACTCTCACTTTTGATAAAATGTATAATCTTCCCCAAAATTTAAGGCAAGATTTAAATGAAGTTTTATCAATTATAAGTTTAAATCAAGAAGTAAAGTTTATTTCAAAACTTGATAAAACAACAAAATATCTTTTTCGCACCGGGGATAACGAAACTATAGAATCAGTTTTTATCCCTACTAAAAAAAGAGCGACAATTTGCCTTTCCACACAAGCTGGCTGTGCTTTTGGCTGCGCATTCTGCGCCAGCGGTAAAGACGGTTTAATTCGAAATTTAACTCCCGATGAAATCATATCTCAAGTTTTATTAATAAAAAAAGACAATCCTATGAAACCGATTACGAATATTGTGATTATGGGGATGGGTGAGCCTTTAGCAAATTATAATAATACTTTAAAGGCAATCAGGATTTTAAATCATAAAGATTGTTTAGAAATCGGCGCACGCAAAATTACTATTTCTACTTGTGGCTTACCCCAAGAAATAATCCGTTTAGCCAAAGAAGGTATTCAGGTAGAACTATCCATATCATTACACGCTGCCACCGATGAATTGCGTAATAAAATCATGCCGATAAATAAAAAACATCCATTAAAAGAGTTAATTGCTGTAGCAAAAAAATATACACAAATGACAAATCGGGTTATTACTTTTGAATATATTTTAATTGATAATTTAAACTCAAAAAAATCTGACGCAGACCAGTTAGCGAGATTACTTCGGAATTTTCAATGTAAAGTTAACTTAATTCAGTTTAATCCTGTTGAAGGCATGGAGTTTACCCGGATTAATCCGGATGAGCTTAATGAATTTCAGCGGGTTTTAGAGGGAAACCGGATAAATTTTACTTTGCGGCGTTCACGCGGGGAAGATATCCAGGGTGCCTGCGGGCAGTTAAGACTTAAACAAAAATAAGGATTTAAAAGGGAAGAGAGACAATTATGTCCTTGCATTATATAATTGACGGCTACAACGTGATAAAGCAGGTGGGGTTTCTTACAGATCAAAAGCTTCGAGGCGGCCGGCAGGGGCTTGTGCGTTTTATTGAACAGTATCAGCCGCAAGGCAGCCGCCGCAATCAGGTTAGTATTGTTTTTGACGGCCAGCCGGAGATTTGTTCTCCTGCTATGGATACTTATGTGCGGGTTTTATTTAGTAAAAACGAGAATGCCGATGAAAAAATAAAACACATGGTCGAACAAGCGAGAAACCCTAAATGTATTGTAATTATCAGCGATGATAAACAAATCAAATTTTACTGCCGCGCTCTCGGAGCACAAGTAAAATCAGTTAAAGAGTTTTTGTCTGCTTCGAGAAAATTAAAAAATAAACAAGATAATACCCAGCCGGAAGAAAAAATTGAACTGGAAAATATTATTGCAAAGGAAATCACGGAAGAATTTAAAAAAATCTGGGTAAAAGAATAGGTAATCTACTTACCGGGTTAAAATTCGGCTCAAGCCGCAGCTGATTTTTACATTCAATTAAAAATTATGGATGAACAACACAAAAAGAACGACTTGATTCAAAAGGTAAAAAAAATAAAATTTAAACTTATCCTAATTTTTGTGATATTGTTTCATCTCTTTTGTCATTTATTTTGGGTAATGAATCATCATATTCCAATACACGAACTAGAAATGGAACATATTCCCAAGGTACTATGTATATATAAAAACCTGAGTCAATCGTTACCTGATTTTTTACTCGTGCTAAATAATATCCGGCATCAAAAATTTTTTTGGCCGTACCCCAGAACTCCTCTTTTATATGTGGTTAGTTCATTGTGTAGTTTTGCAATTGGTTTTTCTTTTTTTAAAATTCAAATGACTTTTTTTCTTTTCTTTCTGATCCTGTTAATTTTTATTTACAAAACAACGAAAATAATTGAAGGGGAAAAAGCGGGTGTTTTTGCAATGTTATTCATATCGTTAATTCCTCTGGTATTTAATTATTCGCACATATATAACCAGGATATTCCCTTAATAGCATTGTTGACACTATCTTTTTATTTTCTTGTAACTCAGGGGTTTAAAACGCTGAAAAGTTCTTTTATGCTGGGAATAATTTGCGGGCTGGGAATTCTAGGGAAACCATCATTTATAATTTATTTTTTTTCTTTTTTGATCGTTATAATATTAGATAATATTTTTGAGTTGATTAAACAAAATAAAAATAAAAAAAATATTTGGCAGGGGATTGTAAATTTTACTGTATTTTTTATCCCGGCATTTTTAATTTTTTTATACTGGCATGGAACGGAAAATATGCGTTGGATGATTACGACTATTAGGTCAGAAGCATTAGGCGGTAAAATCTATCAATTAAGTTCATTAAGTAAAATCAAAGAAAACATTATTTTTTATACTGCTGGTTTTTTTAAAGATAATGGGTTATTGGTGATTGCAGCTGCGGGCATGTCAATAGCAACCATAATCACAATAAAAATAAAATATAAAAAACTCTTATTTTTCTGGATGCTTTTGCCGTTTTTTCTCCTCATTTTTTATAACGATCAAGCATTGAGATATTTGCTCCCGGCAATGCCGCCTGTAGCCATGCTCTGGGGGATTGCGATTGCAAAGCTTAAGCCTAGCCTGATTAAAAAATGCAGTATTGCTTTAGTGATATTTTTGTTATTTTATCAATTTTTTTATCTTTCCTTTAATCTTAGGATCAGGGACACAAAGATTGCAGGTATGCACAACTTATTATTTGCGAAATGGAAAATGAGGCCGTATTCGTTATGGGCGTATCCGGCAGGGAAAAAGTATTTAAGTTTTTTTGAAAAACAATATACGGGAAATTATAAAAAAGAGAATTATTCAAAACAAATAAAAGAATATTATAATTACCTGGCATTTATTCAAGGAGGATCTGTTTTAGAAAAAAATTTTATCGGCTATCTACTATCAAAGAAACCAGAAGCATTTATGCAGGAGTTTAGCGATAGAGAGTTATCTGCTTTATATGTTCACAGCCAATTTTATTATATATCGCCTGTAAATATCAGCCAAGATTGGGTTGAGATAAATGAATTGCGGCAAGGGCTAAACATGGAAATGTTAAAAAAGGCAGATCTTCCATATGAATTTTTAATGTACTCAAAAGATAATGTAGTTTTAATGGATAAAATTTTATTAGACTCAGGGCAATATTATTATTTATATGAAAAATTAAATTAATAAGAGTGAAGAAAAATAATTTTAAAATAACAAATAAATTCAGCCAGCAGTACCGCGGGGCGGCTTGAATAAGTGATTATTATGTTACTATTTTTGATTTTATTAAGGATATTTAAAATATGGCCGATAGAAGATTTGATGTAATTGTTATTGGTGCAGGTCCGGCGGGGATGATTGCCGCAGCAACTGCGGCTAAAAGCGGAAAATCAGTCTTGCTCTTAGAAAAGAACAAATGTCTCGGCAAAAAACTGCGGTTAACCGGAAATTCCAGATGCAATTTAACAAATATTTCTAGTCTATCGGATTTTCCGGAACATTATGTTGACGCAGTTAAATTTTTACATAATGCTTTTAATGTTTTTTATAATACAGAGTTAATTAATTTTTTTAAAGAATCAGGGCTTAAAGTTAAAGCAGAAAATAAAGGAAGAATCTTTCCTGCTTCTGATAATGCGCAGGATGTGGTTAATGCTTTAGAAAGATCATTAAAACAATCCGGGGTTGAAATAAAATTAAACACTAATGTTGCAAAGATTATTGCAAAGAATCAGAAAATTATGGCTGTAAAAACAGATTGTAGTGAACAGATTAATACAGAGAAAGTTGTTATCGCTACAGGAGGAAAAACATATCCTGCTACAGGTTCAACCGGAGACGGGTTTAATTGGGCAGAAAAACTTGGGCATAATATTATTAATTTACGCCCGGGATTGTCATCTTTAGTGATTGATAATAAATGGATAAAAAATCTTCAGGGTATAAGTTTTTCTGATTCCAGGATTAGCCTGTATATTAATAGAAAAAGAAAAAAAACTATAGAGGGCGAATTGGTTTTTACGCATTTTGGCGTTTCCGGCCCAGGGATACTGGATATTAGTCTTTTTATTGATAAAATCAAAAAGCAGGATGTAATCTTAAAAATTGATTTTTTGCCGGATTTAACACAGGATATTATTCTTAACCAATTCAATGATAAAGCGTTAAGAAAATCACAAATAAAATGTAAAAATTTTCTTACGCAGATATTGCCGGTTAAATTTGTTCATGAAATATTAAAAATATCCGGTATCCTTACCGATAAGAAAATGATAGAATTAAGTAAAAGAGAAAAAATTAGCTTGATAAATAATTTAAAATCATTAGAATTAAAAGTCCGGCAATTTTTTGCTTTTGAACAGGCCATGATTACCCGGGGCGGGGTAGACACTAGAGAGATCAACCCGAAAACCATGGAATCAAAGATTGTTCCTGGGCTTTATTTTTGCGGAGAAATTTTGGATGTTGCAGGTCTAACCGGTGGGTATAATCTACAAGCAGCTTTTTCTACGGGGTTTGCGGCGGGAAAAAATGTGTAGAAATATATGTTAATGTGATAAATGATCTTTGAAAATCAAACAAAAACGCATTCTAAGAAACTAATGTTCATTTTGTAATAATTTATGTATAGAAGACTTCGCCACCGAAAAACCATCCTTGGTTTACGGCGTTACGACGTCGTGCCAGCCTCGCCAACACAGTGAGGCTACTCTGAAGATGACTAGGCGGGTCTTCATCTTCATACATAAATTAAACAAAATCACACATAATTTCTTAATGGCTGCTTTTTTTTGTTTGATTTTTAAGCAAGCTTAAAAGGGAAATAATGCGGTTAAGTTCAAGAATTTTATATATAGTAGGTAAATTGGTGCATTTTATAGGCATGCTTCTATTATTTAATTTTTTCTTTGGGTTATTATTCTTTCGTTTTTTCTTCTGGCTGGCTTTAGGCGGGATATTACTGGTTATTTTTTTTGCAGCTTTACTTGTGGGCAAGAATGTTTTATTTGGCACATTTAAAGATTCTTTTCAGAAAACGCAAGGAGGTTTTAACTCCGAGAATAGAGATCATCAGAATAATAATCATAGTCATACAGATACAAGCGGTGGAGTTATTGATGTAGAAGCCGAAGTTGTGGATAATGATGAAGTTAGGTTATAGTGCGAATGTTAGGGGTTGAAGGTTGATTCCGGATAATAGTAAAAGCAAAAGATGAAAGAACAATGACGAAGGACGCAAAAAATTATAATTAATAATCATGTAGGGTACGGGCATGCCCGTACATTTTGTAATAATTTGTTAAAGTAGTTAAAAATTATCGAGAAGATTATGAGTTCATTATTTTTATTAATTGTAATGAGTTTTTGTTTTTGGCTGGCGTATAAAATTTACGGTAGATTCTTAGCTCAAAAAATCTTTCGCCTTAATCCGCAAACAATTTGCCCCAGCCATAGTCAGCGGGATGATCTGGATTATATTCCTACTAATAAACAAGTGCTTTTTGGACATCATTTTACATCTATTGCTGGTTTGGGGCCGATTGTCGGGCCGGCAATTGCAATTATTTGGGGCTGGGTGCCGGCAGTATTGTGGATATTGTTTGGGTCAATTTTTATCGGAGCTGTGCATGATTTTGGCGCATTAATTATTTCTCTGCGTGCACAAGGCCGTTCCGTAGGAGATCTGGCGGCTGATATTATAAACAAGAGAGTCAGGACGCTTTTTCTTTTAATTATATTTTTCGGGCTTTGGATTGTTATTTCAGTTTTTGCATTAATTATTGCAATTTTATTTACCATGTATCCGGAATCAGTTTTGCCAGTGTGGTTGCAAATACCTATCGCGGTAATTTTAGGGATAATGATTTATCAGAAAAATAAAAATCCCAATATCATGGGGATAATCGCAGTTATTTTAATGTATTTGACAATTATCATGGGTGCGTTTTTACCTTTAAATTTACCGGGGTTTTTTGGTTTTGAGCCAATTGCAGTTTGGATTGTAATTTTATTAATCTATGTTTTTTTTGCCTCAACTTTGCCGGTACAGTTATTATTACAGCCCAGAGATTTTATCAATTCTTACCAGCTTTTAGTTGCCATGGTATTTTTAGCTTTGGGCATTTGTTTGGCAAATCCTAGTATTGTGGCACCCGCAATTAACTTAGCTCCCCCAGGTGCGCCAGCGTTATTCCCGGCTATTTTTGTCGTGATTGCCTGCGGGGCGATTTCCGGGTTTCATAGTTTAGTTTCTTCGGGTACAAGTTCTAAGCAATGTGATAAAGAACAAGATACTTTGTTTATCGGGTACGGAAGCATGTTAATTGAAGCAATATTAGCAATTCTTGTGATTATTGCCGTTAGTGCAGGCCTGGGTATGGGATTAAAGACACAAACGGGTGAGGTTTTAAAAGGGGTGGCGGCGTTTAATTATCAATACGCAAGCTGGTCCCAGGCCAGTGGTTTATCCTCAAAATTAAGCGCATTTGTAACTGGTTCTGCTAATTTAATCAGGACCATAGGGATTCCAGCTAAAATTACGATTACAATTATGGGAGTTTTTTTGGTTTCTTTTGCCGCAACGACATTGGATACAGCAACACGTATCCAGCGCTATGTGGTGGGAGAATTAGCTTGTGCCTGGAGAATGCCAAAATTAAAAAATAAATATTCTGCTACTTGTATTGCGGTATTTTCTGCACTTGTCTTAGCTTTTTTTAATGGCAGCGGAAAAGGGGCGTTAGTGCTTTGGCCTTTGTTTGGGGCATTAAATCAGCTTTTAGCCGGATTAGCATTGCTGGTCATAACAATATCCTTAGCACGTAAAAAAATAAATGCTCTCGCTACAGCAATCCCCATGGTTTTTATGATCCTGATGACGGGCTGGGCAATGCTAATCAATCTAAATAATTTTTATAAAAATTCAAATTGGGGGCTTTTTGTTATTAGTATCTGCGTATTGATGTTAGAAATCTGGATGATTTTAGAGAGCGGGTTAGTAATAAAAGAAGTGTACGCTAAAAAATCTAAAAAATAATTTGTTAAATTTAATAAACCAGTCTATTATATATATTATAATAAAAAAACAAGGATTTGTTTTTCCATGGAACGGATAAAATTTATTGTTTGCATAAGCTTAATCAGCTTCTTAAGCTTATTTTTATCTTACCCGAGTTTATTGGCCATTCCGTCTGAGGGGAATTTTCTGCCTGGTTTGCACACGACAATCTGGGGTTTTCAGTATAATCATATCTTTAAGCGTGATTTTAATAAAGTCCCGGGCCAGGGAGCGACAACCCAGTATTTTCTTAAAGCCAGTTACGGCTTAACCAAGCGGTTATTTATTGACGGAAAAGTTGGGTTGGGCAATGTTTCTTTTCAGCGTAATGATGGGTTAAATCTTGATTTCCCGACTGGTTTTGCCGGAGGTTATGGGATTCGCTATCTATTTTATGCAGATGAGAAAGAAAAAATTAAGTCAATCTTTGGATTCCAGCATATAAGTTGTCATCCGTTTAAAGATACGGTCAATAATATAGAGCACCGGGTAATTTGGGATGAATGGCAGGGAACATGGCTGTTTATAAAAGAATTTAGGGAAAACGATATTTATTTTGGCCCTCAATATAGCAATACGCAGCTTAAGTACAAGCAAGGTGATTTAAGGCGGCGGTTAAAAAGCGAAGATTGCTGGGGTTTTCTCCTGGGGGCTGATTATCAGATTAAAGATGATGTAAATGCTAATGCAGAAATACGCTTTTTTGACGAATGGGCAATTAATTTTGGAATTGGATACAAATTTTAATATAGCGGTTAGCGATTAGAAAAAATAAGTTTTTTGCACTTATAATTTAAATTTGTTGCAGCAGTAATAACGCAATAAAATAATGATAGATCTTTGGAAATCAAATAAAAACACATCCTAAGAAATAATATTTATTTTGTAATAATTTATGTTTGAAGACTTCGCTGCCAAAAAACCATCCTTGGTTTATGGCGTTGCGACATCGTGCCAGCCTCGCCACCACAGTGAGGCTACTCTGAAGATGACTAGGCGGGTCTTCATCTCCATCCATAAATTAAACAAAATCACATATGATTTCTCAATGTATGCTTTTTTTATTTGATTTTTACATCACACTTTATACATTAAATATTACACAAATAATGAGGAGTTGAAGTTGGAAAAGTTTAGATTTAAAAAAATGCGTTTGTGGGCAGCATATCCGCTGGCAATAGTATATTTATTTTTTGCTTATAAGCAGGGTTTTACGGAAAATAATTTTCGGTTTGGGATAGGGTATATCTTAGCCGGAGTGATGATCAGGTTATGGGCAGCCGGGTATATAAAAAAAATCAGACAGTTGACCACCTCCGGGCCTTATGCTTTTGTGCGTAATCCGTTATATGTCGGCAATTTTTTAATCGGACTCGGTTTTTGTTTTTTTGTGCGTAATTATATTTTATGGGGTGCTTACTGTGTTTTATTTTTCTTTTTTTACCTAGGGACAGTGAAGAAGGAAGAGGCCTTATTAGCGGATTTATTTAAAGCCGAGTATATAGAATATAAAAATTCCGTACCAGCATTTATTCCTAGATTCAAAAAATATAAAGAAAAAAACCCGCTTCGGTATAGTTTAACTCAGGTGGTGTATAACGGAGAAATCATCCGGGTATTAATTACAGGAATTCTTATTTTTATTTTATATTTTGGTTATTCTTTTTTTCAAGGATCTAAAAGTATTAGATATTTGGGATATGGTTTTTTTATTGTTATTATTCAATTAGTATTGTTAAACTGGGCAATTTCTTATCGCAAGAAATTTCTGCAAGCAGAAAACAAAAACAGCGGTTTTTCTTAAAAAAGATAAAAAACAAACAAAAATGCAAAAAAACTGGAACATTAGCAAGATAGATTTAAAAAAACAAAATAATTTTTCCCAAGAACTGGGTATTTCTCCGATTATTGCCCAAATTCTTCTCAATCGGCAAGTCAATACATTAGCCGAAGCGGATTTTTATTTAAATGCTTGTATTGATAATTGTTTTGATCCATTACTACTTAAGGATATGGAAAAATCTGTATTGCGGATTAGAAAAGCAATTAAACAAAAAGAAAAAATATTTATTTACGGGGATTATGATGTTGATGGATTAACCAGTTGTGCATTATTGTTTTTTGTGCTTAAAGATTTGGGGGCGGATGTTTACTGTTATATTCCGCACCGGGTAGAAGAAGGCTATGGCTTGAATCAAGAAGCCTGTGCATATTTAAAAGCGCAAGGAGCAGGATTAATTATTACCGTAGATTGTGGAATATCCAGTTTTAAAGAAACAGGTTTTCTAAATTCACAGGGTATTGATATTATTATTACCGATCACCATCAACCGCGTGAGCATAAAATACCTGCAGCCTATGCAGTGATTAATCCTTGGCAAAAAGATTGTCAGTATCCGTTTAAAGAATTAGCAGGCGTAGGGATTGCTTATAAATTAGCCCAAACTATTGCCGGGAAAAACAGCGATGTATACCAACATTTGGATTTAGTGGCCTTGGGAACAATCAGTGATGTTGCAACTTTAGTGGGTGAAAATCGAATTTTAGTAAAAGAAGGGCTGGGAAGATTATCACAGACAAAAAAGATAGGATTGCAAGCTTTAATCGAAATTACCGGAATATCTAAACGTAAGCTCTCAAGCTACCATGTCGGATTTATATTAGGCCCGCGGATTAATGCTACCGGACGCATGGGATCAGCCCAAATGGCCCTAGATCTTCTCTTAACCCGTGATTATGTGCAGGCACTTAAATTAGCACAAAACCTGGATAGAGAAAATAAAGAACGGCAAAAAGAAGAAGCTAAAACTCTGCGCGGCGCTTTAGCCATGATTGAAACCCAAATAAATTTTAAACAGCACCGCTCTCTTGTATTACACAATGATGATTGGCATCCTGGAGTTATCGGCATTGTTGCTTCGCGTATTGCCGAACGGTTTTACCGGCCGACAATTTTAATTTCAACTAAAGATAGTACAGGCAAGGGGTCCGGGCGTTCAATCAGAAATTTTCATTTATTTGAAACACTCACTAAATGCGGTCATTTATTACAAGAATTTGGCGGCCATGAAAAAGCCGCGGGGATTAGTATTTTGAGAGAAAACCTGCAAAGTTTCAAAGAGTTTTTTAATGAAATGGCGATAAAATCCTTAACCGAAGATGATTTAATTCCCACGGTTGATATTGATATGGAGATTGATTTAAGCGTGCTTTCGGAAAAATTGATTAACGAAATTGAACAGTGCGCTCCGTTTGGTATGGGCAACCCGCGGCCTGTATTTATTTCACGTGATTTAGCTTTAAAAGGCAGGCCAAAGGCTTTACGCGGTAACGGGTTTAAGATGTGGGTTACAGACGGAAAAGTTACTTGTGAAGCTTTTGGCAGTAAGTTTACGGATCTGGACATTTCACATATTAATAAAGGTTTTTCTATTGTTTATTCACCGGCGATGAATGAGTGGCAGGGGATATCCACAATTCAATTACAATTAAAAGATATCCGGATTTTTTAATGACAGAAAATAAACAGATTGCAGATGCAGTAATTATTGGCAGCGGTATGGGAGGGTTATCTGCAGCTTTAGGGTTAGCGCAAGCCGGGCAAAGAGTAGTTGTTTGCGAACGTAACCGGGTTGCGGGAGGAAATTGTTCAGCTTTTAACCTTGGCGGATATACTTTTGATTTAGCCGTGCATCAATTAACCGGAATTGATGAAAGGGGAAATTGTGCCCGGGTGCTGGAAGATTATCAAATAAAAGATAAACTTGAATTTTTTAAAATTGATCCCTTTGTTGTTTTAGTTTTACCGGATTGTGAAATTCCTTTACCGGGTAATTATGCCGCACTGGAAAAAATTATGCTCAAGTACTCTCCGGGCAATAAAAAAGATATTCGTAGGTTTTTTAAACTAATGATTGCCTGGCGTCAGGATGTAATGATTACCGCGCGGATTTTTCAGGGTAAACAAGCGGTTAAAAGAAGTGATTATGATAAGATTGGTGTATTAAAAAAAATATTATATCCTCTTACCGGATTATTCTGGCTGTTTAATTCCCGGAAAACTGCGGATAAGTTTTTTCAAATTATCACTAAAGATAAACATTTAGCGGCGTTATTTACGGCTTGCTGGCCTTATTTAGGATTACCGCCAGATAAAATATCCGGGTTGATGCTTGCGGCTTGTATGAGCGGGCTTTATGGAGAACATACCTATTATCCAAAAGGCAGTTCACAAAAAGTTACCGATGTTTTTGTCCAGGCGATAGAACAAAAACAGGGGAAAGTATTACTTGAATCTGCAGTTCAAGCAATAATAATTGAAGAAAATCAAGCAAAAGGGGTAATTTTAGAAAACGGGGAAAAAATATTCGCCAACACAGTTATTTCTAATGCCGATGCTATAGAGACTTTTACCAAATTAATCAACCCTGATCTTTTGCCTAAAAAATATATGAATAAGCTATTTAAACTATCTCCGGCGGTTGGCCCGTTTAAATTATTCTTGGGCCTTGATTTTGATATTGCTCAGAATGGTTTAGATAAACATGAATATTTTTTTTATGAATCGCTGGATTTTAACTTAAATTTTGAAAAGCTGACAAAAGGAATCCTCTCTTGTTTAAGTGCCTATTCACCAACGCATATTGAAACTAACTTAGCGCCTCCCGGGCACAGCACATTAATCTTAACGGCATTTTTCCCCTGGCAAACAGAACGGGACTGGCGCATGGCAAAAGAACAAATCGCGGATGAAATGATTAATATCGTAGAAAAAAAAGTGAAAAACTTATCTAAACATATTGTGGTGAAAAAAATATTTACTCCTCAGGATTTAAATAATTTTTCTTTAAGTTTTCAGGGGTCAATGTACGGCTGGGCGAATACACCGGAGCAAGCTTTGATTTACCGTTTAAAGCAAAAAACTCCGGTTAAAAATCTTTATTTATCCGGGCACTGGACCCTCCCCGGAACCGGAGTAACCACAGCAATTCTTTCGGGATGGATATTATCACAATCTTTAACTAAAAAATCAAAAATATTAAAAAAGAGGTTTTAGTTTTGTGAAAATCTTGTTCTTAAACCCCTTAGATATTCATACTGCCTGGCCGGTTCGTAATGATTTTGCCAGATATCTTTTTTCTAATCCCGGAGTAACTTTTCCTTTACTGGCTGCTTTAGTCCCGCTGGAGCATGAAGTTTTTTATTTTGACGGTTTTTATGATAGTTTAACAATCCCCGAATACAAAAAACTTGTTCAAAAATATGATGTTATTGTTTTAAGTATAATGGATTCTTTGGTTAGTCTTAATTATGAAATCACGATAAAAATAATCAAAAAAATCTGCCCCCAGAAACCAATTATCGCAGGCGGGATTCATGCTAATGTTTATGCAAGGCAGTGGCTTGAAAGAGGCGTGGATATAATTGTAAAGCGGGAGGCTGAAGGCACATTTTTCCGGCTGATTAAAGCTTCAACCCATAAAAATGATTGGCAAAATCTTGCAGATATCCCGGGACTTATTTATCAGGCAGCCGGCCAAATTATCGATACCGGGGATTATCCGTTATTGGATGATTTAGATTGTTCTCCTCTGCCTAATTGGGGGATTATTGATTTTAAACTCTATGATTTAATGCTTTCCCAGAAAGGGTTTTCGGCAAGCATAGAAACTTCCCGCGGTTGTATTAATGATTGTAATTTTTGTTTGGTTAACTCTTTTTGGGAAAAACAGCAGAGGTATAAATCTCTTCCCAGGGTTAAAGAAGAATTGAAAATTTTAAAAAACCTGGGGGTTTCTCAACTGGCGATTGTTGATGATGGATTTGCTAATGATATTAACAGGGACAGCCAATTAATTGAGATGATGCTGTCGGAGAGATTTGATTTTAGCTGGGGCGCTTTTTTAAGAATTGATACAATTATTAATAATCCGGGTTTTATTGATTTTGCGGCAAGAAGCGGTTTGAAGAGAATAATTATTGGGTTTGAGCATACAAATCCCCGGGTATTAACAAGAATCAATAAGGGGTTAGATAATTCTACCCGTGATCAGGGTTATTTCAAAGCCATAAAAGTACTTAAAAAATATAACATATTTGTTACGGGTTTATTTATTTCCGGTATTCCGGGATTAAAGCAAACAGAAAAACTTAAATACTCTGTTGCGCGTAAATACTGTACAGATGCCCGCGCGGGAAATTATAAAGCTTTTCCCACAACTTACGGATATAAAAATATTACCCAAGATTTTGAAATTGATGATTTATTTTATCACGATGCAAGGTTGACTTGTTCGGATGAATCTTCCACTGAGCATTTTTTATTTAATTTATTTTCTACCTTTGACCCGATAAAATATTTATTTTTATTGCATCCTCAATATCATTTCCGCAGGTATTTTCAAAAAAGTATAATCCTGCTTTTTTATCAAATGCTACAGGTAAATTTATCTAAAATTAAAGAATATCTAATCATGAAAAATAAATCAATAAGCGTAAAAGCAAAAAAAGAGTATTTAGTAAAAAAATATTTATCGGATAAATTTATTGATAAACTTTTAAAAGTAACAAGCAATAAGTAACAAGCATCAGGCAGTAAGTAGCAAGTAGCAAGTAGAAGAATTAGTACATGCCTGTGGCTTAAAACCTGTAACTTGTAACCTGAGACCTGAACATGAAAAGAATAATTCTCATTTATCCTAAAACCGGCGGTTTATTTGTTAATCTGCGTAAAAAACGGCCCTTGCCGCTGGGGTTATTAAGTGCTGCGGTTTATTTAACAGAGAAATATGATGTAAAAATTTTTGACCAGAATTTATATTGTGATTGGAAACTCGAATTAAAAAAAATAGTAAATGAAGATACAATTTTAGCGGGCGTGCATACAATGGGGGGCACACAAATTTTGCATGCGCTGGAAATCTCTGAATATCTAAAAAGTTCAAAAAATTTCAAATTAAAAATTAATATCCCTGTAATCTGGGGAGGAGTGCATCCGAGTTTAATCCCGGAAGTTGTATTAAAAGAACCCAGCATTGATTATGTTTGTGTGGGCGAAGCAGAAGAAACTCTGTTTGAATTTGCTCAGGCAATTGAAAAAAAAGAAGATATCTCAAAGGTCAGGGGTATTTATTATAAAAAGAACAAAGAGTTTATTTTTACCGGAATACGTGATTTTATTGATTTAAATGAATTACCGGATTTGCCGTATCATCTGATTAATGTGTCTGAATATAATGTTAGTGCTGGATCCCGGTTTGAAAAAGACAAACTAAAATTAAATATAGAAACTTCCCGCGGCTGTGTGCAGGATTGTATTTTTTGCTATAATCCTGTGTTTAATAAAAGAAAATGGCGCGCTCAATCCGCAGAAAAAGTTTTAAAGCGGATTGAACGGTTAGTAAAAGAATATAATGTTAGCTGTTTGGATTTTATTGATGATGCATTTTTTACAGATCTAAAAAGAGTTGAAGATATAGCCCGGGGATTAATAAAAAGAAATATAGCTATAAAATGGTTTTTACAAGGAGTGGATATTGATAAATTAATTAGCGTCAGTGATGCTTATTTGGAGCTGATCGAACACGCAGGATGTTCTATTTTACGTATGGGAGCAGAATCAGGCTCTGTTAAAATGCTTGAAGGAATGCAGAAAAAATCCTCTCTTTTAGATATAATTCAATTAAATAATCGTCTTAAAAAAACTAATATGATTTGCTATTATTATTTTACGATTGGCATGCCGGGTGAAACACGTATAGATTTAAAGAAAAGTATTGATTTAATGTTTAAACTGCTTGAAGATAATCCCCAAGCAAGGATATTATCGGCTTTTTGTTTAACTCCTCAGCCAGGGACAAAACTATTAGAACAGGCACAAGGACAGGGTTTTAAAATGCCTGGTTCTTTAAAAGAATGGGCGAAAATAGACGGTTCAACGATAATTACGCCCTGGTTTAATGCCAAAGAAAAAAAAGAGTTAAATTTTATTTTTTTCTTAAGTTTATTTATTGATGAAAAAAGCAATGATATAATCGAATCTGTTTTTGTTAGACTTTTATGCAAAGTATATAGACCGATTGCCAGATATCGTCTTAAGAATTTAAATTTTAAATTTCCTTGGGAATTTAAAATTTTTAGTTTGGTTAAAAATATTATGTTTTAATCAGAAAGGCGTACAGACTCAATGATGTCAAAACAGGGAAAAATAATTTTTATAAATATCGGAAAATTTACATCTAATGATCCGATAATGACCCCGCCGATGGGAATTTGCTATTTAGCAGCTGTAATGCGCAAATCTGGTTTTAAAAATGTTCATATCCTTGATATGAAGATAAAAAAAATGAATCCGCAGGAAATTACCGAGGTGATTAAAAAAGAAAACCCGGCAATTGTCGGCTTATCGGCAATGACTTATAATGCTGGATTGATGCTTGAGGTTGCTAATAAAATAAAACAAACATTACCTGATGTTAAACTTATCGTAGGAGGAGCTCATGCAACAATTCATTATGATAGTCTGGCTCTTGAGCCATCAATAGACTTAGTTGCTGTAGGAGAAACAGAAGGGACAATAGAAAATATAGTTAAAGTATTGCTCAATAACGGAAATTTGTCTCAGATAAAAGGGATTGCTTTTGCCCGAGAAGGTAAGGTTATTTTTACAGGTTCGCCTGCTTTTATGGAAAACTTAGATTCCTTGCCTTATCCTGCTTTTGATCTGTTAGATTTAAAAAAATATTTTAAAACAAGAAATATGTCTACCTTAGGACCATTAAGGTATTTGCCGATTTTTACAAGCCGCGGATGTCCTTATCAATGTGCGTATTGTCATCATGTTTTTGGTAAGAAATTTAGAGGGAGAAGCCCGGATAATGTAATTGATGAAATAAAATATATGCAGAAAAATTTTAATATTCACCAATTTTTAATTTATGATGATACGTTTAATTTTGAGAGAAAAAGAATGCATGAAATTCTTGATTCTATAGTTGAACAAAAGTTAAATATTTCATTTTCTTTCCCTAACGCTTTAAGAGGAGATATTCTTAATGAAGAGGATGTTAAAAAATTAAAAGCTGCCGGAGTAAACTTAGTTACAGTTGCAGTTGAAACAGCATCAGCACGTATTCAAAAATTAATTAAAAAAAATCTTGATTTAAAAAAAATAGTTGAAAGTATCAACTTGCTTAATAAATATAAGATTCTTATCCAAGCTTTTTTTATGCTCGGATTTCCTACTGAAACTGAAGAGGAAGTAAAAATGACTATAGATTTTGCAGTTAAATCTCAACTTCATTTAGCAAATTTTTTTATTGTTGTTCCCTTTGAACGAACAGGATTATGGGATTTAGCAAAAAAATACTCAAAATTACCCGCAGAACAATATTATGAAGTTGATTATTGGTTGCATGATTTTAATTTAAGTACAGTTGCCACAAAAAGATTACATCAATTACAAAAGCTTGCCTATCGTAAATTTTTTCTGGATATTAAAAGGATTGTGCGGATAATTATCCGATTTCCTTATAAATTGAATATGTTTTGGTATTCTTATGTTGCCCTTAAACGTCTTTTTCGGTTTTAATTGTTTTTAGGATAAAAATTCCTCCCCATTAAATTAAAATAATTGTTTAATAAAATTATATGCTGAACAATTTTCAATCTTTATCTTAACACCTTTATGTACAGCAAGTTATAGTAAAAGAAAAATTATTCCGGCCCTTGTATATAACAATATTATATGGTATACTTTTGAACTTATTTATTTCTTTTTAAAGGTAAATTAAAAAGGAATATTCCTAATTCTCAAGTAAAAATATTTTAATTAATGTTTGCCCATAAAGGAGTAAAACATGGTTAAGTTTCTTACAGGAAAATTTTGGGTTAAAGTTCTTACTCTTCTAATTATTCATGGTTTTTTATTATCAAATATGTCTTTTGCTGACGGGGATATTAAGTCATTAAGTGCAAATCCTCAAGAAAGAAATAATCTTGCTCCAGTTATTAATATGCAAAATATCAATTTCTATCAAATGTTTAGCATTAAGAAAGAAGATATTCTAAAAAAGTACGCGATACCCGCAATAAACCCAAAATTTTTAATGCAAGAGATTAAAGCTTCTATGGATCTTGCCGGTATATATAATTATGAAAGGCTTATTGGCACAATTATTAATGCATTAGATGCAGATGCATTTGTTCCGGCGGTGATTGAATTAGCAAAAAAATCCGGTAAGACTAAAGAGCAGGTTTTGGAAATATTAAAGAAAAATCCAAAGTTAAAATCTAAAATACTAAGATATGAACTTAACGCAGCAAAACATGCAGGAACATTAAATATAAGTGATTTAAGTGACAATTATCTTAAAATTAATGTAACGGATAAAGAAGTTACTGTTTATCCTGCTTCGCAAAGCCCGGCTTTAAATCCAGGCCCAGCAAATTATTTGTCTAATCTTTTAATCCAAAAGTTTATTGATGCGCAGACAACAAGTTTTCCGCATTTTGACGGGATTGATGATTTTTACGGCCGGTTTTTACAGCTTCCTGGTTATGGAAAAGAAAAACCAGAGTGGTTTACAAGTGAATCTAATCTGGAAATTTATGGAGAAAAAGGGCTTTCGGATTTAAGAGAATCAATTGATGGCTTAAGAAATTTTATGGAAAATAACCTGAACATAGAAGAAATTGATAATGTGTTGAATAATGGCATTGGCGCAAATGAACAGTATGCGCGTCGTTTAAGAGATATCCTGGATCAATTAGTTAAAGCTTTAGGCATAAACTTTAATTTACAAATTGTTGATAATCCGGCACAAATCCTTCAGGTTTTAGAAAATTTTAGAGACCCGACAATTAAAAATGTAATCATGTGGGTTATGAGCCGCAGCGGGAATACAACGGAACCCGCTGATTTACAGGAAATTCTGATTAATCCGAATGCTTTCCTGCAGATTTTAAATGTGATTTCCTGGGCTAATGCAGGAAGAGTAAAAAATTTGACCATGAGCATTGATCCAGAGCAAGGGACAGTTTACTTTATTGATAATACCAGAAGTGATATTGGCGGCCGGCACATGTTAGAATTAACAGATATGGTTTATGGGCCTTTATATTCCTGGCTGGCAATTATCGGATATAAACAGTTTAAAGATAAACATAAAACATTTGATTGGGCGGAAAAAATGCTCAAGGTTTATGCTCAGGGGATTTATCAAACGAATATTGAATTAATGCCGAAACGGATAAAAGATAATAATCTTAACCAGGCAATGAATAACGCGGCAAGTAAATTAGCTGTTTCTGCACGCCGAAATTATACAAAAGATCGTAATAAATTTTGGATGGTTTATCCGGAAACTTTATCAAATTTTATTATGGAACATGCGCAGAATACAAATGAAGGTATTGCCGGCCTGGCGCCGGGGTTACAAAGAAATAATTTTATTCATTCTTTCTCTGCTTTTGGAGATAACAATAATGATTATATGCAATTGGCACAAGCCCGGCCTGATCTTTATCAGTTTATATTTTTTATTGACTCTAATTCTCCTGAGGCTGCGGCGATGCGAATTCAAAGTAATATGTTAAGAAGTTTATATCAAATCCCTGTGCAGGTAATTGAGTTGCGGATAGAAAAGGTCAATAAAGGTGATTCTCAGGCAGAAGTAGACAGAAAATTAGCCTATAATTTAGCGGTTCAAGCCCGGGCTACCGTTCTGATGCAGACAGAAGTAATCACGCTTTCCCATTTTGAAGATAAAGACCCAACCTCAAATCTTGCGGTAAAAACAACCCGAGAAACAACAGCGGAATCTCAGGGAATTCTGATGCTGCGCCAGCTTAAACAGCCTGGTGAGGCATTAAGTTTTAAAGATAGAATAATCCCGATGAAAGAGGTTGTAGAAAATGCTCAAGCGGCTAAAGCGATAAGAAGATCCGAGTGGCGTAAACAGCTTACAGATAAAATTAAACAGGCAAAAATGAATGTAAATGATATCAGTTTGCCAGGAGCTTTTAATGCTTATATTGAGAATGTGCTGATTCCGGTTGCTGATGATTTGGGGGTTAATCTTGAAGATTTAGCAGGAATAATTTTGGCAGCGATTAATAAGACAATATTTTATAGTGATTATGCAGAATCTGGCGGTAAAAAAACAGAAATGGTTGATGTGATTTTGGATTCTTTCGAGGCCTTTAAAAATATGGGCAGATTAAGCAGTGATTATTCGTTGCCGCCTTTAGATAATGAAGTTGTTGTGCATAAGGATATAGACAACGGAATAGTTATGTCTGTGGCTTGCGAACAAAATATATCTCAGGAAGAAGAAAATAATTATAAGGATAAATCTTTCGATGATGCTCCGGAGGTAATTGCAAGCTATTATTTTAACTTGTTACAGCAACAAGGCAGGTTGGATACTGTTGAATATTTTGGCTTAGGATATATGATTTCAGATGCTCAGGATGAAAACATCGGAGAGGTTAAAAAAAGTATTAATGAAAATTTAGGGAAATTCGGGATTAGTAATTTTAGCATGGTATTTCCGGGTTTCTCTCATGTTGCGATTGAAGGAATGCAGGCACAGGTTGAAAGGTCAATTCTGGCATTTCTTATTCCTACGCATTCTTTTCCGGAAGGTGAAGGGGAGCTTGGTTCTTTGGAAATCTCTAAAGGTTTAACTTTAAATATTGCCTTAAATGTTTATGAATTCGGTAACAGTGCAAGAATGATGGCTATTGGCGGGACTCCGGGATTAGTTATATTTTACAAAGACAAAACTAAATTGCCTGTAATAAAACAAACAATGAAAAAAGCTTTAGAATTACTCAGTGAAAAATTATCCCAACAACAGGCTGAAGCAGTCAAAAACACAGGAGAAGATAAAATATTAGAAAAAAGCGCTGCTCCTTCGCAAGCACTCATAATGAATTTAGAGCGTTCAATTTAAAAACCTAATGTTCATAAACACTTAACTATGGTATTTTAAACTAGTTGAGTATTTTATTTAGTTAATTAGTTAAATTTAATGTTTAAAGATAAATTTTACTTATAAGTTATCATATCTAATTGATATAAAGAAAGTTATAAATTCAATGATTTGCAAAGTTAATTTAAATATGATATAATTATATAATATAATAAAACCATTTTAAAAGTATAAATTAACGATAAATTAATAATTATGAATAAGAAATTGTTTTTTAATATTCTATTACTTATTTTAATTCAAATGCTTATTTTAATAACCCATACATGGGCATTTGGAGCAGGGAAAAATTTTGCGTATAAAAATAGCGATTTGCTTTCACCGGCAATGCAATTAAATGCTAATAACTTTTCTGAAATTTTTAAAAATATACAAATTTCTCTAACCAGGCAGAATAGGAATAAACCATTATTTGATAAAATTAAATTTCCTAAGCTTAATTCTACGGTTGAAGTTTTTTTAGACGATTTGAAACTTGAAATTATTAAGCAGAAAAATCCAATCGCTAACAATATTCCGGTCAATATTGGTAATACAGAATTAGTTAAAGAAATTATCCCAGGTCTAAATAATGAATTTGAAGCATTTTTAATCAGAAATTCTGATAACTACCCTTTAGCACTAAAGATAAAATTAATGCATTACCGAAGAACTTTTTTAATCAATCTTGTTGAAATTACCGCGATGGATTTAGACCCGGAACAATTACCAAAATTAAAAAAACAACTAGATAATTCACTTATTTTTGATGAAGGAGTTTCTATCTTTTTAATAAAGCCTGTTTCTTTAAAAAACTGGAATATAGGTATTGATAAATTGCCATATGTTTCTGCTGTATATTATCCAATTAATAAAGCTACAGAAATACTGATAAAAAGTGTTTTAGAAAGAGTTAATTCTCAGGATAAGATTTTAGAAATTGGCTCAGGCGCAGGTTTTCTTAGCGGAATTATTGCAAAAAAAACAGGAGCTAACGCAGTTGCCATTGATTACAAAAAAACAGCAATAACAAATACGCGGATGGTAGTTAATGCTTTAGGAGTTGAGGATAAAGTAGAAGTAATAAATTCTAATTTATTTGCTAATTTAAAAGGGCGAAAATTTAGTGCAATGGCATTTTTCCCACCCGGGGAAACAATTTTTCCGAAATTTAACCAACGCCGAGGGGTATCCGAAATAGAAAATAGTTATGAGTTTTTTAATAAATTGTTTTCTGAATTTAATATGTATCTTACTCCCAACGGAGTTTTATACATGGTTGTGTTAAAGGGGAGCGACTATATTTATGATTTATTTAAAAAATATAACTTGATCACTGAAAAAATTAATTCATATGAATCTGAAGGTTGGGATAATTTTGATATTTTTGCAATAAAAGCGCAAAACTCCATGTTGGATTTCAATGTTTTATTCGAACAAATAAAGCCAGCATTGCCCATTGAAGCGCAAGAAAGTAATTTATTTATTAATAAAGGGATAATCGAACAGGCGATTTAAAGATAGCGCTTAGCGATTAGCATAAAGTAAAAATATTTTTCTCGCTACTTGCTACTCGCTTGTGCCCGTAAGGGTACTACTCGCTACTTAAAAAGCAGGACAATTGAAATGAAAATAAATAAGAAATTAAAATTCATCACAAATCTTACAAGTTTATTGCTGATACAATTATTATTATTAAGCAATGCTCTGGCTTTTATTACTTATGACCATGATAATCTTGCTCCGGATATAGAGCTTAGCAATAAAGCAATACAAAATGTTTTTTCAAAGACTGCCGAAACCAAGAAAGAAACAAAAAAGTATGAACCTGTATATATCATTGATTCTTTATCTGAACTTCCGTTTAGAGCAAGAACCGACAAAGAAGCTGAACTGCTCCAATTAATTTCAGAAAAAAACTTCCTGGGGCAGAAAAGGCTGGATTCTGCAGAAAAAGAAGAATTTATTTTTTTGAATCTGCTTTTAGCCGATACTATCCTATCGAAAATGCCTCTTGAATATAAACAAAGAACTTCTTTGGAGACATTGTATTATCAGATTATTTCTATTAATGAGATGATTAAAAATATTTTGAATAACAAAAATCAGGAACAGAAATTTATACTTACTTTAAGAAATGTGAGTATTGAAGGACAGGAATTTACAGAATCATTTGTTGTCTATAAAAATGAAGCGGGAGTAAAGGGAAAAATTTCTGAATTTATAGAAAAAACATTAAAAGGTAATACTTATAAGGACACAAGCGCAACATTTAAAACAAATGAAAATTTAGCTGAGGATGATTTGGGAATAATGTTTATAGAAATGCATGAAATTTCAACTGAAGAAAAAGCAGATAAAAAAGGATTAAATATTGATGCAATAAAAAGCAATTTATTTGGTAAGGAAAAAAATTTGATAAGTATGGATCAGATGAAAGGAAAACAAATAAATTTAGGAACTATTGCAAAAAACCGCGACGAGAAAAGAAGAAAAATCCAGTTGATAACTGAAGAAATGCGAGAAACAATGAAAAAAGGTTTTTCTGTAAACGGAGTATCTAACAAAACTCCTCCCAACTGTTATTCTGGAATAATGGTTAAAGCTGAAGAAGATCCTAAATATTTGTCTTATCCTCTTAAGGGTTATACTTCCCAAAATATAATACAGGATATTGATGATTTAGGAAAAGCAATATCAAATATCATTAAAAATTTGGAAGACAAAAATCATCAATATAGAAATGAAGTAAAATCATTATTTAATAAAGCATTTAGTCTAAGCGTTGATTATGCGCATGAAACAAAAAAATCCCCAATAGTAAAATTTCTTTCAGAAATAATGAATTTTACAGAAAATGAAAGCGATAATGCTGATTTAAATAATGAAATTTTTTCTGCTGCAATTGATATTTCTAAAGTGTTATATAAAATAATGGAAGCGGATGAAAATTTAAATCCAAAAAATGAAGAAGAAAAATTTTTAATTGATACATTTTTGGAAATTGATAAAGAATATTCTGAAAAACTTAAAAAATATACTTTAGAGCTTAATAAAATTAAAAAGAAATATGGAGAAAAAAGCAAGGAGTTTAACGAATATAATAGTAATATAATTGCTACATGTAAAAGTTTTAAAGGAAGTTTGCAAAATCTAACTTGGAAAACATTATATCTTATGCGTAATAAGAATTACTCTGTAGAACGAGCAATTTTTTCTGGGACTCAGCCGCTTGCTGTACACAGTATTAATCCTAATAGTGTAGTTATTAATTCAGCTATAGAAAACGCAACTGCTGCAAATGAATTGTATCGATTGTACAAATTGAAAAAAAGTAAAAAAGATTACTCAGAAAGTGATAAAGTATCTATAAAAATTAATAATGCCCCAAAAGAATCCGCATTTATTCTCTTATTACCACAGGATATTGGCAGTATCCCTGAATATTGGAGAATAAGAAAACTTTATCCGAATTGTGTAGGAATAGTTACCCGGAAAGGATTAAAACATTATTCATTGGTTGCTAAGGGGGAGGGTTTTCCCATTATTGCAGAAGCGTCAACAACAATTAATGGAGTCAGAGTTTCGACGCTGGAAGCAATTGAGGGCGGGGAAGTAGCTATTTTAAATACAAAAGACCATAGTTTAATAATTAACCCTAATGATATGGATAAGAAAAAAGCAATAGCAATCCAGAAAGACGCAGTGGCTAGAGAAAAATATTGTAAAAATAAAATACTTGACCCGGTCAAGACAAAAGACGGAACAGAAATGTCTTTGATGGTTAATTTAGACGGGTTTGAAGGAGCGACGCAGTTTGATAAAATTGGCGTGGATGGAATTGCTTTATATCGGACAGAAAATGAATTCCAGCGTTTTGAAAGCGATATCCCAGAAGATAAATGGATAGAAATATTTAAAGATATTATTATTCAATCTAAAGTTAAATCATTAAGCGTGAGAATGCCGGACCGCCAGCTTTCCCGGGCTGCGGATGCGGATGTAAAGGATTTTTATGATTTAGTGCTTACAGAAGATGAAGTTAATGATCAGGAACGCGTGGATGATAAACTCCAGGGGATTGAGTTTATACTTGATGATGCTGTGGGACAAAGAATAACAAAAAATCTGATTAAAGCAGCTATGCGGGTTTATGCAGAACATGGAGTAATTAAAGTATTTTTTCCCATGGTTTCAACTGTTGATGAATTGGTCAGAGAAAGGGACCTTGTCAAGAAAGCTGAAACAGAATTATTAGAAAAAGATGAAAATAAGAGAGAGGAAGAAGACCCTAGTTATATTAAAATATCTGAAGAAGATATAAAAGGTTTTCAAATAGGCCTGATGTTTGAAACTACAAGTTCTGTTTTGTCTAGTTCTAGTTTAATGGAAATTTCTGATTTTGGCAGTATTGGAACCAATGATTTAATAACATTTTTAGCTGTACATCGCGGAGAAAAGGTAGAAAGAGGAACTGTAGGCATGAGTGAAATTCTTAATCAGCTGAGCCCAGATTTGATAGATGCTTTAAATATTTTGCTGTCAAATTCTAAAAAATATAATTATCCGTTAACACTTTGCGGAACATTGGCATCAAGCCCTGAATTTTTACTTTATGCAGCTTATTGTAAAGCAGCTCAAAAAGGCGAGATTATTCCCAGCATAGGAATTGCCGAAGTTGCTTATGTGAAGGAGTTTATAAGGCATATTAATACAAAAAATTTAAACAAAATTTTTAATGAGTTTTTTAAGGATAAAAAATTTTACAATTTAAAAGAAGCTCTGGAAAGTGAAGTTAATAGAATTAATAATCAGATTCAAAGAGAAGCGGACAATGCATTTATAAGCGATGATAGAACAGTAGATGAAATTTTCTCAGAAAGTATTCGTTCAGGGAAAGGAATTCCCTCAATACCTCGTTTTCTGCCAGAGATGAATCTTCCTCAAAAGTGGTTTGCCCCTGAGTTATCTTATCCAGATATAATTATTGAACAGGCAATATAATAAATCTTAGTAACTCCATTAACCTCCTTTAGTTAAAATTTTTACTGTTTTTAATATAAGTAAGTTATTAATAACAGACATTGGTTACACTAACCCCATAAAAATACTAATCTTACCTTAAATTACTTATAAGAGAAATTTATTGATTTTTCTTAGTATACTCGTTATACTAAAAATACTGACTTTTTCTTATTTTTAAGACTGGATTAGATGAGAAATTAAGCAAATAATTATGTTTATTATTGCCTATATATTAGATGGATTAGCTACAGTACTGGGTTTAGGGCTAACCTGTCTTTACTGGATGATTTTAATCCGGGCCTTGATTAGCTGGGTTAATCCGGACCCGTATAACCCGATTGTTGTGTTTTTGCGCCGGATGACTGATCCGGTTTTAGAGCCATTAAGGCAGTTGTTAATGCCTTTAACGATGCAAATTCATATAGATTTATCGCCGCTTTTGGCATTTTTTATTATAGTTTTTTTACAAAAGTCATTGGTAGGGATGCTATTTCATATATCGTATAACTTAAAGTAAATATTGCTGATGAATCTCTGCTGTGAGAATCCCGGGAATAATATGGGTAAAAAAAACAATGCATTACAATTTATTCTGAGAACAATACTGGCAATTACGGCAGTTTTTTCTTTGCTTATCCTGGCGTTGCATTCGGCTATTCCTATCCTGGATATTCACCCTATACATAAAAATTTAATTGATTTTACAGTTTTATGTATCTTTACAATTACGGCTTTATTACGGTTTTTTACAGTTAAACCTAAAAAAGAATATTTTAAGAATTATTGGCTTGATTTTATTGTGATTATTCCCTGCCTGTATTTTTTAAAAGGTATTTATACAGCCTGTTTATTTGTAATTATTCATCAGGCTCTAATATTCTTAAGGCAGTGTTTCCGTAAAAAAGTTATTGAGAAAATTATCAGCCTTTTGGGATTAAAGCCCGCTCAATTATTAGCGGTCAGTTTTTTGATGACGATTCTTTTAGGCGCAGTTTTATTAACCCTGCCTTTGTCTACAAAAAACGGAGAAGGCTTGAGTTTTGTTGACGCTTTATTTACGGCAACTTCCGCAACTTGTGTTACCGGATTGATTGTTCAGGATACCGGAAATTTTTTTAGTTTGTTTGGCCAATGCGTAATTCTTTTGCTGATTCAAGTTGGGGCTTTGGGAATTATGACTTTTTCGGTAACGCTGTTTTTAGCTGCCGGCAAATCAATATCGAATAGAGAAGCTATGGCCATGCAGGATGTATTAGATCAGGATAGTATTGCCGGGATTTTAGAGCTAGTTATTTTTATTGCGAAAATGACAATAATCATTGAATTGCTCGGGACAATATTTTTGTATTTTGGATTTGAACCTTACATTAGTGATCCGGGGCAGCGGATGTATGTATCTGTGTTTCATTCAATATCTGCATTTTGTAATGCCGGATTTTCGGTTTTTCCGGATAGCTTGATGAAGTTCTCCCGGGATGTGACAATTAATCTGACAATTTCATTTTTAATTATTTTTGGCGGTTTAGGGTTTATTGTGGTTAAAGATATTCGTGATAAATATATCAAAGACGAACGGCCAAAAAGTATTGGGTTAAAATTACACACTAAATTAGTTTTAGTCATGACCATAATTTTATTGATTGCCGGGACAGTGTTTATTTATTTTGCCGAGTATAACCAAATTTTAAAAGGCATGCCTTTTCGCGACCAGATACTCATCAGTTTTTTTCAATCCGTATCCGCAAGAACCGCAGGTTTTAATACTGTAGATATCGGCCGGATGAATAATGCCAGCTTATTTGTGATCATTATATTAATGTTTATCGGCGCATCGGCGGGCTCTACAGGCGGCGGAATAAAAACCACAACTTTTTGGGTGATTATTGAATCATTTTTTAGTAATTTAAAAAATAAAGATAATATTAGTGTGTTTAAGCGAAAAATACCGGATTCTATTGTCGGAAAATCAATAGCAATATTTGTTTTATCTTTAGCTTTAGTAATAGTTTTTATGTACTTGGTTTCTTGCTATGAAACACAAATTTCATTCCGGGATTTAATTTTCGAAGTGGTTTCGGCTTTTGGCACCGTCGGTCTTTCCTGCGGGATTACGGGCAGTTTGCATGTGCCGGGCAAACTTTTAATTACAATATTGATGTTCTTAGGCCGGCTCGGGCCGTTAACTGCGGTTTTAGCCTTTGCCGGGTATAAACGGAAAATAAATTATACTTATGCCGAAGAAAAGTTGATGGTGGGGTAACCCGATAATATTATCGGAATGACAAATGCCAAATAAGCAAATACCAAATAAATGTCTCCGCCAAAAAACATAGCGGATCTACCAAGTAGTTTGGCAGAAAACAAACAAATTGTAGGGGAGGGGCTTGTCCCCTCCCGTAATTAATAAAAGATAAATTTGTCATTTGGAATTAATTAGTAATTTAATTATGGAGGATATATGTATTATCCAGTAACAAGATTACGCAGGTTAAGAAATAACAAAACAATACGGGATATGTTTCAAGAAACAGAATTAAATGTGCGTTCTTTAGTTTATCCTGTATTTGTGATTGAGGGTAAAAACAAAAAAGAAGCAATAGAATCCATGCCCGGAATTTTTAGATTATCCGTGGATAATTTGCTAAAAGAAATTAAAGAGATTAATGAACTGCATATTCAAGCAGTAATGATTTTTGGTATCCCCGAACGCAAGGATGAGCGGGCAACAGCTGCTTATGCGAAAAATGGCATTGTTCAAACTGCAATTAAAGCAATTAAAGAAAAATATCCGAATCTTTTGGTGATTACGGATGTTTGCCTTTGCGCTTATACTGATTCCGGACATTGCGGGATTGTGAGTAAAATCGCCATAAGTAAAGACGATGATGAAAATGGAACAAAGCAGGCACAAGAATTAGTTGTTTATAATGATGCAACCTGTGAATTATTAGCCAAGATGGCGCTTTCTCATGCTGAGGCGGGTGTGGATATGGTGGCCCCCAGCAGTATGATGGACGGGCAGGTTAGTGCGATTCGCAAAAATTTAGATGCCAATAATTTTAAACATATTCCGATAATGGCTTACAGTGCTAAATTTGCCTCAAGTTTCTATGGCCCGTTTCGCGATATAGCTAAATCATCACCGGAATCGGGTAATCGCAAAACATATCAGATGAATCCGGCCAATTGTAATGAAGCTTTGCGTGAGATCGAATTAGATATTCAAGAAGGTGCAGATATTGTTATGATAAAGCCGGCATTAGCTTATTTAGATATTGTTGCCCGAGCCAAAGATAAATTTAACACGCCGATTGCTGTTTATAATGTAAGTGGTGAATTTGCAATGGTCCGTGCCGCGGGTTCTCTGGGGTGGCTGGATGAAAAGGAAATAATTCTCGAAAGTTTATTAAGCATGAGGAGAGCCGGAGCAAATCTAATTATTACCTATCATGCAAAGGATGTTGCGCGTTGGATCAGCGGAAAATTTCTGCTGTAGTTTTTGATTTCTCATATTGTTGCCTATTGTAGGGGCACGGTTTCCGTGCCCGTTTTTATACATCCGCGGCCGAAAACCGCGTCCATTTATGGCGCGGATAAAAGGAGGCCGCTTGAGTATTCCACCCCAGGAACCACGGGCTTTAGCCCGTGGGGGTTCCATATTTTATTAAGATTACATATACAGAGTGAAGACATGTTAGTATCCTGGAATATTACGAAAGCCTGTAATTTAAGATGTGAACACTGCTACCGTGACGCAGGCCAGGCTCAAAACAATGAGCTCTCTCTTCTTGAGGGAGAAAAACTGCTTTTAGATTTAAAATCATTAGGATTCCGTATGATTATTTTCTCAGGCGGCGAACCCATGCTCCGGCCGGATGTTTATAAACTAATCAATTTTGCCGCAAAAAACGGGCTAATTAGTGTATTAGGAACAAACGGAACATTAATTGATGATTATGTGGTTACAACCTTAAAGCAAGCAGGACTGAAAAGAGCGGGCATAAGCCTGGATTCTATTTATCAGGAAAAACACGATAGATTCCGCTGTGCAGTTGGAGCTTGGGATAAAGCGGTAGCAGGGATGAAGGCCTGTAAAAAACAAAATCTTGAATTTCAAGTCCATACAACAGTTACCACCAAAAATATTAACGAAATTTTAAAAATTACGGATTTTGCTCTAAATCTCGGAGCAAAAGCACATCATATTTTCTTTCTTGTACCGACTGGCCGGGGGAAAAAAATAGATGATGTTATCCCGGATGCAAATGAATATGAGAAATTAATCGAACTTATTTTAACAAAACAAAAAACAGTACCAATAGAATTAAAACCAGTTTGCGCTCCGCAATTTGTGAGAATCGCAAAACAAAAAAATATTCAAACGCGTTTTCAAAAAGGCTGTTTAGCCGGTATAAGTTATGCCTGTATTTTACCGGACGGAGAGGTACACCCTTGTCCGTATATACCGATAAGTTTAGGCAATGTACGCAAAGAAGGGTTTAAAAAAATTTGGCAGGAAAACAAAGTAGTCAAAGATTTAAGAAAACGGAAATTCGATGGTAAATGCGGTATTTGTGAATTTAAGACAATTTGTGCCGGGTGCCGGGCAGCAGCATTTTATCAATCAGATGGAAATTATCTGGCGAGTGATTTAAACTGTACATATGAACCTTAATCATACAGGAAAGACGAGTGAGGGCCGCGTTGCCAGGAAGAAGGATGAGAAAAATCAAAAGATGAAGAAAGAGGATAAAATTATACTCAAAGAACTGCAAAATAATTTTCCTTTAACAAAAAACCCTTATCGCTTGATCGCCGAAAAACTTAGTATCAGCGAGAAAAGATTATTAACTAAAATAAAAAATTTAAAACAAAAAAGAATTATTCGCCGTATTGGCGGAGTTGTTTCCGGCAGGCATTTAGGGTTTAAAAGCGTGCTGATTGCCGCAAAGCTGGATGATCAGAATTTAAATAAAAATATTTCTTTTATTAATTCCTTTAATAATATCACCCATAATTATCTCAGAAAAGATGAATATAATGTTTGGTTTACATTTTCCGCTAGAACAAAAAAACAAATCAATCAATTTTTGTTCGAGTTTAAAAAGCGTAAAGGTGTAGAAAAAATCCTTGTTTTACCGAGTGAAAAAACATTTAAAATTAATACTGAGTTCAAATTTTAGTTAAAACCATGCTTCTATAAGGAAACCATGAACTCAAAATATATTCATGGAGTGTAGGAAGGCAAGAAGCCAGGAGTCCGCCAAGCGCATTTTTTAAGTTTACAGTGGCGAGATAAATCCGCCAAGTGCTTTCAAAGAAGAGAACAGTGGCGAGGTTGGAAGTAAATAATAGGACACAGATTTTCGCAGATTAACAGGATTAATAAAAAAGGATTAAAAAAGTTTTTTTTGCAGAAAATTATATGCTTGTGCTGTATATACAGCTGTAATATATTAAATGAAAGCTAAAAAAGAAAAATGAATTTTTCTTTTTATCTTTGCATTTAATATAGCTATGGCGGCGGTTAAAGATGCCGCCAGCAAGCATATAATTTTAATGCAATGATAATGGTAGAGTAAAAATTTTTAAGGGATAATTTTATAATATTTGATGAACAAATAATGTATAGTTTACATCTGTGTTTATCAAAATTTATCAGTGTATATCTGTGTTCTCTGAGGTTTGGTATTTTTTTTGGCAGCCTAAGTTAAGCACAGAAGATTTCCTGTTTACCCTGAGCTTTTGTCGAAGGGGGTTCCTTAGAGGGAAATGTTTTTATGTTAACAAAAATTCAAAAGGAAATAGTAAATTTTGTGCAAGGGGATTTAGCCGTAAAAGACAATCCCTATGCACAGATTGCCCTCAAACTTAAGATAAGTGAAGATAAGGTAATATATGAGATTAAAAAACTTAAAAAATTAAAAGTTTTGCGTAGGTTTGGCGCAATCCTGGATCATAAAAAAATAGGTTATAGAACGAACTGTATGTGTGTTTGGTCTGTGCCAGCGCCTAATCTTGGTAAGATCGTTAAAATAATTAAAAGCACAGAACAAATCAGTCATTGTTATTTAAGAAGAAAAAATCGCGATTGGCCTTATAATTTTTACACAATGATTCATTGCAACTCGCAACAGGAATGTATTAACGTAATTAGTGATATTTCAAATAAAGCTAAAGTAAAGAATTATAAAATGCTTTTTACACTGAAAGAATTCAAGAAAATAAGTACAAAATATTTTATGGCTTCAGGCTGCAAGTAACAGGATGCAGGCTAAGAAAAACGAGCAGGCAAAAATGAAAAAAACAAACAAGTCAAAAGCGCTATATAAACAAGCAATCAAAATCATCCCCGGCGGAGTGAATAGTCCGGTACGCGCATTTAAAGCTGTAGGCGGGAATCCTTTATTTATAAAAAAAGGACAAGGACAATATATTTATGATGTTGATGGTAACAAATATTTGGATTATGTGTTAAGCTGGGGGCCGTTAATTCTGGGGCATGCACAAAACCGCGTTATTAAATCAACAAAACAGGTTTTGACCCAGGGTTTAAGTTTTGGCGCACCAATAAAAGCAGAGATAGATTTAGCAAATATTATCACCAAAGCAATTCCCAGTATTGAACAAATCCGTTTGGTTAGTTCCGGCACAGAAGCTGCAATGAGTGCAATCAGATTGGCACGCAGCTATACTAAAAAAAATAAAATTATCAAGTTTGAAGGGTGTTATCATGGCCACAGTGAAAGCCTTTTAGTGCGCGCAGGCAGCGGCTCAGCTACTTTTGGGGTTCCCACAAGCAGCGGAGTATTGCCGGATTTTATCAAGAATACAATTGTTTTACCTTTTAATGATATTCCTAAACTTAAAAAAGCTATTCAACAAAATCATCAGCAAATTGCTGCGGTAATTTTAGAACCAGTCTGCGGTAACATGGGAGTAGTTACGGCAGAAAAAGAATTTTTATTCTGCTTGCATAAAATGACCAGAAAATTCGGCATTTTACTAATTTTTGATGAAGTGATGACAGGATTTCGTTTTTGTTTTGGCGGGGTACAGAAAATCCTAAAAATCAATCCGGATATTACATGCTTAGGTAAAATCATCGGAGGAGGGTTGCCTATCGGAGCTTATGGAGCAAACAGAAAAATTATGCAGCATGTTTCACCACTGGGTGCGATGTATCAGGCCGGCACACTTTCCGGTAATCCGGTGGCTGTAGCCAGCGGTTTAAAAACTCTGCAGATTTTGCAAAAAATGAACTATAATAAAATCAATGAGTTATGCCAATATCTGTGTCTAAACTTAGAACAAATATGCCAGGAACATACAATCAATGTCTGCGTGCAATATGCCGGCTCAATGTTCACATTGTTTTTTACAAAATCAAAGGTTACAAATTTTAAACAAGCGGTATCTTCGGACACAAAAAGGTACGCAAAATTTTTTCGCGCTATGCTTAATCAAGGAATTTATTTTGCTCCGTCGCAGTTTGAGGCAAATTTTATTTCTTTCAAGCATACAAAAAAAGATATAGATACAACACTATCAGCATTTAAAAGAATTATAAGGTATCTTTAAAAGCAAGAAATAGAAATTTAAAAAAACAAATAAAAACGCACTTTGTAAAATTATGTTTATTTTCTAATAATTTATACCTGAAGACTTCGCCGCTAAAAAACCATCCCTGGTTTACGGAGTTTCGACGTCCTGTCTTCATCTTTATGTATAAATTAAAGAAAATCACACATAATTTTTCCACCACTGCTTTTTTCATTTGATTGACAGACAAGCAGTTACACTTAAAGATTTTTAACTTGTAACCTGTAGCTTGCAACTTGCAGCTATACAAAGAGGTAACTATGTTTACAATTGGCATGCCGGAACTACTATTGATTTTTGTTGTGGCGTTATTGATTTTCGGGCCGCGGAAGTTGCCGGAAATCGGCAGAATGCTTGGCCGCGCAATGCATGAGTTTAAAAAAGCCGCGGATGATTTTAAAAACGCAATTGAACAGGAACCGCCGGAGGAGATTGTACGGGAAGTAGAAGAGAAATTGAAAGAGAATGAATCAGAATTAAAAAAACAGGGGAAACATTTGAGTGGATAATCTTGCAGAACAACAAAAAATAGAAGAGCTTTATCAAGAAAATAATGATATCGATAAACCGCGTTCTTTAATGGAACATTTAGAAGAATTAAGGAACCGTATTCTTTATGCTTTACTCTTAACGATTGTTTGTACCGCCTTAGTTTATACATTTATCGGGAAAATAATGGATTTTGTGACTAAACCCATTGGCAAATTATATTTTATGGGTCCGACCGAAGCTTTTTGGGTTCAGGTAAAACTAGCTTTTTTTGTCGGGTTATATTGTGCTTTGCCTTTTATTTTTTATCAAATTTGGCGGTTTATCGAAGTCGGCTTAAGAAAAAAAGAAAGGGGAATGGTGCTTTTTCTCAGCATTGTAAGTTTTCTGCTTTTTTCTCTGGGCGGAGCTTTTTGCTATATCGTGGTTATTCCTGTGGCCATAAAATTTTTACTTTCTTATGGTTCAGAAACATTAATCGCATTAATATCCGTAAGTAAATATATTTCATTTATCGGGTGTCTAGTTTTTGCTTTTGGCATTACATTTCAGCTGCCTTTAATTTTATTATTTTTAGGCCGTGCCGGAATTGTGAATGCACAAAGTTTGAAGAAATTCCGGCGATTTGCAATATTAGGCAGTTTTATTATCGGTGCGGCATTAACCCCCACTCCGGATATGGTCAATCAATCTCTTTTAGCTTTACCGATAATTATGCTTTATGAATTAAGCATTTGGCTTGTGATGATATTTGAGAAAAAGAATCAATAAATTTTTTAATTTAAACTATATAATCTCAAGGATGTGTTTACAAATTTATATTATTCGGTAAAAGGGAAAAAAGGTGAAGGTAACGAAGCCTGTTTCGGCAACGTACAACGGTAATGTGTTCAAAGCATTAAAAATACATCACCGCAACCGACGATTCGGGCATCGTAACCGTTTAACCTTAGCCGTTATTTGTAAACTTTACATTGAGACACTACACTTAAGCTTGCAGCCTGCAGCTTGTTTTAAAATTGTGTTTGTAGTATACTAAAAATTAATAAGAAAGGGAGTGTTTATTATGGGTAGATTTGGCGTAGGCGAACTGGCTTTAATTTTATTAATATTGCTGGTCTTATTCGGGGCAAATAAACTTCCGCTGATTGCAAAATCTTTAGGAGAAAGCATCAAAGAATTTAAAAAATCTATTAATTCTAAAGATGATAATAAAAAAGAAGAATAAGGGTCATTCTTAAATAATGCGAGCAATTTTCTATAAGCCGATGCTTTGCAAATTGTTAGGCGAAATTTAAGAATGACCCTGATTACATAGATTAGATACAGATTACACTGATTAGAGAAATGTTAGTAAAATCACGTAATAATCTGTGTAATCATTCTTTAATCATTGTAATCAGGGTCTTTCAATTTCACAAAAAATAAGAAAGAACCAAGAATAATTAATAAATATTATTTATAAAAAAAGAGCGATATGCTTTTGATATCTCTTTTTTTATTTAAGATAAGTTATTGCCAATTAAACTTTTTATTCGCCGAAGAATTATTGTTTTCTGATTCCACTGCTGTTTTTCTTTGCTTTTTATTTATACGGGTTAATCCTTGTGATTCCAGCTGTCTTGTTAATTCAATTATTTCCTGCTGTTGTACAATATCACGTTTTTTAAGCTTAATTAATTCTTCGCCCAAGGTTGTATTTGTAGTTTCTAAGAGCTTAATTTGGGATTTTAAATCCGCGATTTCTTTAGTAACATCTTTTTGCCCGGATTGAGCGGATTGCAATTTTTCCTGTAATTCCTGATTGCTCTCTTGTGCCTTATCGAGAATTTCTTTTAACTGCTGCTTAGATTGCTCTAAAGTACCCAGCTTATTGCTGGCATTTTTTAAATCATCAATAATTACTGTATTGGCCCGGGTCAATTTTTCCAGCTTTTCATAAAGGATTTTGCTTGTTTTTAGTTCAACTTTTTTTCTGGAATTAGCGCCGATTGCCCAAAGCATACTAATAATTGTACTTAAGCATAAAAGGATTACAGTCTTTTTCAGCAATGACTCTTTCATTGTTTGTTTTCTAAATAAATTAATTTAAGTTTGGAAATAAATTATTTTATTTCTTCTTTTGATGGCATTATTACATCTTTCCCGGATTTTTTCTTAATTATTTCCGGAGGCAAGATTGTAATTTCTACGCGTCTGTTCTGTTGGCGTCCGGCAGCAGTATCATTAGATTGAAGCGGGTGATGTTCGCCGTATCCGACTGCTGATAAACGTTTTTCGGCTACGTTTTTATTATCGATAAGATAATGTAAAACGCTCATGGCCCGGGCAGAAGAAAGTTCCCAATTTGATTTCCAATTTGATTTGGAGATAGGCTGATTATCGGTATGGCCTTCAATTGCGATATTACGGTCGCGCACTTGCGCATTTAAGACATTAGCTACTCTATCTAATATCGGATAAGCATTGGTTTTGATTACATCTTTTCCGGAATCAAATAATATTTCGTCAATAAAGGTGATCACCAATCCTTTATTCATCATTTCCAAACGGACTTGTTTTTCTTCAATTTCCTTTTTTAATTTTTCTTCTAATTCATTTTTAGCTCTTAATAATTCCTCCCGAGCCAATCTTTCTTGCTCGAGCTCAGTACTCAAGTTATCAATTGTATCTAAATCATTAGGGTTTCTTTTCTGTAAAATTACTGAACAACCACAAAGTCCAATAATCAAAGGGATAATAACTAAATATTTTAATTTGCTGGCCATAATGGACACCTCCTTAATGGGGTTTATTCATTTACTTCTTTTTTATCCGATGGGGGCTTTAGGTATGTTTCTAATATTGCCCAGGTCTTTTTTCCGACAACCCCATCGACAGTTAAATTATTTTGTTTTTGAAAAGACAAAATTGCTTTTTTTGTTTTTGGCCCAATCTTTCCATCAACCGGCCCGGGATCAAAACCCGCGTTTGCCAAAGCTTGTTGGATATCTGTAACGCGGTAATTTCGTACTCTTATACTGGCGTCTTGTCCTACAGCTGGCAATACTTCTTTTGGGCTGATATCAATGCCGGATTCTTTTTTTTGTCTTTTTCCGGATAATAAATATCTATCTGCTTCTGGTTTAGTGATTATTTCAATTTCAGGCATTACTAATTGCTCGGATTCTGGCGCGTGTTTTTTATTTGGTCGTTTGCTCATTGCCATTGCCGAGAGGCAATCACTTAAACTAAATATAATAATTATAAAGAAGAAAAATAAAAAATTTGCATTATGCAAAGAATATTTTTTTTCCAAGTGCAGTCTCCATGGATGATAAATTTCAGAAAACATCTAAATCTTATCACGTTTAAAATTTAAAGTCAAGTTTCCAAGAAAATTCCTAACCCCTTAATAAAGCATAATGTTATGTCCTAAAAAAACACCCTGAATCAGGTAATTATGCTCCACGGGTTGGTTTACTGCCGTGATTAGCTTTTTTTGATTTCCATCTAAGTTTACCCTTACGGGATCTTTTTGCCATAACTGTTCTCCTTAGCGTAAGTTCGGGGTTAAATCTGATTATACTATTGTGCCAAAAAAAACGATTTTGTCAATTTTTATTTAAAAAAAGTAAAAAAATCAAGCATAATGGTTTTTTTGTTTAGGGGTTGCCAAAGCAGTGAGTGTATATTTAGATTTTACCCCTTTTTTGTATAAATGATAGCCTAAGGCAGCAATCATTGCTGCATTATCTAAGCAAAGATGCTTTCCAGATAAGAAAATTTTTATATTATTTTCTTTTCCTCTGCTGATTAATTTATTTCTCAACTCATTATTACAGGCAACCCCGCCGCCTACGGATAAAATTTGCGTTTTATGTTTATTACAAGCTTGGATGCTTTTATCTACCAGTACATTAACCACTTGTTTTTGAAAAGAATAGCAGATTTGGGCTTTGGCTTTTTTATTTTTATTTTTAACCTTTGCCCAGGCATAAAGAACATCAGTTTTTATACCGCTAAAACTAAAATCTAAGCTGTTGTTAAGAGTTGCACATTTAAACCGAAAAGGGGATTGGTTTATTGTGCTGGCGAGTTTATCAATAATCGGGCCTCCCGGATAAGTTAATCCTAACATTTTTGCAACTTTATCAAAAGCTTCTCCGGCAGCATCATCCCGGGTTTTTCCGATAATTTTAATTTTATCAAAATCCTTAACATAAGCTAAACTGGTGTGGCCGCCGGAAACAACCAGGCCGACAAAAGGAAAATGAAATCTTCCTTGTTCAAGAAATGGGCTGAAAAGATGCGCCTGGATATGATTAACCCCGAGTAATGGTTTGTTTAAAGCCAAACTCAGAGCTTTGGCAAAGGATACTCCCACAAGCAATGAGCCGACAAGCCCAGGAGTATGGGTAACTGTAACTAAGTTGATATCTTTTAATTTGACCTGAGCTTTTTGCAAGGCCGATTCAACCACGGGAATAATATATTCCAGATGATACCGCGAGGCAATTTCCGGGACTATCCCGCCGAATTTTTGGTGTAAATGAATACTGGAACTTACACAGGAGGAAAACATTTTTTTTCCGTTTTCCACGACTGCTGCGGCAGTTTCATCGCATGAGGTTTCAATACCTAAAGTTAACATAAATTTAAAACTTCTAAAGTGTAGGGGAAAGGGTAGAGGGCAAAAGAGAGTCCTCAGTATTTTCCTCTTTTTTATCTTCTTCACCCTTTACTTTTTTTATTTTCCCTCTGGTTTTTAATTCTGATAAAAATACAAATGAAAATCCTTGAACTTTTAATTCGGGAATAACTTCCTGCAATATTTCCACGGTTAATGGTTTGGCGTGTCCAATCGCAATTGCCTGGCCGGTTTCCTGAGCAATATTTTTCACTTCCTCAAATTTTTTCTTTATTTGTTCTCGCTCTAACACATGATCTAAAAATATATCTCTTTTAAAAAAAGTAACTCCTTTTTCTTGAGCAATATCTTCGGCAATTGAATTATTATTAGTCAGGCTATCTAAGAAATAAAGGTTATGATTTTTTGCTTGTTCTAAAATAATCCTCATTAGCTGCGCATCTCCAGTTGCTTTTGAACCCATATGGTTATTGATTCCTTTTAAATTAGGCAGGCTTTGAAAATGGTAATTTAAAATTTCAACTACTTCTTCTTTAGGCATGGTTGTAAGTATTGTTTTCTCCTCGAGCGGATATTTTTCGGCATCAAAGGGTTCCAGCGGCAAATGCAGAATAAATTCATAATTTGTATCAATTAATTTCTCAGCAATTTTTTCCGAGTAAGTCAAATGCGGTAATATCGCAAAGGTAATCGGCGTATTTAACTTAAATATTTCATCGAGTAAGTTGTTATGATAACCCCAGTCATCCAGAATAATTGCAATTTGTTTAATTTCGTGTTGGGGGGAAAGGGTTAAATCTTCCGGTTGTTTTAGTTGTGTTTTTTCTGGTTTTTTTGTAATTATTTTTTGCTTTAATATTAAATGGTAAAGCCTTAAGTTTTGAAAATAAAAATCAAAACTGGTAACTCTTTCTTTATCCGTTTTTTTGCTTTGAATGGTTTTTATGACTAAAGGCTCAAAACAAGTATTCGTAATGGCTGTTTTTAATTTTTCTAAAGAATTTGGCTCTGGCACAAGGTATTCTTTTTCGATATACACAGCCTTAATTTTAAAAGCAGACAGCTGTTTTTCTTTTTCGGCTGCGGGAGCAGTAATTCCCGTATTTTCTGAAAGTATTTTTTTTATTTTATGATCGCAATTAATGCTCAGATAGGTATAATCAGTTTTTTTTAAACTGTTCCAAATCAATAAAAAAAAACTAACAGCCGCCAGGATTAAAATCAGGGAAAATTTAATTTTTTTGTCCATTTAAGCAGAAGGTTTTTGTAGTTTTATCTGTAGATAATCTGTTAATAAAAAATCCGCATTAATTTGTTGTGTTTTTTTGATATATTTTTATTCCGTGCATAAGATTAATTGCTGCTCTGAGCTGGTTATCATCTCTGATAAATTCTTTCTCTTCTTTTTTTTCTTTGTTTTTTTCTTTAGATTCTTCTTCTTTTTCCTTTTTAATATCTTCTTTTATATCTTCTTTTTTATCATTTTTAATATTATCAAAAACTGCTATATTTTTATCTTTTTTTGTTTCTTGGTCTTGTTTTTCCTCAGGCATTTCAAACTCCACCGTAACATCTGGGACAATACCGGTTTCGTTTATTGTCCTGCCGGAAGGGGTGTAATATTTTGCAGTAGTTAGCCTTAGGGCAGAGCCATCCCTTAAAGGGATTACGGTTTGTACAGAACCTTTACCAAAAGATTTTGTACCAAGGATTATACCGCGTTTATGATCTTGTATAGCGCCGGCAACAATCTCAGAAGCAGAAGCAGAACCGCCGTTAATCATGACAATGAGCGGAATATTTTTATAATTTGTTTTGCCTGTGGACTTATACTCAGTGTTTTGATTTTTTTCACGCCCTTTAGTATAAACAATTAATTTTCCGGTATCGAGAAATTCGCTTACGGTTTCAATGGAAGAAATAAGTAAACCGCCGGGATTATTTCTTAAATCAAGGATCAAACTGTCCATGCCTTCTTTTTCTAGGTTGGAGAGGGCGGCATCAAGATCGCTTTTAGTTTTTTCCGAAAAGTCAGTTAGTCTAATATAACCGATATTATTTTCAATAAGTTCAGATTTTCGCACAGATTTAATATTAATAATATCACGGGTAATTGTATAGTCTTTAAGTTCTTCTTCAGTTTCGCGCATGATGGTTAGGGTACAATCTGTCCCGGGTTTGCCGCGCATTAGCTTTACCGCTTCCGTTAACGTAATATCTCTGGTAATTTTATCGTCAATTTTTATAATCCGGTCCAGCGCTTTTAAGCCGGCAGTATAAGCCGGGGTATCATTTAAAGGCGTAATAATTGTCAGGAGATTATCCCGGATAGTGATCTCAATACCTAAACCGCCGAATTCTCCTTCGGTTTCAACTTGTAATTCTTTAAACGTGTCTGGATCCATAAATTGGCTGTAAGGATCTAAAGATGCAAGCATGCCTTTTAGTGCGCCGTAAATAATATCCTGGGAAGGAACAGTTTCTACATAATCTTGTTGAATTGCAGCAATTGCGTCAGAGAATATTTCTATTTGATTGTAAATTTCATCTTTAGCTGATTTTGGTTTGCCGCAGGCAGAATCATTTAAGATGAAAACCAAACTAATGCAAAGAATTATTAATAACGGAATTTTTTTAAGTATTTGTTTATTCAGCATTTTATTTACCTCCTCAATGAGCCCGCTTTAGCGGGAGAATTGATCTCGAACCTTTTATTTTTAAGGCGAGAGATTTAAATTTAACTATTTAATTTCTTGTCCAAAATTTCGTTTACAAGCTGCGGGTTTGCTTTTCCTTTAGTTTTTTTCATCACTTCTCCCACAAAGAACATGCGGGCTTTATCTTTGCCGCTTTTTACGTCTTCAACAACCCGGGGATTTGCCTGTATTATTTTATCCAAAATAGTTTCTAATTCTAAAGAATCAGAAATTTGGTTTAAATTATTTTCCTTTATTATAGTATCCGCATCTTTGCCGGTTGTAATCATCTGAGTAAGTATTTGCTTGGCAATCTTGCCGCTGATTATATTATCATCAATTAGTTTAAGCATTGCAATTAATTTTTCATAAGGCAGAATTTCAGTTATTTTTTTTATTTCGATATGGTTGGTGTTAATATAGTTCATCAAATCACCCATCAGCCAGTTGCAGATTTGTTTCGGAGCTGGATAGTTTTTAGCCGCAGCCTCAAAATAAAGCGCCAGGTGTTTATCCGCGCAAAGCACGGCTGCGTCATAGTCGGTAATATCGTAATCCTTAACCAGGCGGATTTTTTTAGCCTGAGGTAATTCCGGCAGTTCCTTGCGGGCGTTTTCAATTTCTGCGTTTGTAATTGTAAAAGGAACCAGATCCGGTTCTGGAAAATAGCGGTAATCATGGGCTTCTTCTTTTGTACGCATGGTAAGAGTTTTTTGCTTATTCTCATCCCAGAGCCGTGTTTCCTGAACGATTTTTTCGCCGTTGCTAATATTTTTTTCCTGTCTTTTTATTTCATAATCAAGCGCATCGCGTACGCCTTTAAACGAGTTCATGTTTTTTAATTCTGTTTTTGTGCCGAGTTTAGTTTCGCCTTTGGGCCGGATGGAAATATTCGCATCACAGCGCAGACTGCCTTTTTCCATGTCGCAGTCAGAGACTTCCAGGTATTGGAGAATACTCTTAAGTTCGGTTAAATAGGCATAAGCTTCTTCTGCAGAATTAATATCTGGTTCTGTTACAATTTCAAGTAAGGGTATGCCGGTGCGGTTTAAATCCACTAAGCTGATATTATCCGTGTGAATTAACTTGCCGGCATCTTCTTCCATGTGTACACGTAAGATTCTTATTTTTTTCTTGCCGGATTTAGTTTGAATTTCTAAAAATCCCTGTTGGGCTAAGGGCTGGTCATATTGTGAAATTTGAAAATTTTTCGGCAGGTCCGGATAATAATAATGTTTGCGGTCAAATTTTAAGTAATTAGCTACAGTGCAGTTAAGCGCCAGAGCTGCGCGCATGCCATATTGTAAAAACTTTTCATTAAGAACCGGCAGCACTCCGGGCAGTCCCTGGCATACAGGGCAAGTTTGTGTATTTGCCGGTGCGCCGAATTC